>CALVEK010000006.1 GCA_944326555.1 Candidatus Gastranaerophilales bacterium | reverse complement strand
TGAGGCTGGAGGGACTGACGTAGGTCAGTTCCGTAACGCCGTTAATCGCGAGCGACTCAAGACAGTCTCTTCACGCCACCATTTAAAAAGAAGTCGTGATTGACTTCTTTTTTTGTTGCATAAAACATAGAAACGAGAACTCCCACAAGGCATAGCCTTGTAAAATATATTTTCGTCTTTGTTTTATTTTGTGAATAAACATTCAAACAATCATTTGTATCTCTAAATCATTATTCTTGAGTTTATTTTATTAATTGAATATTTTTGTTATTATTTTTCCAGTTGCTATAGGAGTTTAATTATGAAAACAGAAAGAGAAAAAATGATTGCAGGACACATGTATAATCCTGCTGATATGACTCTTTTAAAAGACAGAGCAAGAGTAAAAACTCTTTGCATGGAATATAACAGCATTCCTTATGGTGTGATTGCTGAGAGAAAATCGATATTGAAAAAAATACTTGGTAAAACAGGAGAAAACTTTACTATAGAACCGAACTTTTTCTGTGATTACGGGTATAACATTGAAATTGGAGAAAATTTTTATGCAAATCACAATCTTGTAATTTTGGATTGTGCAAAGGTTAAAATCGGAGATAATGTTTTTATTGCTCCAAATGTCGGTATATATGCAGCTACGCATCCTATTGATACGGAAAGAAGAATTGCCGGTGAAGAGTACGCTCTTCCGATAACGATAGGTAACAATGTATGGATTGGCGGTAATGTTGTTATATTACCGGGTGTTACTATAGGCGACAATGTTGTAATAGGTGCAGGAAGCGTTGTAACAAAAGACATCCCGTCAAATGTAATGGCTTATGGCAACCCCTGCCGTATAGCAAAGGAAATTTAGTTCTTCTGTTAGCTAATCAGGCAATGTACTTATAATTGATGATATTCGGAGTAGATGTCTTCTTGATAGTCTTCTCTTGATTGAGTATAAATGATTGGTGAATTGTTCTCTATAGGAACAAAAATTGTAATATCTTTTTGTTCAAAAGGAGCAAGTGTAAAGCTATCAGTTAAGTTTTGATTGATTTTTTTGTATTCTTTTTTGATTTTTTTATGAGCAAAAAATTCTTCTGTTTTTTGTTGAGGATATACTCCCAATAATCCTGCACCTGCAACGACTGCACCAGCTGAGGCCAATACATATATCAAACCTTTGTGAGCTTTTGCAATTTTACCTGTACCAACATCTTCATTATAGCTGTCAACTGCTATCTGTTTTGGCACTGTCATAAGTTCTTTAAATGATAATCCGTTTTTTAAAATTTTATCGACAGCCTCATTAGCATTTTCGTTTGAGGGTATACTCACATCTATTGTTGAAGCCGTTATATTTGTTATTGTAGATTGATAAACTTTAAAATCATTTTTTAAATCGCTTTTTAGGTCTAATTCAGCTGCTGAAACTTCTATATGCTCAGGATTTTGCGCCCATCCTGAAGTGTCGGCAGAAAAAGCGTACACATTCTGTGCACAGAACAGTAAAACCAAAATTAATGCAAAAATTTTTCTCATAATTCGATTTTACTTCAAAATCTTTTATTTGTATAATACTTATTTGTCAGATACAGAAAAAGAGGTTTGTTATTCTATATATACTGGTTTTATCAGCTGCTGTAGCTTTGAGAATTTTGTCGAACAGTTTTGCAAATGTTTGTCAAAAAAAACTTGCAAATTTTGGTTGTAATCCTCTTGCTATAAATTTTCTGACTTATTTCCTTTTGGCTGTTGTATCTGTTTCGGTACTTTTTTTTAGAGAATATCATCAATATAGTTTGATGTTTTATGTTTATTCTGCAATTGTTGGCGGGCTTGGTGCGTTGGGTAATGCCTATTTGATAAAATCGCTAGAAAACGGTGATTTGTCTGTATTGGGGCCGATAAATTCTTATAAAGCGATTGTTGGTCTCATATTTGGTGTATTTCTGCTTAGAGAACTTCCTACATTTGTGGGCGTTTTGGGGATGCTTCTTATTGTTGTCGGCAGCTATTTTGTGCTTGATACTCTCAAAGAACGTTTTAGTTTTGCATTGCTCAAGAATCGAGAGATACGTTATAGGTTTTTGGCTTTGTTTTTCAGTGCTTTAGAAGCCATTTTTATAAAGAAAGTAATAATTCTTTCTTCTGTTTTTGTTGCTTTTGTGTCTTGGTGTGCGTTTGGTGCTTTGTTTTCTTTTTTATTGTTAAAGTTCAGGCATATTAGGTTAAAACAGCAATGTGTTTTTTTAAAAACTGGTGCGTTGAAACTCGTTTTGCTTCTCGCATTTTTTGTTTTTCTTATGCAGTATATGACAAATTTTGTTTTTAGTCGGATGAATGTCGCTTATGCGCTTTCTTTATTTCAGCTAAGTGCACTTTTGAGTGTTATTTTGGGGTATAAGATTTTTAAAGAAAAACATATCAAAAAGAAGCTGGTTGGCTCAGTGATTATGATTGCGGGTGCAATTTTGATTATATTGTATAATTAGTTTATGTTTCAGGATTTTAAGAATAACATTGATTATTTTTTGCGTTCAAAAACAAAGTTTTCAAGAAAAAATTTTGTAGAAAAATCAGAGTCCGCTCTGTTTAGAAATTATTTGGAAAATCTCTATACCTATGACCTCTTGGAGCAGATTTTTGATGTAAATTATCAAGACAAAATCTCTGTCCTTGATATTGGTTGCAAAAATTGGTTTTATGCAAAGGGAGAGTATTCGTTCTTTAAAAATCACTGTAACTCTTTATCATTACACGGTGTAGAAATTGATGCTTACAGGGTCTATAGTAATTTTTATTCAAGATATGAAGTTGCAAAGTTTTACACAAAAGACCTGCAAAATTGTTTGTATATACCGGATAATCTTTTAAATATTAAACACAGATACAATTATATTGTTTGGATTTTGCCATTTATTACAAAAAATCCGCATGTGGCTTGGGGGTTACCTCAAAGGTTTTTTGCACCCGAAAAACTTTTAAATCATGCATACAATTTACTTTTGAATGATGGACAGATGTTGATTGTTAATCAGGGTGAAAAAGAAGCGGATATACAACAAAAAATGTTGGAGAAATTAAAAATCAAATACGAAAGAAAAGGGATTGTTAAAAGTGAGTTTTTGCAGTACAAAAACGATAGATACGCTTTTTTAATAAAAAATAATTAAAAATGGAGTTTATAAATATGTTTGAATTAGGTCTTTCTCACGAAGAATTGGTTAAAAGAACAAGTAAAGATTGTCTTATTCCAAAGGAAATGTTAAAAGAAGATTGCGAAGAATATAATGCTTTGGCTGATGGAGATAAGAAAGCACTTGTTCACCTTGTAAGAGCAGCTAAAGCTATAGATGAAGTTTTTATGAAGCAGGATAACCCCAAAAATCTCGAATTTAAAAAGTTTTTGGAAGAAGAGACTGAAAAAGGCAACGAAGATGCCGCTATGACTTTAACTTTGTTTAATGCTCAAATTGGTATGAATGCTGTTGACTCCGAAGCTAATAAGATTTTTCTTGCAAAAGGGGAAAAAGAACTCCCGGGTAAAGGTTTTTATCCTGTAGATTTAACTAAAGAAGAATTTCACGATATTCTTTTAAAAATGTTAAATGATGGTGAAATAGAAGAAGTTCAAAAAATCCTTAATCAGCGTTCTATGGTTGTGAGAGATGGTAATAAGCTCAAAGGAATTGATTATACAGAGTATTTTGAAAAAGAATTTTCCTATATAGCAGATGAACTGGAAGCTGCTGCAGAGACTTCTACAAACGAAGATTTTAACAAATATCTAAAATTACAAGCAATTGCTCTTTGCGAAAATAATCCCAAAAATGATGCTTATGCCGATAAAAAATGGGCGGAATTACAAGATACGCCTCTTGAATTTACTATCTCAAGAGAACAATATGCTGATGAGATGACAGGGACTGTTGTTGAAAATGAGCAGTTGAAAAAACTTCTTGATGACAACAATATCGAACCGATTTCTAAAGATTCAATAGGTATAAGAGTAGGTATTGTCAATAAAAAGGGAACGGAAAAATTGTTGGAAATAAAACAATATATGCCTGTTCTTGCTGAAAATATGCCTTATAAAGATGAATATGAGCAAAATATTTCATCCTCTGATGATGATAAACAGACTATGGTTGATGTTGATATAGTTACATTAAGAGGTGATGAAGGTACATATAGAGGCGGTATAACGTTAGCTCAAAATCTGCCAAACAATGATAAACCGTCTTTAAAAATCGGTGGTGGCAGAAGAAATGTTTATCATCGTCAAATAAGAATAAGCACAAGTCCCGAAGCTAAAATCAAAAGACAAAAAAGGCTTGATGCGACATTGAGCAAAGATCTTCACAAGTATTATAATCAAGAAGCCGATCACTGGTTTACAATAGGGCATGAAAATGTTCATTCTTTGGGGCCAAAATCAGGAACAGAGGCTCTTGGTAAATATAAGAATATTATAGAAGAAAATAAGGCTGATATGGGTTCTTTGGCTTTGTTAGATGTATTGACAGAGCTTGGTATGTATACAGAAGACGAGAAAAAACAAATTATTGTTACCTATGCAGCTGATAACTTCTTAAAAGCAAAACCAAACTTGTCTCAGGCTCACAGGGTCAGAACTGTTATGCAGTCCAAGTATTTTCTTGAAAATAAAGCAATATGGCTTAATCAAGACGGTGTTTTGGAAGTTGATTTGGATAAAATGATACCGACTGCTCAAAAGATGTTGGCAGAAATTATTCGTGTTCAGCTTTCTAAAGACTTTTCTGCAGGTGAAAAATATGTTCTTGATAATTTTGTCTGGACTGATGAAATGGAAATTATTTCTAAAAAGTTGAAAGAAATAGATAAGGCCTTAAACGGAATCTTAAAAACTCCTCTGGCTGATAAGTTGGCAAATGAACAGGTATAGATTTTTTAAAATAATAACCTAACGTTTTATGTTGGTTTATAATAAAGTTGTACTACATTGCTAAGGATTATGAAATGTCAATTTCCGATTTGAAGAAGATTGTTGTTGCAAAGTCAGTTATCAGAAATTATACAGGCGAAGTGATGTCTAAATTTCAAAAGTCATCATATGGTGTTAACTATGATAAATATGTGAAAATTTCTCCTAAATTAGACTCGGATACTTTTGAATATGTTAGTTCATTGAAGTCTACTATTGGAAATTATGCAAGACATAACAATTTGGAAATCAGGCTCAACTCGGTTAAGGGCAAGCCAAAGACGGTGAAAATAGATGTATTTGCTAAAGATAATCCTATTGTAAATAAAATATTTGATATATTGGAAATAGCGCCTGAAGATCCTTGCCGTTTAAATAAAAATGAAATAATCGTGAAAGTTAATCCTGAAGACAAGGAAGAATTAATTCCTCCTTCTCGCAAAATTTTTGCTGCTATTTCTGAAACGATGAGGCAGGTAAATAAAACTTTGAATAAAAATTTGGGATAGATTTGTTACTATGATGGATGAATAAGTAAATGTCATTGAAAGATAAATTGGAAATTTTTTTAATCACGTTTAACAGAAAAAAAGATTTGGAAAATACTTTACGGGAACTTTTTGCAGAGGATTCTCCTGTACGCGATCTTGATATTACCATATTAAATAATCATTCTACTGATGGGACAACCGAGTTAGTTGATGAGTATTGTCAAAGATATCCAAATTTAAAACAGATTGTTCATCCTATAAATATTGGCGCAGGTGCAAATACCATAAGAGCTTACGAATTGGCTCAAAAACCTTATTTGTGGGTGTTGTGTGATAATGATACTTATTGTTGGAGTAGTTTCGCTGAAATAGAGAATGCTATTAACAATGATTGTCCTTTTATTTTTTCGGTTAATTTTCGATATACGGATGAAAATAAGTGGTCTGAATTTTTTCAATCTGCAAATTTTATTTCCGCTTGTATAATTAAGCGTTCGGAAATTGATTCTACAAGCATCATTAATGCGTATCACAATATAGATAATTGCTTTCCTCAACTTGCTATTGCCGCAAAAATGATTAATGAGCAAAAAGAATTCTATTCTGTGTCTGTATCAATAGTAAATTGGCTTCCAAATACTGATTCTCCTACTCGATCACATGACAAAAAACTTACTCAAAACAGGCGAAATTGGTTTCTTTTGTGGGGGTATTTAAGATCTACTATTTTTATAACTGATGCTAAAATAAGAAATTCTATTTTGAAAAATTGTAATTTGTTTACTTCAAATGCTTTCAAAACATATATAAAAGAGCTTGCATACGCAAAATGGAACAACCTTTTAACATTCAAACATATAGTTGATATTTTGTTTGTTTTACCTTTGTGGAATAAAATAATTTTTATTTTTGCTTGTTTGTGGGTTAGTCTTAGACTTATTCCTGTGAAAAATCTGTTTTATGTTATACCGAATAAAGACACTTGGTTAGAATATTTTAAAGCAGTAAATCAGCAAAAAAAGATTAATAAATTGGTTCGAACTTATAAAAATCAAAAAGTTCTGCTCTATGGTGCAGGCATGTTTTTTGATGCATTAAATGAATATTGTGATTTGTCTAAATTTAATATTTGTGGACTTAGTGATAATAAGTTTGCAGTTGAGCAAGTTTACAAAGGATATAATGTTGTGCCGGTTAACAAAATATCGGACTTAAGACCCGATGTTATTATTTTGTGTGTTGCTGAGCCGAAGTTTGTTTTGCCTCAACTTAGGTATTTAAAATGTCCTAAGGTACACGTTATGAAAAAATGTACTTTGGATACTTTTTTTGTTTTATAGCTTAATTTACAAAATTCTCAGCCTATTTTTGATTTAAAAATTTGTGGGCAATTTTTTTATGCAAAATGTTTTTATATAAATATAGGAGTTACGAGGATTTTTATGTCGTTAGAAAGTATCTTGAACAATAAAAGTTATTTCTTTTCTCCATATTTGAAGATGGATTCACTGCAAGTGGGGAATGGACTAACTCCTGCTGATTATGGTATGGGGCTTTTTAATATGCCTGTTATGCCGATGAATACATTAAATACGAATAATATATTTTCAAATTTACAAAATAATAATTTTACTTTGCCGCAAACTATGGGCGGACAAAATATTGATTGGGGACAGGCTCTTAGTGCAATGGCATCTATGCAGAATGCCTATGTCGACAACTGGATGAATGCAATGAAAAATCAGTTTGGTATAGTACTAAATAATAGTATGCAGCCTTACTCTGATTTGGATACCGTTAACTGCTCCAAGTCTGCAGAAGAATTACAGGCTAAATGGGCAAAGAAAAAACCAACCTTGTCAAAAGGATTTTACAACAAAGTTGTTAGCATCTCTGAGAGAATAGGCTGTTCTCCTGATGCTCTTATGGCACTTATGAATTCTGAGTCAGGTATTAATACAAAAGCTGTAAATACTTCTGGCGGAGCGACTGGGCTTATTCAATTTATGCCTTCAACGGCAAGGTCATTGGGTACTTCAACTGAAGCATTAAAATGGATGTCTCCGGAGCAACAACTTGTTTATGTTGAAAAATATTTGATGAATGCAAAACGCAGTGCAGGTTATAAAGATAACGAAAAAATAGATGCAGGTACTTTGTATGCGCTCGTATTCCTTCCGGGCAGGGCAAGAAACTATGTCCTGACCAGAGCAGGTGAAAAATATTATGAAGCAGGCTCAAACTACAGACTTGGCTCGAACGGACAAATTACAAAAGCTGACTTGGCGAGAAGATTGGAAAAATTTAGTGCTTAGCTTTTAAAATTATCTCTTGATAAGTTTTTTATCCTTGTTTATAAACTTGTTTGCAATATAAAGATTTGTGTTTGATGTATAATTATCTTTAATATATCTCTTTATAGAGGGTGTTTATATTGGATAAGATTGCATTCAAAGAAGAATATCAAAAAATAAAACAACTTGTTTCTGAAGATTTTGAAAAATTAGATAATTATTTTGAATCTTATTTTTATAATCAAAATAATGAAAAAAACAGAAATCCAATTTTTCCCATACTGTCAGAGTTTTTTTCTGCGAAAGGTAAGCAAATCAGATCGCTTTTGATATTTCTTATAACAAGAGCAATGAATCAATCTATAGAAGACTTTCATTACAAACTTGCATTTGCTATTGAATTGATTCACAATGCAACACTGATTCACGACGATATTATTGATTGTTCTTTGATAAGACGTGGTCAAAAGACCTTGAATTTTGATTATGATTCAAAATTAGCTGTACTATCCGGTGATTTTTTGTTGTGTGAGGTTCTTAGAGTTATTAATGGCTTTGAAAATGAAAATATCAGGAATTTACATGTAAAAGTTATGTCAGAGATGATAAATGGCGAAATTTCTCAATATTTTAATCGTTTTAAGGTTGGCACGATAGAAAATTATATAGAAAAGTCAAAAGCTAAGACGGCAAGGCTTTTTGAAGCTGCTCTTTTGTCTTGTGTTTTTTATGGAACTTCTTCTCAAGAAGAAATTAAAAATATTTCTAATTTTGCTATGGCCTTTGGTACAGCTTTTCAAATTTTTAATGATTTAGATAACTTTGATGATTCAGATAAAGTTAATGAGGATATTGAAAATGGGGATTATTCTGCACCTTTAATATATTTTGCACAAGAAAAAGGTAAAGATATACTACAACCTCTTATAAATTCAAAACAGGTTATAAAACAATTGAAAAGTACTTCTGCTATTGAAAAAACTAAACAATTGGCTTATTCATACATTGATTTGGCTATTGAAAATCTACTTTTTCTTGAGGATAATCAGTACAGAAGAGCTTTAATTAGTTTATGTAATTTATATAAAATGTAAGTTAGTGATTGGTAAAATGGATAAGCAAGAGTCAGCTAAAGAAGAAACTTTTAAACAAAAATTTATTGCAGGATTAAAAGAAACAGTTGAAACTGTTGTTTTTGTTGTTGTAATGGTCATTATAATAAGATTTTTTATTGGTGAAATAAGATGGATTCCATCTGCGTCGATGCATCCTACCTTGATTGAGGGAGATAGAATTTTTGTTGAAAGATTTTCCAGATTTTTTACTACGCCCAAAAGAGGTGATATAATGGTTTTTTATCCTCCGGAAGAAGAAATAAAAACGGATGCTTTATCAGTTTTTCAACGACTATCAGGCTTTTTCTGTAAGGATATTGCTTATATAAAAAGAGTTGTTGGTATGCCGGGTGATAAGTTGGAGATAAAAGAACTTGTCAATGGCCGATATCAGGTATACATAAACGATGAACCTTTAAAAGAAAATTATATAATGAGTCCTGATGACTATATTCCTTGTAGTGAGGGTATGTTCTGTGGACCAATGAAGATTCCTGCGGGTCAATATTTTATGATGGGTGATAATCGAGGAAACTCACAAGACTCCAGATTTTGGGGATTTTTGCCAAAAGAAAGATTCATAGGCAGGGCTGTATTTCTGTTTTGGCCTTTAAACAGAGTTAATGTTTTTGGAACACCAAAATACTAATTTTACTTGGTTGTTAACCGTATGTTCTTATTGCATTTTCAAAAATGTGATAAACGTTGTTTCTGTAGTCTGTAGCGGCTTGTGATGTATTAAATGCACCGTCATAGTGTCTTTCACATTCTGTCCAAGCATTTGAACCGCACATTTCTTTTGTGTGCATCATTAATTCATGGGTGTTTGTGTATGGCGAAAGAGGGAAAATATCATGTAATTGCATATATGAGGGAAGTTTATTTGAAACATAATCAAATCCAAATAAACAGGAATTTATTCTGTTTAATCTTGTTTCAAAATTAGCTTCTCCATAGTCATTGTCGTTTGAAACTTCCGGTCCTGCCGCATATTCTCTGGAGCATCTTTGCTTTTGTGATTCCCACCATACGCTGCCGAAATTATCAGCCTTGCCCCAGTCTGTACCTGCAGTAAATCCCATTTCTTTAAATTCGTAGTTGTCATTACATTTTTCACCCATAAAGGCGATATCATTACGACCTGTTTTTTGTCTTATTTCATAAAGTATGTATGCCATTTGTGCTTTGTTTGGCAGTGCTCCTACACCACAGTAGCCGTTTCTGTCTATTATGTGTTTGGCACTGTCAAAGAAAATTGCATCAAATCCGAGTTCGATACCCCAGCAACAAGCATCAATAAAGGCTTTTTCATGATCATACCAGTTAAATGGTCTGTCTTTAACTCTTAATTGATCAGCTGATAAAGGCATCCTAAATGCTGTTTTAAAACCTAAAAGGTGAGCCATATCATTGAAGGCTTTGACTTGCTCATCTGCGCCCATCTTTCCGTATAATCCATCTGCTGTGAGCGTTTGACTGATGCCATTATGCAGATTGGCACAATAAAGAGAGCTTGCATCTTTGTAGCCATCACCGTAAAAAGCCGGATATAATTGAGATAGGACGATACAATTAGCAAAAGAATTTGGAGATGTTGGCAATGCCGGCAATAGTTTCATTGTATTTAGCAGTCCGTCTGTCGCTCTGTTTCCCTCGTATTTTGCAACCACTCTTGGATTTATTTCTATGTAATTGGCGTGCCTGCCCCATTTATCACCAAAATTGGGAGATGGAATATATGGGGGTATCCCAGGGTATTGATTATCAGGTTTTGTTATTGTGCATAACGATTGAATGGTCTGCTCAGGAGTTCTTCTTAAAAGTTCGGCCGGATGAGCATTTACCCATTTTTTTGTACCAACCTGATATATGTGTTCCTTTGTCCAGTTATCCTCATAGACATCGTTTCTGTTTGTCGAAATCCAAAAAAGTTTTTTTAACGGCTGTTGGTCGCCATAATAGCCTTTGAAAGATATTTTACCGGCAGGATTTGTTCCAAAAAAATACAGCTTATTAAGCAAAGTCTTCCCTTGGTCAAACTTTGCAAAATTATTTCCAGCTACTTTATCTATACTTGAGGTTTTGCTCTTATACTTTAGTGATTTTTGTGAAAATCCTTGATTAGTCTGGCATGCCCCAAAAATTGCATGTATCATACCAGCAGTAAAACACAAACATATTTTTTTTTGTTAGTCTTTTACCAACCTTTAAATATTTTTTTGATTCCGTTGCCTATAGCTTTGCCAACCTTAGCTATACCTTTACCGATAGCTTTACCTACAGAAGCTACGCATTTTACTGCTCCTTTAGCAACGTTGGCAACACCTTTGCCAATTTTTTTGACACCACTCCAGAGCCATTTTGCAGGTTCTGTTACTATGCTGCATACACCTTTTGCAAGAGTTCCTATTCCTTTTAGAAATTTACCTTGAAATATTTGTTTAATACCATTTATGCTGCATTTAACATTCTTTACCGCTGATTTTACCAACCCTACAATTGGTGTTGATAGAACTTGTAATGCACCCAATGTCCCTTGACCGACTCCTTTTAGTACGGTAAGAGTACTTGTTACTCCTGCTTTGGCAAGGTCAGCAACCATTGTCGCTGTGCCGCCTATTGTCCCTCCCCATATTGTTTTGGTTCCGGACCATATATTTTTTATGATTGAGGTTTTTTCTTCTGATTTATTTTCTGATTTTTCTTCTATTTGAACATCTCCGTCTTCATCTGTCGATTCGACGGTAGGATTGTATGTTTTGCTGATGAAGTTGTAATCATCAACAGATTCTTCCGGCTCGGGAGTTGTTGTTTGCGGCACAAATATGTTTTGTGTTCCCATTGTATTCAAATATACATTTAGACTGTCTGACATATTACTCCTTTTTTCTTTAAACCTTTTCCCTGCTTGTTTTGTATTATCTATATCGGCATTTTTGTTTTTTTGTTTAGTGTTATTAAGGCAGTTAGAATAAATAAGTCTTAAAAATCTTGATATTATTGTGTTTGTGGAGTAAAATTTGTTTTAACAAAACTTAATACTTTGCTTTTGTTTATAATTATTGGACTGTGTGAATGAAAATAGCCTTAATAATGGTCAAAGGAAATATTTATTCTTTTAGAAACAGGTCGCTGTTTTTTAAACATATGCCTGATTCATTAACTATGGGCGTGCTTCATTCAATAATAAAAAAGAATTTTCCTGATACAGATGTGGAAATTTATGATGAAACAGTTGAGACGATTAATTTAGAAGAAATAAATGCGGATTTGATTGGGCTTTCAGCAATAACACCTGCAGTCCATAAGGCGTATTCTTACGCAAAATATTTCAAATCCAAAAATATTCCTGTTTTTATCGGTGGAATTCACGCAACTTTGATGCCTCAAGAGGTAGCAGAGTACGCAGATAGCGTTATTTGCGGTTTGGCTGAAGAAAGCCTGCCTGCTTTAATAAGAGACTTAAAAAACGGCTGTTTGAAGAAATACTATTACCAAACTGATGAAATGTCTTTTGAAAATATGGTATTACCATCAAGACATATATATGAAGATAAAAGTATTTGGGCAACGGAGCTTAATATGGTATGTGCAACCTACGGGTGTTCAAATGTTTGTGAGTTTTGCGTGCAACCTTATGTTTGCAAAGGTTATCATCAAAGACCTGTAGATGATGTTATTGAAGAAATAAAAAAAATAGAAGATAACTATGTCGAATTTGTGGATCCGAATTTGTCTAAGGATGAGAAATATTTGGAGGAGCTTTGTCAAAAACTTAAACCTTTAAAAAAAGAGTGGTTTGCTCCGATGACAATTTCTGTCTGTAAAAACGACAAACTTCTTAAATTGATGTCAGAATCGGGATGCTGTGAGATATTAATCGGTTTTGAGTCAGTTAACCAGAACTCATTGACGGATATAAAAAAAGGTTTTAATAGGGCAGAAGATTACAAAGAATGTATCAAAAAACTTCATTCATACGGTATAAAAGTTACGGGTAGTTTTGTTCTGGGTTTGGATAGTGATGATGAATTGTCTTTTAAAAATACACTCGATTTTGTTATAGATTCTTGTATTGACTATGTAAGGTATACGATTAATACTCCTTATCCCGGTACAAAATATTTTGATATGATGAAAGATGCAGACAGGCTTATAACAACGGATTGGAGTTTGTATGATTGCCAAAACTGTGTGATAAAACCTGCTAAAATGACACCTGAAGATATAGAACAAGGACATAAATGGCTTTGGAAAAAAACTTATGAGTTTAAAAATGTTGTAAAACGAATGCGATATATTGAATCTTTTTCTCAAAGATGGTTTATGATTTTGAAAAATTATATTTTTGGAAAAGTTTATAATCGGATGATTTTTGAAGAAAAAATAAAATAAAATCTCTAAAATGCTTTTAAATCTCCTATTTCTTAAGGATTAAAATAATAATCTGCTGTTTTAAAATCTATATTATGGAAAAACTGTCGAAAAAGATTTTGTCTTTGTTTATATTATTCAATTTGTTTATGATGCCTGTTTTTGCCGCATCAGACGACAGTTTGCCTGAGTTGCCAAATTTACCTGAATTTGATACGGTATTGCCTCCTGATGGGTTGGATGTTTTTGCTCCGTCTGCAACTTCTCCCGAGATTGCACCAAAGCCTGTTCAAAATAGCAATAGTACTGTAAAACCTGCACAAACATCTGTGCCGCAAAAAGCTATACCTCAGAAGACAGAAGTTAAGACAAATAAGGTAAATGCGCAAACAAATCAGCAAAAAACTGTTCAAAACAGTGCCTCTACAGTAAAAAAACAGGTTGTGAAGTCTTCTAATAACAGTTATTACCAAAATAATAAGTTGTCTTTTATTGTTCCAAAGGGCAAAAAGTTTAAAGTAAATCTTCTAAGTTCTGTTTCAAGTAGTACACCAAAAGGTGCAAGGGTTAGTTTTAAGAGTATTTATCCTGAGACTTCAAGATACATAACCATTCCTGCCGGAACCGTTTTCTATGGTAAGGTTACAGATACACATGGTCCTCAATTAACAGGTAATGGCGGGCTAATTGTTATTGAAGTTAATCAAATGGTTTATAAAGGCTCAACTTATAACATTGATGCCAAAATAAGTGTTGCAAACGGAAAGCACATTTTCTTAAACAACATAAAAGGTAAAAGAATGTACTGGAGAAGTTTCCCAAAAGCATTGAAACCCGGAACAACTTTCTTTAAAAAGATGTGGCGGGTTACATGCAAACTTGCGAAAAATGAAAGCGGTGTGGAAATTATTTTAACTCCATTTTCTTTCTTAACGGGAGCTGTTGTTTATGCCGTAAATTTCGTGGCATCTCCTGTAATAGCAATATTCTACAAGGGAAAATCGATAACCATTCCATCAGGCTCGCAATTTATAATACAGCTTAGAGAAGATGCTGTATTGTACAAATAGACTTAGCTTATTACGCAATTATTTAGGTATTCTATTGTGTTGATTTTGTTATCGTACAAATATTTTAGAAAATCCAAGTGGGCTCTGCTTGTTGATGAGACAACCAGATTAATCTCAAAACCGTCGGAACAAAAAGGCTCGTAATCATAAATTACATAGCTGTTGTATTTGCTTTTCCACTCTTTTCTTTCTATTTTGCAATTTGTTTCAGCTGTTACGTCTTCCAACCAAGGGAGAATTTCTTTGCTGATATTATTAAATTCAATCTGGTGTTTCTGGTTTATTCCGCCAGTATATCTTTCAGTAAGCATTACAAGACTCCTCTCCATAAGATATCCATTGTTAGTGTAAGTTGTATTTGCAAAATATAAAATAGACCAATGTATAATAAATAGTTGTAATAAAGTGCAATCTTTTTTCTAAATTCTGAATTTAATGGTAAACTGGGAGATGTTGTATTAATTTTTGCTTTGGAGAATCGCCGATGATTAATCTTGAAAATTCTGTTGGAATTGTCGAAACAAAATTTTTTACAATAGATGAAGAACTCGAACTTGAATCGGGTGAGAAATTCGGGCCTGTTCAGGTTGCTTATGAAACTTATGGTGCCTTAAATGAAAATAAGGATAATGCAATTTTGCTTTTGCATGCATTAACAGGTGATGCTCATGCAGCAGGATATAATAGTGAAAATGACAGAAAACCCGGTTGGTGGGATGATATGGTCGGGTCGGGTAAGGCGTTTGATACTGACAAGTATTTTGTTATATCGTCAAATATGTTGGGCGGATGTTCCGGAACTACAGGTCCTTGTTCTATAAATCCTCAAACAGGAAAGCCCTATGGTCTTTCTTTCCCTGTTATTACAATAGAAGATGCCGTAAAAGTACAAAAAAAGCTGGTAGACTTTCTTGGGGTAAAAAAACTTATTGTTGCAGGCGGCTCTATGGGTGGAATGCAGGCTTTGGAATGGTCGATAACCCATTCTGATATGGTTGATGCAGTTATAATCATTGCGTCAACAAGTCGTTTGACCGCTCAGGGTATAGCTTTTAATGCTGTAGGGAGAAATGCTATCTTATCAGACCCCTACTTTAATAATGGTGATTATTATGACTCTGACAATCAACCGGAAAAAGGACTTTCTATTGCCAGGATGATAGGGCACATAACTTATCTTTGCGAAGAATCAATGCACAGCAAGTTTGGAAGACGGTTTAAAAATGAAATCGATGGTAAAGAACATCCTAATTTTGATTTTGGTATAGATTTTCAGGTAGAAAGCTATCTTGCGCATCAGGGACAGACTTTTGTTGACAGGTTTGATGCAAACAGTTATTTGTATATTACAAAAGCTGTTGATTACTTTGATTTAGCGCATAAGCATGAATCATTGGAAAATGCTTTCAAAAAAACAAATGCAAGATTTCTGGTTATTTCTTTTACTTCTGATTGGTTATTTCCTACTTCTCAATCAAAAGAAATTGTTCAAGCATTAATAAAAGCAGGGAGAGATGTCTCTTTTTGCGAGATAGAATCACCCTGTGGTCATGATGCGTTTTTGCTTGAGTTTGAAACACAGACTAAAATTGTTAAAAGTTTTCTCTCAAAATCTTTTGGAGGTGCAAATGTCTAATTTTAAAGATGAAAGGATTAGCTCATTACATCTTAATTATGAGGTTATAACAGATAACATTGAAAAAGGTTCTAAAATTCTTGATTTGGGCTGCGGTAGCGGTGATTTGTTGAGAATGCTGGTTGATAAAAAAAACTGTAGCGGTTCAGGTATTGATATTAATCAAAATAACGTAATAGAAAGTATTCAAAAAGGTCTTTCCGTAATTCAGGGAGATATAGATGAGGGGTTAAAGGAATTTTCCGATAAAGAATATGATTATGTAATTTTGAATCAAACATTGCAATCAACAGAAAAGCCCGATTATGTTATAGAGGAGATGTTGAGAGTCGGTAAAAAAGTAGTTGTCAGTTTTCCCAATTTTGGATATTGGCGAGTTCGTTTTTACCTGTTTTTTAAAGGTCGTATGCCAAAATCAAAGATGCTCCCTTTTTGTTGGTATGATACGCCTAATATTCATCTTTTAACTGTTGAGGACTTTTTTGATTTTTGCAAAGAACGAAATATTGACGTTATAAAATCGGTATACATAAAAAGAGGAAAAATAAGTAAAAATCCCTTGACTAAAATTTTAACAAACTTTTTGTGCGAAGAGGCTATTTTTGTCATAAGACGAGATTTGTAGTGCTTTTTTACTTTCACTTATATTTGTGTAAGAATTAAATTATTACCTATTTTAAAACAGTGGAAAGCGAAACATGATAACAACAAGTAAATTAACTGTCAGATTCGGCAGTCAAACTCTTTTTGAAAATATTAATATAAAGTTTTTACCAGGGCATTGCTATGGTGTCATTGGTGCAAACGGTGCAGGAAAATCTACTTTATTAAGGGTTATCTCAGGAGATGTGGAACCCACATCCGGAGAAGTTCATATTCAAAAGGGGTTAAGAATTGCTGTTTTAAAACAAGATCATTTTGCTTATGACAGTTATCCTGTAATTGAAACTGTTATTATGGGGCATAAAAGGCTTTACGATGTTATGAAAGAAAAAGAAGCTCTTTATGCAAAACCTGATTTTAACGATGAAGACGGTATGAAAGTATCTGAATTGGAAACCGAGTTTGCAGAACTTGACGGTTGGCAGGCAGAGTCTCAGGCAGCTACTTTGTTGAGCGATTTGGGAATAGACGATTCAAAACACTACGGTCTGATGAGTGAACTTTCTGGTAGCGAAAAAGTAAGAGTCCTTCTTGCTCAAGCATTGTTTGGCAATCCTGATATTCTTCTGCTTGACGAGCCGACAAACCACCTTGATATAACAACGATAAAGTGGTTGGAAGAGTTTTTGATAAATTTCCAAAACCTCGTTATAGTTGTATCTCACGACAGAAATTTTCTCGATAATGTTTGCACTCATATTGCTGATATCGATTATCAAAATATACAGCTTTATACTGGTAATTATTCATTCTGGGCGCAGGCCAGTCAATTAATTCAAAAGCAAAAAGAAGAACAAAACAAAAAGACAGAGGAAAAAATAGAAGAATTAAAAGCATTTATTGCCAGGTTTAGTGCTAATGCTTCTAAAGCTGCGCAAGCTACTTCCAGAAAAAATATGCTGGATAAATTAACTCTGGAAGATATAAAACCGTCTTCAAGAAAATTCCCGAGAATCAGGTTTAACTATCAAAAGATGCCTGGAAAAGATGTTTTGCATGTTGAAAAGTTGAATAAATCAATCGATGGTGAGCTTTTGATTAAGAATTTTTCAATGGATGTATACAAGGGCGATAAAATTGGGTTTATAAGCAGAGATCCTATGGTTGTTACGACACTGTTCCAAATACTTGCCGGTGAAATGGAGCCTGATTCCGGTAAAGTAGAGTGGGGTGTTACTGCTACAAGGTCGTATTTCCCTAAAGATAATAATTCTTATTTTGATACAAATATCAGCTTGATTGACTGGCTTAGACAGTATTCTCAAGAGCAGCATATAAGTTTTATAAGAGGATATCTTGGCAGAATGTTGTTCACCGGTGAAGAATCCGAAAAAAGTGCAAATGTCCTCTCAGGTGGTGAAAAGGTTCGTTGTATGCTTGCAAAAATGATGATCGCAGAGTCTAACGTTTTGATTTTTGATGAGCCGACAAACCATCTTGATTTGGAGTCTATAACAGCTTTAAACAACTCTTTGATAGATTTTAACGGTTCAATATTGTTTACATCTCAAGACCACGAATTTATACAAACTGTTGCAAACAGAATAATAGAGATTTCGCCAAACGGTTGGATTGAATCTCATTATAAATATGAAGAGTATATGCTGAATCCCGATATGAAGAAAAAAAGAGAACTTCTTTATCGTGATGTAGTTAAAAAATAAACTGTATACAAACCAAATTAGCGTATTGTATGGCTTAATTTTTAATCTCCGATTATATCTTTGCAAGCGAATTGCAAGAAACTGCCCATTAGATTTTCATTCCAAACTTTTACCGTTGGAGGAACTTTTAGCACTGCAGGTGTAAAATTCCAGATATATTTTATGTTTGAATTTATTAAAAAGTCTGCAACTTGTTGAGCATTTTTTCTGGGTACAGTTAGTATAGCAATATCAACACCCAGTCTTTGTGCAAGGTTTGGCAATTTCGATATGTGAAAAATCTGTTTGTTGTTTACTTGTAAATCCACTTTTTGGGGGTCATTGTCAAATAAAGCAAGAATGTTAAGCCCGTAGCTGTTAAAACTGTCATATTTTGCAAGAGCAAGCCCAAGGTGTCCTGAACCTACAATAAAAGCATCCTTTGCATGAGCAAAACCGAGAGTCTTTTCTATTGAATCTTTTAAGTCTTTGACTAAATATCCGACTCTGCATTTGCCCGGGTTGTTTAAAAGTTTGAAATCTTTTCTTACTTGTGAGTCATCTATACCTAATCTTTGTGCAATTTGCGGGCTTGATATTGTATCAATGCCGTCTTCGATATATTCCACCATAATACTGTGATACAGCGTTAATCTGTTAGAAACTTTTTCCGGTATATTTTTACTCATAATCTTTATTCCTCTAAAATGCAAGATTATTATATTATAAATCAAGAAAAAAATCACGATTATGTTAAATTTATTTTTTAAGCTATTTTTGAATTTTAGCGTTACTTTGGGGCTTGGGATTAAATGAAATCAATGCAGAATAGTGAATTACTTCACAATTTATATGCTTGATATTTGTTGAAAATTAACTTAAAATATTAACGGTATTGGTGATAAGTTTCACAATAACTGCATTAGGTCTTTGTCCAAATGAAAATTTGTGGCGATTAATACATTTATGAGGAAGATTGAAAATGGAAAACACTGAACAAAAAACTAAAACTATTACGATTAAAGTGTGTATGGGTAGTTCTTGCTTTGCGAGAGGTAATGCTGCAAATTTAGATTTTATTGAAAATTTTGTTAAAGAAAACGGGCTGGATGCAAAAATTGAAGTTATAGGTTCCAGATGCGAAAATAATTGTGCAGTAGGTCCAAATGTTATTATTAACGGTGAAAACTGTGAATCAGCTTCTCCTGTTAGATTAGAAGCTATTTTGAAAAAATATTTGTAATTTGTTTTAAAAAATTTGTGAAAAAAGAGATATTCTTTTTTCACAAATTTTTATGCAAAATATACAGATAAAACCAATTTGTGTGGTTTTATCAGATATTTAATAGAAGGAATAAGGTCTCTTAATGAATAATCAGTATCCGATTTATACTCTCAAAAATGAGTGTGTTGACTGTTATAAGTGTGTTCGTCAGTGCAGTATGAAAGCAATTCGTATAGAAAATGGGCACGCGTCAGTCATACCTGAAAGATGTATTGCTTGTGGGCATTGTGTTTTGGTTTGTCCGTCAGAAGCTAAAAAGATAAGAAATGACGTAAATAGGGCAAGAGCTGTTTTAACAGCAAAGAAAAGAGTTTTTGTTTCTCTTGCTCCAAGCTGGGCTGGTTTTTGGTCTTGTTCTGCCGAAAAACTCATTTCTGCCTTTAAAAAACTAGGTTTTGAGGGTGTTTCAGAAACCGCTCTCGGCGCTCAAGAGGTTTCTATTGAGGTTACAAAAATTCTTTCAAAAAGAGAAAATAAAATACATATATCAAGTGCTTGTCCCGCAATAGTTGATTATGTGAGACTTTATATGCCCGATTACACGGAGTTTATTACTCCCGTGGGATCTCCTGCAATGACTCATGCAAAACTTTTAAAGAAGCGCTACGGTAATGATATAGGCATAGTATTCATTGGTCCTTGTATAGCGAAGAAAAATGAGGCGGATAGAAATCCTGATTTGATTGATGTTTCTTTGACTTTCCAAGAGGCTACGCAGTGGTTTGCACAGGAGAATATCTTTGTTGAAGATCTGGAACCTGATGAAGAAACAAGATTTGTTCCGAAAAAAGCATATGAAGGTGCGTATTATCCCATAGAGGGTGGTATGAATAAGACCATCAGGTTGTCGGGTTGTGCCAAAGATATTCAATTGGTTAGTGTAAGCTCGATACCTGCTTTTAGAGACTCATTGCAAAATCTTGATCCGGAAAAAATAGACAGACCAATTTTTGTGGAAGCTCTTGCCTGCCCCGGCGGATGTGCTAACGGTCCTTGTCTTGATCCAAGTAAACCCGGTATTTTAACAATGTCTGATATTCTAAGAACAGTTAAACTTAGAGATGACATACCTACTGAGCCTGAGGTTGTCGTAGAAAAAGAATTCAGAGCAAGACCTCAAAATACCAAAAAATATACTCCTGAGCAAATTGCCGAAGCTATGGCAAGTATTGGTAAACATGGTATAGAGGATGAATTGAACTGCGGCGGCTGTGGATATGATACTTGCAGACAGCTTGCGGAGGCATTATTATCAGGTGATGCAGAGCCATCTATGTGTGTTTCTTATATGCGTAAACTTGCGATAAGAAAGGCTAGTGCTATGCTTAGGTCTATGCCGTCTGCTATTGTTATGGCTGATGCTGACTTGAGAATCATAGAAACTAACGAGGCTTTTGTAAGAATGTTTGCTCCTGATTTGTTGGAAATTTTTAAAGACAGACCTGAGGGGCTTGCCGGTGGTGCTTTAGATAGAGTTGTTCCTTTTGTTGATTTATTTAAACGGACTTTAAACTCAGGCAAAGATATCCATAAAGAACGTTATCCTGTCGGTAAAAATCTTTTTGATATTGCAGTCTTTGAGATAGAACGCAATAAAATTGTCGGTGCAGTAATTACAGATGTTACTCAAACGGAAATGAAGCGTGAACAAATAGCAAGAAAAGCACACGAAGTTATTGAGAAAAATATTGCAACTGTTCAAAATATTGCATGTCTTTTGGGTGAACATATGGTTGATACAGAGCTTCTGTTGAGTCAAATTGCGCAAGGTTATGAAGAACATTCTGATGCAGACCAATCCGGCAATGAAGATGGAGAAAAGTAATGCCTGAACAATCGTTTTTTGTAGATATAGACTGCTATCAGCAGAAAAAAGACGGACAAAATACTTTTGGCGATTGCTTTAAGTCTAAAAGATTTACGGATGAGGGACGTTTACTTGCTGTTTTATCTGACGGTCTTGGTAGCGGAATTAAAGCTAATATTCTCGCTACGATGACTGCTACAATGATTTTGAAGTTTATTGAAGAAGGTAAAGATATTCTAAAAGCCACTGAGGTAATTATGAACTCTTTGCCTGTTTGTCAGGTCCGAAAAATCAGTTATGCAACCTTCTCTGCTTTTGAATGTACGGATGAAGGGTATATCAGAATTGTAGAGGAAGGTAATCCTGATTTTATACATATTAGAAATGGTCAAATAGTTGAACATGAACCTGTTGTAATTACATCTAAAAAATTTACTAACAGACACATGCATTTGTATAAGTTTAAATTGGAGCCAGAAGATAGGCTTATCTTTTGTTCTGATGGCGTAACTCAGTCAGGTATGGGAACTCAAGAGTATCGTCTTGGTTGGAGACGAGAAGGATTGATAAATTTTGTCTTGGATGAAGTAAGACGAAACCCTACCATTTCCAGTAGTCATCTTGCTTGTGAAATAGTTAAAGAGGCAATAAGAAAAGAACCTGAAAGAAAAGCAAAGGATGATGTTTCTGCATTGATTCTTTATTTTAGAAAACCAAGAAACTTGCTAATCTTTACTGGTCCGCCGTATCGTCAGGATAGAGATGCTGAATATGCAAAGATTTTTGATGACTTTGACGGAAAAAAAGCGATAGTTGGCGGAACAACAGCTAATATTTTGTCCAGAGAGCTTAATAGAGAAATAACTACTGAAAAATACAATAAAGGTATGCTTCCCGCATGCTCTCATATGGAGGGAGTTGATCTTATTACAGAGGGCATTTTGACGTTAACCAAAGTCCTTGAGTATTTGAATGAGGGATACGACAGGTGGCCTGATGATGCGGCAGGTAGATTAATTGAGCTTTTATTGGATTCGGATGTCATTGAGTTTATGATTGGTTCAAAGTTGAATCAGGCACATTATGACCCTGATTTGCCTTTGGAATTGGAAATTCGTAAAAATGTCGTAAAACAACTGGAAAAAATTTTATCAGGACGTTATATTAAAAAGGTAAACCTTAAGTTTATCTGATGTAAGTAATAAATCCGCTAAATGACTAGGAGAAGTAAATGGAAGAATCAGGAAAAGTTAGTTTAGATTTATGTTTTGGTACAACTTGTTTTGTTATGGGTGCATCAAAACTGCAAGAGATAGAATCACTTATCCCTCCACAGTATAGAGATAAAGTAGAAGTTAAGGCTCATACATGTCTGGACTTGTGTAAAAATGCCACTTACATGAAAGCTCCTTTCGTTAAAGTTGATGGCGAAATTATTTCAGAGGCTACGGTTGAGAAAGTATTGAAAGCGATAGAAAGTAAAATCAATGGATAACAGTAATACAACGCACATAAAAAGAGAAGTGTTAGTTAGGCTTATTAGAGCTTTTATTAACCAAGAAATGGGCAATATAAGAGAGTTGCCTTTTCAGATGAGACCTAAAAACGGTGATGCTCCTTATAGATGTTGTATCTATAAAGAGAGAGCTATTTTGCGTCAACGTGCTATTGCCGGTTTAGGTGTTAGCGTCGAGACTGATGATGAGATGACATCTTTGAACGAGTATGCAAAACAGTCGTTGGAAAGAACAGCTCCTGATGAAAATATTTTGACGGTCGTAGATGCGGCTTGTAAAGGATGTGTTCCAAGTCGTGTATATGTTACGGAACTTTGTCAGGGTTGCGTTGCAAGACCTTGCGTTTCTACTTGCAAATTTGGCGCAATCTCAATAAAAGACGGACGTTCTGTTATTGATGGCGAAAAATGTAAAAATTGCGGAATGTGCATGTCTGTTTGTCCTTACAGTGCAATTGTAAGACTAAAAGTTCCTTGTGAAGATGCTTGCCCTGTTGGAGCAATACACAAAAACGAAATGGGACATGCCGTAATTGATTTTGATAAATGTATCAGTTGCGGTGCTTGTGTTGGTGCTTGTCCGTTTGCTGCCGTACATGAAAAGAGTCAAATTATAGATGTATTAAAACAAATAAAAGCAGGCAAAAAGGTTATTGCTATGTTGGCACCTGCCGTAGTCGGTCAGTTACCTGTTTCTGTAAATAAGATTGCACAAGCACTTGTTGATTGCGGATTCTCTCAAGTGTTTGAGGTTGCGCAAGGTGCTGATGTTACTGCAAGAACTGAAGCTGAAGACTACAAAGAAAGAATGGAAGCCGGTCAGGAATTTATGACAACATCTTGTTGTGCTGCTTACAATGAGTTGGTGGATAAGCATATTCCTGAAATGAAACCTTTCCGCTCTGAGACGAGAACTCCGATGCATTATACGGCAAAAATTGTTAAGGAAAGATACCCTGATGCCGTTACTGTATTTGTTGGTCCTTGTGTTGCTAAAAGAAAAGAAGCACTAAAGGATGAATATACTGATTTGGTAATCAATTTTGAAGAGATGGGTGCTCTATTTGTAGCAATGAATATAGAAGTTGCAAATTGTTCGGATTATGAATTTGCAGATAAAGCATCTAAAGAGGGTAAAAATTTCGCTGTAACAGGCGGCGTAGCCGAGTCTGTTAAAGTTGCATTGAAAGAATTCCCGGAACTCTATCCTACTTGTGTAAACGGATTGAATCCTAAGTCTGTTAGAGATTTAAAGGGTTGGGCAAAGAAAGGTGCTTGTCCTGAAGGTAATCTTATAGAAATTATGGCTTGTGAAGGCGGTTGTGTTGCAGGTTCTGCTTGTTTGAATAACAAGAGAATTACTACTAAAAAAGTACATGAGTATGCTTCTCAAGCAGAATGTATAAATGACTTGCCTGATACTCAAAACTCACAAAAAACTACAAAATAACTTGTAAAAGATAATACAGATAATTTATTTAAAATGCTGTTTGGTGCAAATCAAACAGCATTTTAAAGTTTAGTCCCTGTTACTTTGAACAGTGTTATATAGTCTATCAATCTTTGTGCTTTTGAATTGTTCTGTTCTGTTTGTAAAGTTAACAATCTTTCTTCAAATTGGATGTAATCAAGGTAAGAGATAATACCGGCTTTTAGTCTTTCTTGTAATAATTTTAAGTTCTTTTTTTCAAGATATATCTTTTTGGTATTATCATTATCCTTTTGGGTGTCAAATTCTATGTAAGACAGGGCATCACTTATTTCCTGAAAGGCATTTAATTCTCTTTGTTTATAGTCTTCCAAAAGTTCTTCAAATTGTACTTTTTTAATTCTAAGTGTTGCCATGTTATAGCCGCCAGTGTAAATTTTTTCAAAAGCAGCGACACCAATTAGCGCTATTATGTTTTTCCAGTCAAAAAGTCTTTCAAGAAGCAAAGAGCTATATCCTGCTACTCCAAGAATTTGAACAGTTGGCAGAAATTCTTTTTTTGCAATTCTAATGTCAATTTTTGCTTTTTTAAGATTGTTTTCTGCTTCTATGATATCTGGTCTAAAACTAATTACCTCCGAGGAAATGGTTTTGGGAATATTTTTTTTATATTCAAGTTTATCAAAATCTCCTCTTTTTAGGTTTTCTGCCATCGTCGGGCTAGAGTCTATATATACTGCAAGTTGGTGTAAAAGAATATCTCTTTGTCTTTTGTAATCGTTTAATTCTATTTTTGCTTGCGTGTAGAGTTTATCTGTTGATGTTACTTCATAGGTCGATGACAGTCCCGCTATGTTTCGTTCTTTTGTCAATTCAAAAACTTTTTTTCTTATTTTTACTATCTTTTCTTGACTTTTTATAGTTTTATCGAGTTTGATAATATTTATGTAAACTGTTGCAACATCTGATGCCATTAAGATATTAGCTGCTTTTTGTTTATATTCCCAAGAATCTTTTTCCAGCTTTGCGGATTTTGTTTTGTTGTGATTTTTTAAGAAAATATCAGCTTCATACCTTACCACAAGAGGCAATACATATATGTTGCTTCTTGTCTGTGCAAATTCTATATCGCCAATTTCATTTCTGGCTGTTTTTATTCTTGCAAATGTTGGGGAGAAAGTTAGTGTAGGAAGTTCCCTTGATTGTATTTGTCTCAGTGCTTGCCTGTATTCTTCTGTTTTAAGTGCTGCTTTTTTTAATTCATGATTTTTTTCTATTGTTTGGCAAATATAATTTTTTAGGTATGGGTCATTAAAGTTGTCCCACCAGTTGATATTTATTGCGTACAGGTTTTGTTCACAGTTGCATTGTAACTTCGCGGATTTTGTTTGCAACGGTTCTTTTTTTAATTCATCCAAATTATTGCAAAGGCCTCTGCTTATACTTAATCCGAAAGTTAAAAGTATTGTTATAATTTTTAGTTTGAAAAATTTTTTGTTCACTTTATTTATGTCCGTAAATAGGCTGTTTATTTCTTGTTTTTTTTAGATAATTATGTTAGCATAGCAATTGTTGTCATAATAACATTTGGTGGGTTAATAAATTGAAAAAAATAAAAGGTATTGATATAGATTTAGGTCTTGAAATGGCTTTGACTTCTTCTATATACAGAGCGGCAAGTCAAAAGGTTTTAAAAAATCATGGGTTGAATGATATCACACGTGAACAGTTTGGTATATTACTCCTTTTGTCGCTGACTGACGGATTGTACCAGACTCAGATAGCTAATATATTGGGCAAAGATCGTCCTAATATAACCAGAATGATAGATATCTTGGAAACTAACGGATATATCAGACGAGAAAAAGACGATAACAACAGAAGAATATTAAAAGTGTACTTGACTGAAAAAGGTCTGAAAAATGTTGAGGTAGCAAAGCCGTTAAAAGATAGAATGAATGCTGCTCAGTATAGAGGTATGACAGATGAGGAAATTTATACTCTTGTCGTTCTTTTAAGAAAAGTTAGAAAAAATATTGAGGATGAATATAAACTAAATTCATAAAGAGGTAAAGATGGAAGATAATAATATTCAAAACGAAGAAGTTATGGCTGAAAAATCAGATAAAGTTGTAAAAAAGAAAAGAACAAAAAAAGTTGTTAAAAAGAGATTTGTGATTCCTTCAATAATAGCTGTTGTTGTTTGTCTTTTAGGTTGGATGTACTTTTCTTCTTTTGAAACAACAGATGATGCTTTTATAGAGGGGCATATAATAAGAGTTAGCCCTAAGGTTACAGGCATAATTGAAAAATTGTATGTTGATGATAACGACCATGTTAAAAAAGGAAAGTTGTTGTTAACTATTGATGATAGAGACTATAAAGTAAGATATGAACAGGCAAAAGCTGCTTATGAAATGGCTTTATACAAGCAAAAATCTGCAGTAGTTGACAAAAATGCAGCAGAAACTGATTTGAAAGTAGCACAACTTGATTATGAAAGATACAAAGGGCTTTATGATAAAGGTGCTGTGTCAAAACAAGAATATGACAAGGCAAAATCAAAATATGATTTAGCAAAAGCTAACTATGCAACAGCACAACAACAAGTATTTTCAAAGGAAAAAAATAAGGTTGCCGATGCAGAATTAAGAAGATTGGCCGCTGTAATGAATCAAGCAAAATTGGAACTTTCATACACAAAAATATTTGCTTCAGAAGATGGGAAAATTACTAACCGTTCTGCAGAAGAGGGTGCTTATATAAACGCCGGTGCACCTTTGTTTTCTATAGTCCCTGACAAAAGATGGGTTGTAGCAAACTTTAAAGAAACACAGTTGAATAAAATCAGAGTCGGACAAAAAGTAAAAATCAAGGTTGATGCATATCCTCATTTAAAGTTAGAGGGTGTTGTTGATTCAATTCAATCAAGCACCGGTGCAAAAGCCAGCATGTTCCCTCCGGAAAATGCTGTAGGCAGTTATGTAAAGGTTGTACAACGTGTACCTGTAAAGATTGTATTTACATCTAAGATTGATCCTCAATACAGTATCGAGCCAGGTATGAGTGTTGTACCAAAGGTATTGTTAAAATAAAATCTAAGAACCATTATAATAAACAATAGTTAATGAAGTATCCTATTTGTAGACTTCATTTGTTATAACGGATTTTTATTATGAGTAATGAAGCAATTATAAATGAAGAAGAGTTAACGGCATCAAGGAACCCATGGTACAGTGCCGGTGCGGTTATGCTCACAATATTTATGGTCGTGTTGGATTCTTCTATTGCTAATGTTGCATTGCCTCATATTGCAGGAACATTTTCTGCAACTAGGGACGAGTCGACATGGGTTTTGACGAGTTATCTTGTTGCTAATGGTGTGATAATTCCCTCAACGGCCTGGTTTTCGACATTAATGGGTCGTAAAAATTTTCTTTTATTATCAACGCTTATGTTCACGCTGGCTTCTGCAATGTGCGGGTTTGCAACAAGTATGACAATGCTTATATTTGCTCGTGTTATACAAGGTATAGGCGGTGGCGCTATTATGCCGATTGCACAGGCTGTTATGATGGAAGAATTTCCTCCTGAAGATCGTGGTGTTGCGATGTCTGTGTTTGGGTTTGGGGTGATTTTTGCCCCGATTATAGGCCCTACTTTGGGTGGGTGGATTACTGATACATACTCTTGGCATTGGATTTTTCTTATTAATGTCCCAATAGGTTTTGTATCTTTATGGCTTATCAAAAAATTTATAGAGGATCCTCCTTATGCCAAAAAAGGAAAGGTTCAATCTGTTGATTATTGGGGTTTCATATTTTTAACAATATGGCTGTTTGTTTTACAGATAATTCTTGATAACGGACAAAAGTCCGATTGGTTTGGTGCAAGCTGGGTAAGATGGTCTGCTACGCTTGTTGCTGTTACATTTATTGCTTTTGTTATCAGAGAGTTGGTTGTTAAAGAACCTATTGTTGATTTGAGAGTATTCAAGGATAAAAACTTTGCAATTGGTACTGTGCTGCATTTTGTTATTGGTGCGGTATTGTACTCAACTCTTGCAATTTTACCGTTATTTTTACAGCAGTTGATGGGTTATACTGCAACATTAAGCGGGTTGGCAATAAGCCCGAGAGGTTTTGGGTCTCTTGCAGGTCTTGTTATTTGTGCAATTCTTGCCAATAGAGTTGATCAGCGTTGGGTTATTGCTGTCGGTATGCTTGTTCTTGCTTTTTCTAATATTCTTTTTGGAACACTCAATTTGCAGATAGCAATGGGAAATATTATCTTGCCCAATGTAATTTGCGGGTGTGCTTTTTCTCTTGTGATGATACCTCTTATGACAATTGCTTTTGTTACCTTAAAAAACAGTCAAATGACAAATGCAACAGGTGTTTTTAACCTTGCAAAAAGTGTTGGTGGTGCAATTGGAACGTCTGCCGTTGCGACTATGGTTTCTCGTATGAGTCAGGTTCATCAGACACATTTGATTAGAAATTTAACTTATTCACATTCCGGTTATGTTGAAAAGTTAAATGCTATTCATGCAGGTATCGCAAATATGTCCGGTCTTGCTCTTTCCGACATAAAAGCAAATGTTGTTGTTTATAAGCAACTTGTGCAACAGTCAACACTTCTTGCTTACATGGATTGTTTTAAGATTTATGCGGCGATGCTGGTTTTGTTGATTCCTTTGATTTTTCTTTTCCAGAAAGTAAAATATAAAAAGAATAAAGCACCAAAAGTAGAAGCCCCTATGCCTTCTGAATAAAAGTTCTGGAGTTTTTTATGATTGCTGAATCATTGGTCTATTCAAAAGAATATGAAATAAAATACTATGAACAAAACCTAAACGGTGATTTAAAAGAATCTTCGTTGTTAAATTTTTTGCAAGATATTGCAACATTGAGTGCTGAGTCTTTGGGGTTTGGACCGAGCTTTGTTTTTTCTCACAATTATGCTTGGGTTGTTTTAAAGTATCATATTGAGCTTTATAAAGAGATAAAAAATTTACCGTCGATTGTTATAAAGACAGAACCCAGAGGGGTATCCAAATTATATGCGTTTCGTGATTTTGAATTGTATTCAAATCAGGGAGAGTTGTTGGGTAAAGCTGTTTCTACTTGGGCGTTGATTGATATGGACTCAAGACGTGTGTTGCCTGCTGCTAAAATACTTAATATGATGATTCCATTTGAAAAGAGAGATTCTGATTTAGAGTATATGAAAGTTTTGCCTGTTGAAAATATTCTGTATTCAAAAGAATTTGACATCAGATTTGATGATATTGATGTAAATAAACATGCAAATAACAGCAATTATATTGTATGGGCTTTAGAGACAATCCCTTACGAATTCAGATTGAATAATTCACCGAAAGTAATAGATATAAAATACAGAAAAGAGATTTCTCTTGGCGGTAAAGTTATATCAAATGTTCAAAAAGATGATTGTGTTACTACACATCATTTAATTGATTCTTCCTCTAAGGAAGAATTGTGCTCTTTAAGGGTAGAATGGCGATCTATATAATAGTTATAAACTTTTGTTAAGTAAATAAGTGTATACTTTTTAACTTTTTTTGATTTTTCTAATAGAATTATCTTAATATTTTATTTCTGTTTATATGGTCTGGAAAATTGAATATAGTGTTTAGGGAGAGTTTTATGAAGAAGCTTTTTTGTGGCTTGCTGTTGCTTGTGTTTTTTATTATGCATTCATCATCTGTGTTGGCTGCTCAATCTTTTTGTGCAAAGCCTGATAAACCCATAGTTTACAGTAAAAACGCAAGGACCATAAAGTATGCATTTGTTTTTGACGGTCCATCCGACAAGAATGAAAAAGTTTTGAAACAATTTAAGACGACAATAACACGCTCTACTGCTCCCGATTATAAAGCAGAGTTCCCTTCTAATCTCGTTTTTGTCGGTAATTGGACAAAAGATAGCGTTAAAGCTGCCAGTGATAAGGCAATAGATTCTGATGCAACTATGGTTGTGTCTCTTGGGTATTTGAGTTCTAAATATTACAACAGCATGTCTTCAAAAAAGAAATTTGTCATAACTATTGATCAATATGGTTTAAGAGATTTTGGTGATGGTTTTTTTAACCCTGTCCAACAGTCAGTAAAAGGAATTTATGCTTTTCAAAAGCTGGTTAATTTCCAAAAAGTTGCAATTCTTATGAATGAAAATTACTACAAAACAAGACGAGATTGGCATAAGTTTATTGAACCTAAGCTTAAGGGAATTAATTTTGTAATAGTTCCTGTTACAAAAGACATAGATAAGACTTTTGCAAGTATACCCAAAGATGTTGATGCAGTTGTATTAACACCATTATTTAATTTGTCTTCGGACGAAAGGCAGCATTTAATCGGACACTTGAATGAGCTTAAGATTCCAACATTTTCTACATTGGGAAAAGAAGATGTTGAAATGGGGGTTCTGCTTGGTTCAGGAGCGTACGATTTGGATAGAAAAGTCGCTGAGGCAACCTCTTTTAACATAAAAGGTGCTCTAAAGGGGGAAGTTAAAAAATCTGACAAGATAATGTTTTACGAAGATGAAATTTTTTATATAAATGCTGATACGGCAGAACTTATAGGATATGAGCCTCATCTTAGAATTTTAAACAATGCGGAAGTAATCTCGAATAAAAAGGTTAAAACTTACGACCTTTCAACTGTTTTTAGTACATTAGAAAAACAGAACCTTGATATAGAAAGAAAAAGATTGCTTGTAAAAGCCGCAAAACGTTCAGCAGTAAGTGCAGCATTAAGATATTTACCGACTTTCGGTATAACATTGGGCTATCAGCAGTACAACGAGGCATACGCTGATAGTGCCAGACTTTTATATCCTGAAAAAACAGGTGTATTCCAAATGGGAATAGAACAAGTTATTTATTCTCCTGCACTTGTTACCAATATTCTGGTTAAAAAGAAGCAATTTGATTTTCAAAAACATGAACAGTTCCTGATGGAGCAAAATATGGGTATAGATATTGCCATAACCTATATTGATACTCTTATGCTTCAAAATGCCATTGCTATACAAAAAGAATATGTAAAAGAATCAAGAGAAATTCTTGCAATGGCAAGAGTCCGCCAGCAAATGGGTAAATGCGGTCAGGAAGAAGTTATGCGATGGGCTTCTCAACTTAACGTACATGAACAAAAGTTGTTGGATATGACGGCTGAGTATAAGAATCTTAAGATTGCTATAAACAAGTTGTTATACCAAGATCAAAGGGAAGATTTTGAGCTTGCTCCTTTGACTGCTATGGATCCGGCTTTTTATACAAAAGATATCAACATAATAGACTATGTATCAACGCCGCAATCTCTTGAAAAATTTACAGAGATGCTTGCTGCAAGAGCATTTGAAGTGGCTCCTGAACTTGCAAAATTAAAAGCAGCGATAAAAATGAAAGATTATGAAAGGAATATGTATTATCAAAAATTTATTTTGCCTGATGCGAAATTGACTTATACATATACATCCTTAATGAATAGAGAGTTTACTCGTCCCATGGCTGTAACTTTGCCTGGCGGAATGTTTCCTCCTGTTGTTATTCCAAACGCAAATGCCACAAACGGACAGCTTGGCATTTTTGCTCAGTGGAAGCCTTTTGAAGGTGGTACTAAAATTGCCGAAATTATGCGTATAGATGCAGAAAAGAAAGAATTACAAAGATATCAGGATGAGGCAAAAACTGAGATTGAACTTCAAATTAGAGATATCATCAATAGAGCAATTGCATCTTATTTCAGTATCGAAAAAAATTATAAGGCGATGTATACATCCGAAGAAAATTACAAAGCTGTTAAGAAAAAATATCTTGTCGGCGAAGCACCTGTTGCTCAGCTCGTTGATGCTCAAAATATTTATTTGGAGTCAAAACTTGCCGCTTTGAATTCTCAAAATAAGTTTTTCCAACAGTTAGTTTGGGTTCAAAGAGCAATATGTTCCGTTAACTGGGCCAGTGCCGATGATGATTCCAAAAAATTTATTCAAAGTATAAAAGATACATTGGAAAAGAAAAGTGATATAGCTTTATAATATTGCCAGTTGTGTAGTGGGGTGAAAAATGGGTATTGATAAAAAATGCTTAGACAAAAAAATGGAAAAATCTGCGAGAAATATTCTATTATTTTTGGAACATAAAACAGACGATTATCAAAATCGTATTGCGCTGGGTATAAGAACGGCTCATGGCTGGAAAGAATTTACTTACAAGGGAATAGGTCGTCTATCCAGAAAAATTGCCTGCTATTTGATAAATGATTTGGCTGTAAAAAAAGGCGAAAGATTAGCTATTCTTTCTGAATCAAGACCCGAGTTTGGTGCAGGTGTGTTTGCATCTGTTATGTCGGGGATGACTACTGTTCCATTGGATATTAAGTTAACAAAGTATGAATTAAAATCTATACTGCTTGATTGTTTACCTTCTGTTATTATTGTCTCTCAATCATTTGTTCAGATGGCGAAAGAACTTAAAAATGAAGTTCCGTCTATAAAACATATTATTTCTTTTGATGATTCTTCTGGAGATTCAGAGATTTCTTCTGTTTATTCTTTACCAAACAACTATGAGGCAAAATGGAGGCACAGAAGTTCTAAAGCAACAGCCTTGATTATTTATACCTCAGGCACGACAGGTGCACCAAAGGGTGTCGAAATTTCTTTTGAAAATATGTTGACCCAACTGAATGATATGTCATCTTTATACAAAAATTTCTTTGGGAAAAGAAAGATTTCTTCAATTCTTTCTATTTTACCGATGAATCATCTTTTCGAACTCACCGTCGGATTTTCAATGATATTGAGTTGGGGGTTGTCTATTTATTATACAAAGAGTCTGAAACCCAAAGATATTCTCAGTATAATGCAGGAGAAAAATATTAATTTTATGATTGTAGTACCTGCATTTTTAAAACTTTTAAAATCAGGAATTGAGGCTGAGATAAAGAATGCGGGACCTTTTGTCAGTATGATTTTTAACTTGATGTTAGCGGTTTCAAAATATATTCCTTCTTACAGAATAAGAAAATTAATGTTTTTTAAGATTCACAAAAAGTTTGGAGGAAATTTCTTCGGGTGTATATCAGGAGGAGCACCTTTAGATGTTTCTGTAGGTGAATTTTTTGAGACAATCGGTATAAGAGTATTCCAAGGTTATGGGCTTACGGAAACGAGTCCTGTTGTCAGTGTAAATTATGATAAAAGAAATGATATTGCGTCAGTTGGCAGACCTCTAAAAAGTGTAGCAGCAAAAATTGATGAATCAACAGGTGAACTTATGTTGAAAGGTCCTTCCGTTATGAAAGGGTATTATAATCAACCTGATTTGACGGCAGAAACAATTACGTCTGACGGGTGGTTACACACAGGCGATATTGCAAACATAGACAAAGACGGACATATTCATATAACAGGCAGGATTAAGAATATGATTGTTCTTTCAGGTGGCAAAAAAGTTTTCCCCGAAGAAGTTGAGTCTGTTCTCGGAGAAAGTGAAAATTTTGCGGAAGTTTGTGTGTTTGGTTCTTCTCGCACTTCCGGTGCAAAAGAGGGGACCGAAGATATTGTGGCAGTAATTGTTCCTACAGAACATTATTGTTCTTTATTTACTGATGATGTTGAACTGGAATCTGCAGTGAGAAAAGAGGTAAAAGCACTGTCAGTTCGTCTTGCTTCTTACAAACGTCCGGTCAATATTATTGTTAGAAAGGACCCCTTGCCAAAAACCACAACCAGAAAGATTAAAAGAAAAGAGGTCAAAGAGCTTATTAATGTATAATGTATAACATTTATTTGACAAAAAGATTCTTTAGCTGCTGTTTAAATTCTTTATTGCTTTCTGAGTAATCCTGAATAAAGTGAGAAAAAGAGTGAATTCTTCTAAACATCTCCTCACTCATTATGTGTTCCATCCTGCAGGCATTTTCTGCAGCTTCTTCTTCAGATAAATCAAGTATCTTTTTAAAGAAATTTGTCATAACTTCATGTCTTAAAAGAATCTTTTTTGCCGCTTTTTCTCCTTTCTCTGTAAGGGTTATTGATGAATAGGGGGCATAATTTATCAAACCTTTTTCACAAAGATTATTCAATGCTCCTGTTACAGAAGCCTTTTTTACATTTAATATGTTAGCAATATCCGTAACTTTCGCAGACCCTTTTTTTTGGGATTCCGTGTAAATTACTTCCAGATAATCTTCTTGACTTTGTGTTAATTTCATCATTTAAGTATTCTACCATGTTTTTGTAAAAAAATATAAATTTATTCGGAATCTAAGGCATAAAAAATTTTTTAGGGGCTTTTGAAAAACTATGATAGCAAAGATTAATTCAGTTAATATATATCCGCAAAAAAATTTGGGAATTCCTTTTAAATCATCAATTTCAAACGAGTCTCAAACTGATGTTGTGCAGCAAAAACAGGCACCTGTGCCTGTGCCTACTCTAATTGCATATATGTCAAATATGAGTTATCCATCAAATACTGGTGTTGAGTTTTTTAATACTATTTCTGTTGATGAGATGGTAAAAAAGTACTCAGATGTTGCAAAGATTACTACATTAGATCTTAAAACAAGAGCAGGACAAACAGGGCAGGTTTTAAATTGGATAGGAGTTCTGCCTGAAACGCAAATAAAAAGACTTGATGAGATATACTCACTTGCTGATTCGCTAAAGCAAAAAGGTGGCGGAAAACTTGCCGTTATAGGTATTGGCGGTTCAAAACATACTGTAGAAAATCTTTTATCTTTGTACGGACTCAAAGACAAAGCATGTTTTCTTTCTGCTGCCGATCCTGACAGTATTAAAGAATTTGTTGAAAATAATATTAAAGAAAAAGACAAAGCCGCAGTATTGGTTGCATCAAAATCAGGTACTACGCTTGAACCTGCTTATGATTTTGAATCCGTACAAAAATTATTTCCTCAAAACTTTGATAACTATGTTTGTATAACTGACAAGGATTCGAATAAAAGTAAATTGAGAAAGATAGCTGAGTCAAAAGGTTATAAATGTGGAATAATTCACGATGATTGCGGCGGCCGCTTTGGTGCTTTTGATGACCATACTCTTGTTGCCCTTGCTTATTGCGGTTTGTCAAAAGATGAGATGAAAAGAATGCTTGAGGCTTCTTTGAGTGCTCAAAAAAAGTTTCTTAATCCTGATATAACTAAGAATCCTGCTTTGCAAAGGGCTCTATTTAATGTGGAATCTGTTTTAAGCGGAAAGCAAAATCAATATGATTATTATTTTGGCGACAGATTTGACGGAACAACTCTTTGGAATACACAATTGAAAAAAGAATCCCTAAAATCTTTGTATAAAATGTCTGGTGATATTTTGGGGCCTGCATTTTTACACAATTCAACAGAAGCTGATTTGGATGAAAATAATAAAGATTCTTTTTACACTTTCAATGTTGTAAAAAACGATAAAAGTGAACAATACAAGCTGTACAACGCTCTTGTTGACGGAAGTCTTAAGGCATACAGTCAAAGGCACCCTCTATCAAAGATTACCTTAAAAGATTTTTCGCCTGAGTCTGTTGCAGAGTTTATTGAGATGAAACATTTTGAAACTATTTATACAGGCATGATTCTTCGTCAACTAAAAAATAATTCAGGGAATAATGAGCAAAATAACTCGGTACTCCCTGAAGTATTACAGCCTCATGTTGATATATATAAAACAGAGGTTAATAAGTTGTTAAAAAACTAGTCAAGAACATTGTCTTTTGAAAGAACTTGATTGAGCATCAATTCCATTCTAACCGAATCTTGGGCAAGTTTTTTTATGTCAGCAATACGATCATCTTCATCTTCGTATTGGTTTCTCATCTGTTCAAGTTCTTGATAATCAAAAAATTTGCCGCCGCATAAATAACATTCATCAATGGAAATTTCTTGTTTTGCACTAACGTAGTTTTTTACCATTTTTACATTACAAAGCGGACAAATTCTATCATCAGTTTTGTCAACTTTTTGGAATGTTTTTCCTTTATATGCGTTTTGTAAATTTGTGATGTCGTTATCCTGTTCATCTACCTTATGCAGTTCTCGATTATCAAACCATATACCTCCGCATCCGTCCAGACAAACGTCTACAAAAAAGTCTTGGTTTTCTAAAAAAACTTTTTTCATTGGTTTTCCGCAAGCGGGACAATTAATGGTTTCGTAAGTATCTTTCATTGTTTTTCCTCGTTATTTAGTAACAAATGTCTAAATCTTGTGTTAATTCTATATAAATAGTTTTACCAGCTTTTGCGTTATAATTCAAACCTTTTGATGCAGAGCCGATTATAACACCAAGACCACCGCCGACAGGCATACCGATAGCCAAACAACCTGTACCTACTGCACTGGCTGCTGCACCAATGGCCGCACCGATACCTGCACCAACGCCAAATAATCCCACTGTCCATAGAGCTGCCTTGCCTGTTGCTGCCCAAGCGGAACGTTTTAGCATTGCATTTTTAGAGTGGACTTTTGCTGAAATATTCCCTGTTGTACCGTCGGGCAATATAATCTCTCCCAATGAAAGCAGTACTTGTGCATTTCTGTTCCACACTTTTGTCGGGATAACTTCTTGTACTGTTGCGATTATCTTTGTTCCTGCAGGTAAAAGAACTCTTGCTTCTTCTGTTTTTAGGTCTTCCTTTAGAACAAAGGTAACTTTATCACCGACTTTTGCTGTTTTTGTTGAAAAACTTTGTGCAAAAGCTATTTTTATAACATTTCCTTGTGCTATTGTTGCTTTTTTATCAGTTATATTTACTGTATTAATTTCTGTTTTTTTGTAGGTTTCAAGATGTTCTATTTTTGATTTCATTTGAATTTGAGAAACTGCTTTTATTTCGTTTTGATTTGCTGTTTCTTCCGCATATGCAGATAATAAAGGAGTGTTCATAGAGATAAATGATGCAACAAGCAGCAATGCGCTAAATTTTTTTAACGTAGTTTTCATGTCTATTTCCTTTCCAGAACCTAAATATCTATCCAACCATTAATTTTTATTATTCAAATTATAACATTTTTTTTAATAATTAAAACATATGCTTTTAGAATCCTTGATTTATACGAATACTTAAAGTATTGTAATTGTATTAAAAAGGTTAGTGTAAAATTTTTAATAAGGATGAAAGTGCTATAAATAGTCGGTTTTGGCTTTTTATAGTGTATATCTGAATAAGGGGCGGTTTATGAAGTTTTTGTTGAAGTATAAGCTGTTTGCTGCGATTGTTCTTGGTATTTTTGCAGTTTTATATGTTTTATTTTTGTTTGTATTGCCTAATGTAATAAATTTGAACAATTACAAGGATGATATAAGCAAAATTCTTGAGGACAACACCAAACTTTCTTATGATATCAAGAATATAAAAATAGTAACGTCTCCTCTTCTTAAAGCAGGTGTGAAGATTGACGGACTTGCTGTTTCTTATCCTAATGGGGAGAAAATCATTTCTTCAGATTCTGCGGTAGTCAAGGTTTCATTGCTTCCTCTTATTTTTAAAACTTTAAAAGTTTCTGATGTTACAATCGATTCTCCTGAAATTAATCTTGTTTATCTTAAAGACGGGAATTTTGATATTGTAAATTATTTTACGGCTGATTCTTCTTCTTCTTCACAAAATGATGTTTCTGTTCAGAATGGTACTGAGTTACCTATAAAAATTGCTTCAAAATTACCTGTAGTTACAGTTAATAACTATGCTATCAACATAAAAGATGAAAAAACAAAACATGTCCTTTCTGCAAAAGGAGAAAAGTTTGTTATTGATGATTCTGTAATTAATAAGCATTTTAGTGTTTATTCAAAGGGTAGTTTGTATATTAATGATGTAAAAAATGTCAATTATGATATAAAATTTGCAAGTTTTTGGCCGGCAATGAATTCCACATCTGTCGATGACAAAGAAGTTGTTGCAATTCCCAAAATAGATTTTATAAACGAAATTGTTAAATACTCTCCGTCTGCGGATATAGTTGCAGATTTGGAAGCGAAAGAGCATAAAGGACATGTTGATTTATACGGTAATCTTGATGTTGAAAAATTGAGTATAAAACTGAACAACAAAAAGTTACCGGATAGTTTTTTCCGTTTAAATTCTACCGGACATAATACAAATATTGATTCAAAACTTTATTTGAATACCGATGAAAACGCTACATTATTAGCTGATATTGAACATTCAAGAAGTACGAAAATAAATATTAACTTTAAAACAGACAAAATTACTTTTTTAAGTATAAAAGATTTTTGTATGGCTCTTTTAAATTCTTTGAATATAGAAAATGATTTGGTAGATTTTAGCACTAAGGGCTATATTAATGCGGATTTTGCATTAAATACTGACCTTAAAAAGTTTGAATCATCAGGTTTCTTAAAGGTTGTTGATGGGTATATTTCTCACAAAAAAGTGCCGGTTAATATTACAAATATCGGGGCAGATTTGGATTTTTCAAATAATGCTCTCAATATTAAAAAGGCTTCTGCTCTTGTTAATTCAACTAAATTTGCTATGAAAGGTAAAATTGATTCAAAGGCAGTTGCCGATATTTCTGTTGAATCCGGTGATATTAATATTGCTCCTATTTTTAATGCTTTTGCTCCCGTTGATATCAAAAAAGCCTATATCTTACAAAGCGGAATTTTAAATTTGGATGTTTTGATAAAAGGAGCTCTTTCTGAAGTTGAGCCTGATATTAATGTAGTTTTAGAAAAGTTGTTGTTGAAAGACAGATTTGGCACATTCTCTTTTGCTAACAATTCCACAGAAACTAAGATAAAAACTAAAACAGTGTCTAAGGGTATTCACTATAATGGAAATATTACCCTTAACGGTTCAGTGTTTAGTATTCATAACCCTGCATTGAAAATCAGTGCTCCAGTTGTGAAAATTGATGTTAATCAATCCGACATACAAATTGTTCCGTTCACTGTTACCATGAATTCTTCAAAAGCTGATGTCTCGGGTTCTATAAAAGACTATGCATCAAAAATGAAGATAGATATAAAAGCTGATGCTTCTGTTAAAGCTCAGGATATAAAAAATCTTTTGCCGAAAGAATATCGTTCTTTTATTGCTGCAGCAGGGATAATTCCTGTTGATGTTAAAATTGGCGGCAATGATAAGAATATAGAGTTGAATTCACAAGCCTACAGTAGCTCTGCAAATTATTTTGCACCTGTAATAGTTAAAGGTATGCTTAATAAACCGGGATTTGTGAACGTAGCCTTATCCTATGCTGATGACAATATTAATCTTTCAGACGCTTCTTTGTATATGGCAAACAAAAATACTGTTCGCTCTGATTTTGAATATAATAAAAAGGGTGCAACTAAAATAACGGGTATATCAGGTGTTGTTGAATCTGTTTCTTCAAGTCATCCGTTGTTGAAACTTAATTTTTCAATACCTCAGTCGGTTGTTTTGTCAAATGCTGCTATGCCGACATCTTCTTTAACCTTAAAGGGAGATGTTGCAATTAAGGGAGATGTTGCTTCTCCTTTATTAAAAGGATTTGTGTCAGTAAAAGATGTAAACATTCCTGATTTGCTCACAAAGGTTCAAGACATTGATTTAGAGTTAAATGAGCAAATTCTTGGTGCCAAGATTCAAAACCTTGATATATCAGGAACATCTCTCAATATTGATACTGAGGCTTCTACCAAATTGGGTAGCGTATTTTTAATAAAATCTATGAAAATAACCTCTGCAATGTTTGATGTTGATAATATTTTCAAAGCAATGGACAAAATGGCTAAAATGTTTCCTGCTCCTGCCAATACTGCAAAAACATCTTCTGTAGGAACAAAATCTCTTGTGCTTCCTGTTAAAATATCAAACGGTTCAATAGATTTTCAAAAATTAAAGATGAAACAGGCAGGCGGCGACTTTGTTGCTAATTCCATTTTAGGGGATTTCAGCATTGTAAATGACTTGTTCAAACTCAGTAATTTAAAAGCTACTGTCTACGATGGAACGATAAGTGGAAATGTTGACTATAACATTGCTACTACAGCAGTTAGAGCCAAAATTAAAGGTAAAAGTATTAACTCTAATTCTATCGTTACCACATTTGCAGCATTGAAAGACCAGATTATGGGCAATATGGACTTTGATGCCGACTTAAAATTAAAAGGGTCTACATATGAACAGCAAATGAAATCACTGAACGGAAATGTAACTTTTGATATAAAAGACGGACAGATGGGAAGTCTTGGCAGATTGGAAACTTTCTTAAAGGCAGATAACCTTTTGTCTCAGAGTTTTATTTCAACAAAAGTCGGTAGTCTGGTAAACACTATTTCACCGTACAATACAGGCAAGTTTTCTTATTTGAACGGTTCTTTAAAAATCACAAACGGGGTTGCCTTGTTGAATCCTGTAAAAATGTCAGGACCCAATATGTCCCTATTGATTACCGGTAATGTTAATATTCTTTCCATGATATCTTCATTGCAGATTAGCGGATTGTTGTCGCCTGCAGTTTCAAAGGCTTTAGGACCTATTGCTGATGTATCGGTAAGTAAAATTGCCTCTTACCTGCCAAAGTTTGGTACTTCAATATCCAATATTTTGAATAACTATAATGCGGCGATGAATAAGGCTGAGTTAGACAAAATTCCTGCTCTTACTCCTGCTCAAGAAAATTGTCAAGCATTTAGAGTTGTTTTAAACGGCAATTTGAACAATCCTCCGTCTACTATTAAAAGGTTTCAGTGGTTGAATACGCCTGAAGCCATTGAAGATGAACAGGCTTCTTTACAAAATTCTATACAGCAGTCCTTGCCAAAAACAAAAGAAGAATTGAAAAACGTTGTAAAAGAAACTGTTAAAGAGGATTTAAAAAATGTTATCGAACAGAATGAAAAAGTTCAGGAATTAAAACAAAATAAAGCTGTTCAGACATTTAGTTCTATATACAAATTCTATAAGGAAAATTCGAGCAGCAATTCGGGACAGACTACAGAGGGTGCAGAACAATAAATGAAGAAAATGACTTTTAATATAAGTTTTTTTGTTTGCTCGGCTGTGGCTATAGTCCTGTTATTGGGTTTAGGCGATAGAGCTTTTTCTCAAACAATGAAAAAGATAAATCTCAATGATGCAATAGAACTGGCGTTGACTAACAATCTGGATTTGCAATCGGAGAGAATAAATCTTGAGCTGGCAAAGAATAATGTCAAAACTGCAAATAAGTTGCAAAATCCGGAGATTAACTTGTTCTACAATTATGGGGCTTCAGGTAAAGGCAATCCACAGCAGATAGGTCTGTCTGAAACATTAGAAATTGCAAAAAGAGCTCCTCGTAAGCATCTTGCTCAGGCAAATCTGTTGAAGAAAGATATTGATGTCCACATAAAAGAATTTGAACTGGAAATGGATGTCAGAGAGACTTATGTAGATTTAGTGAGTGCTAAGACAATATTGCAATGTCTAAAAGAGCAGGAAAAATTGCTTGAAGAGTTTTTATCTCTTTCAAAGAAAAGGCATAGTTCAGGCGAAGTCCTTGAAACAGACGTAATACAAGCTCAAATTGCCCTAAATCAAATTGCTACACAAATTAATACTGCATCAACAAACGTACAATCCGCAAGAAATGATTTTAATAAGGCTCTTAATACTAATCAGGATGCTGACATTGTTTATGATGCTTTTGAGGATGACTTGCCGGGGGAAACTGTTTTTATTTCGCTAAAAACACCTGATTGTGATAAGAAAATGCCTTCTTTTAACGAGATTTTACCTGTTGCTCTTGAAAAGAGATTGGATGTAAGAGCTGCAAAACAGGAAATTGATATAGCAAAGAAAAATTTAGTTGTTGTCTCAAGACAAAGAATTCCTGATGTGGAACTTTTTGGTGGTTATGCTTATCAGGCACAAAATCATTCTGATACCGGAGAATACAGAGCAGGTGCTTATGCAGGTGCAAATGTTTATAATATACCTGTTTTGTACACTTTTAAACCTGAAATAAAAAATGCCTCTCTTCAAGTAGAGCAGGCACAAATAAATTACGAATCAGTAAAGAATAAAGCTGTAAAAGAAATGGACAGTGCGTATGCACAATTTTTAAATTCTCAGAAAAATTTGATTTTTTATAAACAAAAACTTGTTAAAGATTCGGAAAAATTGATTGATATATCAAAGAAAAACTATAATGATGGGAAAACTGATTTAACATCACTGGTTGTGATGGAACAATCATACAAAGAAATTGTTATCGGTTACATCAATGCATTGGCCGATTATTATACAGATTGGATAGATTTTTTGCGTACTGTAAATAGTGAAGACTTCAATATTTTTGTTGAGCAGATTTAAGTCTATTATTTGCTCGGATTTCTTATAAAAATGTTTTGGAATTTTCCTGTACAAACTTGATTATAATTCATGTTTCATTTATAACATGGGTGTATTTAATACATAGTGTAAAAAGAAGAGGAGCTAAAAAATGGCTAAGAAAGTTGCAATTAACGGCTTCGGAAGAATCGGCCGTAACACATTAAGAGCAGCAATCAGAGAAGGTATCTTTGATGAAATTGATTACGTTGCTATCAATGACCCTGGTTTGAAACCTGAAGATGCTGCAAGAATCTTCAAATATGACTCAGTTATGGGTAAATTTGACGGTACTGTTGAAGCATACGAAGAAGGTATTATCGTAAACGGTAAGAAAATTAAATTCTTCGCAGAAAAAGATCCAGCAAATCTTCCTTGGAAAGATTTGGGTGTAGAAGTTGTTGTTGAATCAACAGGTTTCTTCACAGATGCAACAAAAGCTAAAGCTCATATCGATGCAGGTGCTAAAAAAGTTATCATTTCTGCTCCTGCTTCAAATGAAGATAAAACAATTGTATTAGGTGTTAACGAACAAGAATATGATCCTGCTAAACACAACATCATTTCTATGGCATCTTGTACAACTAACTGTCTTGCACCTGTTGCAAAAGTTATCAAAGAAAAATTTGGTATTGTTAAAGGTTTGATGACTACAGTTCACTCTTACACTGGAGACCAAAGAATCCTTGATGCAGGCCACAAAGATCCAAGACGTGCTAGAGCTGGTGCTTTGAACATTGTTCCTACAAAAACTGGTGCTGCTAAAGCAGTAGCTTTGGTTCTTCCTGAACTTAAAGGTAAATTGGATGGTTTCGCTATGCGTGTACCTACTCCTGATGTATCTTTAGTAGACGTTGTATTTGAAACAGAAAAACCTGTAACAGTAGAAGCTGTTAACGCTGCACTTAAAGAAGGTGCTGACGGACACGTTCTTTGCTATACAGAAGAACCTCTCGTTTCTTCTGACTACATTGGTTCATCTCAATCTTCTACAGTTGACGCTTTGTTAACTAGAGTTATGGGTGACAATATGGTTAAAATCATTTCTTGGTATGATAACGAAATGGGTTACTCTACAAGATTGGCTGAAACTACAAAAATGGTTGCAGAAAAATTATAATTTTAACCACAGTTTGATTATAAATTTTATAATCCCGATGATAATTATCGTCGGGATTATTTTATTACAAGTGTTTTTAGGTGAGAAGGTACTCCGTTAAGACGTTTGCAAATCTTTTAGAAAGCGCTTTTGCCCCAAGTTGTGCTTGTTTGGGAGAGTGCGCTTTACTTATCATTTCCATAAACTCTTGTTTATCTATTTCCATTACACCATTAATATTAGTTTTTGAAAAACAATCGGCATAATAATAAAATGAATCAATCGCTTCTAAGGATTTGACGTATGAGTTTTCTGTTTTTAGTTTTTCCGGTGGCATTGTCTCTATTTTTTTTAGAAGTTTAAATATTTGATTAAAAACAGGAAAAGTATTTTTGTTTAATTCTATTATTTGATCATTTATTATAAAAAATTTTTCTTTTTCATTGAACCTTGGATGAATGAACTCGTCATATTCTATATTCATTGAATTTTTATTATATTTATTGGGGAATGCTCTTAATAGATATTTAAAGTTGTCTAAATCGTTTGTATCTTCGTTATTTAGTTCAATATGCAGGTTAATGTGTTTACCTTTTGGTAAGAGAGTTGTGTACGGTCCTGATTTTATTATTTCCGGTTTTTCTCTTGTAAACATTTGCGCACCGGCGTTTTTAACACCTTTAAAACTTATATTCATATATTCTCCTTTGTAGACTTAGAAAACTCAAATATGTGATTTTTTGCTATTTCCTTAGAGTAGCTTAATAGTTTGTAAAATCTGAGGATTTTTTGTTATAATTAGCTTAATTAATATCATAGGGAAGTAAGGCTACACCTTTTAAAATGAGTAAAAAGTCGCTTAGTATAAGTACGCAAAATAAATTGATTCTGCTCGGTCTGGTTATCAGTACTGTTCTGATAGTAGGTTTGGCTGTATTTGCGATTACAAATATTCAGCAAAAAATCTCAGAAGTCTATAGCGGTTTTGGTGAAATTCTTACAAGAACATTAGCTATTGAAAGTGTCGAATTAACAAAAGATGTACAGGAATTTGATAAGTTTTCTACATTGCAGGCGCATACTCGTTCAATAATCAATAGTAATAATGAAATTGCTTTTATCGAATTTCAGGATGAAAAGAATGAAGTAATTTATTCCAGTAAAAATGACTATCCCCATAGAGCAAAACAGGCTCTAATTACAAGTTCATCTCAAATGCTGGTTGATAAAGACGGCATTAAGACAAATATAGGAAAAGTTATTGTTGGGCTCTCAGGTGGTGCAACAAAAGATATTTCTCACGCAACAAGAAACTCAATGCTGGTTGTATTTACCGTTGCGTGGCTTGTGTTTACTCTTGTGATATTAATCAATACGATTCTCATTACGAGAGAATTATCGATGCTTCATCATGGTGTGAAAAAGATTTCTACAGGTGCTTTTGGGTATACTCTTGATGACAAAAACACTTCAGGCGAAATCAAAGATCTTATTCAAGCATTTAATGATATGTCACTGCGTTTGCATCAGTATGAGGAGCAGAATGTAGATCAACTTACATTAGAGAGGAATAAATTTGAGGCTGTGCTTATGAGCATAGTCAATGGTGTTGTTGTTTGTGATAACTATGATAATGTTGTTCTCGTCAACAATGCGGCAAAGAAAATGCTTGAGGTTGAGGATGCTCAAATTCTTGATACCAAGATACAAATGTATTGTGATACTGACGGAGAACTTTGCTTTAAAGAGAAGATTGAACAATTCAAAGATACGCCTCTTGATGTTATGGAAAACAAACCTTTGGAATTTAATATTGAGGTTGATGCAAGAGTTTTAAAATGCGTTATTTCTCCTATGTTTTCCAAAAATCAGGATTATGTCGGTTACGTTATTGTATTGATTGATGTTACAAAAGAAGTTGAAATTGATAGGATGAAAAGTCATTTCATTTCTAACGTTAGTCATGAACTTCGAACTCCTGTTACCGTATTAAGAACTTATATTGATACTTTGTACAATCATTCTGATGAATTTGATGAAAAAACAAACAAAGAATTTTTTGAAGTTATAAACAAAGAAGCTGCAAGATTGCAAAAAATGGTGAACGATATTCTTGATTTTTCAAGACTTGAGGCAGGCAATGTCAATGTAGAGAAAGAAAAGACTAATATTGTCCCCATAATAGAACAGCAAATAAAATCCATGCAGGTGCTTGCTCAAGAAAAGAATATTACATTCTCAATTATCAAGGAACCTGATTTACCTGAAATTCCTATTAATGTTGACAGTATAGAAAGAGCTTTGAACAATCTTTTGTCAAATGCTATTAAATACTCTCCCGAAAACGGAAGAATAAAAGTAAGAGCCGAATTGGCAAGAGATCCTCAATTTGTTGAAGTTTCTGTTGAAGATCAGGGTTGTGGTATTCCTGAAGAACATCAAAAGAAAATCTTTGAAAGATTTTATAGGGTTGAAAATGATACCCATACCGTTAAAGGTACAGGCCTTGGGCTTCATCTTGTTAAAATAACCATAGAAAAACATCATCAGGGAGAAGTCTTTGTCAAAAGCAAACCGGGCGACGGCTCGACTTTTGGCTTCAGACTCCCTATTAACCCAGTTGAAAAAGAAGATGATGATGTGTAGTTTTCTTGTTTTTGTTTTTATGTATTAGCTACAAAAAACTCTTTTTGTGGATTTTTGCAAAACGGGCATAGCTTTGGTGCTTCTTCTCCATCAAATCTGTAACCGCATTTTGAACATTCCCAAAGAACATTTGTCTCTTTTTTAAAGACTGTATTGCTTTTTAGTTCTTGGATAAGTTTGTTATATCTTGTCATGTGCATTTTTTCGATGCTTCTTATTGTTTCAAACAGATAAGCTATTTTGTTAAAACCTTCTTCTTTGGCTTCTTGTGCAAATCTTGCGTACATTTCTTCCCATTCATAGCTTTCTGCACCTGAGGCTGTTTCGAGATTTTTTAGTGTATCTGATACCTTACCGCCATTTAGAAGTTTAAACCAAATTTTGCCGTGTTCTTTTTCGTTGTTTGCTGTTTCTTCAAATATTTTGGCGATATGTTCATAACCGTCTTTTCTTGCTTGTTTAGCAAAATATGTGTAGTTGTTTCTTGCTTTTGATTCTCCACTGTAGGCATCTTGCAAGTTTTTTTCAGTTTTTGTGCCTGCCAACTCGCCTGTGATGTAAGAAGAGAAATCTTCATTGTTGTCCCCTTCAAAGTTCATTTTTGTACTCCTTTTTTCTGTCTTGTTTATTGAACCACACAAGATAAAATTTCGGCTTAGCTACTCTAGCTAAGCCGTACGATTTATTTCTAACAGTTAAAATTATTTTAAGTGCATTTCCATATTTTCCTCTGTAATAGGATTTTTAAATGTTAGAATCAATATAGGAGAATGTTTTTTTATTGTAAGTGTTGTGAAGTTTAATTGCTCTTTGGGTTTTAGATTTATTTGTTTTAAGTCTTTTTTACCAATTTTGTTTGCTTCTTTTTCTGCTTGTTCATTACCAATTTTGTTGCTCCAAACTTTAAAAGGAACGGTAACGGCGGATGCAATGACAGAGAGTGATAGTGTGGGTAATGCCCATTTTAGTCCGGTGTTCATTGTTTCTTTTGCAACTTCTTTTCCGTCTTTTTTGACTGTAAGGTAAGCTACTTTTGCATTTGCATCATCCCACAATGTTATTTTTTCTATAGATACAGGTTCATTGTACTTGTTTGTAACGCAGTATTCGTGTCCGTCAAATTGTTCTGCCAACCTGCTGTGAAGTTTTTTTTGTGTCAGTTCAATTTTCAGGTAATTATTTTCTTCGGTTTTAACTTCGCAAAATGCGGGGATGCAGTTGAATATTACTATTAGTGATAATATTAGCAGCGAGATAAGTTTTTTCATTTTATTATTTTGTCAGCCTTTCTTTTTTTAGAATATTTCTGCCATTGTTCTGCTAATTTGTTCAATTTTTTGCTGAATAATAATTTGATTCTCTTTTGATTGAGGCAATTGAGCTAAATTGTTGTACATAAACATCAGCATATCTGCCATTTGTGGAAGATATATGTATGTTTTTGTTCTTTTTGCCATTTCAAATGCTTGTTCTGCACAGAATACACATTGTTCAATTCTTGATGCGTTGGTAGAAAGTATTATTTGTGCGTAGAGTTCTTTTATTTTCATCAGAAATATATCTGATACATTTGCATCTTTTTCCATTTTTATCATTGAGTTGTCAAGAATTCCAACCGCAGTATCTATAGATTTTTCAATGAATTCGAGTCTTGCAATCATATACCAACTCATGTATTCAAGATTTTTTAGACCTTTTTCAGAGGACAAATCTAAAATATTGTAAAAAATCTGTTTTGCTTTTTTGTTGTTACCAAGATTTTGATATGCAAAACCTATCATCAAATCGCAGAAATATTCTATCTGATGCAGGTGTAGTTCTGCTGCTTTGATTTTTGCGTTGTATATGTAATTTCCAACATTGTTCCAATCCTGATATTTTAGAGAAATTAGTCCCTGTAGTATCGGGAATAATATTGTAGAGTATTTGTCGTTTAACCCTTCTTGTGCAATTTGTTTCATTTGAGGGATTATGTCTTTACCTTCAAAGAAATCATTTACTAAATTCAAAAGTTCAAAACACTTGTAGGGGTATGGAAGTTTTGGAATCAGTTCTTCAATTTTTTCTTTTCTGTCAGGTGTTAGCTGAATTATTCTTGATGCGTTTATAAAGAATAGCGCATCCAAAAGTGCATCTTCAAATTGTTTTTTTGAAAATCCTTCAGGCAGAACATTTTCTACAAGCGGTTTTAGTTCTATATATTTAAACAGTTCATCGCCAAGTTCTATACATTCGTTTAATCGTCCAAGATTAAAGTATATTTCCAATGTAACAAGGTTTACCAAGAAATAATTAAGATTGAAGTCTTTGTCATTAGGATTAAAGGTGCTTCTTTGGGTTCTTGATATTATTTTGCCTATGTATTCCAGAGCGTTGTTGTAGCTACCGCTAATCAGGCAACTTTGGACAAGTTTGTTTGCAACTTCTTTTATTTTTTGGTCATCGTTTTGTCTTTCCAAATTTGTCAGAAGCATTTCAAGGAAATTGATTATTTTATCGGGATAATATTTGTACAACATTGATGCAAGCTCTGCATAAACTTCCATTTTTACCTGTTCAACGGTTCTGTCTGTTTCAGGATCCAGTACATTATCTACAAGTGATAGGAATTTGTTTGTGCAGTTGAGATATGCACAAAAATCTCCTGTCTGGCTTGATATTATTGCCAGAGAATGCCACTGTGCAAACGCATCTTTTTTGTACTGTGCAAGTTCTAAAACTTCAGCTTTATTGTTGTTTACAGGATTTACAAAGATAAATACTTTGTTTAATACGAAATCAGCAATTTCTTGCAATTTTTCTTTATCTGATGCTTTGATAAAGTTTGCTTTATACAGGTTGTAATTTTTGATTACTATATCTTTATCTTGTTGGATTTCTATTAATTTCTCTTTTTCAAGATATTTTAACAGTTTAAAATCATCTTTTATTCCCATATTATGTGCTATAGATACAGGAATTTTTTCTCCGATAAGGAGTAAGCTGCCGAATAATTCAAGAGCATTTTCTATATTTTGCAGGTGAAGTATTCTCTTTTGAACAAGTTCATCCAAATCTTTGGGTATTACTATCATTCTGTCTTTAACAATTTCATAAAGTTCTTTGCCATTTTCTTTTTTTAGTTCAATGATTTTGTCATCGATAAGGTATTCTATGGCTTGGTTAAAGTAGAATGCCGAGCCTTTTGTATTTTCAAGAACTTTTTCGATAAAGAAAGAATCTTTTATATCTTTTAGTTTTTGAATATTTTCTTTAACTATAGTCTTATTTGAAGATGGTCTAAGCTCTATTTCGTAATAATTATTGGATGTCATCAACTTGTAAATATGTCTGTGCAGAGAGTAGTTTTCATTACAAGATATGAGGAATCCAATATTTCCAAGTTTTTTGTTTTCTACCAAATATTTGATTATTTCGATAGAGCTTTCATCTGCATTTTCAAAATCTTCTATTACAAATAATGTTTTGAACGGGATACCTGTAATGAAATTAACAAATGATTCAAAATACGTATATTTTAAATCTTCCGGATGTATTTGTGTTTTTATTTGCATGTTAAGCAGGTTTTGAATATTTCTGTCTTGCGTAATTGCATCCAAAAAATACTCATCCTGATTTGTTAATACAGATATCTCAGGCATATTTTTATATGCCAGAAGCATTTGTTTTATCAAACCGTATGGTGTGTAAGGATTTTTTATAGGGCAAGTAAATCTGACGACTTTACTGTCTTCATATATTTTTTGAATTTCTTCTGTTGCGACAAGTGCCAGCTTTCCGCTGCGGCTATTTCCTTTGACAGAGATAATTGGGTTTTGTTGAGTGTTCTCTTTTATTTTTTCTATTTCACTTAAAAGTGTTTCATTTTTTGCTTTTACAAAAGTACAGTTTAGTCCTGAAAAATTAATTAATTTTTCATCATCAATATCTTCTTCCGGTTCATAATCTATATTTTGCGGTAGTTTTATTACTGTTGATTCAAGTTCTTTTTCTTTTTCCAATTTGATTATCTTGTGTAAAATCAGTTCAAAGAACATTACCATCCTGTCTTTTATATAAACAGCACTCAAAGACTGATAAGGATATTTTATTTTAGTTACTTGGTAAATATAAGAATCTACAATAACTTCAATGTTGTTAAAAAGATGAGATTGTGCGCTTGATGAGTATACAACATTTATGTTTATACCTGATTTGTACTCAGATGGTTTTGAGTATACATCTCGTTTTTGAACGGACATTTGCGTTCTTAGTGCAACACCTTTTGCATCAAAAAGTTTTTGGTTAATTTCTGTCATTGTTTGGGCGACATATATTGCAAAATCAAGAGCAGATTGACAAGATTCTACAAAACTGTAATCCTTACAAAAACGAATAATAAAAGTGTCGTCAATAAATTGAACTCTGAGTTTTTTTTGCAGAGCTGTTCTTTTGATAAGTGTGTATAAATTGTTTTTAAATCTGTCTATAAGTTTTTCACTTTTAAGAGCGGTTTTTATTTCATCAAAATTCGTTATTTCTATAGACAATACAGCGAATTCTTCAATAAGAGATTCTCTAAGTCCGATACTGGCATTGATATTCATACCGCATCGCGGACAGTTTTCTCCATTGGTTGTATTGAGGCGTCCGCATTTGTAGCACTTGTTTAGTATAACGGAACCGCATTTTTCGCAAACAGGCTTTTTTGTAATATTTCCGCAAATCGGACACACCAGCTTTAGCACCTTTTTACAATGCGGACATATTAAATCTTTTTCTGTTATTTCTTCTTTGCATCTGGGGCAGTTCATTAAGGAATTCCCGTTTGGTTACAATTTTCGATTATTATTTTATTATAATGCTCTAATTTAAAAAAGTAACTCATCTTTATTATGTAGTTATAGAATTTTGAATTTCTCTGTGTATAATCTTTACAATTATTTTGTTAAATTGGTCAGATTTGCGTTTTTAAACTATAATTGCATGTAGTTAATCAAAACATCAAAAAAGGAAGAATAATGATAAATTCAGTAGTAATAGTAGGAAGAGCAGGACAAGATCCTGAGATGAAATATTTTGAATCAGGAAAAGTTAAAACAACATTTTCTGTAGCTGTTAGCAGATGGGATACAAAAACAAAATCCGAAGTTACTGACTGGTTTAATATAGAGTTGTGGGATAAACTTGCAGAAGTTGCAGGTGAATATGTAAAAAAAGGTAAGTTGGTTGCTATTGACGGTAAATTGGCTTCAAGCAAATGGTCAGATGCTTCCGGAGCTCAAAGGGAAAGGTTCTTTGTAAGAGCATCAAATCTCAGATTGTTGTCTGCTGCAAGAGCAGAGCAAGCATAGATATTTTTTGTTAAATTTGCTTTTATACCAAAGAAAATATATCGGAAAGTTGAGGCTTTTGCATTTAGAATGTTTATATCAAATAATATAGGATTAGTTGCTGATGATTTAACCGGAGCGGATGATACAGCGTTGCAGTTCCATTTGAGAGGTGCTAATACTCAGATAGTTTTGGATCCGTCTATTTTGCCTGAAAATAAAGCAAATACTCAGGTTTGGGCTATTCCTACAGAAACAAGAAATACTGATGCACCTACTGCTTATGAAAAGGTTAAACAGGCAACAAAAGTCTTGCTGGAAAATTTTAACGTTGAGTATTTTTACAAAAAAATGGATTCAACAATTAGAGGGCATATTGCTGTAGAGGCGCTTGCAATGCTCGATGCTTTGGAATGGGATGCTGCAGTTATTATTCCAGCATTTCCTCAAGAGGGCAGAACTACAATCGGCGGGTATCATCTTTTAAAAGGTATACCTATCGAAAGAACAGAGTATGCAAGAGATCCGAGATTTCCGATTTATGAGTCTCATATACCTACTGTTTTGCGCTCCGAATTAAAGAATGAGCAAGATGAACTTGTTGATTTGATTGAATTAAGAACTGTTATTAAGGGTGCAGGTCCGATATTGAAGAAAATTAATGAGCTTATCGAAAAAGGAGTCAAGTTAATCGTAGTTGATGCGATGTCTATAACCGACATAGAACAAGTTGTGTTGGCTATGGAAAAAAGCAGTTACAAAATTCTTCCCTGCGGTTCTGCTGGTTGCGCTCAGGTGCTTGGTAATATTTGGCTTCCTGAAATGGAAAATCATCAACAGGAAAAAACAATTCCTGCTATGCCAAAATTGATTGTTTCAGGTAGTGCAACTCAAATTACTGCTTCTCAAATTCAAAAATTGCAAGATGATGACGATATTGAAAATACTTACTTTATTAATTTAAAGATGGAGGATATTCTTGAGGGGGTTAATGAGGACATTATTACCCGTGTTTCGGAAAATCTTGTAAAGGATAATGTCGTTGTCGTTCATACTTCAAATCTGACTGTTGATTCAAAAATAATTTCTCAGATACTTTTTGAAAATGAATTGTCAAAGCATCAGTTTATCTCAAAAATTGGTGATTATCTTGCAACTTTAACAAAGAGAGTTCTTTTTAACAGGGATGCAATTTTAATTACTGTAGGTGGAGAAACTTCTTTTAAGTGTTGCAGTGCTATCAACAGTAACAATTTGCAGATTATAGATGCCATTTGTCCTGCTATACCGCTTTGCCTTGATTCTAAGGCACAGTGGATTGTTACAAAGTCAGGTAATTTGGGTAACTCCAATACATTGATAGATATAATAAAATACTTTGAGCAACATGAATAAAAAAATTGCAATAACAGCAGGTGATTTTAACGGAATAGGTTCTGAAATAATTGTTAAGGCCTTAAATAAGCTAAATTTGCCTGAAGAAGATGTCGTTTTAATTGGCTCTAAACACTTGTTTAGCGGCTTAGAGAAAAATTACAAGATAGAAGAAATTCCTTTTTTAGACAGTTGGTTTTCTGTTGGTAATGAAACTGCGCAAGCAGGTGAGTTTTCTTACAACTGTTTGATTAAAGCCTGTGAGATGGCAAAAAAACAAGAAATATCTGCAATTGTTACTGCACCTGTTTCAAAAAATGCTATGCATCTGGCGGGGCATTTTTTTTCAGGGCAAACTGAGGTTATTGAGAAAAATCTTGCTGATTTTTCAAAAGGTGAAAAAGCCGAAATGCTTTTTGTTTCAGGGGCTTTTAGAGTGCTTTTGCTTACAAGGCATATCCCTTTAAAAGATGTAAAAATTACAAAAGAGCTTTTGTTAGAAAAAGTATCGAGAATCGATTGTGTTTTAAGAAAAAATTTTGGCATAAAATCACCCAAGATTGCGTTATGTTCACTTAATCCTCATGCAGGTGAAAACGGGATTCTTGGAACGGAAGAGATTGATGCATTTGCTCCTGCCGTTGATGAATTAAAAAAACGAGGCATTAATGTTTCAAAGCCTATGCCTGCTGATACGTTATTTGCAAAAGCCGCAAAGGCGTATTTAAACAACAATGTACAACCTTATGACTGCTATTGTGCTTGTTATCATGATCAAGGTCTTATACCTATCAAGTCTCTGGCTATGGAATCCACTGTTAATATGACCGTAGGACTGAGCGTTATAAGGACATCTCCTGCCCATGGTACTGCCTATGACATTGCCGGCAAAGGTGTCGCTGATGAGTCCAGTATGATTGCTGCAATAAAAGAAGCTGCTTTTTGTTAGTTTACTTGGCTTTTTGCTTATCTGTTTTTAGCTCTTCAATTTGTTTGTTTATTTCTTTTAGAGCTTCTTTACGTGCATAGAAAAATCTGTTTGTTTTAACGATATATTTTGCCTGTTTTATTGTTTTTAATGCAGCTTTGTTGTCATTAAGCTCTTTTTGCTGGATTTCGGATATGATAAGAGAGTCTAAAACTATATCCCTAATTGTATCATCCGATACTTTTATAAGAAAATAGTCTTTTTTGCATTTTGAGGTGTTTATACAAGCCATAAGCTCTTTATTAACTTCTTCTGTCTTTTTGAACAACAAAAGTTTATTACTTGTTTTTAGTTTGTATATTCCAAGTACCTGTTTATTTTGGCGAATTCTTTCCTGTTGTATTTCTACTGCTTCTTTGTATTTTTTCTCTTTTGTAATTTTATTCAGATAAACTTGGCATGATGGAGCAAGTACGTTATTGCACATTGCGTTGAATTTTTCTGCAGGGTTTTTCTTTAATTCGTTTTTCCACAACTGTGCAGCCATAACTGCTACTATAAAAATAATCAGATATATTAATGCTTTTTTCTTTGTCATGATTTTTTACCTATATTAACAACCGCAATTTGTACTGATTAATATATCACATTTTTATACAAACAGGGAATAAAAACTTTGAATTACTACATTATAATAAGTGTCTTAAGTTTATATTAAAAAAACAGAGGGGGTTATTATGACAGAACAATTAGAGTTTTATAGATGTAATGTATGTGGAAATTTTGTAGAGGTAGTCTTTTCAGGAGATGGTGAGCTTGTCTGTTGCGGGCAGCCAATGGAACATTTAAAACCAAAAAACAAATCCGAAGAGATGATGGGAGAAAAACATGTACCTGTAATTCATACTACAGATTCCGGCTTTGATATCAAGGTAGGAAGCGTTCCTCATCCGATGGAACAAAGTCATTATATTGCTTTCATAGAGGCAACTTCTCCTGATAAAAGATATGTAAAAAGAAAATATTTGTTCCCGCATGAAGAACCTGTGCTAAAATTAAAATGTAATTGTGATGATGGTATCATCGCAAGAGAGTTTTGTAATATCCACGGATTGTGGACTTCTGAAGAAGATTCGGAAGAGTAAAAAGATTAGGAGTAGTTAAGATGATTAGTGAAAAAATGAACGAAGCATTCAATACACAGTTGAAACATGAGATGTTCTCTTCAAATTTGTACCTTTCAATGGTTGCTTATTTTGAAGAAATCGGACTTAAGGGCTTTGCAAATTGGATGAGAGTTCAAGTTCAAGAAGAAAATGCACATGCTATGGGACTTTTTGACTATGTTTTATCAAGAGGCGGAAGTGTTACCGTAAGTGCAATTGATAAACCGGAAAACCAATGGAAATGTGCATTGGATTGCTTTGAAGCTGTTTACAAACATGAGCAACTTGTTACTAAATTAATAAACGAGTTGGTTGATGTTGCAGAACAAGAAAAAGACAGAGCTGCTGTTTCTTTCTTGCAATGGTACATAAAAGAACAAGTTGAAGAAGAAGAAAATTGCTCTGATATTTGTGCAAAATTGAGATTAATTGGCGATGACAAACACGCCCTTTTGTTAATTGATCAAGAGCTCGGTGCAAGAACTTATGTTGCGCCTGTAATTGGTTAATTAAATTTTGTAAATATAAACAATTTTGATGTAAATCCACAACTTTTACGTGAGTTGTGGATTTATGATTATAAATCCTTTTCAAAATCTTTCAATAACCAAAACAGATAGTACTAAAAAAAGTTTTAAAGGAACTACTATTCCTGTTGATAAACAAGAATTACCATCTGATTTGCCCAAAATTAATGCTGATACGTTAAAAGCATATAACGGTATTTCTTCTGAAAAAGAATATGTTTCAAAAGAGATATTATTCTCTTATTTAAGAGAAAAGAATTTTAACAGAGAAGATTTGTTTGAACAAATAGCCGAATCATTAGCTGATAAAAACGGTCAAATAAGTCAAAATGCGTTTGAGTTTTTTAAGAGTTTTGTAGACAAAAAATATCCTATAGGTTATGCTACAAAGGTTTTTGTAGCAGCTAAAGAAGATGGCAAAATTAATTACAATGCTTTAATGACAGCAGATAAACTTGTAAAAAAAACTAATCTGCACGTTTATAATAGACCACTTGATATTGCTTCTGTTTTGGATAAATCAAAAAATAAAGACGGCTCTTTTAATAAAGATGTTTTAGAAATAATTTCAAATAATGTAGATATTCTAAAAAAAATATTTGAAATAAGACCAAACCATTTTTTCAACATTTTGAAAAATAATGCCAATGAGTTTTCTAAAATAAATATAGATTATGTAAAAAAACGAGCTTTAGAAAATGTTGATATTTTAAAAATTTTAGGAGAAATTGATTCCGCAAAGAATCAAAACGGTGATTTCTCTTTAGAGGTTAAACAGCTAAAAGAATATATTAATACTACATTTGATATGTGGTCTCAAAATCTTATTTCTTCCATTGTTTTTTCTTTTCCCGAAAACGAAAAAGACAAGCTAACCGATTTTTTGCAATTAGCTGAATCATATAAAGATGAAAGAGATTTCCCTGAGATTTTATCTTTTATCAGAGAGAAAAAACTTGATGAAAATGACAAATCCCTATTGGGGTACAGTAAAGAGTCTTTTGATTTTGTTGATGAAATGCTAAAAGCATCATACGGAGATAAAGATAAATTAGATATAATTTTAAAAAAATTGGGATGTGCTTATAACAAAATACCTACTCAAGATTTAGAAATATTGAAAAGAATGTGTTCCCTTATAGAAAAAAAAGATGTTGAAACATTTATTGATGCCGCAACATATAAGGTAGGTAATAAAAGAGGTCAATTTAGTGCTTCAAATCTGGAAAAATATCTTGATATTTATTCAAAAAATAAGTTTTGCATGGGTGTGGATGATATAAAATACATTGCAGGTTGTTTGGAATTGGAAGAAGATGATGAGGCTCTTACACTTTTGCAAAAATTGCACAATCAACGTTGGGAAACAGATTCAAAAATATACAACAAAGAAGATTTGTTGAAAAAAACTAATATAAATGAAATATTACGCCTTTTATGTTTTGAAGTTGACGGGCATGCAACAAGGCCCTGCTATAAAGAAGTTATGAAAAAGATATCAAAACTTTTTGAGTTGCATTTGCCTATGTCTTCAAAAGATGCTTTTACAAACTTTATGTTATTACAAGATTTTGCAGCAATAGATAAACTACAAAAAGTTAATTTTGAAGAGCTTGGTATTAACACCGGCGAAGTTACCTGTGGTATTTTTAAAAAGGCATCAGAAGAACAACTTTTGCAATTCAAAGAATTTTTAAAAGTTTATCTTAAAGATAAAAATACTGAAAATATGAGTATTGAGCTTAATAGAAACATTGCAAGTATAGTTGAGTTAACTACGGGAAATCAATTTAACAATGCAAAGTTATTGTATGATTTTGAAAAAGGTCATCCGATCACTGAATTAAAGACTCTAAAATTTGGAATACGACAAAGAAAAAGTCAAAAAGACTTTCAAAATAATACTGTAACTACTCAGCTTTTTGATATAAAAAAAGAAGGTCCTTATGGAATGTACGAAATACCCGTACTAAAAGAACAAACTTTTGAAAAATATGACAAAGACGGACAACTTATCTTTAAGGAAACGATGGAAAAATCCTCCGTTGATAATGTCTTTAACATCAGAAAAATTTATGCCGACGGCAAAGTGGAAAATATATGTAATGCGACAAAAACAAAAGATGGTAATGATATTGTAGAAAAACACTTGGAATCATTAGATGGTACAAAAACAGACTATCGCTATGAAGATGACCCTCAAGGAAACAGAATTGTTGATTATAAGATTACGGATAAAAACGGTAAAGTTTTGATGAATAGTTCCGTAACTTTCGAAGTTATAGATGAAAATCACTTTGTATCATCCAGAAATGATAAAAAATTTGATATACAGGTAAATAAAGATTCCCTAATTGTTAAAAATTTGAATAATGGCAAAAAGGCAATTATAGACTTGCTTAATTTTACAAATGATTCTAAAGAAAAAATGCTCCCAATATTAAAGCAAATATCCGGCGATGAGCTTTTTGCAATGAAAGAATTGGATTTGAAAGCCTTTTGTCTTTCGGATAAAGTCTCCAATGCAGCTTTTTCTCCAAAATTACAATCAATTTTCTTTACTGAAAATTATTTGGATACAGCTGTTGCTTTGCATGAATGGGGCCATGCAAAAGATGAACTTGTCTTTAAAGAGATAGATGAAGAAATATATAAAGATAAAAAGCTAAATGATATTTATAATCAGGAAAAAGAGGCTTTTCGTAAATATTTTGGTGATGCACAGTTGGATTTTGTCGGATATTTCTCTGCCGATTATCATTACCTTGGCCGCAAAAAAGCAATAAAAGAGGGAATTGCAGAAACGAATACGCTTTTAAACGTATATCCTAAAAATGATACACAGGCTGTTCGTTCCCACTACTGGCAGCAATTTTTCCCAAGAACCATAGCTTATCTTTCAAATTTGTTGTTCTAATTTATAATAGCGGATTGTTGAAAATATAATAAATTTTTTATACACTCTTTTAAAAAAAATTGTCTGCAAATTCCTAAACAATGCAGTTTCATGACGTAACCAAGTTATGCCGTCTTTTGTATATTTTTCCGCACCCAAATGCCCGCAAAAGGAGGGTTTGGTTTGCTGTGTTTTTTTATTTGATATGGATTATTGAGCGTTTTGTCCTGATTGAATAATTTGTGTTTATCATTGTATTTGGACAAAATCGGTGAAGAATTTTATTTGCTAAAAACAAGCAAAAACAAACACAAAAATTAAACAGGTTAAGATTCGTCAGTTAGTCGTTATGTAAGATTTTTTGTTAACCTATATCTTGCTTAAAATCCTTGCCGCCAACAATTTTGAGGTGTCTTTCGTGTCCGTCGCCTATGCTTACTGATTCAAGGTTATGCTGTTCAACAAGTTCGTGCTGCATTTTTCTTATTTGCTGATTTTGCGGAGAAAGCTCAATGTCTTCTCCGTTTTTCAAAACTTTTTGAATGGCTTCTTTGGCTTCGTCCAAGGCTTCTTCTGTCTCATCGTGAAAAACGACTCTATTGTCATCTTTTAGACCCAAGGCTTCTTTTAGGACTTTTTGTACCTGTGATGTCGAATTTGAACGAACATAATAAACAGGCAGTCTGTATTCGTTTGCTATGCTGAGAATTTTGTTTCCGCCTTTTGCAAAGTTTTTGTGAGCTATTATTATATCTGCATCGTCTATATTTTTAGTAAGTTCTGCATTAAGGTTCAATCTTTCAATAGATTTGTCCATAATAGAGCGACTTACAGCATAAATGTAGATTTTTTTGTATCCCTTTACTTCGTTGACATATTTTTCTCTCGAAAAACTAAAGTTCAACGAATTATTTGCTGATGTAATTTTGTCATCCAGTTGTTTTATTTTTTCGACAAGATTAGGCTCTTGAGGTTGTGTCATATCAACTTTTCTTATAACAGGTTTTATCGGCCAACCTCTTAATATACAATCCACTGCTTCTGCTGTATCAGGATAAACAGCAAGTGTATTTCTGTCTATTATTTCTATTACGATATCGAATGTCGGCTGTTTTTCTCTTTCAAGTACAGTCTTTTGACAAGCTCTTCTTTTTGCTTCGTCATCGCCAAGAGTTACTGACTGTATTCCTCCGACTAAATCAGAGAGTACAGGGTTTTTTATTAAGTTTTCCAGCGAATTACCATGAGCAGTTGCAATAAGCATTACCCCACGTTCTGCAATTGTTCTTGCTGCTTGTGCTTCTGCCTCTGTTCCTATTTCGTCAACAACGATTACTTCAGGGGTATGGTTTTCAACCGCTTCAATCATAATATCTTTTTGGTATTCGGGTTGAGTAACCTGCATACGTCTTGCGTGTCCAATAGCAGGGTGCGGTGTATCTCCGTCTCCGGCAATTTCATTTGATGTATCAACAACAACTACACGTTTGTGCAATTCATCAGCAACAAGTCTTGAGATTTCTCTCAGTTTTGTTGTTTTTCCTACACCGGGTCGTCCAAGAAACAAAATACTCTTATTTTGTGTGACGAAATCTTTGATGCATGTTATTGTTCCTGTTACGACTCTCCCTATTCTGCAAGTTAAACCTACAACTTTGCCCTGTCTGTTTCTTATTGCACTTATTCTGTGCAATGTTCCAGCTATACCGGAACGATTATCCTTTGTAAACTCAGGAATCCTCTGTGTTATGTATTGGATATCCTCATCGACAATACATTCTTCTCCGAGATAATCTATACTACCGTCAGAATGCCTTATTTCAGGCTGTCTGCCTAAATCCAAAACCAACTCAATTACGTCATCTAATGTTTCATGGCTCAAGCATTTAGTAATTTTCGGTGGTAGAATTTCAATTAACCTATCCAGGTCACTGTGAAATTGCACGTTGTTCATATAATTTATTGCCCTTTCAATCGGCTGATACTTGTTAAGTATTTGATTGGTCTGAGGTCTTTTGTGTCTCCTTAATGCTTATTTTTATATCTTACATATACATTATAACATTATTTTTAAGTAAGGGCATTATATAAACATACTACTTATGTAGTAAATTTACATATCTTTATAAAAACATTCAGTCTTGCTTTTAGGGTTGCACTGCAGGCAAGTTGAGGTTCTTTAGGTCTTGAGGGGAAATTTCTTCTTCTACATCAAGTGAGGTATCTTGAAAAATATTGTAGTTTTCATAATTGGTTTTTATTGTATCCAATCCACCCAGTCGTCCTGCGGCTTCAATCGAATTTGGTTGAATTTTTACGGCATTTTTATAGTGATAGCGCGCCATTTTTACGTCATCAAGTTTTTCGTAACATATTCCAAGTTTCAGATTTGTGTTGTAGTCATATCTGTAGCCATGGGTGTAGGCTTGATTTAGAAAGTCTATTGCTTGGGTATATTCTCCTTCTCTGTAGAAGGTTTCTCCAAGGTAGTAGTTAACTCTTGGGTTTATTTCATTAAAGTTTAGCGCAATAAACAGTACGTTTTTTGCATCTTTTAGCCTGTTTTGATAGAGGGCTACTCTGGCATGTCCTACTAGGGCATTGGGGTTCGATAGGTCAATTCGGCTTGCTTGATAGTAGTAATATCTTGCTGCGTTAAGGTATTTGTCAGGATTGGATTTGTCCTCGAGTTTTTCAAAGTAGTCCATTATTTTGTCGCCTTTAACGCAGTAGGCACTGGCTTCTGATTCTGCCGGTGTATTTCTTGCAAATGCTTTGTTGTTTTGTGTTGCATTTGACAAAGAAATTAGTGTTATAAGTATAAAAATAATCAGTATTTTTTTCATAAAAAAATTAATCTTAATAATTCACAACATTATTATTATAACACCTTTAAATATGATATATTTTAATGAAGAACTTTTGTTAGTGATGGAAATATGTTTTCGGAAATTATATATTTTTACTTGCTATTCTTTTCAATAATAGGTGCGGCACTTGGTATAATATTGGCGCCAAGAATGTATTTTGCTTGTCTGTCGATGTTTCTTTTAGTCTGTTTGTCATCTCTTTTGTATTTAAGTTTGGACGCAATTTACATTGCTGTTTTTCAGTTCATTTTATGTGGGATTTTCCTTTCCGTATACATATTTTTGCTGTTAAAGAAAATCGGACGGTTGAATCTCAATCTGAAGTTAGTTGCTGTGCCGAAGGTGATTGTCAGTTGTTTATTTACTTTGATATTGGGTGCTGTAACATATCTTTATTTTAAGGAAGAGTTTACTAATTCGCTTTTTGAAATTTTTAACTTTGTTACGATCAAATCTTCTGATGTGGTTGATTTTAAGTTGCATATTTTCCCTTTGATATTAGTTATTTTGCTTGTATTTATCAGTTTAACCGTTATAAGAGTCTTTTTATTACGTCAACAGGCTGTAGAAACATTATCAGAAGTTGTATCATCCAAAGACAGTGAGGAGGATGAGAATGTATAGTCAGTTTAATCAAATATTGAACATAGGACTTATGCATTATCTTGTATTGGCGTTAATCCTCTTTTTAATAGGACTTTGTGGTGTCTTAATTTCTCGTAATCTTTTGAGGATAGTAATGTCTTTGTTTATTATGACAGTTGCTATTGTTATCAATTTTCTTGCGTTTGGCTGTTATTGCGACAGTTCGTTGGATAATGCAAATATTACGTGTATATTCGCGCTGTTAGTGTCTGTAATTCAGACAATAATTGCGCTGGTGATTTTGTACAAAATTTATCAGGCGAATGAATATCTTGATTCAGAGAAAATTAAAGATAAGGAGAAATAATGGACTTTTTTGTGGAAAATATAAATCTTTTGTTGTTTATTCCTCTTATTTTATGTTTTGTAATAGGATTTAACGGATTGATTTCGAATAAACTGGACAAAATTACTCTGTTTTTACTTAGTATTGTTGCATCGTTTGTTTGTGTAATCTTTTCGGGTACTGCGTTTTTTTATTCGGCTGTAAGTAATATGTCTGTAGCAAGCAATTTTTCGTGGATAAACCTTGAAAATATGAACTTTTATCTGGGTACATATCTCGATAAAATTTCTGTTTCGTTTCTTGTTGTGCTTTTTATTTTGGAATTTGTTTTGCAGATATTGTCCTATTTTTTGCTAAAAGAAAGCGAACATCTGCCAAAGTTGCTATTTTTGCTAAATCTGTTTACATTTTCTCTAGCAGGAGTATTCATCAGCCCGAATTTGTTTCAATCATATTTGTTTTGTGAAGTAACGGGTATTGCATCATATCTTTTGATTAATTTTGATTTTTCTAACAGGGAAGAGTCAAAGGCCGGAATAAAATCTTTTATTTACAACAGGGTTGGTGATTTAACTTTGTTGTTTTGTGTTTTGACAATACTTTATTATTCTGTTGTTTATAATCAACAGACTGATGCTCTTTCTCTCGCTTATTCAAATATGACAAGCATATCCACTGCTATCAATTCTTTGTTAAGTGAGCCATTATTTGTTGTATTTTGCTCTATGTTGCTGTTTATAATTGTTATGAAGTTTATGCAGGCTTTTATTTACATAACGTTTGAAAGTATAGGAAAAAGTTCTTTGTCCAGAATAATTTTCTATCAAAACAGTTTGATAGGATTGGTCGGTATATATTTGTTTTTGCGGTTAAATCCATTCTTTTACGCACTTGCAGGTAATTGGGTATGGACATTGCTTGTAATAGTTGCATTTTTCTTTGGATTGATTGTATTGGGGCGTCTCTTTTTTCCTGTGTGTAAGACTATAGGATGGTTTGAAAAATATGTTATTGGTTCAATTGTGAATTTTGCAGAATTGTTTATTCGCGCAGTTTCTTATTTGTGCTCAAAATTTCAGGCCGGTAATTTTCAGTCTTATTTGAGATATTCAATAATTGGTTTAGTATTCATATTGGTATTTGTATTTATTTTTTACTTGATGTTAATAAAAGTATAGAAGTTACGGGGTAGTATATGAGCTTTTTATCTTTAATATGGTTAATATTTGCACCTTTAATTGTTGCAGTGATTATAATGTTCCCTCAATTTCCTAACCATCAGGTTAAGGTCAGACGTTTTGCAAAATGGTTTGCGAGTTTTCACTTTATATATGCCCTTTTATTCCTTACTTTTTTTGACTCCAGTCTTTTTGGTATGTCTTATGAAAAGGAATTGACGTTCTTTGGAATGTCTTGGTTGAAGAGTTTAGGGATAAGTGCAAAGTTTGCTCTTGATGGTATGACATTGCTTTTGGTTGTGTTAACAACTTTTATCGTGCTTGTAACTCTGTTTGTGAGCAAGATTCATATAAGATCTAAACACAAATTGTATTATTCCATGGTCTTTTTGTTGGAATCTTCTATTTTAGGAATATTTTGTGCAAAAGATATGTTTCTATTCTTTGTATTTTGGGAATTGTCGTTGATTCCTGTTTACTTTTTGATTTCTCAATGGGGAAACTCTGAGGCAAGACGTTCTGCAATGAGGTTCACTATTTGTTCATTTGTTGTCAATATGTTTTTGTTCTTTGGAATGTTAATTTTGTATTATTACAACTTTGCTGTAAGCAATATTCTTACGGCAAATATCGAAACTCTTAATATGGATAATAAACTTTATCCCTTTTGGTTTCAGATGCTGGTTTTTGTGAATTTTTTACTGGGTTTTGTTATAAGAGTTCCTTTTATCGGATTTCACAGTTGGTATCCTGATATTCAGAGCAAGGCTGCTGCGCCTGTTAATATATTACTTTCCGGGCTTCTTTTAAATACAGGTGTATATGGATTGATTAGATTTAATATGCAAGTATTCCCTGAAATATTTAAAATTTTTGCTCCTGTTTTATTGGTATGGGGGCTTGTAAATATATTATATTCCGGAGCTTTATGCGTTGTTCAACAGGGTATAAAGAAAATGGTCTCTTATGCGAATATTTCTACCGTAGGGTTTGTAATGATGGGCTTGGCTAGTCTTAACTCTACAGGGTTTAACGGAGCAGTTTTTACGGCTCTTGCTTCGGCAATAATTTTTAGTGCATTGTTTGTTGTTATATCTTGTATTCAATTTAGGACAAAAAGCACTTATATAACTGCGCTGGGAGGCTTGGGGCAGGTTATGCCAAAGTGTATGTATTTGACTTTGATAATTTGTTTTGCCGCTATAGGGCTTCCTTTTTTGATTATGTTTACTCCTAAGTTAATGGTTTTAACAGGTACTATGTTTTCTAATCTTGACCAACAGTTATTGGTTAAGGTTGCTGCTTTTATTGGGCTTGCCGCAATTTCTGTCTCTGCAGGGTATATCATGTATTTCTTCTATAAAGTATTTTGTTCTGTTTTGCTTGACCAGTGGAAAAAGTTGAAAGACTTGAGCCCTCAAGAGGCAAGTGTCTTAACGGCATTGTGCCTTGTTATTATTTATCTTGGGGTTTGTCCTATGAGTATAATTTCTGTTTATCAGTCTGTTTCCAGTATAATTTTGGATGTATTACAGGTATAAAGGATGGGTTTTTATAAGATGTCTGAGATTTTTACCACACTAATAAGCACTTGTTTTCCTGAGTTTATACTGGTTCTGTTTATTTTGTTCGGGTTGATTGCATCAATATTTTTTAATACCCATTTTTATAAACTTTCAAAGTGGGTTGCTCTATTTGGGATATCTCTTGCTTTATGTTCAACTTTTTGTTTGCAAATTGAGCCTGATGCATATGCTTTTAACGGTGCATTTTTAAATAATATTTATACAGTATTTTTTAAAATCTTGATTTTAATATGTGGATTTTTCTTGACCTTGTTATCTCGTAATATGATTAGAGAAAAGAGAGACAGAGCCTTTGAATATTTTAGTGTTTTTCTATCGGGATTGCTGTTTGCGATGTGTGCATTCAGTGCTACTGATTTTGTGAGCTTGTTTGTTTGCCTTGAGGCATTGGGGTTAAGTTGTTATCTTTTATTATCTTTTTCCAAGGGAGCGGATTCAAAACAGCTTATATTTGGGTATTTAGTGCAGGGAGCTGTTGTTTCTGCTCTGTTTTTGGCAGGTTTGTCGTTAATTTACGGACTTTGTGCTCAGGTAAGTTTCGAAGAAATCAGTCTCTATTTTGCCAATGCTGCCGTCTCTCAAGCTCAACCACAGATATTGTTAACATTTTCTTTGATTTTAATGATGTGTACAATGTTGTTCAAGTTGGGATTAGTTCCTTTTTCAAGCTGGCTGCCCGATACTTTTGAGGGAGCGAGTTGTCCTATAGGCGCTTATATGTCTTGTATTCCCGTCATTGCTTGTTTTGGTGTATTGCCCAAAATTTTAATGATATTTTTAAATTATACATTTACAATGAAGATTATATTTGCTTGTATTGCTGTAATAACAATAATATTAGGTTCTTTGTCCGCTTTAAGACAAGATGATTTGAAAAGAATAATGGCTTATTCAATGAGTGTTCAATCTGGAATTATGCTTTTGGGCTTGTGTGTATTTTCTGTCTACAGCCTGTCGAGTGTACTTTTTTATTTGTTTTGTTATATTTTTGCCAATATTGGTGCTTGGGCTGCAATTATAGTACTCTTTAATTCCGGTAGATTGCAGACATTAAATGACTTAAAAGGACTAATATACCATAGACCCTATTATGTCATTGCTTTTACGATAATTCTTATCTCTCTTGCGGGCTTGGCTCCGACTTGTGGTTTTGTTGCCAAACTTTATATATTTTCTGCTGTTGCTCGTTCCGGCTTTATCTTTTTACCATTTTTAATGATAGCTCTTATTGGTACTGTTATATTGGTTTATGCGTATTGGCGGGTAATTCGTGCTATGTTTAGACGAATTGAGACGGATATTGAAGTTGATACACATGTTATTTCTTCGAAGTTTATACTGTATGCCTGTGCATTTGCTATGGCCATAATATGTATATTTGCGGACAAAATAATTCAATTATGTCAGCTTGCTGCTTATTACATGTAAATATGAAAACATCAATACTAAAAAGCAGACAACCTTATTAAAATTATCTGCTTTTTATATTCAAATACACATATAGTAGTCAAAAATTAGTATTCAATACCTCTATAGTATGCCCAAGGCTGTCTTAAATCTTCGCCTTTCCACCAGCTTGGATTATGGTATACAGCATAGGTTCCATCAGCTTCTTTTGTAACATTTTTACCCTCAAAAAGTCGATGGGGCATTGATTTGATTTCTGATTTAACCATTCTTAAGAGAAATTCAGTGAAATGTTCTTCATTTTCCGTATTTGGACGGAAAAATTTTCCGATACCAATCCTTTCGCTGAACATACGCATTAGACTGTTATCTCTTTTTCTTATTGCTTCATAAGTATCTCTTTTTAATTTTTGATCTTCCGGTCTTTTGCTCAAAATATCATAGTATGCTTTTTTCTCATCAAAATATCTCACATCCATTTTGAGTCCGTATATGTCGTTTGTAAAAAGGTCAAAAAATCCTTTCTTTTTCTTTGTACCGCTGAGATTAAAAATCAGATTGTCATCAAATTTTCTCAATTCAGGAACAATTCTGTCCACAAGATTCTTTAGAACCCCGCTATCGATACGAACAAAATCTCCTGATATGCTGTCTTTGATATCATTTAGTACATTAACTCTTGCTTTAAAATTTGTTTGTGAAGTATTTTTATTAGTTTTACTTGGACCAGAATATGTAGCATTTGCTACAGAGTTTACTTTCATTTTAGCCTCCGGGGAATTCCCAATAATATGTAGGTACAGCTTTTTTGGGTGATTTGAATTCGTGAGATGTATTGTTATACATATCCAGAATGATTTTGTCTGTGTTTATGTCTTCAGAAAAATCTCTGATAACTGTTTTTGCTGTTTTTACGGAACCTGCTTTTTCTAAGTCAAAAGCTAACGGTATGTAGTGTTCGTCGTATAACCACTTGTCAAATTTTCTCGGGCATCCGTTTTTAAAGTCATCTATCATAATAGACGGGAATTGGAATATGTCATTCTTTTTAACAATGTAATCTCTAAGCTGAGCGGCTTTTGTTTTATCCGTTCTGATATTTACATTGATAGAACGTTCTAAGTCTGGGAAAACCGACAAAATTGCATCAAAAAATCCGTTGAATTTCTTTTCAAGAAGAGGTACTGCCTCATCAACAATGCTCGTTAACTCTCTTGCATCGTAGTATAGAGAACCTATTTCTTGTCTGCTTAATCTACCCAAAGATACACCGGAAAACGATGGATTTTGGCTGATTTTTACGGATTGACTGTTGTTAGATTTGCTTCGCAAAGTGGCTGCTTTGTTGGCAGCATTGAAAGATACAGTATTTACTCTCATTTTTTCAAAATTCCATGTTACACTAACAATAATGTACCACTTTTGTAGTAAAAAAATATACAAATTTTTTTTAATTTTTAAATTTTTGTTACAAATTTAGCAACAAATTTTGAGTATAATAGTAAAATGTCGAAAGTAAAAACAAAATGGGTTTGTCAAAACTGCGGATATGAGACTCCAAAATACTTGGGTAAATGTCCTGAGTGTAACAGTTGGAGTTCATTTGTTGAAGAGGTTGCTGTTATTCAAACATCTTCTGTTCGTAAGGATGCGGTTTTAAAAGGTGTAATGAACGATACAAAGCCTTGTCTTATCAATGAAATAGTGATAGATAACACAATTAGGTTTTCTACAGGGATAGAAGAATTTGATAGAGTGCTAGGTGGCGGACTTGTTGAGGGTTCAATTGTTTTGCTTGCTGGCGACCCAGGAATTGGTAAGTCTACTATACTTTTGCAAACAGGAAAATATATCTGTAAAAATGACAGAAAGGCCCTTTATGTTTCTGCAGAAGAATCTGCCTCTCAGGTTAAGCTAAGGGCCAAAAGGCTAGGGGTTGAATCTGATACTTTATATATCTATTCTCAAACAAATTTTGAAGCAATAAAAAATCAAATAGATGAAATTAAGCCGCAAGTTCTTATAATTGACAGTATACAGGCGATATATTCAGATACTGTAACAAGTTCCCCAGGAAGTGTTTCTCAGATTAGAGAATGCACAAATATTCTTATGGATATAGCAAAAAACAAGAATATTACAGTTGTTGTCATAGGACATGTTACAAAAGAGGGAAATATTGCCGGTCCAAAAGTCTTGGAGCACATGGTTGATACCGTTATTTATTTTGAGGGAGACAGGTATAAGTCGTACAGGCTTTTAAGATGTATGAAAAATCGTTTTGGTACGACAAATGAAGTCGGGGTTTTTAATATGTGTGATGACGGGTTACACGAGATATCAAACCCAAGTGAGCTGTTTTTAAATGAAAGAACAAGTAGTAATACCCCGGGAAGTGTTATTATTGCTACGAATGAGGGTACAAGGCCTCTTCTTCTTGAAATACAATCTCTTGTCGGAACAACTTCTTATCCTGCACCGAGAAGAGTTTCTAATGGTATAGATTATAACAGGCTTTTGCAAATTTTAGCTGTTTTGGAAAAGAGAATAGGGCTGAATTTGAGCAAGCAAGATGTATATGTAAATGTAATTGGCGGCATTGATGTTGACGAACCTGCTGCGGATTTGGGTGTAGCTCTTGCTGTTGCAACTTGTGCAAGAGATGTATGTGTCAGCCCTGACACGGTTATTGTTGGTGAAATTGGTCTTTCGGGTGAAGTGAGAGCCATTAATAATCTTGAAAAAAGAATTAAAGAGGCAGAAAAACTCGGTTTTAAAAAGATGATTGTTCCTGCATCAAATAAAATTGATGTACAAAGTTTTAAAAATATAAAAGTAATACAAGTGGCAAGATTAATGGATGCTATAACTGCTTGTGTAGGAAAATAATTCTTTCGTTTTTTGGGGTAATTTCTAAAAGTGTTCTATATTTAGTCAAAATCATACATATGCATGATTTGAAAATACACTTAAATTGTAGAATAGAGTATATAATACTACCATCACACATTTGTGTTTCGTACCGGTTTGCATATATCAGGGGAGAGAGCAGCTTGTATGAACAGGTTTTAGGGGAAATCGTTGGATAACGGACAGAGATGAGTGAAGAATTAGAATACAGTTCTTATAACAAAATAAAAAGGATTTCCGATGCAGAGTTGGAAGAGCTCTGGTTGGCTTATCTTGCTGATAAAACCAATAAATCTCTAAGAGATAAGCTCATTGTCCAATACATTTATTTAACCAGATATGTTATCGGTCGTGTTAAGATGAATCTCCCGCAAACTTTTTCTATTGAAGATATAACAAGCTATGGCGTTGAAGGACTTATTGATGCTATAGAAAAATATACTCCTGATAAGGGTGCAAGATTTGAAACTTATGCTCTTATGCGTATAAGAGGAACAATTATAGATAAAATTCGTTCTCAAGATTGGGTTCCTCGTTCTACAAGAAAGAAGATTAAAGAAATAAAACAGGTTGCAGAACAACTAAAACAAGCATTGGGAAGAGCTGCTACAACAACAGAAATTGCTAATGCAATGAATATGGAAAAGGAAAAAGTAGAGAGCCTGTTGGCTGACGAAATGCAAGTCGGTTCTCTTTATGATAAAAAAGGAACTTCCGAAGAAAGTGTTGAGATAATTGATACAATCCAAGATGAACACTCCAAAAATCCTCTCGAACAGCTTGTTGATAAGGATGTAAAAAAAGAACTGCAAATTGCTTTAAAAAGATTGCCGGAACGTGAAAGAATGATAATGGTTCTTTATTATCACGAAAACATGACTCTCAAGGAAATTGGCGAAACTATTAATGTATCAGAATCCAGAGTTTGCCAGTTGCATGCTCAAGCCATTATGAAGCTGAAAAATATCCTTACTTCGACACGTTCTGATAGAATGAGACAGAGTATCGTATAGTTAAAAGCAGTCCATAAGGTCTATTTTTCAATTTTTCTCTTGAAAATTTAGTGATTTTTTTGTACTATATTACTGGTAATTGTGATAATTATCACGATATTGGTCTAAGACAATGTGTATAAAGGAGAAATTAATGAGCCCACAGACTCAAGTCGGGATTGACTACGCGAAAGTAGATGAAATACTTTCGTCTTTTGACTACAAAAAATCTAATTTGATTGCAATTTTGCAAAAAGTACAAGAAGAGTTTCGCTATTTGCCGCTTGATATTATGACATATATCGGAACTAAGATAGAAGGTTTGTCCCCTGCTACTGTTTATGGTGTTGCGACGTTTTATGCGCAATTTAGCTTGCAGCCTAAAGGAAAATATGAAATCAAGGTATGTGATGGTACTGCTTGCCACGTTAGAGGTTCAATGCCTGTATTAAACGCTATAAAACAATCTCTAAATTTAAGTGATGGTAAATTTACAACCGAAGATGGTTTATTCTCTTTAGAAACAGTAAGCTGTCTTGGTGCATGCGGGCTGGCTCCTGTTGTTGTTGTTAACGGAAAAGTCTATCCGCAAATGACTGCAGATGCGATAAAGATAGTTATTGAAACTATTATGAATGAAGAAAAAGAGGGCAAATAGATGACAACAACATTGATTGATATAAAAAAAGAGCAAGAAAAAGTTAAAGAACAGATTAAAGCACAGGGCTTAAGAGTGCTTGTATGTGCAGGTACAGGCTGTGTTGCAAACGGTTCTTTGAAAGTTATTGAAAAATTTAAAGAGCTTGGCGCTAATGTAAGACCTATGACTCATCAGGATAAAGTTACAATTGTTCCGACAGGTTGCCATGGTTTCTGTGAACAAGGAGTTTTGGTTGTTATTCCTGATTTGGATATTACTTATGTAAGGGTTAAGCCTGAAGATGTTGAAGAAATTGTTGAAAGCCATATAAAAGAAGGTAAACCCGTTGAAAGACTTCTTTATGTTGATCCCAAGACCAATGAACACGTTTTCAAAAATGAAGATATAAATTTCTATGCAAAACAAACAAGAACAACATTGGCTAATTGTGGAGAAATTAATGCCGAATCTCTTGATGAAGCATTAGCAACAGGTGCTTATGAAGCATTGCATAAAGTTTTGGAGCAGGGAAATCCCGATGCTGTAATAGAAGAAATTACAAAATCAGGTTTAAGAGGACGTGGAGGCGGAGGCTTCCCAACAGGTCTAAAATGGAAATTTACTGCTGCAAACAGAGGTGGCAAAAGCTACGTTGTTTGTAACGGAGATGAGGGCGACCCAGGTGCTTTTATGGATAGAAGTGTTATGGAGGGGGATCCTCATAAATTGCTTGAGGGTATGGCTATTGCGGGTTATGCAATAGGTGCTGATGAAGCATATATCTACGTTAGAGCAGAATATCCTTTGGCTATTCACCGCTTAAGAGTGGCTATTGCAGAAGCAGAAAAAAGAGGTTATCTTGGCAAAAACATAATGGGTTCTGACTTTAACTTTGAAATTCATATCAAAGAGGGTGCAGGGGCATTTGTTTGCGGTGAGGAAACAGCTCTTATTGCTTCTATTGAGGGTGAAAGAGGAATGCCAAGACCTAAACCGCCATTTCCCGCAAATAAAGGACTTTTCGGCCGTCCTACATTGATAAACAACGTAGAAACTCTTGCTAACGTTTCTACAATAATTTTAAAAGGTGCTGATTGGTTCAGCTCAATGGGTACGGAAAAATCTAAAGGTACAAAAACTTTTGCTCTCACAGGCGAAGTTAACAATACAGGCCTTATTGAGGTTCCTATGGGAACAACATTGAGAGAGATTGTTTTTGATATCGGCGGCGGTATCAGAGGCGGTAAAAAATTCAAGGCTGTACAAATCGGTGGACCGTCAGGCGGATGTTTGACAGAAGAACATCTTGACTTGCCTATGGATTATGACAACCTGATTGCAGCAGGTGCAATGGTTGGTTCCGGCGGTCTTGTTGTTATGAACGAAGACACTTGTATCGTTGAAGTTGCAAGGTTCTTTATGAACTTTACTCAAAATGAATCCTGCGGAAAATGTGTTCCTTGTCGTGAGGGTACTAAAAATATGCTTAAGATTCTTGAGAGAATCGTTAAGGGCAAGGGCGAGATGAAAGATATTGAGACGCTTGAGGAGCTTGCAACTGCTGTTAAAGACGGTTCTTTGTGCGGTTTGGGTAAAACTGCTCCTAATCCGGTTCTTTCGACTCTAAAATATTTTAAAGATGAGTATATCGCTCACATTAAAGACAAGAGATGCCCTGCGGGTGTTTGCGAAGCTATGAAAGTTATTACTATTGATGCTGAGCTTTGTAAAGGTTGTACAAAATGTGCAAGAACGTGTCCTGTAGGTGCTATTGAGGGTACAGTAAGAAATCCTCACCACATTGACCAATCAAAATGTATCAAGTGTGGTGCTTGTTTCAATGCTTGTCCATTCAAGGCTATTAAACAAAACTAAGAGACGAACTATCATAACGAAAGGTAATTATAATGAGCGATATAAAAACACTTACAGTAAACGGAAAGGTTGTTGAGTTCAGCGATGAGCCAAACCTTTTGGAGGTAATTAGAAAAGCTGGTTTCCATGTTCCGACATTTTGTTACAGACCTGATTTAACTCAATACGGTGCATGCAGAATGTGTGTTGTTGAGGTTGAATACCCAAACGGTAGAAAGTTGATTAATTCATCTTGTACAATGCCGCCTGAAGCAGGTATTGTTGTTAAAACAAATACAGAAAGAACAAGACGTATTAGAAAAACTGTTTTGGAGCTTTTATTGGCAAACCACGATAGAGAATGTACAACATGCGACAAATCAGGAAAATGTGAGTTGCAACAGTATGCGGAAGAATATGGCATAAAAGATGTTTCTAAATATGTTCAGAAAAAAGAAAAAGATTTTCTGCCAATTGATGATTCAAATCCGTCAATTGTAAGAGATCCAAATAAATGTATTCTCTGCGGTGCTTGTGTTAGAGCTTGTCAGGAATTTCAAGGACATGCTGTTTTGGGCTTTGCTAACAGAGGGTCTAAAACATTAGTTCAACCTATTGCAGGTAAACCTCTTGCCAGCGTTGATTGCGTTTTCTGCGGTCAATGTCAGGCTGTTTGTCCTACAGGTGCATTGACCATTAAGAATGAAGTTAATGCTGCTTGGGATTTAATTACTGATACAAACAAAAAAGTTGTTGCACAAATTGCACCGTCAGTGAGAGTTGCGATTGGTGAAGAATTCGGACTTGAACCCGGTGAAAACAGTATCAAACTAATCAACGCAGCATTGAAAGAAATTGGTTTTGATCTTGTATTTGATACTAATTTCTCTGCTGACCTTACAATTATGGAAGAAGCACATGAGTTTGTTGAAAGAGTTAGCAAGGGTGAAAACTTGCCGTTGTTTACTTCTTGCTGTCCTGCTTGGGTAAGATATCTTGAAACACAACATCCTGATATGTTGAATCACCTTTCAAGCTGTAAATCTCCACAAGGAATGCTCTCTTCGGTACTTAGAGAGCTTGTACCTCAATATTTCGAAGGATTTACCAAAGAAAATCTTTATATAGTTTCTATAATGCCTTGTACTGCTAAAAAAGTTGAGGCAAAAAGAGCTCAGTTGAGGAAAGATGGCAGATTTGATACAGATATTGTTCTTACGACACAAGAACTTGCAAAAATGATTAAATCTGCAGGTATAGATTTCAACTCTCTAACACCTTGTGATGGAGATTCTCCGTTTGCGGAATATACCGGAGCAGGTACAATATTTGGAGCTTCAGGCGGTGTTGCAGAAGCAGCTGTTAGAACAGCTTACGAATTTGTAACGGGTGAACCTTTATCTGATCTTGATATTAAAGGTATGAGAGGTGTTGATAAAGGACACAGATGCAAAGATGTGGAACTCGATATAAAAGGTTCAAAAGTAAAAGTAAGAGTTGTTTCAACTTTGAAAGAAGCAGAAAAATCTATCCAAGAAATTAAAAATGGTACTGCTGACTTTCATATGTTGGAGGTAATGGCTTGCCCCGGAGGATGTATCAATGGCGGTGGTCAACCAAGAAGCTGTGATGACTCTAAAATAAAAGAAAAAAGAGCAGCAGGACTTTACAAAGAGGATACAGAACTTCAATACAGACGTTCAAATGACAACCCTGATATTAAAAAACTCTACAAAGAGTATTTGGAAGCTCCCGGTTCACATAAAGCTCATGAGCTTTTACATACAGCTTATCAAGATAAATTTAAAGGCTCTTATAAGGATGTTGTAAAACAATAAAATTAACGATAAACAATTGCCAAAAAGGAAGTTAATTTCTTAATTAGCTTCCTTTTTTGTATATGAATTGCATAATATGTTAAGTTTTGTAAACCTTGTGAAGCAAGGCTATAATTCAATCATGGCATGCATTTGCATGTTTTTTTGATTGAAAAAGCAATTTTTGAAAAGAAAAATTTTTTATATAAATACAGGAACGAGGAATCAATAAGACTACAAAATAAGTCTTAATTTTACCAGAGGAAATTAAAAAAGGACATTAGGGGATACGATTATGGTTTACGGAATGAATTTTAACGGGATGAATGCTTTATCTTTCGCATTTCCAAGAACATTGGGTCAAAATACTTGGGCCTTTGATATGTTCGGTTCAACAGGCAATGTAAGCCCTTCAATTATGTCTCCAAATGATGCGGCTGGTGCATATAATGATTATCAACTTTGGAGTTTTGGTAATAATGCCGACGCAATGTTGTTGAACTCAACTCTTCTTGCACAACAATCAATACCTCTATTGCAGCAGTTCAATGCTCAAATAGCTGCACAGTGGCAAAAAATGATGATGGCTTTATCTGCAAATAACTCTGCAAATTTGCCATTCAATATTAATAATCCGTTTGGTTCTAGTAATAGAGTAGATGGCAGCTCAAAACTAAGCGAAGACAAGATTATCTCTACTCTTGAAAAAATGGGCCAAGGTGATGCTGTAAGCGATAGAGTAAATCAGTACATCACAATTAAAGACAAAGATGGAAACGAAGTAAAAACAACAATTCTTCGCAGATTAATCCAACTTTGTGATGATTACAGAAAAGATCCTAAGAATGCTGAATTAAGCAAAGAAAATTACGAAACTATATGGGATATAGCAGGCAAATATGCAAAAACAGGAACATTATCTTCTGAAGATTTTGCAATATTAAAAGAAATTGCTCTAAATCCCGGTGGTAAATCTGAAAAGAAAGAAGAAAAGAAAGAAACTAAAGAAACACCGATGACAGATGTTGCAAATTACAAGAAAAATGATCCTTCTTATAAGAGCGAAGTAACTAATATTGCAACAGAATACAAAGATGCATTATTTGGCTGGGGTACAGACTATACTCATCTTGACAATGCTACAAACGCAATTAATGCTGATAATATTGTTGAAGTTTACGATGAATATAACAGAAAATACGGTATAAACGAAGGTGAAACATTAATCGATTCTATATACAACGACTTTGATGATTGGACAAATACTTGGTATGGAGTTACAGGTAGTGCTTCTACATTCACAGCTATTCACGATAAACTGGCTGAAAGAGCTCAAAACCACATAGAAAAATATGGTGATGAGGATGGCAAATTGCAAGCAGCACTTGATAAATTCAATAAAGAATTTGAAGCAATCAATGATGATAACTATGATAGTAAAAAATCAGCTTTGAAAAATATGTTTGCCGATATGGTTAGAGCAATAAAAGAAGCTGAATCTGCAACAATCAAAAAAGAAAAAGCATCATCAGATGAAGAATAAATAATAAAGATATATTAATAATAAGTTATTCCTCGGTTTATTTATAGGTATGGTAGGTTTTCAAGGACACGTAAAGTGTCCTTTTTATTTTTGTAATAAAGTAATAAAAATTTGCCAAAGAATAAACCTTTTGTCATTATTTAAGTATGAATTATATATGGTTTTTGATAATTTTAGTTGCAATAGTTTCTGCGGCAATAACAGGTCGTGTTAACGAGATGGTCAATGCTATTTGGTCAGGTGCGCAAAAGTCTATAGAGATAGCAATTTACTTGGCTGGTATAATGGCTTTTTGGCTTGGAATTATGAAAATTGCGGAAAAATCGGGTTTGGTTATGGCTATAGCAAAATTAATAACACCATTGGCAAAAAAACTTTTTCCCGATGTACCTGATAAAAATCCTGTAATTGGTGATATTGCAATGAATTTTACGGCTAATGCTTTTGGACTTTCTAATGCAGCAACTCCGATTGGTATAAAAGCTATGGAAGAACTGCAAAAAATAAATAAAGATAAAAAATCAGCTTCAAATGATATGTGCACACTGTTGGCAATGAATACGGCAGGTTTTCAATTGGTACCAACCACAGTTATTGCCGTATTGGCTGCAAGTGGTTCTAAAAATCCGACAGAAATTGTTTTGCCGACATTAGTTGTTACATCGATTGCTTTTGTCTCAGCTTTGATAATTGTAAAACTTCTGGAAAAATTTTCTAAACCTCAGGTTGTTGGAGATTTTGAGGAGGTAGAAAATGATTAGGACTTTTATAGAGTTTTTATCAAGCTGGTTTATTCCTTTTATTGTACTTTTTGTGATTGCCTTTGGACTTGTGAAAAAAGTCCCTGTTTACGAGACATTCATTGATGGTGCAAAAGACGGCTTAAAAGTGTCTGTCAACATAGTTCCATATCTGGTAGCTATTATTGTGGCGGTTGCAATGCTTAGGGCTTCAGGCGCGATTGAGTTGGCTCAGATTGCTTTTGGCAAATGTTTACGGGCTTTTAATATTCCTGTAGATGTTTTGCCTGTTATGATTGTCAGGTCTTTATCAGGAAGTGCGGTGCTTGGGATATTTTCCGATATTGCTTCTCAGTTCGGGCCTGATTCTTTTGTTACAAAATTAACGGCCATAATGGTTGGAAGTTCGGAGACAACTTTTTATGTTTTGGCTGTGTATTTTGGTTCTGTTGGTATAAAAAAATTCAGGCATGCACTTTTAACAGGGATTTTGGCTGATATAATAGGTATAGTCGCTGCTGTTGTTGTAGCAAATTGTTTGTTCTTATAAATATTGAGGTAAAAATGTTTAAAAAGTTCGTATCTTGTTTAATAATTCTCTCAACAATCGTGTTATCAGGATGTACGCAAAAAGAAGAAAATAAAGATTTGCTCTCTGTAATAAAAAAAAGAGGGGAGTTGGTTGTTGGTGTTAAATTTGATTCCAAACCTTTCGGATTTGTTGATAACGGAAAATTACAAGGATATGACATAGATATTGCTCACCTTATGGCAAAACGTATACTGGGTAACGAGCAGCTTGTAAGGTTTGTTGAGGTTACACCATCGAATCGAATTTCAAAGTTGAATTCGGGTGAAGTTGATATGCTGGTTGCAACGATGACCATTACTCCTAAAAGACTAGAAGTAGTTGATTTTTCCGTACCTTATTTTTATACGGGTCAAGCTATTATGATTCGAAAAGGTACTTCTATTAAAACAGTAGGTGATTTGAACGGACGACGAGTTATCATTATTCTTGGCACAACGGGCGAAAAGAATTTAAGATATTTTGCTCCCGAGGCTGTTTTACAAGGTTATAAGTCCTATCAGGACGGATTTAGAGGAATGCTTAATAGAAAAGCTGAGGCTTTGTCTACAGACGATGCAATAATAGCAGGATTTTTGATGGATCATCCGGAATTTATGATGCTTCCTCAAAGATATACTCAAGAAGGCTACGGTATTGCATTCAGAAAAGATGCAGAATCGCAGTCTTTAAAACATGAAGTCAACGCAGCAATTTCTGAGCTTAGAAGAAAAGGTTACTTAAACTACTTAAAAGCTCAGTGGATGCCTGCTTCAAGCGATAATTTTAAAAATAAAACTAAGCCTCAACAAGCTCCTGCGGATTAGTAATATAACCTGTAATCGCGCTGCAAGCCGCTGTTGCAGGTGAACAAAGGTAGATGAATCCTTTTGTGTTACCCATTCTACCTTGGAAGTTTCTGTTTTGAGTTGCAAGACAAACTTCTCCGTCTCCTAAAATTCCGGCATGTACGCCGACACAAGGACCGCAACCGGGGGCTAGTATGGATGCACCTGCTTCAACAAGGGTTGTGAGTATTCCTTCTTCTATTGCCTGTTTATAAACGGTCTTTGATGCAGGTACTACTATCAACCTTACATCAGGATTTACCTGTTTGTCTTTTAGTATTTTTGCAGCTATTCTCAAGTCTTCTATTCTTCCGTTTGTGCAAGTTCCGATGAACACTTGGTTAACTTTTACATCTTTTAATTCTTTTGCAAGTTTTGTATTGTCTACAGTATGAGGACAAGATACTGTAGGCTCAAGTTTTGATGCATCGATTTCTATAATTCTTTCATATACTGCATCGCTGTCAGGCTTGATTTCTACAAATTTGTCTTCTCTGCCTTTTTCTTTTAAATATGCCTTTGTTTTTTCATCAGTAACAAACAATCCTGCTTTTGCACCTGCTTCTACAGCCATATTAGCAAGAGTGAATCTGTCTGCCATTGTCATATTTTCTATTGTCGAACCATGAAATTCCAGTGCTTTATAAGTTGCACCGTCTGCTCCGATTAGTCCGATAAGATGTAATATCAGGTCTTTGGCATATACCCCTTTTTGAAATTCTCCGTTTACAACGATTTTAAAAGTTTGTGGGACTTTCATCCAAGTTTTTCCCAATGCCATTGCTACAGCGACATCAGTTGAGCCCATGCCTGTAGCAAATGCTCCTAAAGCTCCTGATGTGCAAGTATGAGAATCAGCTCCTACAAGTATTTCTCCTGGGTTAACGTATGATTCAACCAATCTTTGGTGGCAAACTCCGCAACCTGTTTCAGAAAGAATTGCTCCTGTTTCTTTTGCAAACTCTCTTAAAACAACGTGCGTGTTAGAGAGTTCTTTTCTTGGGCTTGGAGATGCGTGGTCAATAAACAAAATGCATCTTTCCGGGTTAGCAGGTTTAGCTTTGCCAAGTTTTTTAAATTCTTGAACCATTAACGGGCCTGTACCGTCTTGTACTGCTGCAACATCAACTTTTGCAATACACAGCTCTCCGGCTTTTACATTTTGTCCTGCATGTTTTGAAATTATTTTTTCTGCAATTGTTTGACCCATTTTTTCACCTTTTCCTAAATATTAAACAAAAACTATATTTCTGAACTTTGTACTATTAACCTTTTTGTAAGTGCCGTCAAAATATCAATTATTCCTAAATAAATATAACACAATTTTGATTGTAATCGTTAGTAATAAATAATATTAACTTATGTAAATATATACTTTGTATATGTTTTGTATTTTCAATGTAGGGAATTATATTAGTGTAGCCAATTCTCTTTATACTTTCTCTTCCACTCCTTTTCTCCATGATGAAAACTTTGCCGGTCGATGTGTAAGTCGAGCGGCTTTCTCTTTGTGTTTTTATCGTTTTTTGTTTGTATAAAATATTATCAATATTTTACAAATTATTGTTTCTATATTTGCCGTATGCGAAAATATTGGTTGTAAAGGGGCGGTAATTTATGCAAAAAAGATTATTGGTTGTAGATGATGACGATGAAATAAGAGAGCTTTTAGAATTTGACTTGCAACACAGCGGTTATAGTGTTGATACTGCTTGTGATGGTATGGAGGCTCTTAATAAGGCTGTTTCAAATCATTATGATTTGGTTCTTTTGGATGTTATGATGCCAAAAATGAACGGTTTTGATGTCTGTAAAAATTTGCGCAAGGCCAAGCCTGATATTCCTGTTCTTTTATTGACTGCTAAAGGGACTATAAACGATAAAACACAAGGTTTTGATTGTGGTGCTGATGACTATTTGGTAAAACCTTTTGATATACAAGAGGTTCTTTTAAGAGTTAAAGCTCTTTTAAGAAGAAATACAGACAATAGTTCCTCAGAACAAAATTTTAAGCAGGAAATATTGAAGATGGGAGATATTGAGTTATTTCCTGAATCTTTGGAAACTTCAATACTAGGCAAAAAAATAAAACTTACGCCAACTGAGTTTGAAATATTATATTGTCTGATGCAGCACTTTAATGATTCTGTTTCTTTAGCTGTCCTTTTGGATGAAGTTTGGGGGTATGATTCTGATGAGGATGTCAGAATGGTTAGAGTTCATGTTGGCGGTTTAAGACAAAAGATAGAAGAAGATACTAAAAATCCAAAATATCTTCATACAGTTACAAATGTCGGATATAAATTAACTCCTATTCAACAAACAGAAGAAGTTTAAGCATGTCAAAATTCAGAGATATAAAAAGATTGAAGATAGTAGAGCAAATTATATTGGTTTTGCTCCTTGCTGTTATAATTCCGACAACTGTTAGTGCGATTATTATAAATAACATCAACCAACACGCAGTAAGAAACGAGTTGCAGTATTCTGCTTTGAGCATATCAGAATCTATAGCTTCAAATATCGAGACTTTTTCTAAGTCAGGAGAAGATGAATTAAATCAGGTTGTTTTGGCATTAAAGTATATTTCTTCTGATTATGATAAAGAAGTATTTTTAAAAGATTTGTTGATTAATTCTGATTTGATTTCTTCAATAGAGCTTGTTGATAAAAGCCAAAAAGATAAATATTTGAAATGGGAAGATTATACAACTTTTAATAAAGATAAACGCGTTATAGAAATCCTAAAAAAAATAAATGATTATCAGGCAATTGTTGCATCTGTTGATGCAAGAGTTTTTGAGGACCAGATTTTTAATATATATAAAAAGGATGACAGGCAAATTTATGTCCTGAACAAAGAAAAAAAAGTCATAGCAGCTCACAATTACAATCAAAAAGATTATGAAAGAGTTGTATATGCTTTGCCTAAAACTCTTATTTTAGATAAGTCTCAGATATATGGTAAGGTCAAAAATCAGCCTTTGGCATATTTTAAACTTTCTAATCCCGAAACTATTGTTATTGTTAATACAACGCACCATATAACAAAAACAACAATTAATAATGCCAGATTGAAAATAGTTCTTGCTTTGTGTATTTCGGCTTTATTTATAATATTTGTTGTCGGGCTTTATACTTCTTATTTGTATATTAATATACGTCAGCTTTTTAAGGGAATTATTGCTCTATCTAAAGGGAACTACAAACGTAAGGTAAGGTTACTAACAAATCTTTTTACTCCTTACGAGACAATATTTTTAGCACTTGAATTTAACAAGATGGCTGACGAAATTAATAACACATACAGGAAGTTGAAGCATTCAAACAGAGAATTAAAAAAACAAGATGAATTTAGGTCTAATTTGATAGATACAGTTAGTCATGAATTTAGAACACCTCTTACAAGTATAAAAGGCTACACTTCAAGACTTTTACGCCAGGATATTGAGTTGGACGAAGAAACTAAACAAAAATCGTTGAAAATTATTAAAAATCAGGCAGAAAGATTAAGCAGAATGGTTGAAGATTTGCTTGTTATTCCTGATATTGAGGGTGCAAAATTAAATTTGATTCTTGAAGAGATTAACCTTGCTGATTCTTTAAATGATGCAATACTATCAACAAAACACAAAGCTGAACGACAGGTAAATGTTTCTATAGATGAAAATTTCCCGAATATTATTGCTGACAACGACAGACTTGAACAGGTGTTTATAAATCTTTTGGAAAATGCATACAAGTATTCTTACCCTGATACACCTATAGATGTTGTTGTTTCAAAAGATAAAAACCATGCAGTTATAAAAATTTCTAATTCTTATGATTACATTCCTTCTGAAAAATTGAATAAACTCTTTGGAAAGTTTATTCGTATAGATGATAAAACGACAAGAACAACAAGAGGTACAGGTCTGGGCTTGTTCATTGTAAAAGGTTTGGTATTGGCTATGAATGGTTCTATTGAATTAGAATCTACAGCGGATAATAAGTTTAGTGTAATAATCAAATTACCGATTTGTTTATAGTATTTGTTTAAGGTAAAATTTACTAACAGGTGGATAATATAGCGGGATAAATTTATGAAGTTAAAAGATACATTAGCGCAAAATTCTTTTGATTATGCTTATTTAACTAAGAGAATATACAAGTATATACATCCTTATTTGTTCAGAATAATTTTGGGATTGCTTATAGCTCTTCCTGTAGGTGCACTTGATGGTGTTATTGCTTATGCACTAAAACCTTATATGGATGAAGTGTTGATTAAAAAGAATATGCTTCTTGCTTATATTATTCCTTTTGGAGTAGTTGCATTCGCCGCTTTACAGGGTGTTTTGAGATATTTGAATGATTATCTTACCAATTGGACAGGTCAAAAGGTTACAAATGATGTAAAAAAAGGACTGTTTCAAAAACTCGTTTATATGGATCCAAAGTTTTTTGACGAAAATTCTTCGGGAATCATTTTGACAAGATATCTTTCTGACCCTGATACTGCGTCAAAAGGAATATTGGATAATATAAAGGCTCTTATGAGTTCAGGCATTGGAGCTTTTGCTCTTGTTGGTGTAATGCTTTATAACTCATGGAAACTTGCTCTTGTTGGTGTACTCGTTTTGTGTGTCGCTTTTATTCCTGCCGCTTTGATTAGAAAGAGAATTAAAACAGCATCTAACAAGAATATGAAAATTGGCGGTAATATAACCACTGATTTTAACGAAACTTATGCAGGCAACAAAATTATTACATCATATAATCTTGAAGAATATCAGTACAAAAAGTTTTCTAAAGAGATTCACGATTCTTTTGATGTAAATATGTCTCTTGTTAAAAGAGTTGCTTGGATGTCTCCTATAATGTATACAATTGCTTCTTTTGGGATAGCATTTGTTCTTGCTTTTGGTACGTATCTTGTTTTGTCGGAACAAATGACAAGCGGTAGCTTGCTTTCTTTTGTTACGTCTTTACTTTTGCTGTATAAGCCTGTTAAAACTTTAGGTAATACCTTAACAAACTTACAGACAATTTTTGTTGCTATGTGTAGAACCTTTGAGCTGTTTGATATAGATTCTGAAATTAAAGATGCAAAAAATCCTATTCAATTACAGGGTGTAAAAGATGGTGTAACGTTAGAAAATGTTTGTTTTGAGTATGTTGAAGATACCCCTGTATTAAAGAATATTAATTTAACGGCTAATGTTGGTGAAACTGTAGCTATCGTTGGTAATTCCGGTGGCGGTAAAACTACAATAGCAAATTTGATTCCTCGTTTTTATGATGTGAAATCAGGTGCTATAAAGATAGATGGTACAGATATAAGAGATATTGGATTGAAATCTCTAAGAGATAGTATCTCTGTAGTTTTTCAGGATAACTTTTTGTTCTCCGGTACTATAAGAGAAAATCTTTTAATGGGTAATTTTAATGCCACAGATTCAGATATAGACAGGGTTGTAAAAGCGGCTCATCTTGATGAATTCTTGGATGAATTGCCTAATGGTTTGGATACTGAAATCGGAGAAAGAGGAACAACTCTTTCTGGCGGACAAAGACAACGTGTCGCTATCGCAAGAGCTATGCTTAAGGATGCTCCTATTGTAATATTGGATGAAGCAACATCTGCTCTTGATAACAAATCTGAAGCTATTGTTCAAAGAGCTTTAGATAACTTGATGCAGAATAAAACAGTTTTTGTAATTGCACACAGACTGTCTACAATAAAGAATGCAAATAAAATAGCTGTAATAAACGAGGGAGAGCTTGTTGAATTGGGCACCCATGATGAGTTGTTGAACAGAGAAGACGGATTTTACAAAAGGCTATACGAGATGCAATTTGCTAAAACAAATGTTTGATTGTAACGTTTTGTAAACCCTAGAAACCTTTGTGTGGCAAGGGTTTTAAGTAAGAGTATATACTCTCTTATATAAATATAGCAATTTTGATATATAAAAATTTTTTATATATATATACAGAGTTGTTAACTAAGAAAGAGAGTAAAAAATGGGCAATCCTTTCCAAATTAAATTACCGGAAACAGATAAAAAAGTTCAAGGCCAACAAGGTGTTGCTCAAACACAGAGCACTCAAGAATCCAGAGAAGCTAAAGAAACTAAGGAATTGAAATCCAATGGTCTTTATTCTTATGCTGGTAACTATAACACAGTTAACGATTCTAACTTCCAAAACTACGATGGTTTTGTAAGAACTTCTTCTAATAACGAAATTGCTAATTCGTTACAAGAAGGTGAATCAGCAAAAGAAGATGCTAAGGCTGCTACAGAAAGTGCAAATTCTGCAAAGGCTGCAGCAAATCAAGCAACTGATACTGCTGAAAATGATATACAACAGTTAAAACAAATGACGCAACAGGTTAAGGCAAAAGAAAGAACGGCTACTTCTACTATAGAAAAAAACAATAATGAAATTGATGCGAAAAAAGCAGAAAATGATTCATTAGAAAGCGAAGCCGATAGCATCAATAATGAGATAGCTACATTAATGGCAGAAGATGGAGAAACTTATACTCCTCAAGAAGTTACTGCTGATGATGAGTCTCAAGCTCCTGTTTCTATGCCGGAACAACCGGCTGGTGCTGATTCTCAATCTTCAGAATCATCAGGTGTAACTGCAGGTTTTGGCCAACAATCAAATTTAGGTGGTGGCGATTCTAATATTTTTGCTATGAATTCGCTTCCTTCTGGTAATGCTCAGCAAGCTGCTCCTACTTCTGAAACAGCAGTTGCTGCTCAAAACAACACTCAAGGTCAAAAGACATCTCAACAAGCACAACAAGCTAATGCTGCTAATTCTGCAACATCAGCAGGTTCATCTTTGAATGCATTTGCTTCTTCAATGCCACAAGCTAAAGGAAAAAATGCAGATAAGATTAATGATCTTTTTTCACAGCTTGATTCTAAACAATCTGCAATTTCGTCTAATACAAGTTCAATAAATTCATTGAGAAAGTCAAGTACCAGCTTGTTATACTCAACTACATCTTTTTTAGCAAAAACTCAATCAAGTGCTTCTTCTAAGAAAGCTACAAATCAAGGTGGACAAAAGACAGCTCAAACAGCACAGACCGTTGGTACTGTTACAACTTCAGTTGGTACTCTTACTACGGCAACAGGTGTAACAATGCAAGCCTTTATACCTACTATGGCAGCAGGTAAAGTAGTTGAAATTGTTGGTGTTGGAACAACTGCGACAGGTGGTGCAACAACATCAGCAGCCTCTATGGCTCAAGGCAAAACTACAGAAGGTGTTCAACAAGCATCATCATCTTTAAGTTCAACTTTAACAAGTTTATCTAATTTGAAAAAATCCGGTTCAACTTTATCTTAATTAAGCAAGAGATTTTTTTAATGATTTACTTAAATCTTCTAAAAAGCACGCTCCGATTACTCCCGAAAAATCACCGAGCTGTGCTTTTTTAAATTCTGTTTTCTTGGCCGGAATTGGTAGTGCTTTGGTTTTTGCTTTTTCTATTGTTCTTTGGTAGAACTCATCAACAGCATCAATCAGGCCGCCACCCAATACAATCAACTCAGGGTTATAGAAGTTTATAATAGTTGCTATACCGTTAGATAAATAGTCTGATGCTTCAAAAAGGACTTGTGTAACAAGCTCATCTTTATGCTCAAGAGCTTTTCTTATCATTTTTGAGCTTATTGCCTTGCCGTCTCTCATGAATTCTGTAATTACTGACGGGCGACCTTTCTTTAGTGCACCCATAATTCTTGCTTCTATTGCAGTACGTGAAGCATAAGCCTCTAAACATCCGTTACCACCGCATCCGCAAGGTCTTCCCCCTGCATCTACTATGATATGACCGATTTCACCTGCCGTACCTGTTGCTCCGTATCTGATTTTGCCATTTTCTGCAATGCCTGAACCTATTCCTGTACCTACAAAAATGCATACAAAATTGTTAAATCCTACGCCTGCTCCAAATTTCATTTCTCCAAGCGTTGCAATTCCTACATCATTTCCCAAGTATGTCGGAATATAAAACTCTCTTTCCAATATTGCTTTTATATTGAGGTTTGCACAGTTAAGATTTGGTGCGGAAATTAAAATCCCTTTTTCTCTGTCAACTTGCCCCGGTGCCCCAATGCCGATGGAATCTATCTGTGAGACATCAAAGTGAGAGGTTTCTAACAATTCTTTTATAGATAGTTTTAATTTTTCTATTATTGTTTCTGCATCTTTTTCTGAGCCTGTTTTTTGTTTTATTGAATACAGAACCTCTCCGTTTCCTTTGTTAACAAGTCCTGTTAATATTTTTGTTCCACCTAAATCTATACCTATTGCATAATTTGGCATTTAATATTTTTCTCCATTTGCCTTTTCTTTTGTATTATGCATTATAGCATATACTTTCATTAGTTTTATAGTATTTGTTCTGTATTTTTTCTTATACTATATTCGCATCCGCAATATTGTTGACGATAAAAATTATTCTCTTTTGATATTTGCATTGTTTTTAAGAATCCGTTTTGTTTCTTAAAGTCAAATTCTAAAAATTTTATTCCAAAAATATTTGCAGCATTGTTTCCTGCTATAAAAATATTTTTGGAAATTTTATGCGGACTAACGCTCAGGGTTGTTGTAAAAACATTTATTCCAAGCTCAGTTGCTTTTTGTGCTGCTTTATTTAGCCTGTATTCAAAACATTTATTGCATCTTAATCCTTTTTCCGGTTCTTTTTCTAAACCTTCTATATAGGCATACCATTTTTCCGGTTCATAGTCGTCTAATATATATTTATAATTTTTTTGTTCGCAATATTTGATTAATTCGTTTCTTCTTCTTAAATATTCTTCTTCGGGGTATATGTTTGGATTACAAAAGAAAACTACGGGTTCGTAGTTTTCTTTAAGATATTCTATAGGATAAGCCATGCAAACCGCACAGCAGGCGTGCAAAAGAATTTTTTCTTTCATTATTTATCTTTCTTTTGCTCCCGCTTTAATTAGTTTTTCTTTTAATTCTTCGTATGGCATAATTCCTATCTTTGTTTCTTGATTGATTCTGATAGCCGGTGTTCCGTCTATGCCCAAATCTATTGCTTCTTGGATTTCTTTTTTTAATTCTGCCGCAGTTTCATCAGAGTAGGCATCTTCTTTAAGTTTTCTTGTATCAAGACCTATTCTTGCAGCTTCTGTTAACAGTGCATCTTCTGTTTCAAATTCCTTATCAAAGAGCAAGTTATTCATATCCCAATATTTACCCTGTTTGCCTGCAGCTATTACATATTTTGCTAATCTGCAAGATCCGGGGTGCATTGAATCTTTTAATGCAGGATTGCAGGCTGCATCCAATGGTGTATTGTGATGTATAAATTTGACATTCTTTAACTCTGTTACTGCTCTCATAATCATTGTGTTTAGAACAAAACAGTATGGACATTGAAAATCCGTATATTCATGTACAACAAGAGTTGCTTTGGGATCACCCAAAATATTACCCGATGCTTTGTAATCGTCATTCGGTTTTGAATAATATTCAAGCTCTTTTTGTAACTTTACTTGCGGTGCAAATACGTATGTTATTGTTGTATAAGTCAAAAATCCTGCTGCTAAAATTACAAGAACAGAAAACGCAATTGCATATTTTTTTATTTTTAAAGCAGATATAAAATCAACAAAACTTGTTTTAAATACTTGTAAATAGTTTTCATCAGCAGGTTTTGCGATTAAACCTATAATTAAATTTAGGATATATGTAAAAAAGCATAGTATACATATTTTTTGAATTTCGAATATCGATATAAATGCTAAACTCATTGATATGGCAAAAGCGATTATGCCTAGAGCACAGATATATGATTCCGGCTTTTTGAAAACTTCAACGAATCCAAAGATTCTAAAATTTTTAATTTGTATATTGTAAATTTTATCGGCAAATGTGAAGAATAAAAATACAAAGTATAAAAACAGTCCCCAAAAAGCTAAAGGTATACCAAAAAACTGTGAGTGTGTTGTTTTTGCTACTCCATCACAATCAATTAGGTCATTTATTGAACAAAAACTTGATAATGCATACGGGTTAAAGTTTGCATCGATATATATCATTGCCAATTTTATCGATGTTATGAATCCTATAAGTGATAGTATTGATAATGTTATTCTTTTAGAAAGTTTCATTTATTAAATTCCTTACCATTCTTATTGGTTATTAATTGTTAGTTGATTACATAGTTTTGACGAACCTATTGCAATCATTGTCCAGAACAAAAATTGCACTTGTGGTCTAAAATATATTGTATCAAACATTCCATGCATCATCACACCCGTAATTGTTAATATCATAGACGCTACTATTAACTTATTACCTAGGTCGTTTGGTGAACTTTTAATGATAAATTTAAATGCACTTATCAATAGCAAAATGATAAAAGTCAGAAAAGATATTAAACCAAATATTCCTGATTCAACCGCAATTTCTAAAGGTACGGAATAAGTGCTCAATGCATCAAACCCTGTAATCATATACAGGCCGTAGATTTCTCTGAATGTTTGGTTTCCTGCGCCTATTCCGAGGATAAAATTATCACAAAACATTTGCCAAGAAGAGTGATATACATTCATTCTGAAAGATGTTGATGAATCACCTCTCAGTATAAATATAGATAAAAGGCGTTTTGTTATTTTAGGTATTGCAACAAGAACCAATGCAAAGAGTCCCAATATTGCTATTACTGATTTTTTGTAAAGTGATTTAATTTTTTCTGCTTGTTTAAAATCTGCCCTTAGAATAAGTCCGATTAGCAGTACACCGACGCCAACAATTGCACCCAAGCCGAGATATGCTCCTCTTGAACCTGTTAGAAATACGGCAAAAGAGCATAAAGCAAATATTGTTATACTTAGCCAAAAAGATTTCAATTGCTTTTTTATTAAGCAAATAGATGCGCATGCTGTTACAAAAGGAATTCCTGCCAACAAATACCCTCCAAGAAGATTAGGGTTGTACGGCTTTAGTGTTCCGTATGCCCTTGCAATTGCATCTTCAGGGTTTATATAGTTAGAATCTTGCCATGTTGAAATTTGTTCAACTCCTGCAAAGTTTTGGTATATTGCAATAATTGCTTCAATTCCGCATAATATGCTAACTAAGTATATTACATATTTAATTTTGCTTTGATTCGTTTGAAAATAATTTGCAGCACTGTAATAGTACAATATGTATATGACTGTTTTTAAAAAGCCATGGATACTTTGTGGCAGCAATGTAGAGTTTATTGTACTTATGAAGCATATTACAAAATAGACAAAAATTGCAGTATCCCAACTTTTCCAGTTGATTTTTGAACCCTTCTTTATGAACAATTTTAATACAGTGAGCAAAACCATCAAAATTGCAAAAAGTCCAATCTGCTCACTTTGCATAAATGTAGAAACAAAAAGAGTAATCGACATAAATAACAGAATTATGTCATCAATTCTCTCTGCTAATTTTTTTAGAATAACACTTTTTTCGGTTAATTTTTCAAACTTGTTTTGAACAACATTAAAAAAATTATTTTTTAATTCAAATATTTTTGATTGCATAATTCAAGACTCTATTTAACAGTTTGTTTTGGTGCTTCTTCCTTGTTTGTATCTTTATTTTCCGACTCTGATTTCGCCTGTGATGACTCATTTGCTGTGTTTTTCACAGGTGTTGCTTGCGCTTCTTCCATATTTTGCAGGAGTTTTTGTTCTTGAACAAATTTATTTATTGCTTCGACTTCTTTGTCTTCAAGAATTTGTACATTTGATATTGTTCCACCGACTCTATAATTAAAGCCTTCAAGCACTATAGGCATTCCAATTTTTATTTTATTGCCGCCAACAACAGCACCATCTTTAGTTATTTTTGCATCATCAACCAATGTAACAATGAAGTCATATTGGTAAGGTTGGGCATAATCATCGATAACAACAAAAGGCTGTTGTGGATTATTTATTGGAAGAATTGTTTTTTTTGTTTGGTAAAGTACATCTACAATTTGTAATTTTGTATAAGGTACATTTCTGATTGTTATAAAAGATTCTTCTCCTATTTTGAATGGCATTTTTGAATCTGTTACAGATACGCTTTTTAGCATAACTTGAAAAGCAATTTTTTTAGTTGCTTCAACAGGTGATTTTGAAAATTTGTTTTTGCCTAAGAAAACAAGCACACCAATGGCTATTACTGCAATAACAGCTACTATTATAATATAATCCAACGGTTTTAATTCTTTGATATTCATAATTTTCTCCTCAGTAACGAATTCTTGTTTATACTTTTATCGTGTAATTATCCATATTCATTTTATTTAGACTTTGTTTCATTTCTTCAATAGTTGTTGTAGCACAACCGAAAGAACGAATTACAATGCTGGCGGCAATGTTTCCGATAATAGCTGCATATTTGGGCTCGGCACCTGAAGCTAGTGCCAATGTAAAGGAAGCAACAACGGTATCTCCGGCTCCTGTTACATCAAAAACATTTGTTTTGTTAAATACAGGTACGTCTGTATGTAAGTCTTTATTCTGTTCAAATACAGCCATACCTTCACTACCTCTTGTCAGTAATAAAACTTGAGCCTGAGTCATTTTCAAAATATCTGCGCCGGCTTTATTCAAAGTTTCTTTATCATTAATAAAGTAGCCTACAGCTTTTTCGCTATCAGGTTGGTTGGGTGTTAGTGCGTAAACCCCTTTGTATCTTGCCATATCTTTTTGAACGTCAGCTACTACGATTTTGTTATATTTTTTTGCTATAGATATAGTCTGTTCAATTATTCTGTCTGACAATAGGCCTATATTATAATCTGATAGGATTACTGCATCGTGTTCAGGCATCGCTTTTTCTATATTTTCTATGATTTTATTTTCTATTTCTCTTGATGGAGGTGTGGCATCAACTCTATCAATTCTTACGACTTGTTGAGTAACAGAGTGAAAACTTGCGCCTGAGATTCTTGATTTTACTGTGGTTGTTCTTGATTCATCTTTTACCATATATTCTGTGTTTATGCCTGCTTTTTTAAACGCATCAAGAAGCATTGGGCCGTAATAGTCATCACCATATAAACCGATAGCAGAGACCTTTCCTCCGTTAATTGTTGAAAGGTTGTGTGCTGCGTTAGCGGCTTGTCCGAGTATAATTTTGGTATTTGAGTGTCGAAGTATTAATACCGGAGCTTCTCTTGAAATTCTTTCAGTGTCTCCGTAAACCATTTCATCAATACCCATATCTCCTATGATTAAAACTCTGGGTTCATTTAACTTTTCAATATTTTTTTCAAGTTTTGCTTTATCAAAATCAAACATTTTTCTCTCCGCACAAAATACTTCAAATTCAGGTACAATTTTTTAAAAATAATGTAGTATAATATTTTTAGTTTAGCACAAAAACATTACAGAATTACAACAGCCTGTCAGTGGCGAGGTGAGATGTCAGACAATCAGTACGACAATAATGATGATTTTCATAACATAGATTTTGATGAGAAACTTGAGATAGAAAAACTTCAAGCAACAATTAGGAGCATGAGTAATTTTACAGATGATTCTGAAGGCTTTTTATCTCAAAGTCCTGCTGCTCTTATGGGAGACAGTAGTCTTGCTTCAGCCGCCAATGAAGAGTTTGACCCTTATGCCGCTATAGAAAAGCCGGTTGTCCGCAACAGTGGTCCAAGAGCAAAAAAGTTTGTTGTTATGGTGAATTCTGAAAATGTTGAATTTTTTGATAAGATTCCCATGGAAGAAAGAACGAAATTATTCAATAAACTTCTTTCAGAATATAGAGGAAATATAAATTCGGCAAAACAAAAAGCTCATCTGATTAAGTTTTCAAAACATATGTTTGTTGCAATATTAACTATACTTTTGTCTTTGCCTGTAATGTTTCTTGTTGTGAATAAGTCTATTGAGCTTACAATAAAGAATTATAAGGATGTACAAAATAATTTTGAAAAACTTTATGAAAGCCGAAACAGAGGTAATTTTAGCTCTGTAAGAAGAACGATATATTAGATTGTTGGGATAATTTATGTTAATAGTTGATGCAGATAATAACAAAAAGTTTGTTGACAAGTTATATTTTGTCGGAATTTCTCTTGGCTCATCTTCTACTAATGAGACTGGTGTTGCTGTTATTGACAAAAATCTAAAAATAATTACTCTTGATAAATTGTTTTCTATGGAAGATGTAAGATTCTTTTTTAAAAGATTTGTTGGTAAACATAATGCTGTTTTTACGATTGCCATGCCGGAGAACCCATTGATGTTGAATGCAAAATGGAAATTGATGTCAAGAGAGTATCAGTTAGTTCAAAGTAGTGAGCTTATTAATCATGATAGTGATTGGATTCAGCGTTATTCGCATCGTGGATGCGATGTGTTTTGCGATTTAAAAAAGTCAGGGGTGGACTTGTTTCGCTATGATATCCATGAATTGAAATCATCGTTAGGTTTGTCTGGTGTCTATAAAGATAGATCTCCTGTTGATTGCAAGTCGTTACAAACTGCTCTCAAATTTCGTTTTGGGTTTAATGACCTGCCATCAAATATGTTGCCCGTCTCCCAATTAGAAGCTATTTTGGGTGCGTATTTGGGTCTGATAATTGCAACAGATAAAACGGGCTATAACTGTAAAGTCCGTTCTCATTACAAAGAAATAGACGTAATTGGCTTAGATTTGTAGAGATTAAAAAATTTTTCTTTACAAATAAAAATTAGCATGTATTATAATAAATACAGAGAGACCCTCGGGGGATTAGCTCAGCTGGTAGAGCACCTGCTTTGCACGCAGGGGGTCAGGAGTTCGAATCTCCTATCCTCCACCAATACAAACAATTAGAACCATTAAAAACAGAGCCTTTAGGCTCTTTTTTAATGCTTTCAATACACCTATCTTTTGAAGAAATTATTGCAGACTTAAATTCAGACAATTGTATTGTTTCATGCACTTTTGAAATTGCGAATACTTTGAGTAAAGCCCCTCAAATGCCATAGAATTAGGGTTCTTACTGTCCATTTTAGTCGGTATTTTAGTTTGAGCAAAAGTACTGAAATGTCCATGAAATGGACACCAGTTGTCCTCAAAAGTTTTTGCCTTTAAACAAGGCATAGCCTG
>CALVEK010000005.1 GCA_944326555.1 Candidatus Gastranaerophilales bacterium | reverse complement strand
AAAATTTCCTGATTACGCTCAGCTTCAAATCTTTTTCTCTCCCATTCGTATTTCTTTCTCCAGTAAAACAAAGTTCTGCGAGATATGTTTAATTTTGCACCAATTTCTTCAAGTTGGATTTTGTCATAAATATACATCTTTTCAGCTTGTTTGTAATAATATTTCATTTTGGTCATTTTTATTCCTCAAAAATTATTCTGTCTAAACTAAATTTATTTTTATCAGTTAAGCGTCGTACTTGAAAATAGCAGCAATTTGAGGCTAAACCTAAATTCCTGCAATATTTTAAAAGTTGATTTAATTGCGTAAGTGTGTTTTTTAACCTACGAACTCCTAAATTCCTTGTTTTACAAGTTTTATAAAATTCTTCTATATCTTCAATAGTGATATCTTGTATGATTTTTCCTCTGAAGAATGGTAAAATATTTACCCTAAATATTGATTTATAAGTTTCGTATGTTCTTTTTGTACAATTTTGTTTTGCATAATTTTCTAAAAAATATTTAACAGCTGATCCAAAATCTAATGACTGATTGTTAAAAATATTGGCAGTAATAATTGTGTAATCAATATTTTTTCTTTCTTCAATATACTTATAAATTTCTTTGTCAAAAAGTATTTTATTATTGTTCAAAAGGTGTTCAAGTTCTGTTTTACAATCACACTCTGCTATCATTTCGATTTCATCAAGAGTAAATTCTTTTAATCTTTTTGCTAATTTCTCAATATTCATAATATATGTTGAATTACCTCCAAATTAATCTCGGTTAAATTATTATCTTTGGCAAATATTTCCATTTGATTTATAAGCTGAACTATTTGCCTGAACCTGTTGTATTTTTTGTGGATATATTCTATTGATTCGGGAGTAAAAGGAATTTCTGAAAGTTGGCTAAAAATTTGAGATAAATCATTTACCCTAAAGGTTTCGAATTTTACAATCTCGCTAAATCTGTCATACAGGTGCTTGTAGCGTTCAAGTTTTCTGTGAGCCAAGCCCATACCGACAAAGACTATCGGACAATCGGTTTTGTCATGGATATCTCTTAGGGTCTCGACACTTTTGTAATTATTCATCAGGTAGTCGATTTCGTCTACAAAAATAATTTTGGGCTTTTGGCTCAGTTTGCTAATCACGACATTGAAATTATCCGAAGTCAAATATCGTGGGAGTTCGTCCATTTCCCTAACGATTTCTTCGACAAGCCACCTGCTTGTCATAAGGTTTGAAGCTCGAATGTAAATTCCGTCATACTTGCAGGCGAGCCACAACGCCGTTTGTGATTTTCCAAGCCCCGGTTCGCCATATACAAGTCCCATTTTAGGAATGTTTTTGGGTTTGTTTTGCAAATTTTCTACAAGCCCGATAAAGTTTCTGACGTTATTTGTTTTCACAAAGATTTTACGCATAAAGCAATTCATACTCCTTTGTCTTTTTAAATTCACTTATCCAAGGATTATTAGGGTCATTTTTTATCAAATATTCGTATTTTTCTGAATTGTTTTTGAACAAGGTTTGAAGGCTATTTGAATGCGGTTTGAATTTGATATCCTGAACTTGATTCAGAGGCTCTTGCAGGACAGATTCTGAAATAAATTCAGAATGACATTCTAAAAACTTCATTTCATCATTGGTCAATAATTTTTTAACAGAATTTATAGTTTTTCGTCTTAGCTTTTGCTGCTTTTGGATTTTTTGTTTGTAATCCTCTAAATCCTCAACCGTTCCTAAAATCTTCGCCATTGGGTGGGTTTCGGTTACTCGCTCAGCGGTGCATAAGTATTCGCCTTTGGGGGTAAAGATCTTAACGCTTGTTAAATCAAACAGGTTGTATTTTACTAAAACTTTCCCTCTCAACCCATATAGCCTTTCATCAAAATAGTCGCAGTTTAAGAACCTTATGCCGTTTCTCTGAATAGTTTTAACCTCTGTTGCAAGCATTAAATCGTCAAGTATATTTATATCGATACTCCGTCTTTTTCGTTCTGATAAAACTTCTGCGATTGTTTTATCAGGAGCATTCGGACAAAGTTGAGAATTCTTAAAACTCAACCACATATCAATCATTTTTATTGTTTCTTCAAATGTGGGAACAAAATCTTTGTGTAAGTTTTTATGAAAATTTTCGTTTCTTTTCATGTATGCAGGTTTGTTGATAATTGATGAGCCGACATAGCTTGGCATTAGTTTTTCAAAGCCCTCTTGAAATTCTTTGAAGAACTGTTCAATTACTTTTGCCCTTGCGTTATACGGTCTTGCAAATACCGTTTCAATCCCGAGTTTTGAATACAATCCCTGAAAACCTAGTTCGGTAAACCCTTTATCATCGGTAAAATACTTTGCTCTAAAGGCTCTGCCGTTATCTTGATAGACAATTTTCGGTATCATATCGAGGTTTATTATTGCGTTTCTTAAAGCACTTGCAATACATTGGGTGTTTTCTTCAAGCATGATTTCATAGCCTACAAGTGCGGTTGATTTCCAGTCCCAAAATCCGACTAAGGTTGCTCGACAAGGCTTGCCCGTAAACGGGTTAATCACTTTAAATGCAAGTTTATGACCGTCTGCGACTAAAATATCCCCGACATCAAGCAGGCTTGCATCTCTTTTGATATACGGTTCGACTTTGTCTGACAGTGCTTTTTCACCGTCTCGAGCTAACACCCATTTGTCGTAATTATTGTCTTTAAACCACTTTGCATATCTTCTAAAAGTAATATCTGCAGGGATGAAACTTTGACCTTGCTCTTTGAGCTTGTATTTTGTAAGTGCGATTGCTTTGCCGATACAAAGCCTGTTGGGATGAAGAAGTAAACCCATAAATATTTTGATTTCTTCATCATTAAGTATGGTTCTGTAATCATTAACACTACTATATTTATATTGTGGTAAAAGCTTTGTATAATCTTCGGTTCCGTTTAGCATTGAAAGCCAACGATGCAAACTTCCTCGGGATATTTTGCCTAGAATTTTATATAAGTGAGCATTTGAAGTATTGTGCAATTTAACAAAATCGTAATCGGATTGAAGTTTATTTGTTGATTTCTTCCTAAACTCAAGCCATTTGTGGATTAAATCTAATCTTGCGAGTGCAATTTGTTTGTTTTTTTCTGGTGTGTATTGGATTTGATTAGACTGAGCATTCATCATCAATCTCCTTAATGGAATCCAAGGCTATATTATATCTTTTGCCTTGTTTATCAACACAGGTTGCAAAATTAACATCGCCATCGGCAAACTTATTTTTCCAAATACAAATTAATAGACCAATTTCTTGTGTCTTCAAATTAAAAATTCTCGTTTTTAGAGAAACATCAAGTCCTAAATCTCAATCTCAGAGACATTTCGACACATATCAAACCAGAAGCAATTCAAACCGGACAATTCTTGCACTAAAAGTATCATGGCTAAAACTCAAATGCCATGCAAGATAGATGCTAAACTAAATTTAAGATAATAGAATATCAGTGAAATTTAGTGCAAAAATTGAGACAAAAGTGCAAGAAAAGACCATCAAATCTCAACACTATAAATTGGCCTCAAACTCCCAACAACTTTGCTCTTTTGGCTAAAAATACCTATCCAAAATGTCCTGTTAAACTATAATTAGATAGTCGCATAAGCAAATAGAGGGAGCGACCGTAGGTCGAGAGTTAGAGCCAAGTATAGAAACAAAAAAAGAAGCCATAAAGGCTTCTTTTTAAATGGCGGGACCGACGAGGCTCGAACTCGCGACCTTCTGCGTGACAGGCAGACACTCTAACCAAACTGAGCTACGATCCCAATTGAATATAAAATTTTCAAAATCGAACCATGTCCGTAAAATGATTATAATATGCTAAATTTTTATTTTCAACAGTTATTTTAAAAAATTCATTAAAAAATTGTTGTCAACTCAAAAAACGCCCTATATAATTGTATAGGTATATATACAATGGATAGGTTTTTATGAAAAAGATTCTTACTTTCTGCACGTTTTTTACATTATTAATAACAGCAACATCCGCTCATGCTGCAACTTCCGTTGAAGTTCAAGCTCTTACTCCATTCAACTCTCTTACACCATCAAATACAATGAAAGTTGTATCTATGCAAAAAGTTGAATTTGAAAATGGAGTGGTATTTGAAGACGGAACAATAATTGAGGGAAACATAGTTGACGTCAAACAGCCCAAAAGAGCAAAACTCAATGCATCTTTTAAATTTCAGCCGACGTCTTATACATACAACGGACGAACAAAAAAAATAGAGGATGAAGAATTTTTGGCAAAATACTCAGAAAAAAAAGAGTTAAACAAGGGAGAAATGGCTCTTTCGGCTGCAACTACAGCAGGAGAATTCTTTCTAAAAATACCTTTATTATCGCAGGGTGTTTCACTAGTTAAGGGCATGGTAAAAAATCAAGAAGATAATAGACTTAAATCGGGAGTTGTTCAAGTATACAAAGATTCACCGCTCTCTTACGTTGAAGAGGGGAAAGATATCATAATTAATAAGGAAGATATTTTCTATCTGAAATTTAAAACCGATAAAGCAGAAGATTTGGATGCACCACCAAACAATGTAACACCTGTTGAATCGACAACACAAGAACAAAAACCTCTATCTTCAAACACAATCCAAATTAAACAAACAACAGTACCGACAGTACCGGAAGAAAAAACGCCACAAAAAATCAAGTCAATCCAATCAATACATCCGGAAGATGTTCTTAAAGAAGTTGAACAAGCACAAACTGCACCGAAGAACAAATAATATTTTTATAAAAGAAAATATTTTTGAGAATGAATATTACAAAAGGATGAACTTCAGCACAGACTACACTCCGAGAGAGAATATTTTGTAAATTTCCTCATCCGACAACTCTGTAATAATTTTTTCGCCCTCAAATACAGCTACATTTGCCAAGTCTTTTTTATTGTTAATCATTTCGTCAATTTTTTCTTCAAAAGTACCCAAAGTAATAAAACGGTGTACCATTACATTTTTATCTTGACCTATACGATAAGTCCTGTCTGTTGCTTGGTCTTCAACAGCGGGGTTCCACCACAAGTCGTAATGGATAACATTTGTTGCTGCAGTAAGGTTAAGACCTGTGCCACCTGCTTTTAGCGACAATATCATTACATTAGAGTCTTTATTATCCTGAAAATCCTTTATCAATTCTTCTCTTTGTGTTCTATTCAAAGAACCATGGAAAAACAAAGGATTGATATTCAATTCATCATTCAATATAGTAGACAAAATCGAACCCATTTCTTTATATTGTGTGAATATAAGAGTTTTTTCATTATTTTCTAATATTTGTTTTGTAATAGAGACAAGTTGATCAGCTTTTCCAGATACATCTTTTGATATATCGCCGGTTTTCAGGTACTGGTAAGGATGATTACAAATTTGCTTTAAAGCCGTAATAAGTTTAAAAATCATACCTCGTCTGTTTATACCGTTTAATTTCGCAATATCAGACATAAGATTATCTAACACACTCTGATACAATGCTGCCTGTGTTTTAGTTAAATAGCAGTATTCATTTAAAACAACTTTCTCAGGTAAATCAGAAATAATAGATTTATCTGTTTTCAAACGTCTCAAAATAAATGGAGATATTGCCATACGGAGTTTTTCAGCTCTGTTAGTTTGTTTAAATTTTTCAATCGGAATAGCGTAACCTTTTTGAAAATCACGAATAGACCCCAGATAACCTCTATTTATAAAGTCAAAAATACTCCACAACTCCGTTAACTTATTTTCAACAGGAGTACCGGTCATGGCAATCTTAACATCGGCTTTTATTTGTTTAACAGCTTGGGTTTGAGAAGTATCAGGATTTTTGATATTTTGGGCTTCATCAATAATCAACATTGACCATTTTTGTTTTTTTACTTTATCAATGTCAATTCTCAAAATAGCATAAGTAGTAATTATAACATCAGCCTTAGTATCAAGTTCTCTCTCTATTCCATGGTAAACTGATGTTTTTAATGCAGGTGCAAAATTTTTGATTTCCTTAACCCAGTTACCAAGCAAAGTAGTAGGACAAACAACTAACGCCGGTTGTTTTAAACAGCCTGTTTCTTTTTGTTTGAGGATAAAACTTATAACCTGAATTGTTTTCCCAAGCCCCATATCATCTGCCATACAACAGCCAAATCCTTTGCTGATGTTAGTATGAAGCCATTTAAACCCACGCTCCTGATATGGTCTTAGAACACCTTTAAGGCTTTCCGGAGGAGGAACGTCCTCTGTCTTTGTAAGGTCTTTTAGTATATTGGCAAAAGCCTCGTCATAGTCAAAGTCATAATCATCCATTTGAGAAGACAAGGCAGCATGGAGTATCTCCATTTTATTCTTTTCTGTAATTTTAGGATTCTTAACTTTATCGATTAATTTTGCATTTTCTTCTCTATCAATTAGCACATAATGCTCTTTATACTTAATGAGTCCCTGTGCATCTTTAGTAAGAGCTTCGTACTCTTCGACAGATAACTTATCATCACCTATTGCGATGGTATAGGAAAACTCAAACAAATCGTTTAAAGCAGTGGTTGATGCAGCGTTTGATGTAATAATATCACGTAGTTCCGCCATCCTAGATGCTTTGACTCTTGCATTGATTGAAGCTCTTGGCGTAACTATATTATCAATTCCTTCCGGCAGAATTACATCAATCGAGGCCTTTTGAAGATAATATGAAATCTGTGCAATAATCTTGTACACCTCATTAAGGTTCATATTAAGTTCAAATTGATGTTCTTCAGAGAAAAAGTCCTCCAACTCTGGATAATACCTTGCTACATAATTAAGCTGTTTTTCTATCAAATCAACAATTTCTTGATTTGTGTAATTATTGAAATGAACAGTCTCAGCATATACATCTTCTATTCTGTACTTTTCATCAGTATGAATATTTTTTACATTAATTTTTAACTGATAATCTTCGTCAGACAGTTTTAATATTTCAAATTCCGGAAGTATGTTGTATTTGCCTATATAAATTTCATCCAACCACTCAGATACAGCCATGGCAATGTCATTAGAACGAAAATAACGTTTATTCCAAGCATCTTTTATAAAATAAACAGCAGACTTCGCATCTTTAAACTTGGTTGTCTTAATATGCAAAAACTTGAATATAACGTAATTTAAATAACTGTCTAACAGTTTTGAAAAATCATATTTTTCAGAATTGGTAATAAAATCATCTGGAATATTAGACTTTATTGAATTAACAGCTAAAGAAACATCTTTACTGTTTTTATATATCTCATATCTGATTTTAAACAAATTATCAGTGGATTCTACCACAGGAATAAAATGAAGTTTTTCAACTATCTTCATGACGGTGTAACAGAATTTGTTCAGGTAATTAAAACTTTCTGTACCATCATCAAAATTTAAAATTTCATTAAAACTGGTAAAATACTCAAAAATAATATCCTGCTTAATCACATAGCCAATCATATCCTGTAGTTGACCTCCTACAGGAACTTCTTTTATCTCAGAACGGAATCTGTACAAAGATCCCTTTGATTTTGCATAAAAATCAAAATTGTTTGTCGGAGTAACAAAAAAATCACCATTATCTAAAAGGTAGAAACTGGTATTTCTCAGCGGTGTATTTTTACCAACAAAAATATCTTCAAACTCATCCTCAAAAAGCTGATATATTGTGCTTAACTGAAGCCTAAAATCCTTATTTTCCATTCCGACAGGGTTCTCTGTCAGATTTAAAAACAAATCATCTATATTATTCTTTTTTATATTGAGACTCATACCAAATATTCCAATAATGTTTCTGCTTTTAATTTCTCCGTTTAGTAATTATACAAGAAAGCAGAACAAAAGAAAACAAGAAATTCTTTGGTATTTGCTTTTACACACTTACCAGCCTATTTTGAAGAAAATCGAGACAAAGCCTAATTTTATCCGCAGTAACTTCATGTTCATCATCTTGCAATTCAAAATAACAAATATTGGGATTGCCTGTCTTGTTATACAAATCTCTTGCCTGTTCAACAGGTATAATTTTATCATCTTTACTATGAATTATTAGTACAGATTTTTTGATTTTCTTTATTGCGGAAAAATTATCAAAATTATTCCGCAAAGGAATCACAAAATCAGGCAATTTTTGAATAACAGATTTAATAAAGTATGGAATCGCCAAATCAGATGCAATCTTTTTAGCCATCTTGGCTGCACTAAAAAAAGGATTGATAAGAATAGTAAAAGCAAAACCTTTTTTGAGAAATGAAGAATAATCGGCGGCGACACCTGAACCTATAGAATGTCCTATTATACCGATATTTTCAGAAGGCACACCTTTTGACAACAAATAATTATATATTGCATCCACATCTTGAAAAGCATTTTTACGACTGAACTCGCCACCACTTTTGCCTCTTCCTCTGTAATCAAAAGTAATTACCCCAAAGCCATTTCTTATCAAATTTAAATACATCATTTGCAATTGCAATGAACTTTTTTCGCTACTAATACCTGCACAAAAAATTATGTACTTATTTGATTTACAAGGGTTTATATCCCACACATCCAACAGACTCTCATCTCGCATTTTTAAAGAAATATTTGTTAAAGAATTTGAAAGTTCTGATAAAACACGGTATTGCATATGTTGTGCATAATCCGAATGAATTTCATAAAAAGTCTTCTCTAGTCTTATTATCGTTAAAAGACTTGCAAAAAAATCCATTACCATTACAAAAGAATTAAAAAGCCTCTTTTTATGTGTAACTTTTTTTATCTTTTCAATATAAGTAAATATTCTTAGTTTTTTGACATCATTGTCAAAACAGTTTTGACTGTTAATACATTTAATACAATCATCCACCGTAAACATATAAACTCACCTCCAACACAACAATCTTTTAACACCAACAGGTTAACTCACATTTTATAACTTTTGTACATATATTTAGATTTGCTATTGACGGTACCAAGAATAAAAGAGATAATATGAAAAATGTTTTCTGAAAAGAAATTAGTAAATAGGTTAAGTTAGGAGAAATTTATGAAAAAGCTAAGAACACTACTGGCTTCTGTGCTTGTTCTTTGTGCATTTGCAACAAGTGCTATTGCGGCAGACTGCAAAAAAATGCCAAAAACAGAAAGCTATGCTCACCCTACAATGTTTGGCTCTCAAGCTCAAGAAATGACGACAGCTGACTCAACGTATATAGTAGGTGGAAAAGTTTTAAAATCGAAAAACAAAATTGAAATTCAAAACAAAAAAAATGCTTATGCAGATTCATGGTCAAAAGATATAATGAGCCTGATTAAAAGCAGAGCCGGTTCGGGATTCAATGAAAAATTACCGGTATTGCGCTCAGAACTTGCTGTAATACTTTCTGAAGGATTTAATCTTAAGGATACAAAAGTCTCTAAACAGTATAAAGATATAAACTCTGATTATTGGGCAAAAGACTGGATTTATGGTGCATTAAATTCAGGAGTAATGATAGGATACCCTGATAATAAATTCAGACCTGATCAACCTGTAACAAAAGCCGAAGTATTTGCAACAATTGCACAATTAATAAATGTACCTATTGACAGAAGTTTAATAGTACCTGATTTTAACGGCAAAGAAATTAAATACATACCAAGATGGGCAATCACACCGACAAAAGAAGTTGTCGCTTCTAAATTATTAAACGAAACACCTGATCCTGACAGAATAAACGATGAAGAATATCTGTCAAAAGAACAGGTTGCTTATCTTGTAGGATTAGTAAAACAAGACTGGGCAATCAAGAAATCTCTTGGTATAGACCCTAAAGCTCCGTCGGCTATCAAAAACTATGCACCGACTGTTATCAATATAAAATTAGAAGACAGACTTTCTGCAAGACACTCTAATGTTGGGGACAAGTTTAGTGCAAAAACAACAAAAGACGTAACAATAAACGGCAAATGTTTTAAAGCCGGTTCATTGGTTAAAGGTGAAGTCGTTGAAGTTGCAAGACCTGGAATTAAAAACCCGGGATATATCAAGGTTAAATTCTTAAAAATCAAAGACAAAGACCAATGCGAATGTTTTCCAAAGAGCATCTCTCAAGCTCAAGCAGACGCAATTAAAAACCCTAATTTCATAGCGAGATTATTGGGTGCACCATTTAGTGCAGTGGGCAGAGTTGCAGGCGTAGCTGTACGTTCTGTGGGTTCTATCGTAAGTGTTGCAGCAAACGGAACAGAACAGTTTGGAGATAACATTTCAAACGCATTTGTTGACACTTGCTCACTTAAACCGATGGCAGGACTAAAAAATGTTGGTTACTCATTTGTTACAATCGGAAAAGGCTTGTACAATATCGGCAAAGTTGCCGTTAGCGGAACATTCGGAATTTTATATGAATTCACTGATGAAGTAAGATATTTGATTGTTCCATCTTACTCTAACGCATCAAGCCTAAACCCCGGAGAAGAATTGAACATCATTTTCTAGTTCTATTTGAACAATCATCAAACCAAAAAGCAGAATCATAAAGATTCTGCTTTTTGATTTTAAAACGACAAGTCATACATTGTAATTAAATTAAAAGAACAATATTTACTTGTTAATTTTTTCCATATCAAGAACTTCACAATTCTTATCAGCAGGAGCTTTTCTATAATCATCTGAAAGATTTGACGGATTATACGCTTCTGTAGCAATTTGAGGATCCATAGCAGTTGCTATATCCATAAAAAACTTATAATACTCAGGATTTTTGATACTGCTTAGCTTATCGTCATTGAAGGTAACAGCATAATCCCTTAAGGCTTTTGCCTTGGATTTATATTTTGCAATTAAATCAGCATGGGCAACAGGTTTTAACTTAAATTCATACTCAGGATATTCATTAACTGTATCCAACATATTTTTTAATACTTTAGCCTGCCCGCCATATACCAAGATAACCTCATACATGTCATCAAGGGCTTCTGGAATTTTGCCAAGTTTCTTTTTACATTCGATACGATCTTCAAAATAAACAGCAGGACCATAACCCGATTTATTATAAAAATACTCATAATCAATGAGAGCATCTTCGTATTTTTCAAATATCATACACAATTTTGCTCTTGCAATCCTAGCCTTATCATAATCAGGATTTACATTAAGCGCTTCAGAATATGCGTCTATAGCACCCAATCGATTATTTTTCCATTCATAATCTTGTCCTTGTTTATAATAATATTCAGCATCTTTTACTTCTTTTGAAAAAGTACAGATTGAAGAAGAACAAAGACAAATAATAAATAATGCTAAAAATAGAACCTTTTTCATAAACAAACCTCTCACTTTTTTGTACTAGACATTATACACCAACAAATTATTTAACAAAATTAAAAAACAACAAAAGCATACATTTTTATGCTAACATTTTACACAATAGGAGAGTTTTTTAATGAAAATATGCGTGATTGGAACAGGCTATGTAGGTTTAGTTGTTGGGGCTTGCCTTGCAGAAATGGGCAACGATGTAATTTGTGTTGATAAAGATACGGATAAGCTGGAAAAATTAGAAAAAGGAATAATTCCGATTTACGAACCCGGACTGGAAGAATTGATAAAAGTCAATGTTTCAGAAAATCGTCTAAGTTTTACTAATGACATTAAATCAGCCGTTCAAAAATCACTAATCTGCTTTATTGCAGTGGGTACACCGCAAGGTGAAGATGGTTCAGCCGATTTGCAATACGTATATGATGTGGCAGAATCAATAGGAAAATCGCTAAACGGATACAAGGTAATTATAGACAAATCGACAGTTCCTGTCGGTACAGCAGAAAAAGTAACTGAAATAATTAAAAATCAGACAAAAGAAGAGTTTGATGTAGTATCTAACCCTGAATTTTTAAAACAAGGCGCAGCTGTTGATGATTTTCTAAAACCTGACAGGGTTATTATAGGTTCCGACTCACAAAGAGCTACGGAAGTTATGCAAGAACTGTACTCTCCGTTCTTAAGAACAGGTAATCCTGTTATCATAATGGATGTAAAATCGGCAGAGATGACAAAATATGCAGCAAACTCATTTTTGGCGGTAAAAATATCTTATGCCAATGAAATTGCCAATATATGCGAAGCAGTAGGAGCAGATGCAGAAATGGTAAGAATCGGAATGTGTGCAGATAAAAGAATCGGAAAACAATTTCTATTCCCAGGTCTTGGATACGGCGGCAGTTGCTTTCCTAAAGATGTAAAAGCACTTATAAAAACAGCAAAAGATAATGACTGCAGCTATAAACTCATACAAAGTGCCGATGAAATTAATAAAAAACAAAGACAAATATTTATAGACAAAATCATAAAAAAATATGGTAACAATTTACAAGGAAAAATATTTGGTATATGGGGACTTTCTTTCAAACCTCAAACAAACGACATGAGAGAAGCTCCCTCAATAACAATCATAAATGCTCTTTTAGAAAAAGGTGCAAAAGTTCAAGCATACGATCCAAAAGCTATTGATACGGCAAAATATATATTCAAAGACAAAATAATTTATGCAAAATCAGCATATGAAGCACTAGAAAACGCTGATTGTTTGCTACTTTTAACAGAATGGAATGAATTTAGACGACCGGATTTTGATAAAATCAAATCATTGTTAAAAGAACCTGTTATATTTGACGGAAGAAATCAATACGAAGCTAAAAGATTGCAGCAAAGAGGTTTTGAGTACCATTCTGTCGGAAGAAATACCGTAAAAATATAAAATAAAGCAGTTAGTAATTTTATAATTAACTATAAAAGTGCAATTCTCTGGATTGCACTTTTATATATGCAACAAAAATGTTTACCTTACTATCCTGTTTATTACTTAGGGAAATATTACAATATATAAAAATTTTTTGTATAAAAAGAGGAATATTATGAGTACAAATTATCCGGTAAAAATATACTATCACGATGGTTCAATCAATAAAGTTGATGACTCAACAAAGAAAGCTGTGCAAAAAGCAGTTGAAAAAGCAACGGAAAAATTAAAAAACAAAGAAACGCTCAAAAACCTAAATATACACGTTGCTTCTGATTTTTCTAATTTACCCAAAGAAGGAAGTGAATTAAACAAATATTTGAAAGAAAATGATAATATGTTCAGAGCGACAAAAGGGTTAAGCAACGATGATAAGACCAAGGAAATTTTCATACAAGAAACAGGTTTCTTTGGCGATAAAATTGGTAATATATTTTCGTTCTCACCATCTTTCTCAGCCAATGACGAGATAGAACAAGCAACTATGCATGAAATAGGTCATCAATTTGATTTTTCAGGCGGAGATAAAAAGATAAAAGAAGAATATTACAAACTCGTTGAAAAATACAAAGATAAACAATTTGAAAACACAAAAGTAACCCCAAGCGAGGGAGAACTATTAAAAGAATACATAAAAAACAATGGTTATAGCGATAAAAAGGAATTTAAAGCAGCCTTAGAAAAGGACTTAAAATCCATCGACTTAAATTATAGAACAATAAACAAATTTGGATACTTTATAGGTGAATTCTATAATAGAGGCACAGACATAAAACCAAATGAGCAAGACATAGAAAACGCTGAAATGTCAAGAATGGAAGTATTCGCCCAACTTTTTAGCTACGCAATGGGAACAAATGATGGAGAAAAAGAAAACTTTGTAAAACTTTTCTCGAACTCTTACGAAGTTGTTAAAAAATATATAAAAGAAGAATAATAAAAATTTTGATAAGCAAAATCTAAGAAAAAGAATAGCATCCTGAATAAAAAGCAGCATCTTATTTTCCAAAGAACAACGATTCAGCTTGAAAAAAACAATTATAAGATATTACAAAACGCGACTCAAAAGAATTAAGTATTTTTATGTTGCTATTTACAAGACAGCCAAGGGGAAACGGACTAAATGTCGGTTTTCACGAGAGGTAGAACCGGCACAAAAAATCCACAATAAAAAAAGACCCCCAAAAAGGTCTCTTTTTTTAAATGGTGCCGTTGGCCACTCTGCCGAGGAAAAACTGACTAAATGTCAGTTTTTACGAGAGGTAGAACCGGCACAAAAAATCTACAAAAAAAAAAGACCCCCAAAAAGGTCTTTTTTTAAATGGTGCCGTTGGCCGGAGTCGAACCGGCACGTGGTTGCCCACACAAGATTTTGAGTCTAGCACGTCTACCAATTTCATCACAACGGCATGTATTTAATTGTCATAATAAGATTTTATCAAAACAATTTTAAATTTCCAGTACTAATTTTAAATTATGGTTTAAATATGTAAAAATTTTGTAAAAAACTGTTCAAAAAGTACCATCATGGATTTTAATTAAAAGTAGTCTGGATGAGAAGTGTGGTATGAGAGTCAATAATATAATTAACCCCAAAATAAATAACAGATTTGTTGCATCTAATTTTAAAAGAGCACCAAAAGCTGATGTTGTAATCGATGACAAAGGGACAACAGAAGAGCAGGACTATGCTCAAACAATTGTTGATGCAAAAACATTTTTAGGAATAACAAATTTGTCATTAATCCTTCATCAATCGAGTTTTCCTGTCAAAGATAATGATCAATTTATAGGCTCACATATAAATTCTAAAGCAGTTGAACTTAACAAGTTTTTAAAAATGCATGGTTTTGACTCTATACAATTAGGACCGCCTGGGTTAACGAGATTATCCCCCTACACATCATCAATAAATTCAAAGAACTATGTGTACACAGATTTTGAAAGGCTGGCAACGCCTCAATATGCGAACATACTAACAATTAATGATCAGCACAATGATCTTGTCAACGTAATAACACTTGTTGATAAAAATAGAGTTTACGAAAATAATTCAGATCAAACAAACTTTAATAAAGCCTTTTATGTTGCAGATAAATTATATGAAAAAGCCTATGACAACCTTATGCAAAAAGTTGTACACGGCGATTCTGAAGCAATTAGGCTAAATAAAGAATTTCAAGACTACAAAAACAAAGAAAATGAGTGGCTTGAAAAAGATGCTGTTTTTCAACATTTTAAGAAAAAGTTCGGCATGGATGAAAACTTTTTTGAATGGCCTGATATGTGCAGAAACCTTTTCATCTACAAAGAAGATAAAAATTCGCCATACCACAAAGACGCAAATCTATATTTTAGAAACATAATCAGAAAACACGGCAAAGAACTTGACCTTTATAAATTCAAACAATTCATCACAAATAAGCAAGAAAGAGAATTTATAGAGACAAAAGGAAAACTCCAATACAATTCCGATTCAATAATAGGCTTTCACATGATGGATTATTATGCTCATCAAGATGCATTCCTTCCAAATTACAGAGTAGGAACCCCCTACGGAGGAGAAGGACATCCAATAGGAAACGGTTCTATATGGGGCAATAACCAGACTTGGGATATACCTGTATTAAATCCTAAAAAATTATTTATAAAAGACGAAAACGGAAATATTGTCGGGCTTGGTCCTGCAGGAAAACTCATGAGACAGAAGTTTGAAAAACTTCTTGATACATACGAAAACATCAGAATCGACCATGCCATAGGTTTAATTGACCCTTGGATATACGATAAAAACAAGGTAGAGGTAAAAATAGGCAGGTTCAATAATGAAGACTGGTCTGTCCCAGAACATATAATTTACAAGAATGCTCACGGCGCCAACATTAGCATGATGCATAAAGAGAATGTATATGGACCTGATAAAGGCTGGACACCTGAGATAACTCGTCAAATCAATGAAGAAATAAAAAACATGCCTGACATCGACCCTGATGGAGATTACGCAAAAATACTGGATGAAATATTACTACCACTGTTTAAAGAAAAAGGTGCAAAACCTGAGGATATGATATGGGAAACTCTCGGCTGTGATACACCAAAATTTCAAGAAGTTTTTAATAAACCCAGAAACGGAAAATATTTACCGGAGATAACATCCGCATACGAATGGCAAGTACAGAAAAGGCAATCAAACCCAAGATACTCAAACAATTGGGTAATACTTGGCTGTCATGATCACCCTCCGTTTGCAAAAGTTTGTACAGACAGTTTTTACAAAAGTAAAAATTGTAAGAACGGAATATATGAAGATGCTTATATCATAGGAAGTCTTTATCCGGAACTATCCAACGAACAAAGAGGAGAGTTAATGGACAAGATGTGGTGGGATAAGAGAATGAGAGTCAAAACGAAATTTGAAGAGATTCTCAGATATGGAGAAAAAATTCAACTAACCTTTATGGACTTCTTTGGATTAGACAAAACGTACAACAATGCAGGTACACAAGATCCTCAAAACTGGAAGTTGCGACTAAAAAAATCATATAAGGAAGACTACTACAAAGCTCTGGAATGGCAACCCGGTGATCCCGGAGTGGATAATGTAGCGCTCAATATGCCTGAATTACTAAAAAGAGCAGTAATAGCTAAAGTTCAAACAGAAAAGAATGGAAAGTTTGAAGAATATTCGCAACTTATAAACAAACTTGATAAATATGAAAATATGCTTCGAGAAAAAGAATAAGCAAAATCAAAGCTATTGTTAAACAAACACAACATTCATAAATATAAAATTATTAACAAAAAAATCTTAAAAAGATTATTATACAGCAAATCTGAAGTGAACAATATCACCGTCTTGCATAATATAATCTTTTCCCTCGAGACGAGTAACACCTTTTTCTTTAGCAGCTGTATAAGAGCCACAAGCGATAAAATCATCATAGCTTGTAACTTCAGCTCTTATGAAGCCTTTTTCAAAATCTGTATGAATCACACCTGCAGCCTGAGGAGCCTTGGCGCCTGCAGGAATAGTCCAAGCTCTAACTTCTATTTCTCCGGCTGTTATAAACGTTCTTAAATCCAACAAATGATAAACGGATTTAATCATTCTTTCTATGCCGGAATTTTCAACACCCAATTCGGCAAGATAATCTTTCTTTTCTTCATCGCCAAGTTCAGAAAGTTCAGCCTCAATTTTTGCGGAAATAACAACCACGTCAGCATTGTGAGTTTTTGCGTACTCTCTTACTTTTTCAACATAGTCATTACCTGTTGCAAGGTCAGTTTCAGAAACATTTGCAGCATAAATAACAGGTTTTGTTGTCATAAGATGCATTAGCTTAATATAAGGCAATTCTTCTTCATTAAAATGATCTTTGACATTGATAAATTTGCCGTCTTCCAACAATTTCAACAATTTTTCTACAATAGCCAACTCAGCAACCGCATCTTTATCACCTGTTTTTGCAACCTTGGATAACCTTTGTTGACGTTTTTCAAGGCTTGCCATATCAGCTAAAGCAAGCTCTGTGTTAATAGTTTCAATATCATCAATCGGATCAACTTTGCCTGTTACGTGAATTGTATTAGGATCATCAAAACATCTTACGACTTCAATTATCGCATCAGTTTCCCTGATATTTGCCAAGAACTGGTTACCTAAACCTTCACCTTTACTTGCTCCTTTAACAAGACCGGCTATATCGACAAACTCTATTGCCGTAGGCACAACCTTGTCGGTTTTTACTAATTTTTGAAGAACATAAAGTCTCTCATCAGGAACAGTAACAACTCCAACGTTCGGTTCTATAGTACAAAACGGATAGTTTGCACTTTGCGCATTAGCTGTCGAAGTCAATGCATTGAATAATGTTGATTTGCCTACATTTGGAAGTCCTACAATCCCTGCTCTTAACAATTTTATAATCCTCTTTTCATCGTATTTCCAATCTAAATGGTACAAAAAACATACCTGCTTTACAAGAATATGATAAAATAAATGCATAAGGAGTAAATCATGAAACGAGCAATTATTATAGTTATAGATTCTATGGGATGCGGAGCAATGGCCGATTGTAAAGAATACAATGACATCCCTGAGTGCAATACACTTTGTAACGTAGCAAAAGCAAATGGAGGGTTAAGACTTCCTACCATGCAAAAGATGGGGATAGGTAATCTCGGGGATGTTATGGGTGTAGCTCCTGAAAAAAAGACAATTGCTCAATACGGAATAATGAGAGAAGTCTCAAAAGGGAAGGATACAACTACAGGACACTGGGAAATTGCAGGGCTTGTCTTGGATGAACCATTTAGAGTTTACCCAGAGGGTTTTCCATCTGAAATCATAGATAAGTTCATAGAAAAAACAGGATGCGGTGGAGTTCTTGGTAATTATCCTGCATCAGGGACAAAAATCATTGAGGATTTGAATGAAGAACATCACAACACAAAATTTCCAATAGTATACACCAGTGCAGACAGCGTTTTTCAGATTGCTGTTGATGTGGATGTAATTCCTCTTGAAGAACTTTACAGAATGTGCAAAATAGCAAGAGAAATTTTGGTCGGCGAACACAATGTCTCACGAGTAATAGCTCGACCTTATCATATTGTGGACGGTAAACCCACAAGAATTTCAAAAGACAGAAGAGACTACTCTGTTGAACCGCCAAAGCCGACCGTATTAAATGAAATTTTAAATGCAGGCGGACGAGTTATCGGCATTGGAAAAATTGAAGATATATATGTAAAATCAGGTATTTCTCACGCAATTCATACAGGTTCAAATAAAGAAGGACTTGAGCTAACGTTAAAAGCAGTAGAAAACACAATGAAACTTGATAAAATTAAAATCGCTGAGATACAAGAACCTGCTAAATTTGAACTTATTTTTACAAACCTAGTCGATACAGATATGCTCTACGGTCATAGAAATGATTGGAAAGGTTATGGAAAAGCAATAGAAGAAATAGATGCATTCTTACCACAAATTATGGATAAAATGACGGATGATGATATTCTATTCATAACAGCTGACCACGGATGTGATCCTACAGTGCCAGGTACAGACCACACCAGAGAGCAAGTTCCTTTGTTGATATATTCAAAGTCAACTGATTTTCAGCCCAAAGATTTGGGTATAATAAATACGTTTGCATATATTTCTCAAGAAATCAAAAAATGGCTTGATATCTAAAAGACGAGACCTATCAACTTCATACCTTTACGACATTAACAAAATATGCTATTTTATTAATGTTTTTCAGATAAATAAATAATGCAATATGAATTACGTTCGCTGGTATGACAAAGATCCTGATTTAAGCCACTTAATGAAATTCTTAGAGGGGCTAAATGAAGAGGTTAGAGAAGAAATAGCTCAAGACCTCATACAAATTATCCTCAGCGAAATAAAAACAAATCAAGATGGTGAAATTTCAATATTAGCTGACAATAAAATTACAGAATACAAACGTTGGTATGACAAGAATATTTCACTGCATTCTGCAATAGAAATTATTAAAAATCTTGATAGCGAAAAAAGAAAAGAAATAATCTCACTCCTTATGGAGTCTATTGTACAAATTTTAACGGTTTATAACTATGAACAAGACCAGCAGTAAAAATGTCCTTGTAACGGGCGGAACTAAGGGTATAGGCAAAAGCATAGCAAAGATTCTCGCAAAAAGCGGCTATAATGTCTATATTTGTTCAAGAACAGAAAAAGATTTAATAACAACAGCAAAAGAAATAAGAGCAAAGGGTTGGTTTATAGCAGATTTATCAGATTCTGAACAATGCAAAACATTGATAAAGAATATAATAGACCAAGCAGGTAGCATAGATATACTGGTCAATAATGCGGGTGTATATACATATTCACCTATAGAAAAAACCACAGAAAATGATATAAATTCGCTCATAAATTTGAATATAAAAGCGCCTTACATCCTAACTAAATATGCAGTAGAAAATATGAAAAAGAACAAATGGGGCAGAATAATCAATATTGGTTCAATTAGCGGGGTAGTAGGTGAAGGAAATGCATCATTGTATTCAATGACAAAATCAGCATTTTTAGGCTTCAGTAAATCACTTGCTTTAGAATTAGCCTGTGATAACATCACAGTAAATACAATTAACCCCGGCTGGGTGGAAACAGATTTAACAAAAGAAGCTGTAAAACAAAGCGATTTTACATATCAAGAAGAAATTGAAATGATACCGCAAAGAAGATTCATTCATCCGGATGAAATAGCAAATCTCGTCAAATACATGGCCTCAGAAGAAGCTAAAGGCATGACAGGGCAAAATGTGAGCCTTTGTGCTGGATTAAGTGCAGGATAAATCCATACTAAAGTTTGAGACAAACATTTTATAAATCCTCTAAAAAGATGATTATAGAACTTTCTTATAATGTTACTTTTAATAGGTACCCAAAATAAGATATATATTTGAAGAAATATGAGTATCTGATAATAAATAAGGAAGGCAAAATGGATAAGATGAAAATTTCTCAAACAAAGTTCGGAATGTTCAAGCCTATGTCCAGAGAAGAAAGACAAGAAGTACATTCCAATCCGTTCGGTATTAATTTTAAAGGCAATGTATTGGCTGCAGATGTATTTGAATCTTCTAAAGCAAAAGAAACAAATTCACTCAGCTCTAACCCGTTTGCAAAAATGACAAATAAGTCAAAAATGGTAGCAAGTGCATTTGTAGGTTCAATAAATTCTTTCAATGAGGCTTTCCGTTCAAGAGTTAACTCTATTATTTCTTTCGGAAAACAAATCAAAGAAAACATTGCAAATTCTTGGGAATTCGCAAAAAATACAGAAATTAAACTTGATTTCAAAGGTTTAACAGAATCAATTGCATCTAAGTTTAATAATCAATACAGTGTAAACAATCTGTTAAAACAGCCTGTTGATGATTTAGGAGCAATGTTTGCAGCTGAACATCAAACATACAAAGAAAGTTTGAAAGCGTAGGTTACCGATGAAAACAGTTAACAAAATTGATAATATTATAGAAGCATTATGCAGACACGAAGATCCTAAATCAATCAGTATACTTGAAGAAATAGGAACAAATTCTGAAATCGATGAAATCAGAGAAAAAACAGCTCACGCTTTAATCAGAAAAAATTGCCCTGAATCACTAAGAGTTGTAATATCTTCAGCCGGCAAGGGAATAAATGACCTTTCTGCAAGAGTAGCAATGAGCTCAATCAACGAAATTCTTTCATTAAACGATAAAACAGAAGTTTTAAAAGTTTTGGAAGAAACAATGAACAGCGAAGAGAAATCGGAAATAAAAGATACAGCTCGTTCAGTTAAAGCATTGATAACTTATTCAATGTAAACAATAAAAACAATCAATAAAAAAAGACCTCTAAATAAAAGAGGTCTTTTTTATTAGAAATAAAATAAACTAATTCTTTAACAAGCACATAGAAAGATAACTTAACAAGTCAAAACTATGCAGTAAAAACAGGATTTTTATTCTGACTATCAGGATTATTTTCCTTTAACGGGTTATCACCAAACAAATCCGGCATTTTAGAAGAGAATACACTTATTACCTCATCAGCAAAACCATTCAAAAGATTTGCAATTTGGTCAGAGGTAATGTTCAAGTCTTCAACATTTAAGGATGAAAAATCAACTTCCAACTCTTTGCCATTTTCATCTTTTGGAGTATTCAACATACCTTTATCAAACAAAGTTTCGCTTCTGGCTGTATTATAATTCGAAGCAGTCTTAAGTTCTTCCTGTAAACCAATACTTAATCTGTTTACCTGCATGTAAATCTCCTTTTCGACTTAGTTTGTTTATCCCTATCAGTTACATGCTTTATATCGGTATCGGAAACAAAAAACTTTATAAAAGCAAAAGATAAATTAACAATAGTTAACAAAATTAAGAAATTATCTTTACCCCATCTGATATTGATTTTAAATTTTCTATGGTAAGAAATCTTGTCTTATCAAACCTAACAGGAGAAATAGGTTTTAACATAAAGAAAGTCGGACCTGAGCCTGACATCATAGAATCAGGAACACATTTCTTTATTTCTAAAAGTTCAGGATAATCATTTATAACTGCTTTTTCCAGACTATTGTACAAAAGAGAGGAGTCAAAAGATTCTGATATTTTTTCCGTGTTATTTGGAACAGCTTTTTCCTCATCAGACATAGCAGCAAATTTTGTATACGCTTCTTTAGCAGAAATTCCAAAACCTAAGGGTTTAACAAGGGTAACATCCAGGTCAGGAGTAGCGATTTTTATTGTACTTTCACCTCGACCTGTACAAATAGCCGTCCCTCCATTTAGGCAAAAGTTTAAATCAGACCCAAGTGAAGCGCAAAGGTTTTCTATAGAATCTTTCATAAGAGGCCTGTCAAAGAGTTCATTTAAAGCAAATAGAGTTGCAGCCGCATCCGTTGAACCACCTGCTAAACCTGCTTCTACCGGAATATTTTTTTCTATGTACACATCCAATTTTGCAGAGATACCAGTAGATTGGAAAAACAAATCGGCAGCTTTATATACAAGATTTTTAGAATCATAAGGTATGTTTTCACAATTCCCAACCAAACTGATTTGAACATTATCTGACATTTCAGCACTGAAAGACAAATAATCATACAAACTAATAGCCTGCATAATGCTTTTAATATTATGAAAACCATCTTCTCTTTTATTCAGAACTTCAAGCGTCAGATTGATTTTTGCGGGTGCAGCAACTTTTATATTTTTCATAAATTTCTCTTCAACTCCTCAGAAAGATTTGCCAATTGCTCAATAGCCAAAGTCTCACCTCTTGTATTTTCAGAGATATTCATATCAGAAAGTGTCTTTGAAACAGCATCTTTCGCAAACCCTGCATTCAATAAAGAATTTTTAAGATTTTTTCGTCTTGTTGCAAAACAAGCCTTAACAACACGTTTTAAAAATGAATAATCAGAAACATCAACTCTCGGTTTATCGTTAAGAGTAATCTTAACCAAAGCCGAATCAACTTTTGGAGCTGGATAAAAAGATTTTCTTCCAACCTTTTGAATGAGCTCAACATCAGCATTAAATTGTGTCAAAATCGACAACAGCCCATACTGTTTAGACGGAGAATTCTCATCAGCCACAAGCCTTTGAGCAACTTCCCACTGAACCATAAGAACTATTTCTGATATTCGCTTTCTGTTTTCATTATTTAAATCATCTATCTCTCCTAATAAATGAGCAAGTATAGGACTTGTTATATAGTAAGGAATATTAGCAATAACTTTAAAAGTTGTATCTTCTAAATCTTTTAATTGTGTTTTTAAAATATCATTATGAATCAGTACAAACTTTTCTGTTTTGATATGTTGCAAAGCCTCAATAGCGTCTTCATCAATCTCAACGGCATAAACTTTCTTAGCTTTTTTAACGATATTTTCCGTAACAAAGCCTGCCCCTGGACCTATTTCCAATACTGTATCATCGCAAGATACTTCCTCAACTATTCTGTCGATCACAGACTCGTCCACAAGGAAATTTTGTCCCAATCTTTTTTTTGTTTTAAATAATTTTGCTCTTAAAAAATAATCACTCATATATTTAATGTACAATAAACATTATGATAATAATACCCGAATACTTAGCAATTCATGAACCAAAAGAAGAATTGCTGGAAATAATCAATAATAAAAAATTTAAAGACAAAGTACTGTATAAAAAGCAGTCTGATTTCCATGACATAAAAGTTATTGAAAATGAAGTCGGACGTTTTTTGCACTACAAAGATACGTATCAGGCAGGATTTATAAATACAACTGAATACAAGGGTAATTTACCTTACATAAATTACTTTACTATTCCATATCTAATTAACCCCGAAATAAAAAATATCCTGCTAATAGGATTAGGAACAGGTAAAATAATCAATGACTGGGAAAAACTGTTCACAAACATACAAAGCATTGATGTCGTTGATATTGAAGAAAATATTCTCCCGATAGCAAAAGAATATTTTGGATTTCAGCAATCGCCTCACACAACATTCAACCTCCAAGATGGGATTGTATATCTTAGAGAAAATAAAAAGAAGTATGACCTGATAGTTACTGACGTTGCATCAGATGAAGGTATAGATGACAGATTCTTAAGTGATGAATATTTTGAATCTGTAAAAAAATCACTGACAAAAAGCGGATTATTTGTCTCGAATTTATGCTCAAGTCCTGATTTTGAAAACGAAGAAAATACATTCTTTCATTCAATAAAAGAACTTTATGAATCAAAATTCAACAAAGTATCAATATTTAAAGGAAATGAATCAGACAGAGTTTATTACAAATCGTTTTTTGGAATAAATGAAAGAGTAATAGACATAACAAACGTTATAATCATCGCATCAATGAGTGATTATTCGATTGGAAACAATTATGCCCAATTCAAAAAAATTGAATTGGACATAAAACCATATATAAAAGACTCGTATTAGTTAAGGTTTTTGAAAAACCATTACATATTCGTGTTTAAAGATATAAAAACCACCGTATAATGCTCTATAACGCCACAAGTTAGCTTGTTTGCCCTTTGCTTTTTCATTGCCTTGTATGTCTTTAACAATGATAGCCTTTGTTATAAAGCCTGCACGGTTCATTCTTTCCATACAGCCAAAGCTCAACGGAATATACTGACCTTTAGCATATTTATCACCGATAATCAAAGCAGCAAATCTGCCTTTTTCGAGCTTTTCGTAACCATTTCTTGCAACTTCTTCAAATAGGTCATAAAATTCTTCTGTAGTTGCACAATTAGATAAATCTTCTTTTTTATCAGAGAATTTAATAATATCATCATAAGGCGGATGAAGCATCAAAAACTGAGCCTTTTCTCTACCCATGACTTCAAGTCTGTCTTGAATTTTATAACCTATATCGGATGAAGCACTGTCTCCGCAGATTATATTAACATCAGTAACCAATGTTTTTGCATCAAACTTTTGACTTACATAATCAACAAGTTCCTGCTTTAATTCAACACCAATACAGCGTCTTTGCATGTTTACTGCTTCAATACCGGAAGTACCTGAACCAAAAAACATATCAAGAACAATATCACCTTTTTTAGTGAATCGTTCGTACAACTGCTGCGCTATCTGTGGAATATAGTTCCCATGGTAATCATAGGAATGTCCGTTTGACTTGTCTCTATTAGGAAATTCCCACAATGTATCCGTCTTGATATGAGAATAATCTTTCCAATTATTCAAATCGATATCATTATATGGCTTGGTCAAAGGTTTTTTAGGAACCTCTGCAACTCGTAACTCAGGTGTTGAAACCTGAGTTTTTGTTTTTAAATTAGTTTTTCTTAATGCCAAAATAAAAATCCTTAATCTTCTTTAAAACAATAAAATCTACTACTTTAGTATAAAGAAATATTAAGGATTTAAAATCAAATATATAGATGAGTTTTAACCGATTAAAAAGTTCTTTGCCTTATAAGTTAAGAACTTCTAAACACCTACAAACTCATAGCTTTAACAATATCAGTCAATTCAGAAGAAGTTTTCTTAACCTCACAACCTGAATACTTAATTGCAGAATCAGGGTCTTTTAAGCCGTTTCCTGTAAGAATACATACCATTTTTTTATTTTCTTCAATGAGCCCTAATTTTAGAGCTTTGATAACACCGGCAACGGAAGCTGCACTTGCAGGTTCACAAAGTATACCCTCGTTTGCGGCAATAAGTTTATATGCTTCAATAATTTCATCATCAGTAACATAGTTAATAACACCGCCTGATTTATCTCTTGCATTTTCGGCCTGTTTCCAACTTGCAGGATTACCAATTCTTATTGCAGTTGCAATAGTCTCAGGCTTCATTATTCTTTCTCCTTTAACAATTGCAGCTGCACCCTCAGCTTCAAATCCCATCATCTTAGGTAAGTGAGTTGATTTATTAAGTGCCAAAAACTCCTCATAACCTTTAAAATATGCTGTAATGTTTCCTGCATTACCAACAGGAATAAAGTGATAATCGGGAGCATCCCCCAAAGCCTCACATATTTCAAAAGCACCTGTTTTTTGACCTTCTATTCTGTATGGATTAACAGAGTTAACAAGAGTAATAGGATAGTTTTTGGAAATTTCAATAACTCTTTCCAAAGCCTCATCAAAATTACCTTTAATCGCAATAATCTCAGCACCATACATCATAGCTTGAGATAGCTTACCCAATGCAATATACCCGTCAGGAATCAAAACAAATGCTTTCATGCCTGCTTTTGCAGCATAAGCAGCCGCAGCAGCAGAGGTGTTACCTGTAGAAGCACAAATAACAGCTTTAGCCCCGGCTTCTTTTGCCTTAGTAACAGCCATAGTCATACCGCGGTCTTTAAAACTTCCTGTAGGGTTGGCGCCCTCAAACTTGAGATATATTTCACAATTCATTTCAGAAAGACCGATTTTTTTTGCTATATTATCTGCCTTTATTAACGGAGTATTCCCCTCATTTAAGGTAACAATCGGTGTTGAATCAGTAACAGGCAAATACTCTCTATATCTGTTTATTAGACCTTGGTAATGACCTTTTTGTTCAAAATTATTCATTGTTCTACTCCATTACTCTTATTAAATTATTTATTTCTACTATACTTTTATTACTTTTGAGCTCTTCTATAGCTTTGTTAATATTTGACTCTTTGCTTTGCTCTGTTATTATCACAATCTCTGCTGTGTTTTCCTTGTCTATTCCTTTTTGCAAGACACTGGCTAAACTTATGCTGTGTCTGCCGCATATTTCTCCAATAGAACCAATTACACCCGGGGTATTAACCGCAGTAATTGATATATAGTACTTATTAACTGTATCTTTTATATCTAATTGTTCTGCTGTAATATCATGGTTACATTCCATCATCGGCAACAATTTGTCAGAGCCCAAACTTCTTACTATAGCTAAAATATCCCCAACAACAGAGCTTGCAGTTGGGAACTCACCAGCACCAGGGCCTGCCATCATAACCCTGCCTACAGGGAAACCTTCTAAGACTACGCTGTTTGTTACTCCATTTATACTTGCAAGACAATCTCTAACAGGAACAAGCATTGGATGAACTCTTACATCGACTTTGTCGTTATCCAACAATAAAGCCAAAGCAATTAACTTAATCTTGTACCCGAGTTCTTTTGCAAATTTCATGTCATTAGCACTAATCTTTGTAATACCCTCACGATAAATTTTGTTTATATCAACTCGTCTGTTCAAAGCAATAGTAGCAAGCGTTGCAATTTTATATGCCGAATCAAAGCCCTCAACATCTCCGGTAGGATCAGTTTCGGCATAGCCAAGTTCTTGAGCTTCTTTCAGCACAGTCTCATAAGAAACACCATCTTTCTCCATTTTAGTGAGAATATAGTTTGTTGTACCATTCAGTATTGCTTCAATTTTATTTATCTTATTACCTGCAAGTGTTGTCTTTATGGGCATAATAATGGGAATACCACCAGCAATTGCAGCTTCATAAAGAATAGCAACATTCTTTTCCTTTGCCAATTTAAAAAGAGGCTCTCCTTTTTTTGCCAAAAGCTCTTTATTTGCCGTAACTATATGCTTACCATTATTTACAGCTGTAACAAGAAGTTCATAAGCAGGATCAATACCGCCTATAACTTCGACAACAATGTCTATATCTTTATCATTAACTACTTCAAAAGGATCTGTCGTCAAAACAGATGTATCAAAATTATCAATATTTCTTTTCTTATTAATGTTTTTAACAGCAATTCTCTTTATGTTTATACCGTCAAAATCTTTCAAGACCTTTACAACACCTGAACCTACAGTTCCGAGACCAACTAAACCGACGTTAACAACTTCCTTTTGCACTATTTATACCTTTCATAAATTAAATTTATTGTTACAATTTATTTTTACATGATAACAAAGAAATATACAATAAATCTCATTATTTCATATCTTTACAAAGATATATAAATCCTGTTACAATACTTAAAATTGTAAAAATTATCGGTTTATTTTAATTTTTTTGGCAAATTTTAAAGGTTAGGCTTTTTATACTAATCGTATCAGGAAGGTGTAGCATTGAAGTTTAATAATTTTCATAATACTGAAAATATTAGTGAAAACAGGTCTGAAACTGCACAACATAATGTGCAAAGGCACTCAAACCCGATAATTCCTAATGGATTAATTTCAAAAATAAACACGATAAATAACAGAACTACATCTAACAAAATGTATGCAGGATACAACTATAAGTCTTGGAGAACCACTGAAAATATTGATTTCCCGGAACTTATAAAGTTTATCAACGAAGTAACAACAGGTAAAGAAACAAAAAGCGAACTTTTCTATTCATTGCATAATATTTTTACAAATAAACTAAATGCAACGTTTTCTGGTTTTGGACTTTATTGTAAACAATCAAATTGCATAAATTTCAAAATTATTGATAAAATCGGCTCCACTTTCACAAGCAGAGTTTTATTGAATGAGTCTGACAACCCTGTAGAGACTGTCTTTAAATCAAAAAAGGCTAAGTATGTTGAAAGCATAAACTTTTTGAATCTACATTACTTAACAGATTCAGCTGTAGCTATATTGCCTCTTTGTGCAGTGAATGACTGCATAGGAATAATGCTCATAGGAGACAATAATTACGAAGCATCAGCTGAAATATATAAACTTATGGCAAACTATTTGGCATTGTTTATCCAAAACAAAGAACTTTCAACAAAAGTACTAATGAATACGGATACGGATGCATTAACAAACCTGAACAATCATAGAAAATTCCAAGAACTTCTTGCTGCAGAAATAGACAAGTCAAAAAGAACTCAAACAGAAACTTCTATTGTCATATTTGACATAAATAATATTTCACAAATTAACAAAGATTTTGGTGCGGCCAAAGGTGATGAAATTATCAAATTGGTTGCTGACAAGATAAAACAAGGTATAAGAACAAATGATTCTGCTGCAAGATACGGCGGAGATGAAATAGCAATAATACTTCCTGAAACGACATCTGCCGAAGCAAAATATCTTGCAGAATACCTTACTTATTCACTTTCTTGCTGTCTTGTTGATGACGTAGGACCGGTTAAGGTTTCTGTAGGAATAGCAACCTACCCGAAAGCTACTCAAGACCAAGAAAAATTGTTGATACTTGCAGAGCAGGCTATGTACATTTCAAAAAGTAAGGGTTATAAAAATGGAATGTCCACAATTGTATGCTCTAATGATTTTGATTTTTGGGATGACACAGCCCTAAGTTCATTTGCATCAGTAATCGCTAAAAGACATGCTTCTATAGGTATCAGCTTTGACGAAGAACTTGTAAACAAATTCCATTCCGAAGAAATAATCAACCAAGGTCATTTAATCGAAGTTGTAACATCTCTTGCCGGTGCAATTGATGCAAAAGATGAGTATACCAAAGGTCATTCATCATCTGTATCAAGATATGCTGAGGCATTGGCAAGACAAATAAATCTTCCTGAAAAAGATGTGGAAAGAATAAAATTGGGCGCACTGCTTCATGACATTGGAAAGATTGGTATCCCTGAATCTGTGTTAAGAAAACCATCAAAATTAAATGATGAAGAGTGGGAAATAATGAAGCAACACCCGACAATTGGTGCAGAAAAAGTTCTTTTGCCAAACGAATCATTGCATGACTTAATACCGATTGTAAAATATCACCATGAACACTGGGATGGTTCCGGCTACCCCGAAAAACTCAAAGGTGAAGATATCCCGCTTGCTGCCAGAATCGTCGCTGTTGCAGATGCTTACCACGCTCTTATTTCAGACAGGCCATACAGAAAAGGTATGTCAAATGAAAAGGCTTGTGAAATATTAAGAATTGGTGCAGGAATCCAATGGGATAAAGATTTGGTCAGAGAATTTATAAACATCTCAGAATCTCTCTACACAATGATATAAAATTTTTGAAAGACTGTATCCATAAATATTTTTTATATAAATATGAAAAAAGAGGCAACATTTCTGTTGCCTCTTTTGGTATATGAATTGAAACTATTTTAACAATTCACCAACTGCTTTGAATACTTCCATTCTCTTAGCAGCATCTTCTTGAGCTTGGTTATAAAGAGCTTCAGCAGCTTCAGGATTTGTTTTAAGAAGTTGTTTATAACGACCTTCACTTCTAATGAATTCCTGGAAGTCGCCTTTAGGATCTTTAGCATCCCAAGTAAACGGCTGTTCGTTTGCAGGATTGTATCTGTAAAGTGGGAAGTATCCTGCTTCTACAGCACGTTTTTGTTCTGTTTGTGTCTTACTCATATCGATACCGTGTGCGATACAAGGAGCATAAGCAAATATGATAGATGGTCCATCGTATGCTTCAGCTTCTTGGAATGCTTTTAGAGTTTGAGCTCTATCTGCACCCAATGCAACTGATGCTACATAAACGTAGCCATAAGACATACTCATCAAGCCCATATTTTTCTTATATGTCTTTTTACCGCCTGTAGCAAATTTAGCAACAGCACCTGTAGGAGTAGATTTAGAAGCCTGACCACCTGTATTGGAGTAAACTTCTGTATCGAGTACAAGGATATTTACGTTTTTGTTTTGAGCAAGAACGTGGTCAATACCGCCGTAACCGATATCATAAGCCCAACCATCACCACCGATAATCCATACAGATTTATCAGTAAAGTAATCTTGAAGTTCTCTAACTTTAGCTAAATCAGGGCATCCGCAATCAGCATATTTTGCAATAACTTCTTTAGCTTTGTTTTGAGCAGCAACTGCTTCTTCTGTTTTTGAATTGTCAAAGTGAGCCATTGCACCTTCAAGAGCTTCTTTAAGATCAGCAGGTGTTTTTTCATTTTCAAGAACTTTTTCAACATAAGTTTTCAAAGTATCTCTGTTTTGATCAACAGCCAATCTCATACCGAAACCAAACTCAGCGTTGTCTTCGAACAATGAGTTAGCCCAAGCCGGACCTCTGCCTTCTTTAGTAGTTGTGTAAGGAATTGTTGGGAATGTACCTGAGTAGATTGAAGAACAACCTGTTGCGTTAGCAACAATTGCATTTTCACCAAACAATTGAGAAACCAATTTAACATATGGAGTTTCTCCACAACCAGCACAAGCACCTGAGAATTCAAACAATGGTTTTCTCAACATAGCACCTTTAATTGTTTTAGTTGTGTTTTTACCCATCACATTATCAGGCAATTCGTCAAAGAATTTTTCATTAACGCATTCACCAGCAGCTTCCTCAGCTTCAACAGAAGACCAAGTAAGAGCTTTCTTTTCAGGATTTTTGTTTGCTGGACATTGGTCAACACAAACACCGCATCCTGTACAATCTTTGCAATAAACTTGAACTTTGAAGTGTTCACCGTTTGCATTTGGCTTAGCTTCAATTGTGTTGAATGATTCAGGAGCATTGCCCAAGTTTTCTTTTTCAACCAATTTAGTTCTTATTGCAGCGTGAGGACATGCAGAAGCACAAATACCACACTGTATACATGCTTCAGAATTCCAATGAGGAACTCTAGGTGCAATAGCACGTTTTTCTAAGCAAGATGTACCTGTTGGAATAACACCGTCAATAGACATGGCAGATACAGGAATATCATCACCTTTTTGTCTCATTGATGGTTCGATGATTTTCTTAGCAAAATCACTTGCATCATCAGAAATAAATTTAACAGGATCAGCACAAGCTACGCCATTCAATGAAGAAGGAACAATAACTTCTTCACAAGCGTCAACAGCTGCATCTATCAAAGCAAGGTTCATGTTAACAACGTCATCACCTTTTTTCTTAAAGGTTTTCTTAGTCATTTCTTTCATGCCTTCATATGCTTGTTCAAAAGGAATGATTCCTGATACTTTGAAATAAGCAACCATCATAACTGTGTTAGCACCCTTACCACGCAAACCAGGTTGTTTTTTGATAAGAGCTTCTGCATCAACATTATAGAATTTAATCTTCTTGTTAATGATTGTTTCTTGCATATCCTTTGTCAAATGAGAGAATGCTTCTTCTTTTGACCAAGGGCTGTTTAACAAGAATACACCGCCTTCTTTGATACCTTTCAACAAGTCATATCTTCCGATATAAGAATGAGCTGAGCAAGATACAAAGTCAGGTGCTGTAATCAAGTATGTAGATTTGATAGGTTTATCACCAAATCTTAAGTGAGAAACAGTTACACCAAAAGATTTTTTAGAGTCATAAGCAAAGTATGCTTGAGCATCTTTGTTAGTATACTGACCAATAATCTTGATTGAGTTTTTGTTAGCACCAACAGTACCATCAGAACCCAATCCCCAGAACATACAATTTGTAGTTCCTTCAGGTTCAGTAACGATGTGTTCTTCTACTTTAAGAGATTTGTTAGTAACATCGTCTTCTATACCAACAGTAAATCCGTGGAAACCGTTGTTTTCTAAATGTTTGTATATAGCAAGAACCATTGACGGAGTAAATTCTTTAGAAGACAATCCGTAACGTCCGCCAATAACTCTGATGTCTTTATTTTCAAGAGCTGCAACAACATCGACATACAAAGGTTCACCGATTGAACCGGGTTCTTTGGTTCTATCAAGAACAGCAATTCTTTTTACAGATTTTGGTAAAGCAGCATTGAAACGTTTTACATCAAACGGTCTGTACAATCTTACTTTAACCAAACCATACTTAGTGCCTCTTGTTGCATTTAAGTATTCGATTGTTTCTTCAATAGTTTCACAACCTGAACCAATTGCAACGATTACATCAGTAGCATCAGGAGCACCTACGTAATCAAACGGATGATATTGTCTGCCAGTTACAGCAGCAACTTTATCCATATATTCTTGAACAATATCAGGAACAGCATCATAGTATTTGTTAACTGTTTCACGACCTTGGAAGTAAACGTCTGTATTTTGAGCACCAACTTTACAGATAGGAGCTTCAGGTCTCATTGCTCTGTTTCTGAATTCTTCAATATATTTAGGTTCTACCAATTTAGCAATATCTTCGTAAGAAATTTCTTCAATTTTGTGAATTTCATGAGAAGTTCTAAATCCGTCAAAGAATTGCAAGAAAGGAACTTTAGACTTGTAAGTAGCTAAATGAGCAACTAAAGCCATATCCATTTCTTCTTGAACAGAGTTAGCAGCCAACATTGCATAACCTGTATTTCTGCAGCCCATAACGTCTGTATGGTCGCCAAAAATAGCCAATGACTGAGCAGCCAAAGCACGAGCAGAAACGTGAATTACATGTGGAAGCATTTCACCTGCAACTTTGTGCATTACAGGAATCATCAACAACAAGCCTTGAGAAGCTGTATAAGTTGAAGTCAATGCACCAGCAGCCAAAGAACCATGAACAGCACCTGCCGCACCTGCTTCAGACTGCATTTCTGCAACTCTTACTTCTTTACCCCAGATATTTTTTTTGTGTTGAGATGCCCATTCATCAACCCATTCACCCATTGTAGATGAAGGAGTAATTGGGTAAATTGCCGAAACCTCACTCAATGCGTAAGCAACATGAGCGGCAGCATAGTTACCATCAACGGTAATTGTTTTTCCAGGCATAATGATAAATCTCCTTGTTTATACTACCTAATTATTTCTATACTCTTATTATTTTAGTACAAACAGATTTTTTTTGACACAAGTTTCAAAAAGAGAAAATAAGGGAATATATAAACTTAGTTAATATCTTGAGGTTTTTACAATGAAAAAAATATTATTCGGAATATTCCTAATTTTATGCTGTTTAATACAACAAGCAAAAGCCGCAAACAACGATTACCTGAATGAAGTAAACGCACACAAACTTTTTGGGAACAATAATATAAAAGTATGGGTTCAAAATGGAACACAGCAGGGTACTGTATACAAAGCCTTTTTAGAATGGGAGAGAGCATCAGGGAATTGCATAAAATTTAGACTTGCAAATTCAGAAAAAACTGCACAAATAAAAGTTTACTTTGTAAACCAAAAGATAAACCCAAACACTCAAAGAAGTGTTGCAGTAGGGTATACTACCTACTCTGCAACTCCTGTTATACAAATAATAACAATAAACCCTTTTACGGGAAAATATTTTACTCAACGCCAAATTTTCGGTATTGCAGTACATGAAATCGGGCACGCCCTCGGCATAATGGGCCACTCTTCAAACCCAAATGACATAATGTATCACGCAACAATACCTAACAGCATTTTCGCCTCAAACAGAGATTACAACACAATCAGAAAACTGTATTGCAAATAACAATAAAAACATTTTAACAACTATATAATTTTAAAAATCAAAGCTCTTGAAGATTGCTCATAATCAGAAATTGTATACGCTGTCTTCAAAAATTCTTGTGCCATTTCTAACTTAGACTCATCATTTGCGTACAGTGTAGCTAAAACATCACCTTTATTTACGTGTTCAGAATATATTTTATTGAGATAAACACCAGCAGAATAGTCAATTATATCAGTTTTCTTTTCTCTTCCTGCTCCAAGAAGTTTGCATGCATAAGCAGTTTTATATGCATCAACATTAGAAACATAGCCATCTCTTTCTGCAAAAATCTGCCTCATATACTTAGGCTGAGCAAAAAGTCTGTAATTATCAATAACTAAAGGATTACCCTCTTGAGAAGTTATAAGTCTCTTTAAAAATTCTAACGCACTGCCTGAAGAAATTGCTTCATCTATCATATTGTATGCTTCGTCATTGTTTTGGCAAATATTTAAAGTTACCAAAGTCAAGGCAGCCATCTCATAAGTCAATTCTTTTATATCAGATGTCATATTTCCTTTTAGAAAATCTATGGATTCTATAACTTCAACAGCATTACCAACGGCACGGCCTAAAGGCTGCTCCATTGATGTAATGACGGCATGAAATTTTTTACCGAGCTTATCAGCAATATTCACCATCCAATTAGCCAATTCTTCAGCTTCTTGTGCTGTTTTCAAAAAAGCACCTGAGCCATACTTAACATCCAAAACAACATAATCTGCACCCGAGGCAATTTTCTTGGAAACAACTGAAGATGCAATCAAAGGAACAGCATCAACAGTTGCCGTAACATCTCGAAGAGCATAAAGTTTTCCATCCGCAGGGGTCAATCGTTTTGTCTGAGAGCCAATAGCAAGCCCAACATTTTTAACCTTTTCGATTAGATCTTCTATTTCCAAATCAGTTCTAAATCCGGGGATAGATTCAAGTTTATCAATAGTTCCTCCGGTATGTCCCAGTCCTCTTCCTGACAATTTTGCAATAGGCACACCACAAGATGCTAACAGAGGTATTAATATCAAAGTAATTTTATCTCCCACACCGCCGGTAGAGTGTTTGTCCGCTACATGAGGACATATTTCATGCAACGCAGATAAATCAATTACCTCACCTGAGTCTATTATTGCCTTTGTAAAATTAGCAGTCTCTTCCAAAGACATTCCCTTAAAATAAACAGCCATAAGCCATGCAGAAACCTGATAATCTTCAACAGAACCATTCATCAAAGAGTCAATTATAAATTGAATTTCTTCTTTGGTATGTTCATAACCTTTTTTCTTTTTATCTATTAAATCAACAAATCTCATATAAACTCCTAGCACAAAAAACAATATCAATTAAAAGACATTGGTTTTTGCAATATTTTTAAACTTCGTTATGCTGCCTTGAAACAGTAAATCGATTGAACCGACAGAACCGTTTCTGTGTTTCGCCAGTATTACTTCTGCTTTTCCTCTGTTTTCCGTATCTTCTTTGTTATAATACTCATCTCTATATATAAACATAACAATATCAGCATCCTGCTCAATCGCACCCGATTCTCTCAAATCTGAGAGCATTGGCCTCTTGTCGGTACGCTGTTCAACAGCACGAGATAGCTGAGACAAGGCTATAACAGGAACACCAAGTTCTCTTGCAAGTAATTTCAAGCCTCTTGAAATACCTGAAATTTGCTGGTTTCTATCATCCTTATTTCCAGAACCTTCCATCAATTGTAAATAATCGATAACAACAAGTCCAAGATTTTTTTCTTCCATAGCAAGACGTCGGCACTTTGCCCTAATATCCATAACAGTGGCGCCGGCACAATCGTCTATGTATATCGGGGCATCAGCAAAAAGATTCATTGCATTTGTTAGTTTTTCCCAATCCTTTGCCTGCATATTACCTGTTTTTAATTTTTGGCTGTCAACTTCTGCCTCAGAACATAACATACGCTGAACAAGCTGTTCCTTAGGCATCTCCAAAGAAAAAATTGCCACAGCTTTTTTAGCTCTCAACCCGACATTTTGAGCAATATTCAAAGCAAATGCAGTTTTACCCATGGAAGGACGAGCAGCCAAAACAATCAAATCTGATTTTTGAAGCCCTGAGGTCATAGCATCTAAATCATAAAATCCGGTAGGAACTCCTACAAGTTCATCTCTATGCTCATATCTGTATGATATTTGCTCATAACTTGTAATTACCAAATCTTTTACAGAAACCAAATCCGTTGTGTTTTTTTTCTGTGCAATATTAAAAATCAGTTTTTCTGCATTATCCAAGGTTGCTTCTGTTGACTGATTATCATATGCCATCTCAACAATTTCCGAACCGGCATTAATCAACTCTCTTTTTATTGATTTTTCCTGAACAATTTTTGCATAATATTCAATATTTGCCGTTGTTATAACATTCAGAACCAAATCATTTATGTAGGCTCTTCCGCCAACTAACTCAAGTTTTTCCTCTTCATTGAGTTTTTCTGATACAGTAACTATGTCTATAGCTTGGTTACGAGCAAAAAGCTCAACTATCGCCGAATATATCTGTCTGTTAGCAGGTTTATAAAAACTCTCAGGACGTATCATATCAGCAATCTTATTAAGACAAATAGGATTACTCAACACTGCACCAAGAATAGCCTCTTCTGCATCTATATTCTGTGGAGGAAGTTTTTGTATTTTACCGTCTGATGATTTTACCAAGCTGTTTGCCAATTGCTTACCTCTTTACAATTACATTGCTAATCAACAAAAACAATAGTTTTAGTTTTACACAAAATCATTGCAATACAAAATAACTAATATACTGGTAACATTATAATTAAAGAAGATTTTTAAATCAGTATTTTTTAATATATGTTACGAGAGAAAATTAAATAATTTTTAACTGTTAGTAATATTAGCCACTCTACTCAAAAAACAGGGGATGAAAAAAACATAAGATAAACAAGATAATAAAAAAAATGGAGAAATAATCTATGTATAAAAAAATTATATGCCCCTCTACAGATTTGCACTACAGATTAGATGGTTTTGAAAATATCTACCTAATAAATGAAGGGGACAGGTCGTTAAGTCTTTATGCATTACCAAAAAATCAAGAAATACCAACCCAAATATCTCCACAGAATATATGCTTTTACATAATAGAGGGTAATCTTGAAATATCTATGGATGAAAAGGTATTTGATATCAAAGCAGGCGAAATGTTACTAGTCCCAAAAACAAGTGCATACACTATCAAAGTCATTGAGAATACAAAAACATTGATAATAAGAATGTAGAAGACTCACTTAGCAAATAATCATAAATTTTGCCCAATATTCCATCAAATGTTCAGCAAAGGGGCAAGTTTTTTTCCATTTCACCATTTTTCTAAGCAACACATTCATTTTCATCTCTTACATCCTTAGGCTCACTTAACATAAACTGTGCAAACAAATCCGTATAAACAAGATAAATATAAAAAGTAAAAAACGGAACAAGTAAAGACAATATTTGTCCATTGACAAGAATTGCATTAATAACCAAACTTACAATGCTAACAACAATGCAATAAGCAACCAAAACAACAAAGTTAATAATATTGTCGCTTATCATACTGTATGCTTTTTTAACGTTTAAAAATGAAGAAATTTTAAAATCAACGCAAAAATTAAGAGCAAGCATAATATACAAGGCACTATATATTACATGAACTATAGAAGCAACCAAGACAAAAGGAATAAGTTCTTTAGAAACAGTTAACGGCGCAAAAGTAAATAAACAAAAAGCAAATGCAATAAAAGGTATAGAAAAGACAAAGCCACCCACGTAAGATTTTAATCCAACGAAGACATAATAGCTAAAATACTTCCAAGAAGGCAGGCCTTCTTTGTCATGTACAACTCTGTTGTGAATCGCTTTAAAGAAATATCCGCTCACAGCAAGAAAAACAACAGCAGAAAACATAATAAATAAGGCTAACAAATAATAATTAATCGGATCAAATATTAACCTTTTTATCCCCGGGAATATATAGAAAAAAGCAGGAAAAAACAGTAATAAACCACCTACAAAAGTTTTTTGAATCCATTCTTCATTTTTCGGCACAAAAACAAACGCCTGCTTCAGACTAATACCCATTAGCACGCTCCTAAAATAAAATAATAAACACACTATCATTGTAGCACTTTTTCAATAAAAAAGATAGTGTTTTTACTGATTTTTTTAGAAAAAAACGAAAAAATATCAAATAAACAAAACAGGTGAGAAGAAACTTTTTAAGAGCCTCTTCTCACCAGAAAACCTAATCTCAACTATTGGTTAATTTTTTAAATTCGGCATTGAATGAGCATATTGACCAAGCAAATTATAAAGAGATAAGCTCATTGCATAAGCCAAAAATGGAATCAAAATAACCCCAACCAATGTTATTGAGCATACAAAAATTATAAAAAAGTAGACAACATACAACAATACAATATACAAAAGCATAAAAAGAAAATCTTTTATACTGTTTTTTAAGAAATTAAATGCATTTTCAAAATTCACCATAGACAAAATCTTTTCATCCAATGCAAAATTAATAATCATTGGCAAAATAAGTATCCCTGCAACTAATTCAATAAGTAATGTAAGAAATCCAGCAGCCACAGGAGCCTTAGTAAGTAGCATTGATAAAATAAAAATTATCAATCCAAATGGAATCATATAAACAATTGAACCAACAAAAAATTTAAAACCGGAAACAAATAAGCCGCCCAAATCACCATAATCAGGTAACGAGTCTTCTTTGTTTATAAGTTTCTTTAAATACTTAACACAATACCCGATAACAATAAAGTTAGCAATCGGCACACAAAGCAAAATACCGCCAATAAGCAGCTTAACAAACCAACCATTAACATTCAACGGGGCTTTCAAAGCCTTCACAAAATCAAAACTCATACAAAAACTCCATAAACTAAACTATAAACACTCAGTCAATATTAAAAGTTTATAGCAGTTTTGTCAAGTTAGCCATTTCTATGGCAGTTTTTGCAGCTTCAGAGCCCTTGTTACCGGCTTTCGTACCTGCTCTTTCAATTGCCTGTTCCAAATTGTCTGTAGTTAAGACACCAAAGATAACAGGAATACCTGTTTCCAGAGACACTTGGGCAATACCTTTAGATACTTCTGCGGCAACAAAATCATAATGTCCTGTTGAACCTTTTATAACAGCTCCAAGAGTAATGATTGCATTATATTTTTTTGACAATGCAGCTTTTTTCGCAATCACAGGTATCTCAAAAGCACCAGGCGTCCATATTACATCGATAGTTTCTTCATCAATTCCATGTCTTGTCAATTCATCAATAGCACCGGAAAGAAGTTTCGAACCGATAAATTCGTTAAATCTTGATATTACAATACAGAATTTTTCACCATTAGTAGTCAACTTACCTTGTATAATATTTGCCATTTTATTCTCCTTTAATAACAGTTTACTAAATTTTACAATACAAAAACTATCTTTAAAAGGAATATTACTGCATTTTTACAAATTTAGCCCAATATTTTCCATGTGTCTAATACAAAAATCTAAAATTATTAGTGAGAATCGTAAATAAGATAGAAATAGAGCAGGGAGAGAGTATAGTGTATTTTATCAGAAAAAATCCGAGACTTCTAATCAGTACAGCTTACATTTCATTCATATACAGCATTTTGTTAATCTGTATAACTAAATTATTATAAAAAATAATTACAACTTCATAAGTTTGTTATTATCAAAGTAAGAAATAGCGGCTTGCTCATCTCTAACTATTTGAGATTTCAAGTCAGGCAAAGACTCAAATTTTTTCTCATCTCTTAATTTTTTTACAAAGCTGACTTTTATATCTTTGTCATAAATATTATCGCTAAAATCGAGTAAATGAGCTTCCAAAGTCGAAGTCAAATTTGTTGCAATAGTAGGTTTCTTTCCATAATTGACTATAGCCCTGTACGTATTTCCATCAAATGAGACAACAGCAGCATACACACCTTTAGAAACGGGTACAACATCAGACGGATACTTCAGATTTGCGGTAGGAAAAGAAATAGTTCGACCAATTCTTTGTCCTGTAACAACCCTGCCTTTTACATAAAAATATGTACCCAAAAGATTAGGAATTTTATCAACAAAACCATCTTTTATCATTTGTCTTATTTTAGAACTACTAATAAGAGTGTTATTGAATGTAATTGGGGGAACCTCAAAAAACTTGTACCCATAGGTTTGTTGATTTGCCATTAAAAAAGAAGCATCCCCCTGTTTGTTAGCACCAAAATAATGATTAAAGCCTGTTGTAATAAATTTTGGCTTCAAATTTTCAACAATAAAATCTTTCAAATAATCGGCAGCCAATGCATCCGCTATATTTTCATCAAAATCCAGAACATACGCATAATCAATACCCTGAGCAGCTAACAACTCTAATCGTTCAGAAATAGGCAGAATATACTGAGGTTTTCGATTCTGCAAATAACACAACGGATGGTCTTTAAAAGTAACTACTGCCGATGAAATTCCATTTTGTTTCGCAAGATTAACGGCATTTCGCAAAACAACCTTGTGGCCCTGATGAACACCATCAAAAAAGCCAAGGCACAATGACAAATCCTGATTCTTATTAAGTTCATAAAAAACTTGCATAACTGTATATTATTCAAATTAGTGATTTTTTTCAATAAATTCATATTTCTTATAGCAAAATAGTGAAAAGGCATGCAAAAAAATAAAGAATTTAGACTAAATTTTTAACAAATATACTAAAACTAGTCTTAAAATGCCTTTGTACAAAGAGTTTTCATATATTAAGATATTGTAATATTAGTTAACAAACAAAGCATAGTATTTGCATAATGTTAAAAAAAGTGTTATAATTATAATGTTATTAATGTTTCGGCTAGTGTAAAAACCTTACGAGGGTTGGGCTGTAAAATCGAATACATCGCAAGATGAGCTAGACTTTACAAATCCCCTCGTTTTTTTTGCAAAAAACACTATTATCAATAGTTAATATCCAAAATCCTTTTCAAATCAACATCTTCAGAAGATTTTGATTTATTGATTTCTATGATTTTTTCCAATTCTTTTGATTTTTCAACATAATCCGATTTGTAAGAAACAAGGTCTGCATCATAAACAGATTTTGTCTTCATATCTTGAAAACTCAAATTTTTATAAAATTTAGTAAGGTCAAAAGGACTATCTGATAAGAGAGTAAGAGATATTTTTTTTGTATCATTTTCTTTAGCAATATCAAAAGCAGTCTTCATAAGAACTGTCCCCGCAAGTTTAACATTTTTCCCCTTACTAATAGGCCAAGTAGAAATATAATCGATATATGACTCTTCCTGCAAATCCTTAAATGAAAGAATCCCACAAGGTCTGTTATTTTTTGTAAGTAAAAATGAACGTTGGGGATCAGAAAAACCTGACATTAAAATAGCATTGTTTATTACATTTTTCCACAAGTTAAACTGCCTACGAGTAACATTTTTTAAATCAGAAAGTTGACGCAAATTAATCCTATTTGCAACAACATCCAAAAACTTTGAATCATAAGAATCCAGCTCGTATAATTTAAGACTAGAAACAGAACCAGAGACAAATGTTTTTACATCAGCATAATCTCTGGCTTTAAAATTAATCTGTGATGCATCACTGCAACAAGCCTGTTTTCCTACCAAGTTTATTTTCATTATTCCGTACCAGTGCAAATAATAGTCTAAAAAAATCAAAAAAATTTTTCAAGAATCTTATCTAATCTTTACAAACTAATTAATTGTATTGATTAATTAAAAAAAAATTTTTATAATAAGATACGAAAGGTTATTAATTTAAGTATCTCACAAGGTAATTTTTGCCGGAGATACTTTTTTTATTTATTAAACAAGGATTTACAGAAACTAATATTTAAATCATAATGTTTGCATGCACACTTTATTAAAATTTTTCATTACATTTTTATTACTTATAACAGGAAGCACAGTTATGGCCCAACAAACTATTATTACTGTGCCATCATCAGATGTATTACCGGGTGGAGAAGTTATTTTAAAACAATCAAACAGGTTTTCACCATTTGGTAACGGATTTGTATCACTTACACCACAAGCAATTATTGGTACCGGCAAAGGCACAGAAATATCAGTTGGAGCAGGAACAACTATAGATGACAAAACCGAAGTAAAATTAAACTTAACAGCAAAAAAAGTATTTAAAATAAAGCGTTCAACAAGATTTACAGTAGGAGGTACATTAACCCCATCACTTACGGAGGGAAAGAATCCTGACAGTATGATATATGCTCATGGCTCCTATCTTATAAGAAAAACTAAGACAACCCTAACAGCAGGGGGCTTTGTTGGTGGCAAAAGTGAAATGCCATCTCTTACCGGAGTAATGCTTGGTATTGACCAAACAATCATTCCAAACAAACTTCGTGTAGTTGCAGATTGGGTATCAAGAGATGAGTCTTGGGGAGCCTTTGCGGCAGGTTTAAAAATAAGACCTGAGCCAACTACATCAATAACAACGGCTGTTGTTATACCAAACAATAATGAAGATAGAGTAGCATTTTCAATCTCTTTATCAAAATATGTCGGCAAAATCTTGCCCGAAAAAGTTAAAGATGAACCTGATGAATCACTTTAAAGAATTAAAGGAGAATTATATGAAAAAACTTATTACAATTGTTGCTATATTTTCCTTGTTGACAATCACGTATAATGCCTTTGCTGATGATGATTGCAACAAAACAAAATTTGACATAAAAATAAAAAATTATGAAAAAGCAAATTTTGAAAAATTCAATTTCTCTGGAATGAATTTAGAAGGTTTCAATTTTGAAAAAGCAAGACTTGATGAAGCAAATTTTAAAGGTGCAAATCTAAAAGGAGCAAACTTTAAAGGAGCAGACATAGAAAAAGCAACATTTGAAAATGCTAATCTTGAGAATGCAACATTCGAAAATGCAGACCTTGAAGAGACTTCTCTATTGAATGCCAAAATAAAGAACACCTACTTTAAAAATACAGAACTGGAATATGCAATTTGGGTGAACGGAAAAGTTTGTGGAGCAGGATCCGTAGGATCCTGCTGGTAAGAACTACAAACTTAATTTAATATATCTTGCCGTACCGATTCCATCTATTGCAGAAATTTCTTTGAGAGCAGATTCATCAACTTCGCTTCCTGTATTTATAATCATAATTGATATGTTGTCTGCCTCAGCTCTATTTTGGGCAACATTCATTCTTGTAATATTAATATTTTTGTTACCCAACACAGTTGCAACCTTTGCAACCATAGCAGGTTTGTTTTCGTGCGGAATCAACAACATGTGTTTTTCAGGTTCTATACTTGCATTATAGCCGTTAATCTTGACTATTCTTGGCATATCTTCTGCAATTAAGGCACCGGAAACAGTATTTGTATGCTTATCTGTAACCAATTTCAATGTTATTGAACCGATATAATCAGTTGACGTTTTGGACTTAGTTGTAGAAACATCAAGTCCCTTGTTATTTGCAATAACAGGTGCATTAACATAATTCACATCTGTCATAAAAGAACTTAAAACACCTTTTACAACTGCTGTTTCAAGTGGAGAAACATCCAACTCTGCAAGAGAACCTTTAACAGTAATATAGATACCTTTTAAATTACCTGAAGACATCTGCATTGCGAGCTCGCCAATATTTTCTGCCAATTGCATGTAATCTTTAACAGGCTCAAGTTTAGCAGGTTTTAAAGATGGAATATTTACAGCTGAACGAGCAGAACCTCCCGCTAAAACATCTCTAATTTGTTGAGCAACGTCAATAGCAACATTAAGTTGAGCTTCTTCTGTACTTGCCCCCAAATGAGGTGTCAACAAAATGTCTCCTGTTGTTTTGACAAGCGGAGATTCAGCAATGTTAGGCTCATTTTCAAAAACGTCAATAGCAGCCTGAGCGACTTGCCCTGACTCGAGGGCTTCAACAAGTGCTTTTTCGTCAATTATACCGCCTCTTGCACAGTTAATCAGGCGCACACCTTTTTTCATTTTTGCAATTGTTTCACTATTAATCATGTGCATTGTTTCTTTTGTTTTTGGAACATGGACAGTAATATAATCACATACAGGCCACAAATCATCCAAATTTTCATAATATTTAGCACCAAATTTTTCAACAACTTCTTTAGTTGTATAAGGGTCAAAAACAACAACCTTCATGCCAAGAGCCTTTGCAGCTTCGGCAACGTGATGACCAATTTTTCCAAAACCAATTACTCCGAGAGTTTTTCCAAATACCTCATGCCCTGTAAATTTAGAACGTTCCCATAGCCCCTGTTTTGTAGAAGCAGCAGCTTTCGCAATATTTCTCGACATAGAAAGCATAAGAGCGACTGTATGCTCTGCGGCAGCATTGGTATTTCCATCAGGTGAATTTACAACAATAATTCCTTTTTTTGTTGCTGCTTCGAGATTAATATTATCAACCCCAACACCGGCTCTACCAATAATTTTGAGATTCTTACCTGCTTCAATTACCTTTTCTGTAACCTTAGTCTGACTTCTAACCATCAAAGCATCGTATTCACCAATAACAGAACACAATTCATCTTCACTCATTGTAGGTAACAAAACACCCTCAGCGACATCATCAACAATTTTTTTTGCAAACTCATTTATCTTATCAGTAATTAAAACTTTCATTAAAAACTCCCCTTTAAACTCAACTAATGCAAACAATTATACAACTTTTTTACAGAAAAGAAAATCAAAGGCAATTTTTATTAATAAATTACCTTTATATATATAAATAGAAAAGAGAGAGTAATATGACGCACAGCTATACAATAAAATCAGGCGACAACCTTTGGAACATCTGCAAAAGGCAATTCAACCTCAGTAATAACGCAGATATAGCTAAAAAAGTTAATGAAGTTGCAAAAGCTAACGGAATAAGCAACCCAAATCTCATATTTGCAGGCAAAAAGATAGAATTGAGCGATGCAACAGATACATTGGAAAGAAATACAAATCCAACTCAAGGAGAAAACACAACACCCACAACACAAGTAACAACAGAACAAGCACAAAACTATGAAAAATGGGCGTTTGATAAAGAAAACATTGAAAAAACATACCAATATGCAATAAGTGAAAATCAACAAGGAAAACCTCCTGTAGAAGATTTTGATTTTCTTGGAACGGATATGACAAAAGTTCCTTCAGAACAAAAAGCACAGACCTATACATCCGGTCTTTTAAAATTTTCACAATCTAATATACTAAACGCAAATACAGATGAAGATACGTCAACTCTGACTTTTGAAGAGTTTTATGCAAAAGAGAAAAAAGATGCCGAATCGTTCGGATTAGATACACCATCTGAAGAAGTTATCAGAACAATATTTAATAACTTAGATATAGATGGAAACAAAAAAATTGATACAAAAGAATTATCAACTACGTTTGCATTTATGGACATAAGCAAAGGCACTGATGAAAACAGCGGAAAAATAAATGGAAAAATAGACCACGAATCAATTGTTTTTACAAACTTTGCACATGAAAAAGCTGGACAAAAGTTGAGAGAAATGTTTAAATTTCTCTACCCGAATGAACAAAAATAATTACTTTACATATATTTCTTCAAGGTTATGAACAACTCCACCTAATTCTGTAGGGTGAATATTTCCAAACTTATTTCTTACAGCTGTTACCCTTATTGGTGAATACAGGTATATAATTGGCTTTTCGTCATAAACAAGTTGCTGATACTGTTCATATAAAGTTTTTCTTTTTTCAAAATTAAGTTCCAGTGATGCTTTATCAAAAATATCATTAAGCTGTTTTTCCCAAGCAAAAAGATTAATGTTTTCATGCGGAGTTTTTCTCATATTAAAAACATGCAATGTACCATTTGAATACCAAACGTTTTTACCTCCATAAGGTTCTAGCGGACTACCTGTAAAGCCCATAATAACAGCATCAAAATCGTTTGAATTAACCAACTTGCTGACAAGAGTATTAAACTCAATCGGTTTAAAATTAACTGTCATACCCAGTTCTTCCAAGTCTTGCTTAACCATAACACCAATTGATTCACGTTCGGTATTACCGGCATTTGTATACAAATCAAACTCGACCTTATTTCCCTCTTTATCGTACAGCTTTTTATTTTTCCAATAAAAGCCTGACGCTTTAAGAAGTTCTCTTGCTTTTTGCATATCTTGGGGATGACCTTTTGCAACAGTTTCATTCAAATAAATTGAAGATAACGGCTCTGGAGTAAACAATGGTGCAGCAACACCACTTGCTATATTAAACACCATGTTTTCTCTATCAAGAGCATAATCCGTAGCAGCCCTGAAATTTTTGTCATTAAACCACTTTTGTTTTACAGGATTAACATAATACTTACCTTTGTCATTTTTTCTTGTATTCAAGTTGTAAGTAAAATACATCGTACCAGTATCAGGTCCCAAATTATAAACTTTATAATCGGAAAATTTTTCTTTTTCTTTAAATAAAGCAACGTTAGTTCCCCTAAGGCTCACTGTATCAAGCTCTTTTGATTTAAATTTCAAAAGTTCATTATTCAAATCACCAACTATCAAAATAATATACTTATCAAGATAAGGAAGTTTTTGTCCTTTTTCATCGATCATATAATAGTTAGGATTTCTTTCATAAACCAATCTCTGAGCAGGAACATATTCTTTTAATCTAAATGCACCGCTTGTAACAAAAGTTTTTGGGTCAGCACTTGAACTACAAAAAGAAGCAAAAGCTCTTTTTCCTTGTTTGGTAACAGGTTCAAGAATATGCTTTGGAGCTATAGGGACTGATAATTGCCTCAAGAAAGGTGAAAACGGCTTAGGTGTAGTGAATTTTACGGTATACTTGTCCAATTTTTCAATAACAGGTAGCTTATCACCGATATACATCGCATCTCTTGTACTGGTATTACCAAAACCTCCAAATATGATGGTATTCCATGTAAAGAAAACATCATCAGCTGTTATTTCCTTGCCATCAGACCATTTTAAACCATGCCTGAGCTCAATTGTATAAGTTTTTTTGTCAGGTAAAACTTTAATGCTCTTGGCAAGTTTTGGAAAAACCTCTCCTGTATAAGGATCAGTTCCGACAAGAGCATCAAACATTATATCCGATGCAAGCGAAGATGTTGCATCCATAGAGTTCCAACTGTTAAAGGTTTTAGGACCTTCTCCAATTGTACTTGATACAAGAATTCCTCCATATTTTCCGGCAGGAGACCTTGATAAAAGATAATCAACTCCATCAATTGTTTTTGTTCCAACAGGATACGGTGTAAATTCATCTTGTACAAATTTTTCGACATTTTTTTGAGTCAAATCCTCACCAGGATTATCAACCCTTATGCAACTTGATAAAACAACTATAATAAAAACAAATATAAATAATATGTATAATCTTCTTTTTGTCATAATCTGAATCTATCATAATTTAAGATAATTTTAATTGCTCTTTAGCATAGTCAATTGCCATTATCTCTGTATAAAAAACATTTTTTTCACCAATCTGTGCCGTAATTGAGTGGTCAGCCAGCTGTTTTAAAACATTCTCATTTTTTATAACAAGAATAATCTCAACATCTTGAGATTTTAAACGCATAATGATATCTTCCAAAGCAAAAATTGCAGAGATATCCAATAAATCATCAGACTCATAGTTCAAAATCAGATATCTTGTACCCAACATATCTTCAAATTTTGAAATCAGCTGCGTAGCAGAACCAAAGAAAAACTGCCCCGCTATATGAACTACACGTATTTTATGATGATAATTCTGCTCAAGAGCTTTTTCCATTTCCATCGTGTCAATGTCGTAAACAGGTTTATGAATAATATCAGCTTTATCAGCCAAACGTTTGGCGTACAATAGTGCAGCAAGTGTTATACCTGCCCCAACAGCAAATATCAGATTGTAAAATACGGTTAATAAAAACACCAATAAAAGAACATATAAATCATCTTTTGGGGCATATTTTAAAACTTTCAAAAGTTTTACATCTATAATGTCATATCCAATCTTTATAAGAATACCGGCAAGAACAGCCAATGGAATCTGAGCAACAAATCCTGAAAATTTAAAAAGCAAAATCAATAACAATAAAGGATTTATAACCGTACATAACTTAGTAGTTGCTCCGGAATTCAAAGCAGCAACACTACGCATAGTGGCAGCAGAACCGCCGATTGAACCTGTTAATGCACAAAAAATATTGCCAATACCCTGAGATGCAAGAAGTTTTTTAGGATTATGTCTTGTCTTTGTTAAAGAATCCGATACCAACCCTGTCATCATACTCTCTGCAGAAAACACAACTGCTAATGTAAGAGCATAAGGTAAATATTTTACAATATTAGAAATATTCAAATCAGGACTTACTAACGTGGGTAAACCAACCGAAACCTCGTTTATCCTTTCAATATTTAGCCCCAATTTAATAGACAACCATGTACAAAATACCAATGCAACAATTTGCGATGGAATAATTTTATTAACAGACTTTGGAATAGAAAAAACAATAAACAAAGTTAAAATACCAATAAACAAAGCAGCTCTGTTAAGAGACAACAAAGAATCGTGCAATGACAAAACAGTAGATACTGTTGATGGCATAGCACAATGACCCAATAACGGGTTTAATTGCAAAATTATAATTATAACCCCAACACCGTTCATAAACCCCGATATAACAGGGTAAGGCACATACTTTACCATTGACGGTAAATTAGTAAAAGAAGCAACAATTTGACAAATTGCAGCGAGTAAAATTACTGTTATTGCAGCCTTGATATCATTGTTTAACGACATCATAACAGAAGCCGTAACAATAGCAACAGGACCTGTTACACCTGATATCAAAGGTATTTTTGGACCCAAAAGACCTGCAACAAAACACAGAATAATTGCTCCCCAAATACCTGCTGACGCACCAAAACCTGTCGCTACTCCGAAAGCTAAAGCCTGAGGTAATGTAATTATTGCAGAATTAATACCACCAAGGAAATCCCCTGTTATAAGACTAACTTTATTTTTAACGTTCTCCATCAAACTCATAGAACAATATTATATTAAATTTTGTAACTTTTAAATATTTTCAAAAATTAAAGTAACAAAAATTTTTATTACGGGCTTTGTATAACAAAAGCAACAAACATATAAGGAAAAACAGATGGCATCAGTAAAACCAATTAACGTTGTCAACCTAAACACAGGGAAAGAAAACAACAAAAAAACAATTCAAAACAAAAGTATAGTTCAATTAAACAGCGATTCTAAATTGCTGGAAAACTATTTAGGACTTATGGGACTAAGCAATAAATCTCAAGTCTCATTTGGATATGCACCGACAAAACACGGTACAGAAAACAAAGAATTTGTTCCTGTAATTCCTATGTCAGAAACAATAGTAAACACACCGGTGCCTGGTCTACAGGTAAAAGCATTTACTCCTACACTCTCTGATTACTGCAAAAACAAAATTTATAATGAAGCCTCTACGCGAATTAACGGCACAAGACCATGGCCAAAAATGGACTATATAAATGCTTGGATGGTTACAGCTGAAACCGACGAATTTAAATCCGACGGAGGTTTGGGCAAAGTTGCGGCTGACCTTCCAAACAGCTTTAACAAAAGATTTAAAAAAGACAATAAAAACTTTATGTCTGTAGTTACTCCAATGTACGTAAACGGTAAAGAATACAGATTAGAAGAAAAAGATGGCAAGTTTATTTACCATTACGGAAAAAGAGGAGAAAAAGAAAAAGAAGTAAAATATGAAGGAACAGTTAACGTTCCTATGTATTTCTATCCACACAACAGCAGACTAAAAGATATTGATGTTAGAGTTTTCTCTGTTGATTTACAAAATGATAAAGATAAAAAGCCAACAAAACACATACTTCTTGAAATTCCCCAAGATGGTAAAGATGCAAATAATCAATATACAACCTTTAACCAATTCTTTAATATAGTGGATAGAGATCGTAATGCCGTAAATAACAACACACCTTATGCAAATTCAGAATTTTCTGACCCAGTATACAGAATGGCATTCTTCTCAAAAGGTGTATATGAACTGATGAAGAGCATAAAAGAGGGTGATTTAAAAGGTATTGAGGCACCAAACTCCGTATTGTTAAATGATTGGCATGCCGGCTCACTTGCTGCTCTAATGCACTATACAGCCAATGCAGAAGCAGATACAGGAGCAATTTCAAAAGAAACTGGCAGATATTTTGATGAAATTCCTACAATCTATATTGCTCATAACTGCGAACACCAAGGTGCAACTGACGGAAATGACTGGAACAGAACGAATATATTCGGCACACTTTTTGGAGCCTATGGAGCAGAGATAATACAAAATTCAAAAAGTTGGAATGAGGCATTTAACGAAGATAAAAGCTCTTTACTAAGATACGCTAACTTTAACTCATCAAAAACGGGTATGTCTCTTGTCGATAGGGTAGTTCCTGTTTCCGAATACTACGCACAAGAACTTGTTCAATCTAACATAAAAGCAAACGGACTCTTGGACTTAATGAAAGCAAGATTCTACGGTCCCGGACATACATTGACACCTATCACAAACGGCTATTCTAAATCACTAATAGAACCGAACGAAAAGAATATGGATGCATTGACAAAGGCAACAATAAAAGACTTCACATTAGCTGACCCCAATGCTCCTAAGATAGACTTCAAAGATTTTAAACTTAAAGCCTATGACGAAAATTCTCTTGATAAGAAAATTCAAAATAAAAACGCCATTATGAACGTTTTCAAACAGCTTATCGAAAGAGAAAGACAATTACCTTATGAAAATGAACTAAGCAAATCTGCAAGAAAATATATGCTCTTTGAACCGGAAAGAACAGAAATAAACGACACTGACTTTTCAAATGTTCCGGTAATTGCTTACTCAGGTCGTTTAGATCCGCAAAAAGGTTTGGATTCTATATTTAAAGAAGCTATGTGGAAATTTGCAGAACACAATAAAAACACACCTCCTGAAAAATTACCTGTATTCATTATAGGCGGAACAATTTCGCAAAAAGGCACTTACGACAAGATGAAAGAATTCAAGCACTATATGACAGAATTCTACCCCAATGTCGGTAAGAGAATAATTTTAATCCACGACTTTTTGAATACAAATCTTGTTGCAACAGCAGCAGATATGTTTATTGTTCCATCAGTATTTGAACCTTGCGGATTAACACAACTTGAAGCAATGGCAAAAGGAGCTCTACCTATTGCAACATCAACAGGTGGCCTTGTTAATACAATAAGACAGGATGTTGACGGATTCAGAACAAAAGCCTTCTTTGATGAAGTCGGAAACAAACAGTTGTTATATGGTGGAGGATTCTCTAACAACTATGATGCATACTGTGAAGCCTTGGAAAGAAGCCTTGACACATACTACAATAATAAGGACAAATTCAAACAAATGCAAAAAACAGCTATGGAAAACGACTTTAGCTGGGATAAACAAGGCGGAGCTTTAGACAAATACATAAACCTCCTCAAAACAGGAAGAACTGATTAATAAATAAACACGTTAATCATATAAAAAGGTCATATCATAATAAAATGATATGACCTTTTCTCCGTAATATTTTTTTTATTACAAATACTGGCTAGCATCAACAGAAGCTCTGTCAGCCTCACTCGCTTCAAAATAACTATAGCCAATAACATCGGCTGCAAGACCTGCAAATAAAGAACCCGGAAAAATCTGAACAGTATTTCTAACCTGAGTTAAAGCCGAATTGTAGAATCTACGAGCAGCTGCAATATGTTCTTCCACTTCATTATATGTGCGCATAGCCTGCACCATTGTATCGTTGGATTTAAGCTCAGGATAATTTTCAACAGAAACAAGCAACTTGCTCATCATATTATCCAACATCCCCTCAGCAGCAAATTTTGCCTTTGAACCTGATGGAGCATTCATTGCTTGAGTTCTAAGCTCTGTTACCTTTTCAAAAAGTTCGTTCTCATGTTCCATAAATTTTTTAGCAATTGTTAAAATATTAGGAACAAGATCATGACGTTTTTTTAATTGAACATCAATACCGGATAGTGCTTCAAGTACATTGTTTTTTGCTTTTATCACATTTGCGTATACAAAATACAAACCAACTACTATAGCTATACCAACAACCAACAAAACTGTTTCAAACATATAAACTCCTTATTTCATTACTAACACAATTGACAGTCTATCAAATATTCCAAATACAAAACAATAGTTCAAATAAATTAGTTTTAGCTATACTCTATCAACTATTTCCATCGTATAGCCTGCTGAAATTTCCTCTTTTGCAACAACCTTAATGTTCGGCATCAATTGAGAAAAAATTATACTAATGACTTGTCTGAGTTCAATTGGAACTAACAATATAATTTCCTCAGAATTGATAGAAAACTTATCAACAGCTTTGTAAATATTAGAAACTATCGTCTTAACTTTATTATTGTCGATTCTAATAACGGTATTTTTTGATGATATTTTTGATTCAAGGTATTTTAAAGACTCTTGCGAAAGTTCAAAAGCCTGTATCAAATTATTTTCATTTGCAATGCTTTTTGAAATCTGTCTTGAAAGAGAGTGTCTGACTCTGCTTAACAAATCTTCTTTTGTTTCTTCATCAGCAAAGTCGTTAATTTTTTCAAAAATATAGACAATATCTTTTACGGAAACTTTTTCTTTAATCAAACTTGTCAAAATAAATTTCAACTCAGCAACAGAAACAAAGTCAGGAATAATATTTTCAATAAGATACAAATTATCTTCACTGACAATTTCTATATATCTGTTAATATCGTTATAATCAAAAATTTCTTCAACAAATTTTATACACACGTATTCAAGTATTCTTGCAATATAAGAAGATGCATCCAAACCTTTTACCCAAAAATCTTTGGTTTTTTCTACAGGAATCCAATAAACAGTCTTTCCCGTAATCGGATCTGAGTCTTTAATCGCATCTTTAGGAGCTTTATTTATATTTAAATCGTCTTTAAAAAACATCAAATACCCGCAATAACACACGCCCTTAGCGGCACAGACACCCCTTACGTCGATTTCAAATTCATTTGCCTGTAAAGACTCATCATTTTCAAATTTAATTTTAGGAATGATATAACCGAGGCTTTCGGCAAGATTCTGCCTTACCTTTACACTTTGAGCTACAAGACTTGCATCCATATCAGGATTTACAAGATCGATATTTTCTTCGCTAAGTTTAATTTTAATTTTGTCTTCACCGATTTTGTCTATCATAATATCCGGCGAAATCGTAACCTGAAGCTGTTTTCTAAGTTCTTTTAACTCTTCAAGGTTTTTAAACATTTCATCATTTAACTCTTGACGTTGTGTTTCATTCGTCTCATCAATTAAAGATTTTATGCTATTAATTCTTTTTCTTTTATCTTTAATCTTGTGTTGAATATCAACACACTTTTCATACGGCTCATTTTGAGCAGATATCATCTTGTGCATCTGTGAGTGGAAACCAAACGGTTCATCTACTTCATCTGCAATTTCAGTCTCCAAATTATCAACTTCTTTTACAAAAATGCAGTTGTAATTGTATCCATCATCAGCTTCAACTTCATGCATGGTATACAATTCCCAACCCAAAGCAGACATTTCATTCAGAAGAGATTCCATCTGAAAAGTATCATCACTTGGTACAGATTTTATACAATATTGCATTCTTGTATCTTTCATAATGTCAATATTCCCCGTAATTATATAAACTAAACATTTCCCGTAGAACTGTTTCTATCGTCTTCCAGTTGTCTTATGTCAACATTGTAATCAGATTGTTCCTGATAAGCCGATGTGTCTTGAATATCAATATCAATGTTTACATCACCGTCAACCATTTCAATTTCATCTTTTTTATAATTTTTTATTTTACCGTCTTCAGTTTTTACGGAAAGTTCATTACTGAGAAAATGCAAAGAACAAACTCTGCCCAAACCATCAGGAGTCATAACACCCGAACCGATTGGAGGCATGTCTTTTGCTGCATCCAAATAATTTTTGTACTCATAATTAAGACAACACAAGAGTCTTCCGCAAGTACCTGATATTTTTCCGGGAGTAATCGGCATACCCTGATCTTTTGCCAATTTTATATTTATAGAGTCAAACTTTCTTAAGAAAGTACAGCAACAAAATGGACGCCCGCACAATCCGTTGCCTTCAAGCAATGAGGTTTCGTCTCTGACTCCAATGTGTCTTAAATCAATACGAACTCTTTTAAATACCTGAGTTAAATCTTTTAAAAGACCTCTGAAATCAACTCTTTCAGGAGCTGTGTAATAAAAAGTTATCTTTTTCTTATCAAACGTATACTTAGTCTGAACAAGATTCATACACAAATTATGTTGAGCAACAAGCTCTTTACACGTTTTAAAAGCCTCTTCTTCTGCGAATTTGAGATCATCTAATACAGACAAATCATTCTGATTCAAAACTCTAACTAACGGCAAAAATTCAGGCCTGTTTTTTTGCCAAATTTTTGCAATTTTATCATTAACTAAAAAAACTTTTGCAACTTCTTCACCTTTTTCAGTTCTCACAAGAACAAGCTGACCATGCTCTACCTGAACACCATCAGGCACCTGCAACGGATGAAAAGTATTCTTTATTAGATTTACAGCGTATTTTATCATTTTTAACCCTATAGTTCTCCAAGGGTATTTTAGCATAAAAATTGATTATCTTGTTTGTTTGTAATAAATTTGTAGTACGAAACATTACAAGGATAGGGAAGAATATGATGAAAACATTTTCGAAAATGAAAACACATTACAACGAGGATTTAACCATATCAAACATAAATCAAGAAGTAACTCTTGCAGGATGGGTATCTGCGGTTAGAGACCTTGGTGGAATTATTTTTGTTGAATTAAGAGATAAAACAGGATTTTTTCAGGTAGTTGCAGACCCTCAAATTAATCCCAATGTTCATGAAGTATTTTCGAAATTAAAAGATGAATATGTAATTCAGGTTACAGGAAAGATTTCCAAAAGACCTCCTGAAACATATAATCCTGATTTGGCTACAGGTGAAATTGAAATGTATCCTTGTGATGTAAAAATATTCTCTGAAGCAAAACTTTTACCATTTGAGTTATCTTCCGAGGACACAAAAGAAGACCTTCGTCTTAAATACAGATATCTTGATATAAGAAGACCGCAAATGGCAAACAATCTTAAATTAAGACACAAGATTGTTACAGCAATAAGAAATTACCTCAATAATGCGGAATTTATGGAAGTAGAAACACCAATTCTTATCAATACAACACCGGAAGGTGCAAGAGATTACCTTGTTCCAAGCCGTGTTCAAGAAGGTAAATTCTACGCTTTGCCACAATCTCCACAAATATTTAAGCAACTTTTGATGGTCGGCGGCATAGAAAAATATTACCAAATAGCTAAATGTTTTAGAGATGAAGACTTGAGAGCTGACAGACAACCCGAATTCACACAAGTAGATATGGAAATGTCTTTTGCAACTCAAGATGATGTAATTGAATTGACAGAGGGTCTCATAGAAGAAGCATTCAAAGCAGCTAATGTTGAAGTAAAAGCACCATTTACAAGAATCAGCTGGCAAGAAGCAATGGACAGATTCGGTTCAGACAAACCTGATGCACGTTTTGGCTTAGAGTTGTTTGATATCTCAGATATTATGATGGAATCAACATTTGAACCTGTTAAAGAAACTCTAAAAAATGGCGGTATTGCCAAAGCTATAAAAATCCCAGGTATTGCAGGTTATTCAAGAAAAGAAATGGATGATGTTCGTTCAACCGCTATTTCTTTTGGGGCTAAAGGTATAGCTTGGATTACATATATGGAAGACGGAACCGTTAAATCTCCTATATTAAAATTCTTAACAGAAGAACAAATTGAAGCATTGAGAGTAAAAGCCGATGCAAAACCGGGAGATGTTGTATTCTTTGTTGCTGACGACAAAAAGACAACTTACGATGTAATGGGCAGATTCAGATTGTTCTTCGGTGAAAAACTTAACTTGATTGATGAAAACAAACATGCTCTTTTATGGGTAGTTGATTTCCCAATGTTTGAATACAGCAAAGAATTTGACAGAGTAATGGCAATGCACCATCCGTTCACTTCACCAAATTTGGAAGACGTAGATAAAATGAAGACAGAACCTCTTAAAGTGCGTTCCATTGCATACGATATTGTATACAATGGTACAGAGCTTGGTGGCGGCTCAGTTAGAATTCACTCAACGGATGTACAAAGAAAAGTGTTTGATGCACTTGGACTTACAGAAGAAGAAGTACAACAAAAATTCGGCTTTATGTTGCAGGCATTCCAATACGGAACACCTCCACATGCCGGATTAGCAATAGGATTAGACAGATTGGTTGCTTTATTAACTCACAATACATCAATTAGAGAAGTTATTGCATTCCCTAAAAACTCAGCAGCCAAGTGTTTAATGACCAATGCACCGACATACGCGTCAGAAGAACAATTGATGGAACTTCATCTAAAATCTACTGTAAGACATGAAGTAAAAGCATAATGGATAAATTTGAAGAAAAAACTTTATCATCAAAAACCGTCTATCAAGGACGGATTTTTGATATTACAAATGATGAAATAATATTATCCGACGGTGAAAAAGAATATCACAGAAACAGAGAAATAATTCATCACCCCGGCGGTGTTGTAATTTTTGCCCAAAAAGATAATGGTAACGTATTGTTGGTGAAACAATACCGCTACGCAGTTAAATCTGTTCAAACAGAATTGCCTGCAGGCAGACTGGAAAAAGGAGAAGATCCTTTGTTTGCAGCACAAAGAGAATTGAAAGAAGAAACTGGATATGTAGCAAAAAACTGGAAATCTCTGGGTTACATATTTACTACTTTTGGAATTTGCGATGAAAAACTTTATCTGTTCCATGCAGAAAATCTCTCATTTGATAAACCTTGTCCTGACGAGGGAGAAGTTCTTGATTATTTTGAACTTCCGTTAAGAGAAGTGCACAATTTAATAAAAAATGGTACAATAAATGACGCAAAAACTATTTGTGCAATATTGAGAGCAAGTAAAGAGATATAGTATCTAAAAGAATTAAGAATAAAAATCAGATGAACAAAATCAAAATGCTCGTCTTAGATATAGACGGTACAATATTCAAAAAAGATTATACTGCATCCGAAAGGGTTAAAAGAACTTTACAAAATTTGGCAAATGACGGAATAAAAGTTGTACTGTGTACAGGTCGAATGTATGCCGCTACAAAATTTATTGCCAAAGAACTTGGACTCACAACCCCTGTGATTTGTTACCAAGGAGGCCTCGTAAAAAACTTTTATGAAGACAGCAAAACTCTCTGCGAAAAAACAATGCCTACAGAGATAGCCAGAGAAGTAATAAAAGATTTAAAAGCAAGAAATGTATTTTTCAATTTGTACATCAATGATGTTTTGATGGTAGAAAATGACTCACCACTTATAAGACAGTACGTAGACGCAAGAAATCTTTCTTACAAAATCATTGGAAACTGCGATAATCTTGACTTAAAAGGTTTGAATAAAATTCTTGCTATTGATGATGATACAGAATTAATAGCAAACTTGCAAAATGAAATGTCTAAAAAGTATAAAGATAAGTTATATGTTATAAGGTCTACACCACGTTTTTGTGAATTTTCAAGTATAGATGCAACAAAAGGTAATGCTGTCAGATTCCTTGCTGATATGTGGAATATAAAAAAGGAAGAGATTATGGCCTGCGGAGATCAGGATAATGATATAGAAATGCTTCTTGCTGCAGGTATAAAGGTTGCAATGGGTAATGCAACAGAAGATTTAAAAAAAATAGCGGATTATATTACAGAAACAGTGGACAACGACGGTGTAGCCGTTGCTGTTTCTAAATTTATAGGGGAAAAATATGCAATATAGAATTGGACAAGGTTTTGATTTACATCAATTTGCAGTGGATAGAGATTTAATCTTAGGTGGAGTAAAAATCGAACACAATAAAGGTTTATTAGGGCATTCTGATGCAGATGCACTTTGCCACGCAATTATTGATGCACTACTTGGTGCGTTAGCATTAGGAGATATAGGTCAACATTTTCCTGACAATGACCCTCAGTATTACGGTTGCGACAGTACCGAATTATTGGAAAGAACATTATATCTTGTAGTAAAAGAAGGTTACAAAATCAATAATATAGATGCAACAATCAAAACACAGCAACCAAGATTAGGACCATTTATCAGAGATATACAAAAGAACTTAGCAAATATACTAAACCTCAATATGAATCAAGTTTCAATTAAAGCAAAATCCATGGAATGGATGGGGCCAATAGGTGAGGGGAAATGCTTAGCAGTTGATGCAATTGTTTTACTGGAAGAAATTGCTGTATAAAAAGTAAAATATAAAAAATCCTGAGTTTATATTTAACTCAGGATTTTTTGTTCTATTCTTATCCGTTAATTTTAACCATTCTATCAATTGCAGCAAGTGCCTTTTGTGCAATATTCGAATCAACTTCTATTTTATGCTTTTCCTCTGTTAAAGCAGCCAATATATCCTCAAGAGTAATTAGCTTCATAGAGTTACAAATAGCTCTTTCGTTAACAAGTATAAATGATTTTTGAGGACAATCTCTCTTCAATCTGTCAACAACACCTTTTTCTGTAACAATTATAAACTCATTATCCTTACTATTTTTAACCTCTTTTATTATTGCGGTAGTAGAACCGACAAAATCAGCCAATGCGGTAACATCACTTGTGCACTCCGGATGAACCATTACCTTTGCATTAGGGTATAATTTTTTCTTAGTATTTACATCTTCAACCGTTATTTCATGGTGAATAGGACAAAATCCAGAGTACGTAATTACCTTTACACCATCTAACTGAGACTCAACATAAGAGCCTAAATGCTGATCAGGGACAAACAAAACTTTCTCAGAATTTAGAGATTTTACAACATTAACAGCATTTGCGCTTGTACAGCATATATCAGATTCAGATTTAACTTCCGCTGTAGAATTTACGTAGCAAACAACCGGTATTTCAGGATATTTTTCCTTAAACTCCCTCAACTGTTTAAGATTAATCTTATCAGCCATTGCACAACCGGCTTCTAAATTAGGAAGCAAAACAGTTTTTTTAGGAGAAAGAATCTTTGCAGTTTCTGCCATAAAATATACACCTGCAAAAACAATAATATCAGCATCAGTAGAAGCCGCCATCCTGCTCAAATATAAGGAATCTCCCGAGAAGTCCGCAACCTCATCTATCTCAACATTTTGGTACGTATGAGCAAGAACTATTGCATTTTTTTCTTTTTTTAATTTATTAATTTTATTGATTATTTCTGCTTTGTTATCCAATTTCACAATCACTTTCTTTTATTCAAAGTTATTTTATACTTTTTAATATCTCAATAAGCCCTGTCATCAAGAACTCACAAGACATTGCTGCCAACAATATTCCTACTATACGATTAATTACGCTGACTCCTGTCTTACCAAGGATTTGACTTACTTTTGAAGCAAATTTCAGTATCAACCAGCAAACTACCAAATTAACCGCTAATGCAGCAATAATTAAAGAACGGTCAATAGGATTTCCAACCGCATTTTTCATACAAATGGTTAACATTGTTATTGTTGCAGGACCTGACAATAACGGTATAGCGAGAGGAAATACAGAAATATCTGTCCTTTTCATAGATTCTTTTCTTTCCTCTTTATTTTCGTTATTCATAGCAGGTTCAGGATTACCCAAAACTAAATCAATTGCCATAATCAACAGCAATATACCACCTGCCAACTTCAAAGCAGTTAGACTTATTCCTAACAAATCCAGCACTACGGAACCAGTATAGGCAAAGAATAAAAGGATAAAAAAAGCAATAACAACTGCCTTATTCATCATAATATTGCGCCACTTTTGTTTGGAATTTGCCGTCAATGCAATAAATACAGGAGCTAAACCGATTCCATCTAAGGTAACAAACAATTTTGAAAAATAGCTCAAAAATGCATGTATATGTTCTAACATCAAAAAACCTTTCAATAAGACTTACTAATACTTACAATCTGCAAGTGTTTATATTATACAGGAAACAATTATTAAAAAATATAAAAATTTATATTTTTGTACAAATAAAAACACTGTCATTAATTATCAATTGCTTTAATTACGTTTGAAAAATCAAATCTACAAGATGCGGCTTTGTTTCTTAACTCAGTACGATTAAGACTTTTCATTTCAGCAATCAGATCTGATATATTTTCCGATGCATCTAAATGAGAACAAGGCAACCCGAATCTTTGCGCAATTTTATCTACTTTTATATCATAACTGAGAGCCAAAGTAGGAATTCCGTATTTTAAAGCCAAAAGACAAGCGTGATAACGCATACCAATTAAATAATCTATATTTGCAAAAGACTGGATAGTCTCATCTATAGTCAAATTATTCAATACTTTAGTTTTTAAATTTGGATTTACCAACTTCAATTGCGCTTCAAAATGATTGCACAAAGACAAATCTAATGCTTCCTGAAAAGAATATATATAAATTTCAAAATCAGCAAAACTTGTTGCAACCTCTCTAGCTAAAGCCATAAGGTATTTTTGAGAAAGTCCTTTCCAACTGCGAAGCTGAATACCAATTCTTTTCATAGAAACAGATTCTTTTATATCAATATTCCATACAGGATCAGAGACCAATTCTGGATTCAATTTCCATCCTCGCAAAAGGAACAAACTTTTCTCATCCCTTACCGTAATATATTTGCACCTTTTTAAAAGCATCTTTGTCAATAAACGTCCAATGAAATTTTTAAGAGGACCAATACCCTGCGCAAAAATAATAACATCTTTTTTATAAAATAAAGCAACAGCAATAACAAAGAGATAATATAAAAGACTCTTAATACTTGTTGCATCCTGCAAAAGACTGCCTCCACCACTGATTAAAACATCGGCATTTTTTATAAAACCAATTAACTTTGGTATATCAAATGTGTAAATAGAATTTACGCCCAACTTAGCAGATGTTACAATAGGACTTTTGGAAAAAACTGTTAACGAGTGTCCCTGATTTTTCAGTTCTGATGTCAAAACCTTTAAAATAGCTTCATCACCAAAATTTTCAAAACCATAATATCCTGAAATTGCAATAATTTTACTCTTACTTTCCATACCTATTGCCCATAATAAGCTGAATAAACCTGTTCTTTATATGGTGTAGACTTTATAGCACCCATTTGATGACATTGAAGACCAGCAGCAATAGAAGCCAATCTCGATGCTTCAATAGGTGTCATACCAGAATTTAGAGCATGTAAAAACGCTCCGTTAAAAGCATCACCCGACCCTGTTGAATCAACAACTTCATCAGTATAAAACTTAGTAAAAGTAATATCACCTTCTACACCGACAAAATACCCTCTATCCTTAGCAGACTTGACTACAACGGTATTAATCCCCTTATCCCAAAAATATTTTATACATTTATCTGCAGAACCCATATCAAAAAGCCTTACAAGATCATGTTCCAGACTTAAGAATATTATTTGTAAATAATCCTGTACTTCATCAAGGGCATCTTTTGCATCCTGTTCAGACCACAATCTGTTATCAAAATTTATATCATAGGCTGTAAGCATATTTTGCTCATTTGCAATTTTGAAAGCCTTTTTCACTGCTTCTTTTGCAGACAAAGACAATGACTGTGTTACGCCTGTAGAATAAAAGACGTCAGCAGAAAGAATATAATCTGCAGAAATATCATCAATGGATAATTTAGTTGCAGCTGTTTTTTTACGATAATAAACAAATTCCTTATCTGCAAACTCTGGATGTCCGATAAAATAAACACCATTAAAGCCGTCTATCAACTTAACCTGCGAAATATCAAGCCCTTCAAGCTGCCAACTATCCATCAAAAATTCACGAAACGGATCATTGCCAACTCTCGTTATATATCCTGTTTTAGACCCCAGTCTTGCTGCAGCGACTGCAGTACACAAGGTATCACCGCCGTAATATTTATCGAGAGTCTGAGCATAAGCAAGACTCTGAGGACTCGAAAGTTCAATAAGACTTTCACCAATAGTTATGATATCTAATTTTTCACCCATAAAAATACCCTAAAAAGAATCTATCACAATGCATAAATACGGTCAAATCTTAATATTAAGAAATGTAAACAAAGTATATACTATTTTGGCAATTTTAAAAAAGATATATACTTTATATATACAAGAGTATAAAAAGAGAGACGAACATGGCACCTAACGAAAATAGCTTAAAAAGTTATAATAAATCGCTTTTTCTTGGTACGGGTAATACCTCAAACAATTTCAACCGTAACCACGAAGCGACACAAAAGCCAATGGATGGATGGAGAGGCTCAACGTCCTACAATAACATCTGGGCAGGTGCTCAAAAATACAATACAACAAACTGGTGTTACCCTTACACTAAAGATAGAATTGCCTATGGTTCAACAGGAACATCAACAGCAGAAACAGCCAGCAAAGCTATTGGGATTACAGCAGCAGTACTTGGTTTGGGTGTAACAAGTTTCAACATATACGCAATGGCAAAAAATTTATTTGGCAAAAAGAGCAAAGAAGATGCATCTAAAAACTTTAACCCGGATGTAGAAACATCCTTGTCTGATTTAATCAGAACAGCAAACAGCTATGACGATAAAAGCACATTAACAGATATAGCAGATACATCAACAAGTCTCGGAAGAGCGATTACAACTGCTACTAAGCAACAACATGATGCAGTAAGAGACAAAAGTACAGCGGAACATACAAAAAATACACTTGAAGAAAAAAGACCTGCATTAATAAATGCACTACAGACTTTTGATACAGAAAAACAAGCTATAGAATGTGATATTTCAGGTTTAAAAAACAAATTAACAAATCCTGATTTAACAGAAGAACAGAAAACAGCTATAAAGAAACAAATCGAAACACTCGAAGAAAGTTTAAAGAAAAACTATCCTGATTCAAAAAGAAAAGAACTTGCAAACCAAGTAAAACAAAATACTGAAGGAATAGCAGAGCAGGAAAGACTTATTGCAGAAAATGAACAAAAAATAAAAGATTTGGACTCACAAATCAAAGAAGCCAATAAAGCTAAAAAACAACTTGATGATAAAATCAAAAAGAGAAACGATGATTAATGAGACGAGGAAACAGATATTTTCTCGTCTTATTTTTGTAATAAATTGATTTGATAAAAATTGATACAATAAATTACAAATAATTGTATTTGATAAATATTTCGTATATCCTTTAATTACAAGTCAAATACCAATATTTAAAAATAAACGGGTGTTAAAGGATATGGATTTAAATAAAAGATATATTATTGATTTGTCTCAGGCAAAAACTCCTGCAGACATCGTTTTTGAGTTAAGTAATATCATAGAAAAAGAAGAAGCCGCAAATCAGCATATATGGCTAAAATTGGGTGATATTACATTAAACCAATCTCAACTGTTAAGTATCAATTCACTTATAAACAGCATAAATTCAAAACTTTCTCTTATAGAATCACAATCACAGCAAACAGAACTTGCTGCTGCTACTTTGGGTATTTGCACAAAAGATGTTGAGGAAGAAATAAAAAACGAGCTTGAAGAAAATACACCGGAAGCTCCTCTTAACACAGAAAACGAAACACCGTCAGAACAATATATACCAATGACTGATCATATAGACAATGATACAGAAAACAAGGAAGAAAATTATACTGAAGACTCTAGGGATGAAATCGAAACAAAGACAGAAACAGAAGCAAATGTTTCTGATAACAAAGATAATTTAGATATAAATACAGAAGTAAAAGAAGAAAGCGATAAAAACCCGCAAGCATCTGATTCTGAAAACACTCAATCAGACGAATTACAGAGTATAACTGACACAACTATTTCATCATCAGAAGAAGAAAACATACAAACAGGAGAATTTGACGAATCAAATGAACCTTCAAATATTCCACCTGATGAAGAAATTCAAGAACAATTAGATAGCATTTTTGATTCAGAGACTAAACTTGAAAATATATTGAGCGAAGAACAAGATTTGACAAAAATGCAAAATTGGCCGCTTACAAAAGAAGCAAGTGAAGATGAAGACTTTGAAATTCCTGAAGAAGTTATGACCGATGAAGATTACGAAATTCTTCAAATGAACACTCAATATCACAAACAAACAGTTCGTTCAGGTCAAGTAATAAAATCTAACGGCAACGTGGTAATTATTGGTGATTGCCATCCGGGATGCGAAATACACGCAGCCGGAGACATAACAGTGTGGGGCATATTAGGAGGAATAGCTCACGCAGGATGTAATGGTAACACAAAAGCAAGAATCAGGGCACTAAACCTCAATGCAATACAATTAAGAATCGCTGATTCTTACGCAAGAAGACCAGACCACATAAAAAATATTTATGTTGAAAAAACAAACACATATACTCCCGAAGAAGCAAGAAATATTAACGGAAGTATTGTAATTTTAAAAATTAACGACAAATAGAGAGAAAGAAAATAAGGAGTAATATTAAATGACAGGGAGAGTAATTGTAATTACTTCCGGCAAAGGCGGTGTAGGTAAAACCACTACCAGTGCCAATATTGGTACAGCACTTGCAAAAAACGGTTCGAGTGTTGTTCTTATAGATACAGATATAGGATTGAGAAACCTTGACTTGTTATTAGGACTTGAAAACAGAATCGTATACACTCTTGTCGACGTAGTAGAAGAAAGATGCAAACTTAAACAAGCTCTTGTAAAAGATAAAAAGAACCCCAATTTATGTCTTTTAGCTGCTGCACAAACAAGAGATAAATCTGCAGTAACAGCAGAACAACTAAAAGATATAACAGAACAACTCAAGGAAGATTTTGATTATATACTTGTAGACTGTCCTGCCGGTATAGAAGACGGATTTAAGACTGCTATTTCAGGCGCAACAGAAGCAATTGTTGTAACAACTCCTGAGATGTCTGCAGTTAGAGATGCTGACAGAATTATAGGCCTGCTTGAAGCAAAAGAAGAGATAAAATCATACAGATTGCTTGTTAACAGAGTAAGACCAAATATGATTCAAGCCAACGACATGATGAGTGTTGAAGATGTAGTTGATATCTTGTCTTGCGATTTAATAGGCATAATCCCAGAAGATACAGGAATTATTACATCAACAAACAGAGGTGAACCTATTGTTAATGATGAAAATTCTCTTGCAGGTAAGGCTTATCTCAATGTAGCAAAACGTATACAAGGAGAAGAAGTTCCTTTTCTTGATATTAATGAACCTAAGGGTTTTGCGGCTTTTATAGCAAAAGTTAAAAAACTCTTTGGAGCAAAAGGCTAGAAAGGGGTAAAAGACATGAAAGATAACATTTTCTCTAATTTTTATACAAAAGTCTTAAACTTCTTTGCTTCAAATAAACAAGAAGGAGAATCCGCTAGAGATACAGCATCCAACAGACTAAAACTCGTTTTGATGCAAGACAGGTCAAATCTTGACGGTGCTACTATGCAAAAAATGAGAGAACAATTAATTTCTGTTATATCAAAATACATAGAAATAGACACAGAAGCTCTCGATTTGAACTTGGAAGGTGCCGGAGAAGAAATAGCATTAATGCTTAATATACCAGTCATAAGAGCAAGAACTCCCGAAGAAATTCAAGAAATAGAAGAAAAAGAACAACAAGAACTGGAAGAAGCAAAAAAAGCTGCTATAGAAGAAGCTCTTAAAGAAATCGAATCAGGTAAAGATGAATCTGATGAATCTGATGAATCTGATGAATCTGAAGAATCTGCTGAACAGGGAGAAAACGAAAATACACAAGAAAACCACGAATCAGAAGATGCAGAAGAATCTGAAGTTGAACACTCAGAAAATGAAAGTGCCGAGAACACAGATGAATCAACTGATGAAAATTCTAATAAAACAGAAGAACAAAACGAGGACTCTTTAGAAAACAAAGACGACAAACCTAAAAAAAAACAATAAAAAAAATCAGTAGATGTCTAACAAAATAAACGTAAAATAAAAAACGAAGATTCAAATCTTCGTTTTTTTGTTAAAAATTTGCTATACTGTAAAAAAGGAGAGTTCATGTCTGACGAATATAGACCAAATATAAAAAATGCTCTTGATGCAAAAAACAGCCAGTCATCGTTGTCGTTTCAATATGATACAGAAAAATTAAAACAGGAAAACAGATACAAAGTAGATGGACAAGCATTTCCTGAAAAAATCAATAAATTTAATTGGGGTGCTTGTATAATACCTCCAATATGGGGGCTTTTTAACAACTCGCCAATAGCTTGCCTAATTCTATTAATAGGATTAATACCTTACGTAGGCTGGTTACTTGCAATGATATTTTCAATTTACTGCGGAATAAAAGGTAATGAATGGGCGTGGACTAACAAAGAATGGGTTGATTTAAAACAATTTCATCAAGTACAAAGAAACTGGGCAATTGGTTCGGTTATATTTGAATTTATAGTGATAGTTGTAATGACAATCGCAATACTCAATACAATTGATAAATATATGCAAACGCTATAACTAAACAAAATATTATACAAAAAAGCCTCTACTTTTTAGTAGAGACTTTTTTGTATTGATTATTCAAAAATTAGAAATCCAAACCAGCTTCTCTTGCAGCTTCAGCCAGAGCAGAAACTCTACCATGGTATAAGAAACCGCCTCTGTCAAAAACACATTCTTTTATGCCGGCTTTTAGAGCTTTTTGAGCAATAGCTTCACCTACTACTCTAGCAGCTTCAACATTACCGCCATGAGAAAGTTTTTCTCTCAAGTCTTTATCAATTGAAGAAGCTGAGCAAAGTGTTACCTTAGCAACGTCATCAATTAATTGAGCATAGATGTGTTTTGTACTTCTGTAAACAGCCAATCTTGGAGACTCAGCAGTTCCTGAGATTTTAGTTCTAACACGCAAGTGTCTTTTTCTTGTTTGTTCTTTTCTGTTTTTTGTTTTAATCATTTTTCTTTCCTTTCACCGAAGCCTTCTTACTGCGAAATTTGATTTTATACAAAAGTTCTATAAGGGCTTATGTCGGCTTTTAACTATACAGTAACATTTACAACTGTGGCTTTTTGACGAGCATAATTAGCTGCTGCAATATTGCCAAGATTCCTTTGTAAAAGCTGATATTCTTTATAAGAATCGCCAGTGAATATTCTTAAAATATCATGACTAATACTCTGAACATGTTTAACACCTATTTCTTTTTGAAAACGAGAAAAATCATCTTTTCTCTTTTTATCAATTTTGGTAACCTCTTCAAAATCCAATTTTTTTAATCCGTGTTTTACATCAAAACTTGAATATTTGATATCTATAACATTACCAAATGAAACAGATTTTAAACTCATTCACTTAATTCCTATTTTTTACCAGTTTTACCGGCTTTACGTCTTACGTATTCACCTTCGTATCTGACGCCTTTTCCTTTGTAAACTTCAGGTGGACGTTTGCTTCTGATTTCTGCAGCAACATCACCAACTAATTGTTTATTTGCACCGGAAACAGTAATCTTTGTATTTGCTTCAACAGCAATTTTGATACCTTCAGGAGGTGTAATCAATATCGGATGAGAGTAACCTAAAACAAGATTCAAATTAGAACCTTCCATGTTAGCTCTGTATCCAACACCTTGGATTTCCAGTTTTTTAGTAAATCCATGCTTAACACCTTGAACTGCGTTATCAACAAGAGTTCTGGATAAGCCCCACAAAGCTCTTGCTTTTCTATCATCGTGATTAACAACATCAACAATGATTTCATTGTTTTCTACTTTTACTGATATTTCCGGACGAAGTTCAACTGTCTCAGTACCCATAGGACCTTTAGCAGTTACAACCTGACCATCGATTTTTACTTCGACGCCTTCCGGAATTACAACAGGTTTTTTACCTATACGTGACATTTTTTATTCTCCAATTTAATTATTATCTTTTACTTAATTCAGGTTTTTAACTGTATCACTACCATACGTAGCAAAGAACTTCTCCACCGAGATTTTCTTTTCTTGCTTTTCTGTCAGTCATCAAACCTTTACTTGTTGATATAATGGCAATACCTAAACCACCAAATACTTGTGGTAAATCTTTTGCCTTAGAATATACTCTCAAACCTGTTTTAGATATTCTTTTTAAGTTAGAAATAACCGGTTTGTTTCTTTCATCATATTTTAAAGTAATAACAAGTACTTTGAATTTTCCAACTTCTTTTTCTGAATAGTCAGAAATATAGCCTTCTTCTTTAAGAACCTTTGCTAATTCCAACTTTAATTTAGATGATGGCATTTCAACTTCAGCATGAGAAACAATGTTAGCGTTTCTTATTCTTGTCAGCATATCTGCTATCGGATCTGTAAACATAATATTTTCCTTCTTTCAACGGGCAGGCAGAAATCAAAAATTCCAACAAGCCCTTAACTACTTACTTGAACAAATTTTGTTACTTTATTGTCAGGCAGTATAGTTAAGCATATCCGGTAATTACCAGCTAGCTTTAACTACACCGGGTAACAAACCTTCATGAGCCATTTTTCTCAAGCAGATTCTGCAAAGACCGAAATCTCTGTGAAATCCGTGAGGACGGCCGCATATAGAACATCTGTTGTGAAGTCTTACTCTAGGATATTTTCCTTTTGAAACGAGCAATTGTCTTCTTTGTTCTTTAGCTATCATAGATTTTTTAGCCACGATTTTCTCCTTTTTATGCAATATATTTTTGCATTGTAATTATATTTTATATTAAATCTTAATAATTAATTAAGCCTGTGATTTCTTTTTAAACGGCATACCCAACTCAGTAAGCAATGCTCTTGCTTCTTCATCAGTATTAGCTGTAGTAATGATAGAAATATTCATACCAAATACTGCATCAACTTCATCATAAGAGATTTCAGGGAACAATGTTTGTTCTTTTAAGCCGAGAGTATAATTACCTCTACCATCGAAACTCTTAGAAGAAATACCTCTAAAGTCACGTATTCTTGGAAGAACTACGCAGATGAGTTTTTGTAAGAAATCATACATTCTTTCACCACGCAATGTAACCATACAACCAACCGGCATACCTTCTCTTAATTTGAAAGAAGATATAGATTGTTTAGCTTTTGTAATAACTGCCTTTTGACCGGCAATTTTTGTTAATTGTTTTACTATTGTTTCAGCCAGTTTTGAGTTATGGCAAGCCTCACCAACACCCATGTTGATAACAATTTTGTTCAATTTAGGAATTTGGTGAACATTTTCATAACCAAACTGAGATTTTAAAGATTCTTTTACTTCTTCTTCGTATCTTACTTTTAAGTCTTTAGTTAATGTTGTCATTTTTCTTTCCTTTTCGTAGAATGTATCTTCATTTTCTCACAAACACAAGATTTATGGGAAATAAGATACCCATACTTATGTAATACGGAACGCTGAGATTAAGCGTCTAATTGTTCGCCGCATTTTTTGCAAACACGGACTTTCTTGCCATCAACAATATCATGTTTGATTCTTGTTGCTTTTTCGCAAGATGAGCAGTAAACCATAACTTTTGAAGAATCAACAGCAGCTTCAATTTTATTTAAACCGCCTTGTATTCCTGCCATTGGGTTAGGTTTCTGTGCTTTAGTAATCATATTTGCACCTTCAACAATAACTTTGTTTTCAGATGCAATGATTTTCTTTACGTTACCGATTTTACCTTTATCTTTACCTGAAGTAAGGATAACACGGTCTCCGGTTTTAACGTGTAAATCATGCTTTTCTACTGGTTTTTTCTTATTTTTCATTGTTCTTTCCTTAATGTTGATTAAGATTTTAGTCTTGTTTTACCGACGTTCGGCAAAAGCGCGGTTTTGCCACACATGGGCAACTGCGTGCCCATACGGAAAACGTTAGATAACTTCCGGAGCTAAAGAAATAATCTTCATAAAGTTCTTATCTCTTAACTCTCTGGCAACAGGTCCAAATACACGAGTTCCTCTTGGGTTGCCATCTTTGTTAATAATAACAGCTGCATTCTCATCAAATCTGATTACAGAGCCGTCAGCACGTTTGATGTCAGCTTTAGTTCTAACAACAACAGCTTTAACAACATCAGATTTTTTTACAGCCATATTAGGTGTAGCATCCTTAACAGTAGCTACAATTACGTCTCCAACATGAGCAAACTTTTTGTTTGAGCTACCCATTACACGGATACAAAGAAGTTCCTTTGCACCTGTGTTGTCGGCTACGACTAATCTGGTTTCTTGTTGTATCATTGTCTTTTATCCTTTATTTCTAATTTTCAGAAATTAATTTTACCGCTGCTAATTTCACTACAACGTTAAATTAATAGCTTAATTAACTTAACGGCAAAAGATTTATTTTTTTGCCTAGTTAGCTTTTTCAACTACTTCAGCAACAACCCATCTTTTATCACCGGAAATCGGTTTTGATTCAACGATTCTTACTACATCACCTTCGCCACAAACATTTTGAGCATCGTGTGCTTTGTAATTTTTGTGAGTTTCGATGATTTTATGATATTTAGGGTGTTTGTTATATTCAGCTACCTTAACAACAGCTGTTTTATCCATTTTGTTGCTTACAACAACGCCTTGTTTTTCTTTCTTCGGCATCTTATTTTACCTCTGACTTTTCTTTAATTAACGTTTTAGCCTGAGCAATAACAGTCTTTAATTGACGAATTTGTGCAGTATTTTCTAACTTTTGCAAAGATTTTTGTAATCTCAAGTCAAACAACTGCTTTTTCGTATCAACAATCAACGAATTAAGCTCATCTATTGTTTTTTCTTTTAGTTCTTGTAATTTCATTGTTATTTCCTTTAATTACGATTGGTAATTATTCACTAAAACTAAGCCTCAGCAGCTTCCTTTTCAATAATTTTTACTTTAATAGGAAGTTTTTGAGCAGCCAGTTTCAATGATTCGATAGCTACTTCTCTTTGAGGGAATTCAAGTTCAAAGAGAACTCTGCCCGGTTTTACTACAGCTACCCAGTATTCAGGGTTACCTTTACCTTTACCCATACGAGTTTCAGCAGGTTTTGCAGTGATAGGTTTATCAGGGAATATTTTAATCCAAACATTACCGCCTCTTTTGATGTTACGAGTCATCGCACGTCTTGCAGCCTCAATTTGTCTGGATGTAATCCAAGCAGGATCGCAAGCGATCAATCCGAAATTACCGAACTCGAGCTTTGTACCACGAGTTTCATGTCCTTTCATTCTGCCTTTCATTTTTTTACGATATTTAGTTTTCTTGGGCATTAACATTTTTATGTCGCTCCTAATTATTTCTTTGTATTAACTTACTACTCAGCTGATTCAGAAGCTCTTTTTCTTCTTCTTCCTGCAACCGGTTTTTCTTCGTGTCCAGAGGCTTTTTTGGCTTTGATATTCATGTCAGCTTTTTCACCAGGCATCAAATTACCTTTGAATATCCAAACTTTTACGCCAATTTTACCCATGATAGTATCTGCTTCAGCAAAACCGTAATCTACATCAGCTCTAAGAGTTTGAAGAGGAATTCTTCCTTCTTTTACCCATTCGCTTCTTGCAATTTCGGCACCGCCCAAACGACCTGATACCATTATCTTGATACCTTGAACGCCTGATCTCATTGTGCGTTGGATAGCTTGTTTCATTGCTCTTCTGAATGCAATACGTTTTTCCAATTGCAATGCAATAGATTCTGAAACTAATTGTGCATCTGCATCAATTCTTGCTACTTCAACAACATCAATAGATACTGTTCTGTTAACAAGTTTAGCTACATCAGCTCTAAGATCTTCAATACCTTGTCCGCCACGTCCTACTACAATACCAGGTTTTGCTGTAACTACTGTAATATTAACGTTTTGAGCTTTACGGGCAATTAATATTTTAGAAATGCCAGCTGCATATAGTCTTTTCTTGATATATTTTCTAAGTTTAGCATCTTCTGCTACAAATTCGGGATAATCTTTCTTCTTAGCATGCCATGTGCTTTCCCAAGGTTCGATTATACCTACTCTGAATCCTTTTGGATGTGTCTTTTGTCCCAAGGTCAGCCTCCTTAATTCTTACTACTTGCTAATTTAACTGTTAAATGAGAAGTTCTTTTGAGTCTTCTGTAGATTCTGCCTTGAGCTCTCGGTTTACCTCTCTTATATGTCGAACTTTCATCAGCGAAAATTTCTGAAATTTTAAGGTCTTCAGCACTTGCACCAAATTTTTCATTAGCATTTGCAATAGCTGCTACCAAGTTTTTTTCAACAACTCTTGCTGCGAAGTATGGCATAAATTTTAAGATTTTAGCTGCTTCTAAAGCAGTTTTGCCTCTCAACTCGTTGATTACTCTGCGTAATTTGCGAGCAGGCATGCTTATATTAGTTTGTCTTGCCATTGATTCTTGCATAATTTACTTCCTTTTAGCTGTTTTATCTTGACCTGCATGGCCTCTGAATAACCTTGTAGGTGCAAATTCACCTAATTTATGACCAACCATTTGTTCTGTAACATAAACCGGTACATGGCTTTTGCCATTGTGAACAGCAATTGTATGACCTAACATGTCAGGTACAATCATTGATGCTCTTGACCAAGTTTTGATTACTTTTTTCTCTCCAGCTTCGTTCATCTTAGCGATTTTCTTCTGAAGTGATTCTTGTACAAATGGACCTTTTTTTAGCGAACGAGCCATTCATTATCTCCTTACTTATTACGTTTTCTGCCTCTTACAATATATTTGTCAGAGTGCTTGTTAGATTTTCTAGTCTTATAACCAAGAGCCGGTTTGCCCCAAGGTGTCTTAGGATGTCCGCCGGGACCTGTTTTACCTTCACCACCGCCGTGTGGGTGATCACAAGGGTTCATTGTTACACCACGAACTGTAGGTCTGATACCCATGTATCTCTTACGACCTGCTTTACCAATTTTCATGTTTTTCTGTTCAGCGTTACCAAGTACACCTACTGTTGCCAAACATTCTTTTCTTATCATTCTCATTTCTGAGCTTGGTAATTTAATCGTAACGTAGTTACCTTCTTTAGCCATTAACTGTGCAGCAGCACCTGCTGTTCTGACTAATTTAGCACCACGACCAGGTATCATCTCAACGTTATGTACCATTGTACCTAGCGGAATCATTTCCAAAGGTAAAGCATTACCTGTAATGATATCTGCGTTAGGTCCTGAAACGATAGTATCACCAACGTTCAATCCTTGTGGAGTTAAGATATATCTCTTTTCACCATCTGCGTAGAACACTAATGAAATTCTTACGTTTCTGTTTGGATCGTATTCGATAGTTTTAACTGTAGCAGGTACACCGAATTTTTCACGTTTGAAATCAATTACACGGTATGCTTTTTTTACACCGCCGCCTTTATGACGACAAGTAATTCTACCTGTATTGTTTCTTCCTGCTGTTTTTCTGATAGGCTTCAACAAGGATTTTTCAGGAGTAGAAGTAGTGATTTCTGCAAAATCACTCTTTGTCATTCCTCTTTGTCCTGGTGAAGTCGGATTTATTACTTTTATACCCATTTTTTTGCTCCTGTTTCTTTTGGGTTAGCACAGCCATCGGTTAATCTTTACCACCGCTGTGCGTGTGTGTCATACTATGCACCAATCAGTTCTTCAATCGGATCACCTTCGATAGTAACGATTGCTTTTTTACCTGATTGAGTTCTACCAGCACTGTAACCAACTCTTTTTGATTTAGATGGCATATATACAGTGTTTACGCTTTTTACTTTTCTGCCCGGGAAAGCCAATTCGACAGCTTGAGCAATTTCAACTTTTGTTGCATCTTTTACAACTTCAAAAGTGTATTGTTGCAAAGTTGTTGCTTCCATAGACTTTTCTGTAATGATAGGTCTTTTAATAATGTCGTAAAGTCTTTCTGTATTGTTTTTCATGTTGCTCATTATTTTGACAACCTTTCAGTTATTTCTTTTATTGCTGCTTCTGTGATAATAACGTTATCTGCTTCTAGCAAATCTTTAACGTTCAAGTTAGATGGTAAGATAATTCTTACATTTGGTAAGTTTCTTGCACTTAATTCAAGATAAGCATTCTCAGCAGCTTTTACGTCAGCAATGATAAGAACTTTACCTTCAACTTTAAGAGCTTTTAATGTTTCTACCATTAACTTAGTTTTTGGCTCATTGATTTCTGAAAAATCTTTTACAAGAACTGTATTTTCAATTCTTGCAGATAAAGCAGATTTGAGAGCCAATCTTCTAGCTTTAGATGGCATTGAAAAACCGTAATCTCTTGGTTTTGGTCCAAAGATTACACCACCACCTGCAAACAAAGGTGAACGTAAAGAACCTGCTCTGGCTCTACCTGTTCCTTTTTGTTTCCAAGGTTTTCTTCCGCCGCCTGAAACTTCAGATCTGGTTTTTGTATTTGCACTTCCTGCTCTGCCGTTATTTAATTGGCGTCTGAGGGCAAGATGCATAACATGCAAGTTAGGTTCAACGCCAAAAACTTTTTCGTCTAGGGCGATTTGTCCTACTGCACTTCCTTTTGTATTTAGTATTGAAACTTCTTTTGTCATTTTTCTTTAACCTCAATTAAATTTGTTATTTTCAAGATTTAAGGACTAATTCCATTTAACTCTTGAAGGGATTACTGTAACCATTTTACCTTCAGGTCCAGGAACTGAACCTTTAACCAAAAGCAAATTGCTTTCTTTGTCAACCTGAACAACTGTTAATTTGGTAATAGTTACTTTTTCATTTCCCATGTTTCCAGCCATTCTCTTGCCTTTTATTACGCGGCTAGGAGTAGTACCTGCACCGATAGAACCGGGTTCTCTGTGGTTCTTTGAACCATGGCCCATTGGACCTCTTGAGAAATTCCATCTCTTAACAGTACCTTGGAAACCTTTACCAACTGATTTTCCTGTTACGTCAACTTTTTCAACGTTTTCAAGAATTGATAAGTCGATTTGTTGTCCAACTTTATATTCAGCAGAGTTTTCAACTCTGAATTCCTGCAAATTTCTGAAGTTATCAAGACCGTTCTTAGCAAAGTGTCCGATTTGAGCTTTTGTAAGGTGTTTTTCCTTAGCAGGTTCAAAACCGACCTGTATAGCATTGTATCCGTCAGTATCTATTGTCTTAACTTGAGTAACTGTTAACGGATCAACTTTGATAACTGTTACAGGAATTGCCAGTCCTTGTTCATCAAAGACTTGTGTCATTCCTAATTTTTTACCGACAACGCCTAATCTGGATTTAGACGCGCTTTTAGCGTTTGTAGTCATTTTCTACCTTTCTCCTTGTGAGCGCTACTGTGTTACTTTGAGCGGATGTCCCTGCCGCTTCCCTTTTGTTACGGACTGTAGATCACATTCAATCATATTCAATTGTTAATGTGTTATTTGTTTCGGATTTCTTGACCCTTGAAATCGAAGTTTTTTATTTCCGCCTGTCAAATCTGAGATTTGTTCGTTCCGTTAACTTGGTTAACTCCACAACGGCGGATTGGAACGGTTCGGTTTTGACCTTTCAGTTCTGAAAGTCCTAAAACCTTCACACACCTTAAAGTTTAACTTCGATATCAACACCTGCAGGTAAATCCATTCTGCTCAACTCTTCAGTTGTCTGTTGAGTCGGGTCATAGATGTCGATAATTCTTTTGTGAATTCTCATTTCAAAATGTTCTCTTGACTTTTTGTCAACGTGAGGTGATCTTAAAACGCAATACAATCTTCTTTTTGTAGGAAGAGGAATAGGACCTGCAACCTTAGCATCAGTTCTTTTTGCTGTTTCAACAATTTTTTCTGCTGAAACATCAATAAGTTTATGATCATATGCTTTTAAGCAAACTCTGATTCTTTGTCTCTTTTGAGATGTACTCATTTGTTATACTTCCTTTGCTTTTACTTATCTTTTTTAACCTGCCGGAGACGCGGTGATGAGCATACTTTTAAAAAAGTGCACATTTATGCGCATAACCAGCTAGTGTATTAACTACCTTATATTAAACAAAATTACACGTCAACACTATTTTTATGCTTTTTTTGACAATTTTTTAAAATTTTACAAAAGTTTATAAATAAAAATTTATTCAAAAAGTAATTGAGACTAAAAACTAATATTTTCTTAATTTTTCGCCAATCTAACTCTTGTATCGTTAGTTTAGTATTTTCAAAATTAATCTCTTGAGCAAGTTAACAATTTCAATGTTATTTGCGAGATTCTCTATTATTAATTATAATACGTCTATGAATTTTAAGGTTGAGTATATTAACAGATTAAAAATTGTAATCACTGTAATCCTTGTTATATTGATATCTCTTTTTGCATATTTTTTCAAAGATTTATTTTCATATTTTGAAAACAAATTCATTGACTTAAGAACAAATTTGAGTACAGACAGAGGATTATTTTCGGCAAAATACAAACAAGCTGACAAGAATATTGTCATTTTGTCAGTAAATGACCTTACTCAATACGAGGCGGCTAATTCAACCGAATTAAACCTGACAAGGTGGCCTTGGTCAAGAGAAGTTTGGGCAAAAGTTATCAACTTTCTTGAAAAACAAAAACCTAAGGTCATAGTAGTTGACTTAAACTTTTCCAATTACGAAGATTTATCGAGAAACTACACATCACCAGACATGATTTTAGCAGACACTATCGGCTATTATGACAACATTGTTCTGGCAACAGCTTTAAGAACCCCATACAAAGAAACAATGAACATGGACTCCGCAAAAATTCTTGATAATTTTGCTAATCCATACGTTCCATCAAGTGATCCTCTCAACATGTACATCACAAATAAAGAGTTAGATAACAATATATCTTACTATTCACACACACCAATCCCCAACATTTTCACTAACAGCACAACTATGGGAGTTACAAATCTTGTAACATCAAAAAACAGAGAAGAAAACGTAAGATATTCACAACCGCTTTATAAACTTATTAAAGGAAACAAAGAATACTACATACCATCTTTGGCACTTGCTGCTTTATTAAAATACGAAGGCATTGGAAAACTTGCAGAAGAAATACCAATAGAAAATAATATTCTAAAAGTGGGTAAACATTTTATACGAGTTGATGACAACGGACAAACGCTGATAAATTGGCATAGCCATAACGCTTCATATACAGATATCCCCATCAACTCGATACTGCTAAGTATGGTAAGGGGAACGAATTACTTTGAGTATAACAAAATAAATTATCCGCTAAATTTCTTTAAAGATAAAATCATAATACTTGCACAGACATACACCGCAACTGAAACCCACAATACCCCTGTGGCAAAAGATTTACCTGATGCGCAAATAAAAGCAACAATTATTGATAATTACTTAAATGACTCTGACATAAACAATAAATATAGAAAGTCTTTCCCCAAAAAAATTACAGAATACAAGGGCGTAATAATTACCATTGTATTTTGCTTGGCAATTATCACCGCAATGCTTATTGCAACAAATATGATATTGGCATTTTTTAACGGCTCGCTTATAACTTTGGCATACATAATGCTAAGTATATTTTTGTTTTGTCATCCAAAATTCAGAATAATTTTAGACATGGCAATGCCACTTTACTTTATTATTTCTACTTTCATAATTTCTTTTTCACTAAAAGCTCACCATGAGTACAAAAAGAAAAAGAAAATAGAGACAATTTTTGGAAATCTTGTTTCGGAAAATGTCTTAAAACAGCTTGTAAACAAACCTCACAGACTAAACTTAAAATCTTCCGTACAAAGAGTAACAGTTATGTCTTGCAACATATCAAACAACTTAAAAATATCAGAAGAAATGCCACCTGAAAAATATGTCAAACTGATTAACAACGTCTTTAACGCCATTGAACAAATTATATTTAAATACAACGGAACAATTAACAGATTTGTTGGTAACTCCGTACTCGTTTATTGGGGATATCCGATACAATCAAGAAAAGATTCCCAAAATGCAATTAATGCAGCTATTGAAATTGCTCAAAAAATTGATGAATTTAATTCAAGTTTAAATTTGAATATTAAAGATATTGATTTTGAAGAATACGATGAACAAACTTTTGAAGAAGCAAACCCTTGTGATTTTTCATTTGATGTAAAAATTGCAATAAACTCAGGTGAAGCACTAATTGGACAAATCGGTTCCTCAAATGTATCTGATTTTACGGTCTTAGGTGAAACAGTTGATGCAGTTGAGCGTATTGAAAATATTTGCTCAGAATTTAATAAAAATATAATAATTACAGAAAACACTTTACACTTGCTTGATGAAGAGCCGTTAACAGAGTACCTCGGACAAATCAGGTTAAAGAACAGTGATGTAAAACTAAAAATATTTGAGTTAAAATTACCTCCGTACGAAGACAATATAAAGGACGAGGGGACATTTTAAATGCTTCAAATTGATTCACTTTTACTTGAAGCCTTTTATTTAGAAAACAAAGATTTTTTTGAAAATGCAAAGGTTCAAAAAATACAACAGCCAACAAGAAAAGAGCTGTTGATTCAGTTACGAAAAAACACACCAAACGGAGCAGAAACAAAAAAACTCTACATAAATATCAATCCCCAGCACTATCACATTTGTTTTGTAAATAGCCAAACAGAAGCAAAAAGAAATTTGATAATACCAAATCAACCTCCAATGTTTTGTATGCTTTTAAGAAAACACATGGATGGTGCAAAAATTGTAAAAGCAAACAAACCAGAAAATGAAAGAATAATTGAACTCTACTTTGAAAACTATAACGAAATAGGCGACAGAATTGAAGAATGCCTAAGTATTGAATTAATGGGCAAACACAGTAATATCGTACTTTACAATACAGATAACAACATAATTCTCGGTTGTGCCCATAATATTGGAGAGGAAAAAAGTAAAGAAAGAGAATTATCAGGAGGTCTGCCATATATTTATCCCCCCAAGCAAGATAAAAAAGATATTTTAAAAACTCGCTTTGATTGGTTTGAATCTGCATTATTAAAATCAAATGAGTCCATAAAAAAATCAATAAGCCAAAGATATTTTTCACTTTCTCAATTTATGGTTGAAGAAATTTGCAACACCAAAAATGTAAATGCAGAAAAAATTGCAAAAGAAATAACAAAAGAAGAAGCGCAAATTTTGTTTATCTCTCTGCATGAATTTATGGAAAAGAATAACAAAATATTTTCGGTATCAAAGGATTACACAAAATATTCCTGCGTAAATAATTACGAAATAAAATATTCAACAATAAATGATATGATTGATGACTATTATTCTACAAATATAAACAAAAATTTGATTGAAAATTTAAAATCAAATCTAAAAACAAGAATTAACAAAGAGATAAAAAAACTGGAAAATACATACGAAAAACAAAAAAAGCAGCTTGAAAGAAAAGAAAAAATTGACTTATATCAGAAAAAAGGAGAACTTTTAACAGCCAATTGTTACGCAATAAAAAAGGGTATAAAAAAGATATCTCTTTTAGATTATGAAAAAAATGAGTATATCGAGATAGAGCTTGACGAAGAAAAAACAGCCATTGAAAACGCTCAAAGGTATTTTGCACTATACAACAAAGGCAAAAAATCTTTTATTGTCGCAAAAGAAATGTCAGAAAAAACTAAAGAAGAAATCGATTACTTAAAACAAATCCTTTTTGATATAGAAATATGTTCACAATATAGCGAATTGCAAGATATTGCAGAAGAATTCACAAAAGAAGAAGCGCCAAATAAATCTAAAAAGAAGAATAAAGAAATAAATGTCGAGAAAAGAGAAATTGACAATATCACAATATACATAGGGAAAAATAATAAACAGAACGATTATTTGTATTCAAAAATATCATCACCTGAAGATTTATGGTTTCACACACTAAACACACCGGGTTCACACATAATTTTAAAAAAATCAGCATCTTCACAAATAGTAAAAGATGAAACTATATTAAAAGTAGCACAAATAGCAAAAGAATTTTCATCAGCAAAAAACTCTACAAAAGTACCTGTAGTGTACACTCTAAGAAAATATATAAAAAGACCCAATAACACAAAATCAGGATTTGTTGTATATAAAAATGAAACTGAAATTGTCGTGAACTAAATTTTTCTGTTAACTAACACTCCCGGCAATTCCTCTATATTACCGATAACTTTCCTCGCCATATCAGGAGATATTGTTTTGATTATTTCATTTGTTTCTGTATCCCAAATTTCTATCATATCATTTGCATTAAACCTAAAATGATATTTATCAACTTCTTCATCATCAACAAGAGCAGAGTAATCTACGGGAGGCTGCTGATTTTTATTTTCACCGCCTTCATTTGGAGATTCATTGTTGTTTTCATCGTTTGGTATAAAAGGGACCATACCGTTAAATGCGGCATCCTCATCTTTTTTACCGACTTTTTCTCTTTTACCTACACCATCAACATCAGCAATTTGATTTTCCAAACTTTGTCTGGCTGTAACCTCTGCTTCATTAGCCAATTGAGCAGACGTCATATTACGTTGCAAACCCAAATTTGACATTGAAAAACCATCTATACCCAAAGCAACCTCTTTTCAAAACTATCATTATCCAATCATATATGATATTATAATACATAACCTATATATAATAAACAGAGAAGTGGAGTTTGTAGAAGTTTATGAGCAAGAATTATCTTGATAATCTTACTGAAATGATTTTTAATGCACCTTTATGGGTTCAAGAAGTTATATTTACAGACATGAGAAAAAGACTTGAAGAAAAATTTGAAAACATCACAAACCCACAAAAAGAAGAAGAAATTTATCCTGCCTACACACCTACATTAACATTTAAAGGAAAAAAAGAACTTGAAACACATGACCACGGGTACGACTTTAATTTTTACAGATGTTTAACAGGAATAAGCCAAGGGCTAAGAGTAATAGATATTACATTAAATAATTTTTGGACACTCGAAGAAACATCATTACACCTTGCGGAAGGTATAAAAAATGAGCTTATTCAAACGCCGCAAAATCCTGTTGTCAGTGCCATTATATTTTACCTTGGCAACCAAATTAGGTTGGGAGAATATGTAAAAAGGCTTGATAAAATTAATGTAAAAGAGCTTGATGACGTCTTGAGAAAACAAAAGATTCATAATGAAGAAAATCCAAATTCAAAAATGAAAATAGGAGAACTACTCGTCAATATGGGATATGTTGCAAACCAAGATATTGACAAAATTTTGTACATTAAAGACGAATCAAAAAAGAGGTTCATTGTTTCCACAAACAATGCACAAACTTCAACCAGTCAAACAAACACTATTAATCAACAAGAATTGTTGCAAAGAATACAAAAACTTACACAGGAAAATAATCTTTTAAAAGAAAAATTAAGAGCTATTTTTAATATTCAGAACAAGAAAAAATAAAATTTACAACAAGTATGAAAAAGTTACAAATTAACGAGCAATGCAACAACAAGGTTTCAAATACGGAATATTAAGCCATAAAATGCAAGATAAAATTGTAAGAAAAGCACCTGTATATATAAGATTCAACTCCATAAAAACTCCAAATTGATTAACCGAAAGTCTTGAATGTTTCTTCGATGTTTTTGTCTATAACTTTTTTAACAGAATCCATTTCATTTTCTATGGCCTTTTGTTCAGTTGATAACTGTTGAATACGCATGTCAAACTGTTTGTCTTGTCTTTCAAGTTTTTCAACTTTTGCATCATATTCAGCCTCAGCAATAGCCAAATCGCCTGAGTCAACACCGGTGTATATAAAGCTGGCACCGTCAATAGTTTGATCAGTCCAACCCTCACCTGTAAGTTTTTGGATAGTCCAGTTACCAGTTTTTAAGTTTGTTTCAAAATAATCAGCCTGACCGCAATAAGGTTCAACAACATAATCCTTTATGGTTTTTCCTTCTGGCATAGGATCAGGCAGCTCTGATACAACCAATCTGCCATAAGAATCACGGACCTGCATACCAAGACCACCATCTTCAACAGAAGCAGTTACCAAACTATAAGAAAGTCTTTGCATATCTTGAGTGCTTGAACCGTCTCCATCTTTTGAATAATAAAGATGTTGAATATTCATGCCGTTGCTCCACAAAAGAGCTTCTGTATCAAGTTGCTGAGCTAACAACATCTTTGCTTGTGTAGTTTGTTGAACTTCAAACTCCACGTTGTTCTTTCTTGCTGTTAGACATAAATATCTGGCCTGAGAGGCGGACATTCCCATAATCTGATACTCCTTTTTACATAGAGACTATCGACTTTCTAATGACATTTCTTTAGAATTTTACTTTAACTTTTAACAAATATTTACATTTACACACTATTTGCTTTTAAAAGCTAAACACTAACTTGTTTTTAGATTATAATGATTTACAGAGAGAAGTAATTAGTATGGGAGAAGTATGAACGAATTATTAAAAAAGACGGCATCTGAGCAAAGAAAAGCTCTGTTAAACAAAGAAATTTCCGCCGTTGAACTTGTTAATGCAGAATTTGCAAGAATAGAATCTATCGATGAAACATTGGGTGCATTCAATTCTCTATGCAAAGAACAAGCTATAGAAACAGCAAAAGAAGTTGATAAAAAGATAGCAGCAAAAGAAGATTTACCTCCATTAGCAGGTATTCCTCTTGCATTAAAAGACAATATAAATCTTAAAGACACAAAAACCACAGCATCAAGCAAGATTTTAGAAAATTTTGTTTCACCATATGATGCAACAGTATCAAAAAAACTCAAAGAAAATCTAATTCCTATACTTGGAAAGGTTAACCTTGACGAATTTGCAATGGGTTCATCAACAGAGAACTCTGCATTTAAAATAACAAGAAATCCTTGGGATACAAATAAAGTACCGGGAGGAAGTTCAGGTGGCTCTGCAGCAGCAGTTGCAGGATACGAAGCAACTTTAGCATTAGGTTCTGACACAGGAGGAAGCATCCGCTTACCGGCAAGTTTTTGCGGTATTGTCGGAATGAAGCCAACTTACGGTAGAGTATCAAGATACGGATTGATAGCATTTGCTTCTTCACTTGATCAAATCGGACCATTCGGCAGATGTGTTGAAGACACGGCATTACTTTTAGAAGCTATTGCAGGACACGACTCTCATGATTCCACATCATTAGATATACCTGTTCCAAAATTTTCAGATTGCCTTAACAAAGACATAAAAGGTAAAAAAGTAGGTGTAATCAAAGAACTACTTGGCGATGGTGTATCTGAAGACGTAAAAAAAGCGGTTGAAGCAGCCATTCAAACTTACAAAGATTTGGGTGCAGAAATTGTTGAAATATCATTACCGCTTCTCGAACATTCTATAGGAGTATATTATATACTTGCAACTGCCGAAGCCAGCTCAAACTTGGCTCGTTTTGACGGGGTAAAATACGGACATAGAACAGAAAATCCGAAAAATCTTTTGGAAATGTATACAAAAACAAGGGCAGAAGGTTTTGGAGATGAAGTAAAAAGAAGAATCATGCTCGGAACTTATGCACTCAGTGCAGGCTACTACGATGCATATTATAAAAAAGCACAGCAAATAAGAAGACTGATAAAAGAAGATTTTGATAGAGCATTTGAAAAGGTTGATATTTTAGTTTCTCCAACATGCCCAAATACTGCTTTTGAAATCGGTTCAAAAATATCAGATCCTCTTAGCATGTATTTAACAGATATAGGTACAATTAGTGCAAACCTTGCCGGTATACCGGGATTAAGTATGCCTTGCGGATTTGACTCCGATGGAATGCCGATAGGTCTTCAAATTTTGGCACCGGCTTTAGGAGAAGACAAATTGTTCAATATGGCGTATAATTTTGAAAAAGCAACTGATTTTAAATCAGTACAACCAAAGATATAATTAACAAAAGAATAACTGGAGTGAATATGAAGAGATTATTTATTATTTTGGGATTATCACTTTTCTTGGGAGTAGGTTTTGCAAATACCGCTCAGGCTTACTCTACGGAAGGTGCAATGTATTATAATGAAGGCTTAGATTTATATTCAAAAGGAGAATATGCAAAAGCTATACAAGCGTTTAAAACGGCTGTTGCAAAAGACCCTGATTTTATAGATGCATATTACAATATGGGTGCATTATTTGAATATTTAAAAAGCTATAATTCAGCTATTGCTTGTTTCTCAAAAATAAATCAACTTGATCCCAATGATTCTGAAACAATCGTAAAATTGGCTGAACTTTATTACAACATTGGCAATTATGAAAGAGCTTTATTTTACATAACAAAAATAAAAGACACTGATGATTTTTACGGAAAAGCAAAAAGTATCAAAAATCAAATAGTGGTAGCTCAACAAAAAGCTGCTGCAAAAAGCTCACTGGCAAACGTAAATACAGCTAATGAAGCAAACAAAAAAATTATAGACAAATTCTCAGGACCTACAGGTCTTGCAATGAACTCTCAAGGTGTACTTTTTGTTGCAAGCTATACTGATAACAGCATTTATAAAATTATGCCTAACGGTCAAACATATCTATACTCAAAAAGCCCTATGCTAGGTGGTCCGATAGGTTTGGCTTTTGACTCTATGGATAATCTGTATGTTGCAAACTATGCAAAAAACAATATCTTAAAAATCAACAAAGCAGGGCAAGTTTATACGTTCATAAAAAATGTAACAAATCCATATTATCTTATAATTAAAAACGATAACCTATATATTACAGAACAAGGAAACAATACTGTTATAAGATACAAATTGTACTAATTGAATATTTATTAAACAAAAAAGGATGGATTAAATCCATCCTTTTTTTATTGAATCAAAATCAGTTGTTATTATAAGCATTGTCTTGGATATATTCTTGTTCTTCAGGTTCATAGTATTCCTGAGTCAACTCTTGAGATGTGATTTTAGCATCAGTAAGTAATTCAATGAGCTGAATATAATCAAGGCATTTCTTACCTTTAATTCCTTCTGTATGGGCTTGTATTTCTCCATTTGGTAAAAGTTTTATTTTTAATTTTTTCTTTGACATATTCACCTCATAGTGCTAATCAATATTTATAGTTAGTAATATAGAATCGTCTTCAAGGATTTCTTCCTCATCTATTTTCAAATTTTTAGAAGCGAGTCTTTCTTTTATTTTTATATAAGTTTCTTCCTGAACATTAAGTGCATATTCAGAATTTATTTCATTAACCAATTCAGTTTCAGCGCAGCTTTGTGAGCAAGAAATTTTCATCATATATGGTTGAGTAGCATCTTGTCTTAAAAAGTCTAAAGTAAACCCATCCATTTTACAGCTAAGAGAATCGTTAACCTTATCATCAGAAAAATCATAAAAGCCATGTTCTTCAAGAGTTTTCATTAGCAATTCTTTATCCATAAAAACTGTCTTATACTCTTTGCAAATAGATTTTAGAAAACTTTCAGAAACAACGCCATCAGAGTTTTTTAAAGCTGATTGCACCTGATTTTTAAAGAATTCACTATTAGATGACTCAGAATAATTGGCAGAGACATCAAATAATGAATTATTTGTAAGACTGGATATAGCACCGAACAAAAGTAAAACAGGTAATGCACCTATAGAAACTGACATATTAAACCTCTTCTTATCATTAAAAATCTAAAGCTCTTCCACCACGAGACATTGATACATCATCGTTATTTGTGTTTTCTGATGATTTATATTCATTCAAATCATCTTTTCTGGTCGCAGCAACAGCGCGCACATTTGCCCAGGCTCTCAGCGCCAATATTTGTTCTTTTTGTGTGGTTGAAAGAGGAACAGTGTTATGAATAGTCTTTTCTAAATCCTGTACAAGTAATTCTCTGTTTTCAAAAAATGCTTCATACAACGCGGAAATAACGACCTGTTCAATTTCAGCCCCAATAAAGCCCTCTGTCATTTCTGCCAATTTAAAATACAATTCATCACAAAGATTTATCGATTTTGCAACAGCTTCATTTTTTAAACGTTTTGACAAATGCAACTTAAATATTTCTGCTCGTTCTCTTAATGTTGGAATGTCCACAAAGAATATTTCATCAAAACGACCTTTCCTTAAAAGTTCAGGAGGAAGATTATTAATATTGTTAGCAGTCGCAATTACAAAGACAGGAGCTTCTTTTTCTTGCATCCAAGTCAAAAATTGACCGAATATTCTTGAAGAAACACCACTATCATTCGATGAATTAACACCGCTTAGTCCTTTTTCTATTTCATCAACCCACAAAATAGAAGGAGAAACAGCTTCCGCAGTCGATATTGCCCTACGCATATTTTCCTCGGAACTACCGACAAGACCGCTAAAAATTTTACTAAGATCCAAACGCAAAAGCGGTAACTGCCAAATTGCACTCATTGCCTTTGCAGTCAAACTTTTACCGCATCCGGGGACACCTGTAATTAATACACCTTTGGGAGCCGGAAGACAATATTTTTTTGCGTTTTCTGACCAAGAATTGTTTCGTTTTTTTAGCCAACTTTTAAGATTATCTAACCCACCAATATCATCAATTGATAAATCTGACTGTACAAATTCAAGAATGCCGGTTTTCTTTATTACCTGCATTTTTTCATTCATTATTATTTTTAAATCAGAGACATCAATTTTTCCGTCATTTACCATTGCAAGAGCAAAAGCATTTTCTGCCTCTTGTAAGGTTAAGCCCAATGCTGCCTTACAAAGTTTATCTTTATCTTCTTCAGAAAGATTATCAGTCTTTACCTTTTTATTTTGCGAAAGCATCAAATTTAATTTTTTCTTTATTTCCTCAACAGATGGCAGCGGAAAATCGCAAATAGTTATGTCTTTTTGCAGAGTATCGGGAATAACCATCTCAGGAGCAATAAAAAACACATTTTTTCTAACCTGACTGGTTTTAAGTACAGCGACCAAATCCCTTAACTTTCTAACCAATTCGTAATCAGGAGCCCTGTTTCTTAACCCAAAATTAACGTGCAAATCATAAAAAATAAATATCGAATCTTTATCATGTTTTTGTATAAAGTCTAACGCAGAAGTAGGATTTACCGTACCTGAAACAACTTCATCCGTCTCATCATTTACAAAGCCTGCCGTCTGAGTCCATATATACAACTCACGCGGGAATTTAATGAGCTTTGGTTCTCTGACAGTCTGTCTTATAAGGGCAGTTACTCTATCTTCCTCATAGGTTGTTATGTATATATATGGGAAACGAGCTCTAATTAAATTGGATATTTTTCTTACAAACATACAAACTCCATTGATAACTGATTATAAATTATTTTCTTTTACCTGTAAACACAAAGTGTCTTCTAATTGTCTAAAATCACCCATTCCATTGGCAAAGAATGAGCCATTTCTATTAATTCTTATTTCAACCTTATTATGAGCCATAAGAATATCTTTTAAAGAATACCTTTTAGTCAAAAAACGGTATTTTTGATTTGAAGACCCGACCCAGGGTCTTGAATAATCAATTTTTTCTTGAACAAACGGTCCATCTATTAATAAATCAGTATTTGAAAGGAGGGAATCTATATTCATATCTCCTTTAACCTTTAAACTTTCATAGGTATTACCGCTAAAGGTTACAACAGAAAGTCCGATTGACTTAACTTTGCCTGCCAAGACAGAAAGAGCTTCGGCTTGTTCAAAAGGCTCACCGCCTAAAAAAGTAACGCCCTCAATTTGATTTTTCATCTCTTCAATCAAGGAAAAAAGCTCATCAACTGAATACAAAATATTCTCCTTATGAGACCAAGTAGCTTTAGCAAAACAGCCGCTGCATTTGAGGCTACAACCCTGAACCCAAATACAGAACCTCTGCCCAGGTCCCTCTGCAGATGTTTTTTTTAATATTTTGAATACATTAAGTTTTGGAGTCTTACAAATCAATTATACGCTCCGTTCTTGCTTTTTTTACTCTTCTCATATTGATTTTATTTGCACTCAACATTGGCTTCAACCGTTTCGAAAAATGAGGCTTTATCTTCATAACAGCCAAAAAATCATCGACAGACTTAAATGGTCTTTGCTGATCTCTAAAAGCAATAATTTTCTTAGCCATAACAATACTAATACCGGGTAGTGCAGTCAATTCAGCCTCGGAAGAATGGTTTACATCTACTAAATCTAGCGAAGCAACATCATTATCAACACTTGGAATATTCTCATTTATACTAATGACCTCGCAATCACTCGATTTTTTTACATCTTCATTATTTTTTAAATTAGTGTCAACCTGTTTTGTACTGTATACACTATCTTTTATGGTAGCAACAGAGGTCAAAGAGTTATATATATCTTCATATTTTGTATTGTAAGAAAAAACTTCGCAAATCATATCAAAATATTCATCAACATCCATTGGAGAGAAATCCTTGGCAACAAGCATCATTTTTTTTCCAAAAGAATTATAAACACTGCTCATACATGTTATTGTTTTTCTGTCGGAATTAATTGCAAAAGTACAATATTTATTTGAAAGTACCAAATTTCCAAAGATTTTTTCATAAGGTTTAACATAATTAACAGCCTTATTTAATGCAGAAATACGTCTATTTCTCCTTTCAAAAAACGAAGTTAAAAAAGTAAAAGGATTTTGCTCATAAGAAGAACCGTCGTTAAGCATTCTTACTCTTGAATATTCAACAATAAGACTAAATACAGCAATAAGAATATAGGGCAAAAGTCTAAAAAATATCATAATTTACGAAAAATATTCTTTACAAAGATATATTATGATAATTTTTAAAATCGACAAACAGCTATTTATATGAAATTTAATGATTGAATTGTGCCTTCAACCTATTTAACTCTTTTTGATAAGGTGAAATTCCATTGAGTTTTGTAATAACATCAGGCAAAACCTTTAAAACATAATCAATTTCAGCCTCAGTAGTGAATCTGCTCAAGCTGAAACGAATGCTGCCATGCAAAGATTCAAAAGGCACACCCATTGACTTAAGCACATGGCTCGGTTCCAAACTTCCTGATGTACAAGCACTACCCGAACTTGCACAGATACCCAAATCACTGAGGTGAAGAAGTATAAGCTCACCCTCGATATATTGAAATCCAATATTTGTAGTATTGGGGACTCTGTTTTCAGTTGCGCCGTTAACCTTTGCGTTATATATGCTTTTTACTATGCCATTTTCCAACTTATCTCTAAGGCGCTTCACTTCTGTCATTTCATAATCCAAAGCATTTTGAGCGATTTCACAAGCCTCACCTAAGCCGACAATATATGGAACATTTTCTGTCCCGGCTCTTTTTCCTCGTTCTTGATGACCGCCAATTATAAAAGCCGGCAAAAGTGTTCCTGTTTTAACATACAATGCTCCGATACCTTTTGGAGCGTGAATCTTATGCCCTGCTATACTCAGCAAATCTATATCAGTATTTTTAACATCAATCTTTATCTTACCGGCTGCTTGAACTGCATCCACATGAAATTTTATCTTTGGATTAATTTGCTTGACCAACTTTGCGGCTTTTTCTACCGGTAAAATAACACCTGTTTCATTATTTGCGTACATCATAGAAACCAACGCTGTGTCATCGGTAATTGCATTTTTTAATTCATTCAAATCCAAATTACCCAAAGAATCAACGCCAAGATATGTTACCTCATAGCCTTGTTTTTCCAAATATTTATACACATTCAAAACAGCAGGGTGTTCTATTTTTGTTGTAATGATATGTTTTTTATTTTTATTAGCCTCGAGTATTCCTCGAATGGCCATGTTATCCCCCTCAGAACCTGAAGCGGTAAAAATAATTTCTTTTGAATCATTAGCGCCAAGGAAATTCTTAACCTGTTCTCTTGCCTTTTCAACAGCCTTTGCAACTTGTCCGCCAAATTTGTGCATACTGGATGGATTCCCGTACAATTCGCAAAAATACGGTTTCATAGCCTCAAATACTTTTGGGTCTACCATGGTAGTAGCATTATTATCAAGATAAACAGTTTTGGTCATTTTTATACCTCTATAACTTCAATGTCAGGTGAAATATGTTCTTTTAAAGATGCTTCAACAAAATTTTTCAAAGTGTTTGAAGAAAACTTACAAGATTTGCACATTCCTTTAAGAGAAACAAAAACCTTGTTTTCTTTAACATCAATAAGTTCTATATCTCCACCATCTTTTCTTAATTCATTGGAAATATATTTTTCAATTACATTATTTATTTTCAAAACAAGCTGCGTTACAGACATGTTTTTAATATCAACTTTTTCTTTTTTATTTTTAATTTCATCAATAATTTTCTGTATAGCTACATGGCACTGTCCACAAGCACCACCCGCTTTTGTGTAGTTCATAACATCTTCCAAATCTGTTAAATTGTTTTGTTCAACAGCTTCACGCAAAGCACTTTCCGTAACGTGATAGCAAGTACAAATAATTTTTTCATCGCAATGTGCTGCAACATCTTCACCTTTATAGTTGGCGATAGCAGACTCCAAAGCCTCATGACCCATTACTGAACAGTGCATTTTTTGAGGAGGAAGCCCCCCTAAAGCATCTGCTATTTGCTGATTTGTGATTTTAGACGCATCTTCTATAGTCATACCTTTTAGCATTTCTGTTAAAACACTTGAAGAAGCAACTGCGGAACCGCAACCAAAAGTTTGAAATTTTGCATCAGTTATTACATCATTTTCATCAACTTTTAAATATAATTTAAGGGCATCACCACAAACCAAAGATCCCGCTTCCCCAACAGCAGAAGGGTTTTCTATCTCACCAACATTACGAGGATTTTTGTAATGATCCATTACTTTTTCTGTATAATCCCACATATATATAATCCTTTTATTTAGATACTCTCATTTTACAGCAACATTTTAACGCAAAGAATTACATATTTAAACAGAAAAAAGTATATTAATTTTAAAAAATTATATGTTAATTAGTACATGATTCTTTTTTGTGTTTCAACATCAAAGAACAGAAAATCATTTGTATTAAATCTAAGAGTAATGTCATTTGAAAACTGCTTTTGAGCATCAATTTTTGCAGAACATTTGGTATTATTTACATTAAAATAAACAATTTTTTCACTGCCCAACATTTCAGAAATATCAATGGGAACAGAAAATTCGTAATTATATTCAACAGAATCCATTTTTTCAGGACGTATACCAACAATAACTTTGTCTTTCTGCCCAACACAAGCTCTTTGACTATCTGAAAGAGTTATAACATGGTCATTAAATTTTATTGTGTCATTTTCAATATTACATTCAATAAAGTTCATAGAAGGTGAACCCAAAAAACCGCCGACAAATGTATTTGACGGATTATAGTAAATTTCTTCGGGTTTATCTACCTGTTGTATTACACCTTTGTCCAAAACTACAATTCTGTCTCCCATCGTAAGAGCTTCTGTCTGATCATGAGTAACATAAATAAATGTTGTCTGAAGTTTTTCGTGCAATTTTTTTATTTCAGAACGCATTTGTACCCTTAATTTTGCATCAAGGTTTGATAAAGGCTCGTCCATCAGGAATACTTTTGGGCTTCGCACAATAGCTCTGCCAAGAGCTACACGTTGTCTTTGTCCGCCGGAAAGCTGTTTCGGTCTGCGTTCAAGATATTCTGAAAGATTCAATATTTCAGCAGCTTCCTTGACCTTTTTATCAATTTCATCCTTTTTTATCCCTCTCATCTTTAGAGGAAAAGCAATGTTTTCATACACACTCATATGAGGGTATAGCGCATAACTCTGAAAAACAAAAGCTATATCTCTATCCTTTGGATGAACGTTATTTACACATTTATCACCGATATAAATTTCACCTGATGTAATATCTTCAAGACCGGCTATCATTCTCAATATTGTAGATTTGCCACAACCTGACGAGCCAACCAATACCAAAAACTCCTTATCCTCGATATCAAGACTAATATCGTTAATTATCGTTTTTGTATCATATTTTTTTATAACATTTCGAAGTGAAACTTTAGCCATCGGATAAACCTCTTAAATACAACTAGATACTTAATTTTTCAATAGGTATTATAAAAGCAAAACTACTGCCTTTCATCGATTCAGACTCAACCCACATTTTACCTTTTAGTAATTTGACTAACTTGTATGCTATACCGAGCTCCAAACTTTTTGATACAGCTTTTTTTGCAATATACTTTTCAATGTTTGAATAAGGGTCAAAAATATTTTGCAAATCAGAATCATTAAAGCCCATACCGGTATCGACAACTTTAATCATCAAATAAGATTTTTCAGGTGTCGCAGGATTAATATTAAAACCAGCCACTTCCAAAAACTCATTATCCGGATGACTTACTATCAATTGAATAGAACCTGACTCCGTATTTAAAATTGAATTTTGAACAAGAAACTCTACTACTCTTTTGAGCACATTTTCATCACTGTACATAGTTCTTTTTGCAAGACTGTTCAAATCAAAATTCAATATCAGTTTTTTCTCATCACACTTTGGCTTATATTCATTGAACAAAGAAGTCATCAAGTTTACAAAATCAAAATTCTTAAACTCATAATCGTACAAACCTGATTCTAACTTTGAATACTCAACAAGGCTGTTAACAAGCTCTAATAAAGTAGTAGAATTCTTATTTATAATTTTGAGATACTTCTCTTGTTTTTCATTAACATCTCCACCCAAGCCCTCTAATATAGCTTGAGAAAAGCCGTTAATCGAATGAATTGGAGAAGTAAGTTCTCCTGAAATTTTACTCAAAAACGTATTTTTATTTTTAGTAAGTTTATTGAGATATTCGTGTTCAAATAAAAGTTTATTTAACATTTTTTGACTGTTTGATACATCTCTTATTGTAACTATTATTTTAGTTTCACCATCTTCGTATTCAGAAGCTCTTATTTCAAAAAACAAATCTTCATCAAGTTTAAGTTTAGAACGCACAACAGCAGAATCATTAGATTTTGCGAGATTATTCACAAGATTAAACCCGCCATCAAAAATATCAAGCAATTCCATGCCAAAGAGCTCTTCGTCAGATAAGCGAAAAAGATTCAAAAGTCTTTCGTTTGCATAAAGAATTTCTCCTGACATAGAAACAACTATCACTGCATCAGGATAGTAGCCAAGTACATCCTTATTATTTCTCTTACCAAAAAGCCAAGATAATATATTCATATATTAATAACTCCCCCAATTACATATTCAATACTAACATAATCTTAAAAAAAAATAAAAAATAATGCGACCTTTAAATACAAAAGCCGCATAAGTCAAGAAAGGAATGGTTAGACTATTAATATGGTCATTATGGCAATTTTTTTTATCAGGTGCAAATTTATAAACAAATGTAAACTTAGTGTATAATATTATAGTTAAATTGAATCTTAGCAGCAGCGACGATTTAAAAAGAAGAGTTTACAGTTTTTGCTTAATGACAAATCGGAGTAAATATGACAGCAATAAAATTAGGAATAGTATCACTCGGTTTAATTGGAGGATCAATACTAAAATCTCTTTCTAAAGAAAAAGATATTACAATATACGCTGTTACAAGAAATATTGAAACAATAGACAAAGCAAAAACATACACCCAGTTTGTAAGTGATGATATGCAAACACTTAAATATTGCGACATAGTGTTTGTATGCGCACCTATGAACAAGACACTAAAGATATTGGATGAACTGGAACATGTTTTGCCCAAAACAACCATAGTGTCAGATGTTTGCAGCCTAAAAGAGTTTGTTATGCAAAAAGAATACTCCTATAAGTTTATAGGAACACACCCAATGGCAGGAACAGAAAACAGTGGTTTTGATGCTTCATTTTACAATCTTTTTGAAGATGCAAAGTGGGTAATAACCCCACACAAAAATACAGAAGCAGATGATATTCAAAAAATTAAAACATTAATAGAAAGAACAAAAGCTAAACCTATAACAATGCCTGCAAAAGAACATGACAAAGCAGTTGCACTAATAAGCCACATGCCAATGATTTTGTCTCAAGCTCTTATGAATACCGTTATAGAGGACAAAAATGCTTTGACTCTTGCATCAAGCGGGTTTAGAGATATGACAAGGTTAGCAATGTCAAATACGGAAATGGCAAAAGATATGGTAGAGTTAAACAGCACAAATATATCAGAGGCCCTCGTTTCATTTATGGAAAACACAAAATTACTAATAAACTCAACTGATTACCAAAAAGAAATTGAAAAACTGAAAAATATGCGTTCTAAAATGTATAATTCCAATGGCAAAAACATATACAACCAAAGTAGTAAATAATGTCAACTTACATATAATTAAATAAAAAAAACAAACTGCTATCATATAAATGTTAGGGAAAACATATACATACAGTCAGGGATGAAAATGAAAATCAAGGATGTTAGCAAAGTTTGCATCGTTGATATTGATAATAGTTCAATATCAAAAGCAGACCTTATAGAACTAAAAAGACTGTTTAAACTAAAAGCAGAGAAAAAGCGAATCGGAATAGATTTGCAAAGAGTTCTGTACCTGAAGCCTGATTTTCTCGATTTTTTGTATAAGTCATCTAAAAAACAAAAACTTTCAATCTTCAATGCAAACAATGAAGTATACTTAATGCTTTTCATCTCAAGGTGTGATAAATATGTCAATATTTATCTGAATGAAGATGATTTTTATCGAGATAAAAACTGCATAGTATACAGAAGACTAAAACTCCTAAAAACAGCCTAAAGTATCCGGTTTTAGAATAGCAAAAAGAATAGATACTAAATTTGCCACTCTTAAAGCAAAACAATGCTGTGAATTATTTTGTGAGAGGAAGGGTTAGTTTTCGACAGCTAATAATTCCAGATTAGTTAATAAATTGTTTTGCAAACAAAAAGATAAAATTGATTTTTTACAAAATAAAGCAATAAAACCTTAACAGTAATATTAAAAAACATTTCTAATTAGACAAAACCTTAATAATATAGGATTATAATACTTGATGACTAGCTTGGTGGTAAAATAATGAACAAAGAAGATGTTATAGTTGCTATTCACGGAGATGACAGTGGAGTAGGCGGAAGATATAATGCTATTGCCAGTTTTAATAATGGACTGATAAAAGGCTTTAATGACATTGGTGTAAAATGCTATTCCACAAAAGAATGCCACGAGAAAAGCATTCTACCAAACATAGCTATAGCTTTTAATGCAAGTGGATTGCCTTTATGGCAAAACTTTTTAAACAACAACATAATAAATATAATGTGGTGTGTAGATTCATTGTTTTACCAAAATTTTGAAATCGCACAGCAATTTGCATCATACAAAAATTTTATACTATTTAATTCTTGTTCAAAAGACACGGAAGCAATAAAAACTTACTTGCCTAAATTGATTCAGGGATATATACCCGGCGGTATAGATTTAGAATTTTGGAAGAAACAAGACACAGAAAAAGAATATGATATAACTTTTTTCGGCTCAATAGATGATTACGATGCAATGATAGAAAAACTAAAAAACACTATGCCTGAGCTTGTTTTTAAATTAATGATGGAGTTTTGTGAAGTTGCAATTAATTTTCCACATCTATCATTGTGGGAAATATATTTGTTATTTAAAAAACAAATGGGAATAGAGCTGGATTTAAGCCAATTTATTCTTATGTCCAAAAGTATTTCCTATATAATCACTTATAAACAAAGGGTAAAAATGATTCAGGCGCTAAAAGATTTTAATGTAACAATTTTTGGCGAAGGTCCGTGGGAAAAATACATAACAGGAAATATTAAACTTGTAAAAGGTGGAGATATTAGAGAAACAGTAAGTTTGATGAATAAATCCAAAATAACACTGCACTCTCAACCATTCCATCTTGCAGGAGGCATTCACGACAGAATATTGGATGCATCTGCAGTTGAAACACTGATTTTAACAGGCCAAAATACAACATTAAAATCGGAATTTGGAAATTCAATAGAATTTTGTAACCCGGTAAATTACGAAGATATTGCGCAAAAAGCAGAATACTACCTAAAAAATGAAGATGAGAGATGTGCAAAAGCTAAAGAAGCATCAAAAATAGTCAAAGCAAAACACAAATGGTCTGACAGAGCCAAAAGCATTATGGATATAATTGACACCTAGTTTTCGAGTTGAGAAACAGCATATTTTGCTCGCTCTTTAATTTCTTTTAAAGAGGCGTCTTTGTATAAACATCGACCAAGACCCACAGCAACAGCGCCTGCATCCAAATACAACTTAAAATCATCCAATGTTACACCGCCTGATGGCATAAGATTTAAAAATGGCATAGGTCTTAACATATCCTCTATATATTCAACCTGTCCCATAGACTTTGCGGGGAAAATCTTTATAACAGGAATTCTTGATTTCCAAGCATCATAAGCCTCATTTGGAGTAGAAACAGTCGCTATATGAGGAACTTTATTGCCTAAACAAAATTTCAACAGATTTTTTTGAAAAACAGGAGAAATAATAGCACTTGCACCTGCCGTTATAGCAGCCTGAGCTCTCATAGACGTAATAATACCACCGGCCATAACAGTTATTTCACTGTTTTTACTCAAATATTCAATAGCCGGAAGAATAGAATCCTTTTCAACAGTTATTTCAAAAACCTTTAGTCCGCCGCAAGAAAGAGCATCGGCTTTCTCAATGGCCTCTTTTGCATCTTCTGCTCTAACAACAGCAACTATCTTATTTTTATTAATAGACTCTATGGGATTAAAAATTTTCATTTCGACATCTTATCATTTTTTTTGTCTGAGTGAGAAACCTGTTTTTTTGTTTTTATTTTTATAAAATTAAATACCGTTTTATTTTCTTCAACTAAATCTTCATCCTCATAACCCAAGAGAATTTCCAAATCTTTCTTTAGTTGAGTAATGTCTTCATACTTTTTAAGAGCACCATCCAAGGCTATAGAAACATCACCGGTTTCTTCCGAAACAACTAAACAAGCAGAATCAGAAACTTCGCTCATTCCAATAGCCGCTCTGTGTCTTGTACCGTACTTCCAACTGAGCTTTGGATCTTCTGTCAATGGAAGTAAAACTCCCGCAGATTTAATTACATCACCGGAAATTACAACAGCTCCATCATGCAAAGGAGTGTTCGGGTGAAATATAGTAAGCAAAAGTTCCGTAGACAATGTTGCATCTAACTGAGTTCCAACATCGGAATAACTGTTAACATCATCAGCTCTTTCCAAAACCATCAACGCACCAGTTCGTGTTTTAGAAAGATATTTTACAGACTCAATCAATTCTTTTAAAACATTCACTTTCTGCGTTTCTTTAAGATTTTTACGTCTTAAATTAAAATGAGAATGAAAGAAATTTGATTGTCCCAAATAGCCAAGGAACTTTCTTATCTCGGGTTGGAATATGATAACGGCACCAAACATAATCACGCTGACCATAGTTCTTAAGAAAACACCTAAAATCAGCAGATTAAACTTTATGAGTATTTCAGAAAACAACCAAGCCAAAAGAAGAATAAAAATCCCTTTCACCAGTTTTTCTGATTGCGTACCTTTGATAAATTTTTGGTATAACAAAAGCAAAAATGCAGCAATAATAGAGACTTCCAGCAAGTTTACCCAAGTAAAAGTAAGATGCAAAGAACTCAGTTGAGATATCAAACTTTCTTTTATTGCTCCAATCAATTTATAGCCTCAGTATTACTTCTTCAATCTATCCGGTATAACATCCAATGAAACAAGATGCTCATAACTTTCTCTATCTATAATAATATCAGATTGTGAGTTATTTACAAGTACCGCGGCAGGTTTTAATACCCTGTTATAATTACTTGACATAGAGTATCCATAAGCGCCTGTGTCATAAAAGCAGAGTATATCTCCCGCTTCAAGCTCAGGTAAGATTGTTTCTTGAATAAGAATATCACCGGATTCACAGAATCTGCCGGCAATTGTAACTTTCTCTTGAGACACAATATTTGGTTTATTAGCCACCTCTGCAGTGTACACAGCCTGATAAAGACTGGGACGAGGATTATCAGCCATACCCCCATCAACTGCAACATATTTTTTACCGTTTGGAACTTGTTTGCTGCTACCTACTGTATAAAGAGTTACTCCAGAAGTACCTATTATACTTCTACCTGGTTCTATATGAATTTCCGGCAACTCAAGATTGTACTTTGAAGAATTTTCTTTAACTGAGTCTATGATTTTTGACGAAATTTCAAAAACTGATGGAGGAACATCTTCTTCTGTATATTTAATACCTAATCCGCCACCAAGATTAATATGAGTTAAGTCAATGCCATATTTTTCTTTTATTCTTGCCATTTCTTTTATTAAGATTTCAACCTCATCGTAATAAATGGAAGTTTCAAAAATTTGAGAACCTATATGAGCATGCAAACCAACCAAATTCAAATTCTTATATTCATCAACAATAAGCTCAACTGCATCATCAACCTGAGTTAAGTCAAAACCAAACTTGGAATCAAGATGACCTGTCTGGATATATTCGTGTGTATGACATTCAATACCTGGGGTAACTCTTAACAAAATATCAACTTTTTTCTCATTTGATTTCGCGATATCATTAAGCAAAGCCAATTCAAAGAAATTATCTACAGAAATAAGTCCTACACCCAACTCTACAGCCATTTGTAATTCGTCAAAAGATTTATTATTACCGTTAAAAAGAGATTTTTTTAAATCTGCACCTGCCTTGTAAGCCGTATAGATTTCACCGCCTGAAACCATATCAAACCCAAAACCTTCTTCATCGAGTATTCTTACTATAGCTTTTGTCATAAAAGCCTTTGATGCATATAACAAACCTACTTTTGGGTATGAAGAAAATGCTTTTTTGTACTCACGAGCTATAGTTCGTATTGTTTCTTCATCAAAAACATACAACGGAGTTCCGTATTTTTCTGCCAATTTAACTAAATCGCAACCACCTATTTCTAAATTTCCGTTTTCATTAATTTTTGTTGTAATTGGTTTTACTGATTGATTTGCACTATTCATTTAAAAATTTCTCTCCATAACTTACACATTTATTTTAGCATTAATAATTTATGCTCAAAACTGTTTTGAAAAATTTAATATATTAAGTTTTGTAACAATATATATCAAGTATTGAATTTGTATATACCGAAATGTTTTTATATAAGTGTGTGGTAAATAAAGTAAATATGTAAGGAGCCGACAATGGGTTTAGCAGCATCTCAAGCAAGATTATTATTATTAACAGCAAGAAAATCTGATTTG
>CALVEK010000004.1 GCA_944326555.1 Candidatus Gastranaerophilales bacterium | reverse complement strand
AAAAAAATACAGGGGCGTATGCCCCTGTTGTAATCCTTGCGTCGGTTTTCTTTTCTTTGCTTCGTTTCTTTTCTTTTGCCTACGCAATTCAAAAGAAAAGAAATGAAGGTATAAAAATAAAATAATCTTGTTTTTCTTTTTTGTAAAAAAATATACCAAAATAATTGTCTTTATTTCTAAAAATAGTATTTGTTTTTACATAATAAATATAATCGGTACATATTATCTAATTTTTGTTACAATACAATTAAGAAGTTATTAGTAAAGGATAAATTTAAATGGAAGAAAAATTTGTATTAAAAGAAGAATTTATAAAACAAGCTCAAGAAATATCAAGAGGAGCAGAGTTGCTACCCGGCGGTGTTAAAGAACTCGCTATAAAATTACAAAAATCTAAAGAATCAGGTAAACCGATAAGAGTAAAACTTGGAATGGATCCGACTCGTCCTGATCTGCACCTTGGACATACAGTTGTTATGAAAAAACTTAAAAAATTCCAAGAATTGGGACATACAATTGTACTGTTAGTTGGCGGTGCTACTGCGATGGTTGGTGATCCTTCAGGAAAATCAGAAACTCGTCCTGCCTTGACAAAAGAACAGGTTGAAGAAAATGCAAAAACTTATTTTGAACAAATGTCAAAAGTTTTGGATACTTCAAAGGCGGAAGTTGTTAATAATGCTGATTGGCTTCATCCTATGCAGTTGACTGATTTATTAAAGTTGGCTTCACAAGTAACTGTTGCTCAGATGATGACTCGTGATGATTTTGCTAAAAGATATGCTGAAGGCAAACCAATTTCTATACACGAATTTTTCTATCCTTTAATGCAGGCTTATGACTCTGTTGCTATTGATGCAGATATAGAGTTGGGCGGAACTGACCAAAGATTTAACGTTCTTTTGGGTAGAGAAATTCAAACAGCATACGGAAAACCTAATCCACAGATGGTTATGTTGTTACCATTGATTGAGGGTACTGACGGATTAGTAAAAATGTCTAAAACCTATCCTGAACACTGTATTTCTTTGACTGATAGTGCAAAAGATATGTACGGTAAGTTAATGTCTATTCCTGATACATTGATTATTAAGTATTTCAGTTTGTTGACCGATATTTCTGATGAGGAATTAAAACAAATCGAAGAACGTTTAAAAACAGAAAATCCTCGAGATATAAAAATGCAGTTAGCTTATACAATTACAAATGAGTATCACAGTGATGATGAGACGAAAAAAGCTCAGGATGAGTTTATCAATGTCGTTCAAAATAAAGGGATTCCTGAGGATATAGGTTCTTTCAAAATGAGCTGCGAGAAAAATATTCTGGACTTGCTATTGGAATTAGGCTTTGTTTCCAGTAAGGGAGAAGCCAAAAGACTAATTGCAGGCGGTGGTGTTAAGTTGGAAAATGAAAAAATATCCGATACTGCTTTTGTAGTTTCTGTACCAACTGAACCTGTTGTTTTACAAGCAGGAAAAAGAAAGTTTATGAAACTTGAAAAATAAATAAGGTAGATATAATGGAAAAAATTAAGGCAAATATAAAAGAGAATATTCTCGAACTTATTGGCAATACTCCATTGGTGAGATTGAATAAACTAAATGACGGGTATGCTGATGTAGTTGTAAAACTTGAGTATTTCAATCCGGGTAATTCTGTTAAAGACAGAGCTGCAATAAGCATGATTGAAGATGCCGAAAAAAAAGGCTTAATTGACAAAGATACAGTAATTATTGAACCAACGAGCGGTAATACCGGTATTGGTCTTGCTTTGGTATGTGCAGTTAAAGGTTACAAACTTGTATTGACTATGCCTGAAAGCATGAGTGTAGAAAGAAGAAAAATGCTCTCTGCTTATGGTGCAGATTTAGTGTTGACGCCTGCTGAAGAAGGAATGAAAGGTGCTGTAAATGCTGCTATGAGAGCTGCAGATCATTTTGAAAAAAGTTTTATGCCGTCTCAGTTTTCAAATCCTGCAAATCCTTTGGTGCACGAAAAAACAACAGCACAAGAAATCATAAAGGACACAGACGGCAAAATTGATGTGTTCGTTGCTTCTTTTGGTACTGGTGGTATAGTTTCAGGTGTTGGAAAAGCATTGAAATCTTTTAATAAAAACATAGAGATTATAGCAATTGAACCAGAGGAAAGTCCTCTTGTCTCAAAAGGTATTTCTGGTCCACATTCTATTCAGGGAATTGGTGCAAATTTTGTTCCTCAGAATCTTAACCTTGAATATATTGATAAGGTAATTACAGTGTCTTCTCATAATTCTATCAAAACAGCTGTTTCTTTGGCTAAAAAAGAGGGGATATTCTGTGGAATTTCTTCGGGTGCAAATGTTTATGCCGCTTTAGAACTTTCTAAAAAACAAGAATACAAAGACAAACTCATAGTTGCAATGACTTGTGATTATGGCGAAAGATACTTGTCTACGCCTTTGGGTGAATTGGTTACAGGAAAATCTATGTAGTTATACAGAGGTAAAAATGCTATTTAAACGTGCACTAAGCCAGATAAAAGAAGATATAAAGACAATTTATGAAAAAGACCCGGCAGCGAACAACATTGTAGAGGTTTTCTTGTGCTATCCCGGATTGCACGCATTGATAGCTCATAGAATCGCTCATAAGTTAAGATACTGGGGGATTCCTGTTATCCCTCGACTTATTTCATACTGGAGTAGGGTATTCACAGGTATTGAAATTCACCCTGGAGCAAGAATAGGTAGAAGATTCTTTATTGACCATGGTATGGGCGTTGTAATTGGAGAAACTACTTATATAGGAGACGATGTTCTTCTTTATCAGGGTGTAACCTTAGGCGGTACAGGTAAAGAACATGGCAAAAGACACCCTACATTGGAAGATAACGTTATTGTAGGAGCAGGAGCTAAGGTCCTTGGTAATTTAACAATAGGTAAAAATTCCAGAATAGGTGCAGGTTCGGTTGTTGTGGATGATGTCCCTGCTGATTGTACAGTTGTTGGTATTCCGGGAAGAGTTGTTCATCAAAGGGTAGTAGTCAACGGTCAACTTCAGCATAACAGGATGCCTGACCCCGTAAAATGTCAGCTTAACAGGTTAACGTATGAAGTTGCCGAAATTAAAGAACAGTTGAATATAACAACTTCCGGTAAAACTGATTGCTAATTCTTAAAATATGATACAATTATTTTAGCTAATTTTATTTACACTTCTTAATTTAATTGGCTATGTATTTTTTCTATTTTTTTGTATAATAAACAAATGTAGGGAGTCCCCCCTATTTTATAAATTTATAAAAGGAGAAAAACATGAAAGTAAAAATTAATGATGGATGCATAGCTTGCGGTGCTTGCGAATCAGTTTGTGATGCAGTTTTTTCAATCGAAGATACTGCTGTAGTTAATGAAGCTGCTATTGCTGATAACGAAGATTGCGTTAAAGAAGCTGCAGAATCTTGCCCTGTAGGCGTTATCGAAGTTGAAGAATAATCGATAAAAGATATGAAAAAAACGATTCCTGCTTTATAGTAGGAATCGTTTTTGTATAATAAAAATATGAGTAAAACATTAGATAATATTGATAAGGTCATAAAAGGAATTAAGGAAGCTAATTTCCCTCAACGAGAGTTTGTGAAGATGATGGAGCATTTTCATGATCCTTTTAAAGTACTTATTTGTTGTATATTGAGTCTTCGCACAAACGACCTAACAACTTATCCTTGTTCTTTAAGAATGTTGGAACTTGGAACAAAACCTGATGATTTTTTGAATATAGATGAGGATACATTGGCAAAGGCAATTTATCCTGTCGGTTTCTATAAAAATAAAGCAAAGCAAATTTTGGAGATTTCTCGTATTCTTGTTGAAAAGTACGATGGAAAAGTTCCTGATTCTATCGAGGAACTTGTGAAATTTAAAGGAGTTGGAAGAAAAACGGCTAATCTTGTTCTTGCCAAGGGGTTTGGTATTCCTGCAATATGCGTGGATGTTCATGTCCATAGAATATCTAACAGATTAGGATGGGTAAAAACCAAAACACCTGAAGAAACGGAGTTTGCACTAAGAAAGTTGCTGCCTGAAAAATATTGGCTGGATATAAATACTATACTTGTTACCTTTGGGCAGAATCACTGTAAACCTCAGCGTCCTATGTGTGCTTCATGTCCGGTAAAAGAATATTGCGAATTTAATAAAACAAATAAAAAAGACTGATTTTAAATCAGTCTTTTTTAATTTCCACCTGAAATGAAGTTTACTATATCGAATAATGAATCTTTTACGAATTCTACTGCGAGCTCTTGTACAGGTCTTTTGTCAATGTAATCAAAAGCAATGTATAGAGGGTCTCTTGAATTTTTAAATCTCATTCTTATATCTTTTTTATCAAGAATAGCAAGGCTTGCTTGTAATTTATTTTCTTGTTGAGCTTTTCTAAGGAGTGGTCTGAATTGACCATTTCCGCCTCTATTATTATTTGCGTTGCCTGCCGGATTGATTGACATTTTTTGCTCCTTTATATCTTGTATATATATAAAGGTATATACTTTTTAAAAATTGCGTATATACTATTAAAATGTTACATAATGTTTACATTATTTATTATTAAAAATATATAAATTTTTTTGTATTTTTTTTCTAATGGTATTAGAATGAACATAACTAGTTTAAGGAGTAGAGAGATGAAAACTTACAGAATAGAGGAAATAACAGAAATCGTAGGCGGAATTCTTACTAAGGTAGAAGATGCTTCAATAGATAAGTTAAGACCACCGCTTTTGGCTGACGAGAATGCTTTGGCTCTTGCTTTATCAGAAGAAGAAATTGAAAATTTAGCAAAAACTAAAGCAAAAGTTGCATTGGTTCCTCTGGGTGTTAATTTTGAACATATTTCTACAATTGAGGTAGAAAGACCAAGACTTGCTATGATGAAGTTATTGCATCTTTTCTATGATGCTCCGGATGCTCCTATAGGAATTCATCCTAGTGCTGTTATTCACCCTGATGCCAAGATTGGTGAAAATGTATCAATAGGTCCAAATGTAGTTATTTCAAGAAATTCTGTAATTGGTAATAACACAAAACTATTGGCAAATATCTACATCGGCAAAAATTGTATAATTGGGGATAATTGTTTGTTCCATGCAGGTGTAAATATAGGTGATTGTTCAAAAATAGGTAATAGAGTAATATTGCAGCACGGTGTAAGTATCGGTGCTGACGGATTCAGTTTTGTAACAGAAAATCCCGATGTAATTGAACAAGCAAGAAAAGAGGGCGCTGTTAAGGAAGCTAATACTAAGCAGAAAGTCTATAAGATACCTTCAATTGGCGGAGTAGTTATCGAAGATGATGTTGAAATAGGTGCAAATACTTGTATTGACAGAGGAACTATCGAAAATACCGTTATTGGTCCTCAGACAAAGATTGATAACCTAGTTCAAATCGGTCATAACTGCAAAGTTGGCGGAGCTTGTATGATAGTTTCTCAAGTTGGATTGGCAGGTAGTTGTAAGATTGGTGATAGAGTCGTTATTGCTGGTCAGGCAGGTTTGGCAGACCATTTGGAAATCGGGTCTGATTCTATTATTATGGCAAAAGCAGGTGTTACAAAATCGTTCCCTGAAAAATCTATTATCATTGGTGCTCCTGCTGTTCCAAGAAAAGACTTTATTAAACAGTTGAAGATGTTAAAATCTGCCGAAGAAGCTGTAAGCAAATTCAAAAAGTATGAGCATCTCTTAGAATCATTTGAACAAGGGGAACAATAATGAACATGACTGCTGTTAATACTATTTTGAGTGAGACTGAAGTTACATCAAAAGGCTTGATGACCGGTCTTGATTGTACCGCGAAACTTGTTCCGTCTGATGTTAAAGGTATTCGCTTTCATCTTGGTGATAAGGTTGTTGAAGCGAGTGTTGATAATGTTGTATCTACAGAACATTGTACTGTTATCGGTAATCAAGATATAAAAGTTATGTTGATAGAACACTTTATGGCAGCTTGTGCTATATGTCATATAGATGCTATAGATGTTTATCTTTCTCATTTTGAGATGCCTATCTTGGGCGGTGGTTCTGCAGAATGGGTAGAAATCTTTGAAAAGGCTGGTAACAAGTCATCAGAATCTTATGTTCTGACAGAGCCTGTTACTTACGTAAATGGAAAGACACACCTTGTTGTTTTGCCTTCTGATGAATTTAAAGTTACGTACAGTGTTAATTTTAATCATCCTGAATTAAATCACAGATGGGTTTCTTTAGAAAAAGACAAAATATCTGAGATTGTTGAAGCCAGAACTTTTGGATATTTAAAAGAACTTGAAATGCTACAAGCCGCAGGATATGCAAGAGGAGTAAGCATTGAAAATACAGTTGGTATGACAGATACCGGTTATACAACTGAGTTAAAAAGCGATTTTGAACCTGTAAAACATAAGATATTGGATTTAATCGGTGATTTTTACCTAACTGGCTTTAACCCTATGGACTTAAAGGCAGAAGTTATTGTTAAAGAAGCAGGTCATGCTGTGCATGTTAAAGTTGCTAAAATTTTAAAAGACAAAATAAAAAGAGAAAATTAGTAATAGATTTGAAGAGGAGTTATAAATGACTGAACAAAATTCTACAGAACAACCATTAAAGTTTGATGTGATGGAAATCATGAGCATGATTCCGCACAGATATCCTTTTTTACTTGTTGACAGAATTACAGAATGTGTTCCCGGAAAGTATTCTAAAGGGTATAAGAATTTAACATTTAATGAGCCGTTCTTCCAAGGACATTTCCCAGGTAATCCTATTATGCCCGGTGTTTTACAAGCTGAAGCATTGGCTCAACTTGGTGCTGGCATATTGATGACTGTTCCTGAATATAAAGGCAAACTCGTTGTATATGCAGGTATTGATAATTGCAGATTCAAAAGAATCGTTCGTCCCGGCGACAGACTTGATATGGAAGTAGAACTTACAAAGGTTAAAGGTCCTATCATTAAGGCTCAAGGAAAAGCTATGGTTGACGGACAACTTGCAATGTCTGCTGATATGATTTTTTCTGTTGTATAGGAGATTAATCGATGATTGATAAAAGAGCAATAATTGCGGATGACGCTATCATTGGTCAAAATGTTACAATTGGCGCAAATGCGATAATTGGTAATGGAGTAAAAATAGGTGATAATGTAACTATTATGCCTAATGCCTATTTGGAATACTGTGAAATTGGTGATGGAACTATTATCTCTCCATTTGCAAGTATTGGTACTGCTCCACAGGATTTGGGTTACAAAAATGAACCAACAAAGTCAATAATCGGCAAAAATTGCATAATAAAAGAGTATGCAACTGTCAACAGAGCTGCTACTGAGGGTGATGCTACAATTGTTGGAGACAGATGTATGTTGATGACATCTACCCATGTTGCTCACAACTGTGTGTTAGCGGATGAAGTTATTATGGCTAATTTGGCTACACTTGGCGGTCATTGTCATGTTGGAAAAGGTGCTTTTTTAGGTGGTATGAGTGTGTTTCACCAAAATGTCAGAATTGGTGAAATGTGCATTATAAGCGGATTCTCAGCTGCAAGAATGGACTGTTTGCCTTATGTTAAAGGTGAAGGTCGTCCGCCAATACCACATGGTATTAATGCTATCGGGCTTAAAAGACGTGGCATACCTCAAGAGGTTAGAGACCATTTAAAAGAGGCTCTTAAAATTCTTAAGTCTGAAAAATACCTAATCACAAAGGCTTGTGATGTCATTGAACAGGAAGTTCCTCAAGATGAATATGTACAAAAGTTTGTACAGTTTATACGTGAATCAAAGAGAGGAATTACCTTAAGAAAAGCAGAAAATACAATGTGCTAAATTTTTTAGTTATATAGTATACAAAGAGTCGGTATCATAACCGACTCTTTGTCTTATTTACCTGTTTTTAAATAAATACTATAATGTTTAAGTCTTAATATTTGAATGTGAGGTATATAACATGAATAAATTATGGGAAAAATATGCAAAAGTCCTTGTTGAATACTCAACAGGTGTTAAGAAAAATGATTTGGTTGTCATAAGGGCAACAAGTTCTGAGGCACAACCGTTAATAAAAGAAATATATAAGCAAGTCCTTTTAAAGGGAGCTAATCCTGTTGTTAGAATTTCTGTTGACGGATTGTCCGAAACCTTTATTAAATATGCAACAGATGAACAGCTTGAATATATTGATCCGATGTCAGAGCTTGAGTATGAAAAAGCTGATGTATTGATTTCTATAGGTGCACCGACAAATACAAAGTCTATGGCAAAAGCCGATTCTCAAAAAATGGCAAAACGTTCTGCCGCTACAAGAGAACTGTCAAACAAAATGCTTAAACGTTCTGCAGATGGTGAATTAAAGTGGGTTATTGCTGATTTTCCTACTAATGCATTGGCTCAGGAAGCAAGAATGTCTTTGGAAGATTATACAGAATTTTTAATTAACGCTTGTTATTTGAATCTTGATGACCCTGTTGCAAAGTGGAAAGAAATTGATAAAGAGCAGCAAAGGTTGGCTGATTATCTCAACAAGACTACAAAATTGCATATAATCGGTGAAGAAACAGATATTACGTTTGATACTACAGGAAGAAAATGGCTAAATTGTTCAGGTCAGTGTAATTTTCCTGATGGCGAAATTTATACTTCTCCTGTGGAAGATAGTGCAAATGGAACAATTTATTTTGATTTTCCTCAAATATATAGAGGCAATGAAGCTCAAAAAGTCAGATTACGTTTGGAAAATGGTAAAGTTGTTGAAGCAACAGCCGAAAAAGGCGAAGATTATTTTCTTAATATGATTAATATGGATGAGGGTGCCAAATTTGTCGGAGAGATTGCAATTGGTACTAATACAATGATTCAAGAGATTACCGGTAACATTTTGTTTGATGAAAAAATAGGCGGTGCAATACATATGGCATTGGGTGCTTCTTATCCTGAGGCTGGCGGTAAAAATCAATCAGGTCTGCATTGGGATTTGATTAAAAACATGAAAAACGGTTCGGAAATATATGCCGATGACGTACTTATTTACAAGGACGGAAAGTTTGTTATTTAAGTAAAGACAAAACTGTTTGATATAAATTTTACTGAAAATCTGCCGCAGTTGTTTAATTTGTGGCAGATTTTTTTACAATGATATCTGATATTGGTTTGTATGCCTTTTTAATAATTTTACAAACTTATCTACTACTTTTTTTTATGCTTTTCTATAATTTATTTATTTTTGTTTTAACATTAAATAAAATACAGGCGAGGTAATTATGACAGATACAGAAAGTTGGATACAAAAAGATTTGAAATATGTATGGCATCCTGATACGCAAATGAAACAGTATGAGGGTGATAATTATAAGCCGACACTCATAGAACGTGGTGAGGGAATATATCTGTATGATACAGACGGAAAAAGATATATTGATGGAGTATCTTCCTGGTGGGTTAATACTTTGGGGCATTCGGTACCAAGGTTAAATAATGTGTTGACAGAACAAGCTAATAAAATAGAACATGTTCTGCTTGCTGATTTTACACATAAACCTGCTATAGAGCTTGCCGAGAGGTTGGTAAAGTTGGCCGGGGAACCTTTCTCTAAGGTCTTCTATTCTGATGATGGCTCAACTGCAGTAGAAGTGGCTATAAAAATGGCTTACCAATACTGGTATCAAAAAGGACAGCCTCAAAAAAGATATTTTGTATCAATGACTGATTCTTACCATGGAGATACTCTTGGTTCTGTATCCGTTGGTGGAATTGATATTTATAAAAAGATTTTTAATCCTCTTGTTTTTGAAACAATAAAAGTACCCGCTCCTTATTGTTATAGATGTCCTAAGGGTTGCAAGCAGAACAGTTGTAATATAGATTGTCTAAAAGATGTAGTTAAACTTTTTAAAGAACATCATAATGAGATTGCGGCGATTATTGTTGAACCGTTAGTTCAAGGAGCCGCAGGCATGAGAGTCTATCCTGCCGAATATTTGAACAGGCTGCGTATTATTTGTGATGAATATGATGTTCTTCTTATTGATGATGAAGTTGCTATGGCGTTTGGCAGGACAGGAAAATATTTTGCCTTTGAACATGCCAGAATAAAGCCTGATATTTTTTGTGTCGCAAAAGGAATAACAGCAGGTTATGTGCCGTTGGCTGCTACTGTTACCACAGATAAAATTTATAGTGCTTTTTATGATGATTTTTCTTCGCTAAAGACTTTTTACCACGGGCATAGCTTTACAGGTAATCCTATAGCGTGTGCGGTTGCTGTAGAAACTCTAAAAATAATGGAAGAAGCAAAAATAATTGAGCATTTACCGTTTAAGGCTGATGTGTTTAAACAATCCTTGCAAAAGTTTAAAAATCTTTCTCATGTTGGCGATATAAGACATATTGGTATGGTTGGCGCAGTGGAAATGGTTCGCAACAGAGAAACCAAAGAACCTTACAAATTCACTGAGCGTGTGGGACACAAAGTCTTTTTGGAAGCTATGAAAAGAGGAGCCATACTTCGTCCCATCGGTAACGTAATATACTTTATGCCCCCGCTTGTTATTACGGAGGCACAAATAGAAGAGCTTACACAAATTGCTTATGATTCAATAAAAGTTGTTACCGAATCTGTTTAGTATAGTGCAATGATGTCCTGTATTGCTTTTTCTGCAGTATCAAGTATCTCATATAGTTGAGCTTTTTCGTATGGATTTCCTTCTGCTGTTGTTTGAAATTCTATGATTTTACCGTTTTTTGTCATAACAACATTTGAATCAACTTGTGCGTGGGAATCTTCTTCATAGTCCAAATCGAGTCTTATTTCACCGTTTATTATTCCAACGGATACTGCTGCAATTTTATCTAAGATAGGATTTTCTTTAATCAAACCTTGTTCCATAAGTTTCTTTACTGCATCCTCAAGAGCTAGATATCCGCCGCAAATACTTGCGCATCTTGTGCCTCCGTCAGCTTGGATAACATCTGCATCAATTGTAACAGTTAGTCCTGATATTTTTTCTAAATCAACACAAGAACGAAGACTTCTGCCGATTAGTCGTTGAATTTCTTGTGTTCTGCCGGAAATTTTCGAGCGTTCCCTTTGACATCTTGTGTGTGTGGAGGTTGGTAAAAGGGAGTATTCTGCTGTTACCCAGCCTCTTGGGTCATCTTTTTCCATCCATTTTGGTGCTTTTTCATCAACTGATGCCGTTACTATTACTTTGGTATCTCCAAATTCAACAAGGATAGAACTTAGTGCGTGTTTTGTGTAGTCTTTTGTGAATTTTATTTTGCGAAGTTCATCATTTTTTCGACCTGAAAATCTGCCGTTTTGAAGCTCAGTCATTTTTATATCTCCCATTTTTTGTTTATTTGTGCTAATTTTATCTTAGCAAATATTATAATTATGGGATAGATTATGACTAAATATTACTTAACAACGGCAATTGATTACGCAAATGGTGCACCTCATATAGGACATGCATACGAAAAAATTCAAACAGATGTTATAGCTCGTCATTTTCGTCAAAGATATGATGACGTATATTTCCTGACTGGAACTGACGAACATGGTATTAAGATGCAAAAGACTGCCGCGGCACAAGGTGTTACCCCAAAAGAACTTTGTGATAGTAATGTTGCAAAATTCAAAGAATGTTGGGATGGACTCGGAATATCTTATGACCAGTTTATTAGAACTACTGACGTTGAACATGAGGAAATTGTTCAAAAAATATTCAAAAAATTGCAAGACAACGGTGATATTTATAAACATTCTTATACTGGCTTGTATTGCTCAGGATGTGAATCTTTCTTAAATCCTCGAGATTTGACAGAAGACGGACTTTGCCCTGATCACTTAAAAAAGCCTGAAGAAGTTAAAGAAGAAAATTATTTCTTTAAACTTTCTAAATACAAAGACAGAATAATTGAGCATATCAAAAAACATCCCGAATTTATACAGCCCGAATTTAGAGCTAATGAGGTTTTGAATCAGCTTGAACATATTGAGGATATTTCTGTTTCTCGTTCAAAGGAATCTGTAAGTTGGGGGATACCTGTTTTGGGCGATGACAGTCAAAATATTTATGTTTGGATAGATGCTCTTTCAAACTATATTACCGCTCTTGGTTATGATCCTGAAAAACCGTCTGAAAAGTTTAATAAATATTGGCCTGCAGATGTTCAGGTGATAGGTAAAGATATTTTGAAATTCCATGCTATATATTGGCCTGCATTTTTAATGGCTTTAGACATTCCTTTACCAAAAACAATATTGGCTCATGGTTGGATTACAATAGATCAGACAAAGATGTCAAAAACTATCGGAAATGTCATTGCACCTAAAGATGTTATGGAAACTTTTGAGTTAGAATATCCGGATGCTTTCAGATATTTTATGATGGTTACAGCTCCTACAGGACGAGATGGTAATTATTCTGATGTCGATTTTAAAGAGCGAGTAAATGCAGATTTGGCCAACAATATAGGTAACTTGCTAAACAGAACTCTGAATATGCAGGTTAAATACTTTGATGGAGAGATTAAGCCTGAGTTTATAACCGAATCTGATAATGAAATTGCAAAGGCCGCTATTTCCACAGTAGAAAATGTAAAAGCTCATTTTGACAAATTTGAGGTTGCTGAGGCTGCTCAAGAAATAGTTAATTTCTCAAACATAGTTAATAAATATGTTAATGATACAGCTCCTTGGGGCTTGGCAAAAGAGGAAAAAATGCTTGAGTGCGCAAAAGTGTTATACAATGTGATGGAATCAATGAGATTTATCGCAACAATGCTTGCTCCATATTGTCCTAATATTGCTAATGATGTGTATAAACAATTGAATATTTCGATTAATCCTTGTGAAGTAAAACTTGATAGTTTGAAATGGGCAGAAATACCTGCAGGTAAGATTACAGAAAAAGAAAAAATAAAACCTGTATTTTTGAGAGTTGATTCTGAAATTGCAGGTGCTTCAAAAAAGGCTTAGCTCTTTTTTGTCGAATAAATAAATAGTTGTAGTCTTTTTGGAACATCGTAAAATGATAGATATTGAACAAAAACAAAAATATGATGATTTGGCTTTGAAAATACTCAAGGCGAAGGAGTGTCTTTGACCCCGCAAAGTTACGGGTTAAGGTCTTAGCTCTCGAAGAAAAATTGCAGTCGGAAGATATCTGGAAAGATCCCAAAGAAGCTGCTCGTATTTCTCAAGAGGTTACCGAGTATAAAAATGAGCTCTCTCGTCAAGATAAATGGGAGAAGACAATAGATGATTGTAAGGTTTTGATGGAACTTTACAATGAGACTGATGATGAGTCTTTGTGGGAAGAACTTCAACAGAATTTAGACTCATTAGAAAAAGAACTTGATAAATGGGAAATAGAAAAAACACTTTCCGGTGAATATGATTCCTATGATGCTATTTTGACGGTAAATGCAGGTGCAGGCGGTACAGATGCTCAAGATTGGGCCCAGATGTTATTGAGAATGTACAACAGATGGGGCGAATCACGCGGTTGGAATGTAGAGTTGTTGGATAAATCTGATGGAGAAGAAGCTGGTATTAAGTCTGCTACAATAAGACTTTCCGGTAAGTATGCTTTTGGATTGTCCAAAGCAGAACGTGGTGTTCACCGTTTGGTTAGGATTTCTCCTTTTAACGCTAATGGTAAGAGACAGACAAGTTTTGCTTCTTTGGAAGTATGTCCTGTTATTGAGGATTTTGAAAAAGAAATTTCAATCCCTGCTGATGATATTGTTTTTGAAACAATGCGTTCAGGCGGTGCTGGCGGTCAAAATGTTAACAAAGTCGAAACTGCGGTGAGAATATTGCATAAGCCAACAGGTATTGTTGTTAAGTGTCAACAGCAACGTTCGCAACTGCAAAATAAAGAAACAGCAATGCAAATGCTGGCCTCAAAGTTGTTGGCTCTAAAGCAGGCAGAGCATGATAGAAAACTCGCCGAATTAAAAGGTGAAACTTTTGATGTAAATTTCGGTTCTCAAATACGTTCTTATGTCTTTCATCCTTATAAAATGGTTAAAGACCATAGAACAGGCTACGAAGTCGGTAATGTTGATTCTGTTATGGATGGCAATATTGACGGATTTATTGAGGCCTATTTAAAACAGAATGTTTTTTGATTACATACATCATATTTAGTAATTTTTTTAAGCATGCTTTATTTGTAAAACTTTTGTAATATAATTATTACTATAATAATTATTGGGTATCTATGCCCGTATATGTCGTCACAAAATGAGTATAATAAGGATAAGAAGATGAACACTACAGTTGAAAAGTTAGAAAACAATCAAGTAAAACTTAATATTGAAATTGATGCTGAAACAGCTGAAAAAGAATACAACAAGGCTTGCAAAAGACTTGCTCAGAGGGTTAATATCCCGGGTTTTAGAAAAGGTAAAGCACCAAGAGCAATTCTTGAAAAGAATATCGGTGCAGAATCTATTAAACATGATGTTTTGGAATATTTGCTTCCAAGTGCTTTTGCTCAAGCTATTACAGAAAACAATCTGAATATAATTACCGAACCTGCTGTTGAATCATTTGACTTCGTTTTGGGACAACCTGTTAAGGTAGTTGCAAAGGTTGAATTGAAGCCTGAAGTTAAATTTGAACAATACAAAGATTTGGAAGTTGAAGTTGAAGAATTCAAAAATGCTGATGATGCAATGCAAAAAGAACTTGATGAGTTGGTAGAAAAATTCACTTCTCTTCAAACAGTTGCAGACAGAGAGTCTACTGCAAAAGATGTTGTAATGATGGATTTTGATGGTTTTGTTGATGGTGAACCAATTTCCGGCGGTTCAGCTAAAAACTACATGCTTGATTTAGAACACAGTAACTTTATCCCCGGTTTTGCAGAACAGTTAGTTGGTCACAAGACTGGTGAAGAATTTACCATCGATGTTACTTTCCCTGAACAATACCATGATGAAAAGTTAAACGGTAAACCTGCTCAGTTCAAAATTAAGCTCAATGAAATCAAAGAAAAAGTTAAGCCTGAAATAAATGACGATTTAGCTAAAAAAGTTGGTAAATTCCAAACTTTAGATGAATTAAAAGAAGATATTAAAAAGTATCTTGATAATACTGCTAAGATTGAAAATGACAAAAGATCAGCTAATAAATTATTTGACACAATTCTTTCAAAAATGTCAGTTGACGTTCAAGACACTATGATTGAAAGAGAAAAACAAGTTCTTGTAGCTGATTTCAAACAAAAAGTGGCTCAATCAGGTGCCAAATGGGAAGATATCATTGAAAAAGATGGTGCAGAAAAAATCGATACAGAGTTGAGAGCAGAAGCACTTAACAGAATTAAAAATTCGTTAATGATGTCTGAAATTGCAAAACTTGAAAATATACAAGTAACTGCAGAAGATTTGGACGAAAAAATAGCCGAGATGGCTACTTTGTACCAAACAAGCAAAGATATTATCTTTAATGAAGTTAGAAAAAATACAGCTTTGATTCAATCTCTTTCTCAACAGGCATTGAGTCAAAAAGTTACTAAATTCTTGCTTGAAAACAACAAAGTAAAATTCGTTGCAGAAGCTAAAAAGTAGATTATAATATAGTAAGATAATAAATAGTTATAAATAAGGTGAAAGGGCAAAAAAAGATATGAGTTTTGTACCAACAGTAGTAGAACAGTCAAGCCGTGGAGAACGTGCTTTTGATATTTTTTCAAGATTATTAAGAGAGAGAATTATCTTTTTAGGTACTCCAATTGATGACATGGTTGCAAACTTGGTTGTTGCACAGATGTTGTTGTTGGATTCGGAAAATCCTGAAAAAGATATTATGTTGTACATAAATTCTCCTGGTGGTAGCGTTACTGCAGGTTTTGCAATTTATGACACTATGCAGCATATTCGTTCTGATGTTTCTACAATTTGTCTTGGTCAAGCTGCATCAATGGGTGCCTTTTTGCTTTCATCAGGTACAAAGGGTAAAAGATTAGCTCTACCTCATTCAAGAGTTTTGATTCACCAACCTTTGGGTGGTGCACAGGGTCAAGCAACTGATATTGAAATTCAAGCTGCTGAGATTCTTAGAATTAAAAAATCTTTGAATGAGATTTTGGCTTCTAATACAGGTCAATCTATTAAGAAAATCGAAAAAGATACTGACAGAGACTATATCATGACTCCGGAAGAAGCTCTTGAATATGGTATGATTGACAAAGTTGTAACAATGGATAAACCTCATAAGGCAGAATAGGCCTTTTAAAGGAGAGAATGTAATGGTTAAACATGACGACAGCCGTTTAAAATGTTCATTTTGTGGTAAGACTCAAGACCAAGTAAAAAAATTAATTGCTGGTCCTGAAGTTTATATCTGCGATGAATGCGTTGAGCTGTGTAATGAAATTCTTGATGAAGAATTTTTTGAAAATAAGGAAAAAGGCGAGAAAGATGAAGCTAAAGAGGCTGATATCTCTTCTGTGCCAAAACCTCATGAGATTAAGGCATACTTAGATGAACACATTGTCGGTCAAGATGATGCAAAGAAAGTGCTTTCTGTTGCAGTGTATAATCATTACAAGAGAATTGCTCACAATTCCACTGAGAAGGACAATACAGGAATTGAAATTCAGAAAAGTAATATTCTTCTTGTCGGACCAACAGGTTCAGGTAAGACATTGTTAGCTCAGACTTTAGCAAAGATGTTGGATGTTCCTTTTGCTGTAGCTGATGCTACAACTTTAACTGAAGCCGGTTATGTCGGTGATGACGTAGAAAATATTCTTCTGAGACTTTACCAAAGTGCTGAGTTTGATGCTCAAAAAGCCGAAAGAGGTATTATCTATATAGATGAGATAGATAAAATCGCAAGAAAGTCTGAGAACCCAAGCATTACAAGAGATGTTTCGGGCGAAGGTGTTCAACAGGCATTGCTGAAGATGATTGAGGGTACAGTTGCTAACGTTCCTCCTCAAGGTGGAAGAAAGCATCCTCATCAAGAGTTTATTCAAATTGATACAAAGAATATTCTCTTTATTGTAGGCGGTGCTTTTGTTGGATTGGATAAAATTGTTGAAAGACGTGCCGGTGAAGGTACATCTCTCGGTTTTGGAGCAAAGGCCCCTGCTACTGCGGCTGAAAAAGAAATTGCTGCTCAGAAAATGCTCAAGAAATTGCAGCCTGAGGACCTTTTGAAATTTGGTTTGATTCCTGAATTTATTGGTCGTGTTCCTATATATGCTGTTTTGGATCAGTTGGATGAAGCTACATTAAAGATGATTCTTACTGAGCCTAAGAATGCGATTATTAAACAATATCAGTGCTTACTAAAAATGGATAATGTTGATTTGAAATTTGAGCCTGAAGCTATTGAGTTAATTGCAAAAGAAGCTATTAAACGTAAGACGGGTGCAAGAGCTCTTCGTTCAATAGTAGAAGAACTCATGTTAAACATCATGTACGAAGTTCCATCTCAAGAAAATGTTCATGAATTTACTGTTACTGCAGAGATGGTTAAAAAGCGTGAAAATGTTGCTGAGTTGATTAAGCTACCGCAAAAAAAGACTGAGCTTACTTCTGATACGCAAGAAGAGATAGCGTAGTAAAAGCATTTTGTAAAAAGCCCCCTTGTCAGATAAGGGGGCTTTTATGTTATATATAGTAAAGGTGTTATTATGCAGAATCAAACAGATAAAATTGCATCTAAATTTTTGGGTAAGAAAGTTGAAGGCTCTGATTCTTACGATTCTTCACTTCTTGTTGCTGTACCAAGGGTTGAAAACAGAAAACAGTATGGAATAGATTCTGTAAACTTACCTTTTTGTGGCTTTGATGTGTGGCATGCTTATGAATTTTCTACAATGACTTTAAGCGGCTTACCTGTTACCAGATTGATTAAACTAAAATATCCTTGCAGTAGCGAATTCATCGTTGAATCAAAATCTTTGAAGCTTTATTTAAATTCTTTTAATATGACTCGTTTTGGAAATGATATACAAGATTGTTTGCATACTTGTAAAAAGATTATCATTGAGGATTTGAGTAAACTTCTTGGAACAAAGGTTGATTTATCTTTTTTAGATAATCTTTCGCATTCTTATAAGGTTTATGCTGACTATTCTAATCTTTATGATATTGTTGATACAGGTAATGTTCTTATTGATAAATTCAAAGAAGCACCAGATTTGTTAAAAACTGAATGTACAAACTCTGCTAAAGAGTATTTTTTAACATTTGATTCATTGCGTTCAAATTGTCGTGTTACCCATCAACCTGATTTTGCAGATGCATTTATTTATTACAAATCGAATAAGCATATATTAGAAGACAGTCTTTTAAAGTACCTTGTTTCTTTCCGTTCTGAGTATCATTTTCATGAAGAGTGTTGCGAAATGATATACAAAAGATTGTATGATATTTTAGATATATTTTCTGGTGAATCTGCATTGATGGTATCACTCATTTATACCAGACGAGGAGGTATTGATATATGTCCGTCTCGTTGGAGTGAAAATTGCTATTTGGAAGATGTTGTTTTATTAAACGATATTACCAAGTATGTGAGTTATGGTGTTAGGCAGTAAGATTGGAGTAAGGTTAAGTGAAATTGTATTTGTCTGTATTATTATTTGTTGTTTGCATGGTTGCGTTATTTTTAGCGATTGTTTTTAATCCTCTCGATAAACAATATATTTCTTGTTTTGATGAAATGAAAGGTCTATCTGCACTTAAAAACAATGATATTAATGCTTTTTTTGAATTTTATGATAAGCCTGTTACTGTTAAAAATCATGTTGGTGCAATGTTACTTTTGTCTAACATATACAAGGATACAGGACGATATATTGATGCCTTGCGTGTAATAATTTCTTTTAGACATAATAAGGATTATTCTGTATGTGCTACGTTTAACAAACCGCTGGAAAGAAGCGTCTGTCGTATAATTAATGTTTTTGAGCCTGATTTAAGCAATGTGGATAAAAATAGGGAAATTTCAAAAATTTATTTTGAAATGGAAGATTTCAAACGTGCTATTGAATATAATTTACTAAGCAACAATGTTGATTATTGTTATAGTGCAAAACTATATGCTAATACTTCAAACAGCAAAAAAGTTGACTATTATTTACTAAATTGTCGTAATAAAGAAGGTATACAATCCAAGAAATACAGATTGGCTTATGCATATGTAAATTCCAAAAAATCAAGATATTTAAATGCGGAGGCTTGTTACAAATCTCTTATTAATAAAAATTGTGAAAAGAGAAGAAATTGTAGTTATAATAATGATGTTTATATGGGCTTGGCTGATTTATATATGCAGCAAAAAATATATAAAAAAGCTGAACGTTATTATAAAAAAGTTCTTTATACAAAACCGTATTCCTACAAGGCTAATTTTGCTTTAGCGCAGTGCTTAATAGCCTTGCATAAAAGTAATGAAGCTAAGACTATTTTAAAAAATATTATTTTGTATAATCCTGATAACAAATATGAGATTGAAATTTTATTAAAAAAAATATCCTCTAACAATTGAAGCAACTAATTTCATACATATACATTGTTGTCATGTCTTATAAAAAATAGTAAAATAATCATACTTGTCTAAAATATAATCTGATATAAGAGAGGATATTCTATGAAATTACATATGCAGATTTTAATTGCGCTAGGTTTAGGTATTAAGAGAAACGGACACATATTTCTCGGATTGATTGCGGGTATTGTCTTGGGTATAGTGATGCACGCTTTTCATTCTGCTCATGAGACGTCCTCTGTGTACAACATAATATACGGAGTTTTGAATTTTATTGGTCAAGCGTTTATAAGACTTATTCAAATGGTAATCATTCCATTGGTATTTAGTGCTATTGTAATCGGAATATCCAGTATAGGAGATAACAAGCAGCTAGGCGCTTTTGGTATAAAAATGGTTACTTATTACACTATTATATCAATAGCTGCTGTTGTAATAGGTACAACACTTGCTTTGGCTATTCACCCTGGTGATGGTGTTCAGTCTTTTATAAGCGAAAAGTCAGCTGCAGCAACTCAGCAGATTGTAAGTCAAGCTATTGCTGATCAAAAAGGGCATTTGTCAGAGATATTTATTAATTTAATTCCTGCTAATCCCATGGAAGCTCTTGCTACAGGTGAGATGATTCCTATAATTATTTTTATCATGATTTTTGCAATTGCATTGGCTAAGGTTGGTGAAATCAACAGACCTGTAGTTTCTTTCTTCGAATCAGTTTTTGCGGCTACAATGAAAGTTACTGATGGTATTATGTATTTGGCAGCTCCCGGTATATTTGCCTTGACTGCGACTGCAATTTCTTCTTTCGGTTTATCTGTATTTACAAGTATTTCTAAGTATTTTCTTGCAATACTTGTTGGATTCGCCATCCAGTTGTTTATTGTTTATCCTATATTGATGAAAGTATTTTCTAAAGTTCCTGTAAGACTATTCTTTGCAGCCATTGCTGAGGCTATGATGGTAGGCTTTGGTACTGCAAGCAGTTCTGCAACTTTACCTTTGGTTATTGCATGTTGCGAAAAAAGAGGTATTTCTCACAAAGTTTGTAGCTTTGTCTTACCGCTTGGTGTTACTTTGAACTTTGATGCAACTGCAATGTTTCAGGTTATTGCGGTATTGTTCTTGACTCAAGCATACGGAATTACAGTAGAACCTTTACAAATATTGCAGATAGCAGTATTGGCTATTGTTGCGTCAAGTACTTGTGCCGGTATCCCAGGAGGCGGTATCATAACTATTGCTCTTGTTCTAAACGGTCTTGGTTTGACTCCTACTCAAATGGTAGAGGGTTTTGCTTTCTTGTTTGCAGTAGACAGAATTGTCGATATGTTTAGAACTATGTTGAATATTACATCTGATGCTGTTGTTACTGCTGTGATTGCAGACAATGAGAACGAATTAAACTACGATATGCTTACTAATGTAGAATCTTATAAGGATATAATATAGTTTAGCAATAGATTTTATTGGCATGTCTGTACAAAATTTGGAAGTTATTAAAGCAAATTCACTAAAAGGCGAGATTACAATCCCGCCTGACAAGTCATTGAGCCATAGGGCGGCTATGTTTTCCTGCCTGACCGGTGGGATTTGTTGCGTAGAAAATTTTTCGCTTGGTGCCGACTGTATTTCTACATTAAATATAATAAAAGCGTTGGGTTGTGATGTTGAATTTTTGAGTGAAAGAAATTTACGAATAGACTCTTCAAACGCTTTTAAAAAAGACCGTTTTAATTTAGATTGCGGAAACTCTGGCACATCAATGAGACTTTTTTCGGGTATACTTGCTTCCAGAGAAATTGAGTCAACGTTATATGGCGATGAAAGTCTTTCTAAAAGACCAATGAAAAGAGTTATTTTGCCGCTCGAATTGATGGGCGCAAAAATTAAACACAGTAATTTTAGGGCGCCATTGATAATAAAGGGTGGAGAGTTATTTCCTATAGATTACAAGTCTCCAATCGCTTCTGCTCAAGTTAAGTCTTGTGTTTTGCTGGCAGGTTTGAATACCTATGGCGAGACAAAAGTTACAGAACCTTATGTTTCAAGAGATCATACTGAACGTATGCTAAAGTATCTTGGAGCTGACATAGTTTCTGAGAGTAACGTTGTTAAAATTAAAAAATCAAAACTTGAACCTAAAAATTTGAAAGTGTGCGGTGATATTTCTTCAGCGGCTTTCTTTTTGGTTGCTGCAGCAATTGTTCCTGATTCGGATGTTATTTTGAAAGATGTAGGTGTTAATCCCACAAGGACAGGCATAATTGATGTTATGATAAATATGGGAGCTGACATAGAAATTCTTGATGAAAGAGTAATTTGTAACGAGCCAGTTGCTGATATAAGAATAAAATATTCTTCTTTAAAAGCCACAAAAATTGATGGAGCTCTGATACCAAGACTAATTGATGAATTACCTGTTATTGCTGTTCTTGCTTCTCAAGCTGATGGTACAACTATCGTTAAAGATGCTGAAGATCTGAGAAATAAAGAGTCAGATAGGATTAAGTGCTTAGTCTCTGAATTAAGAAAAATCGGTGTAAATATAGAAGAGGCTCAAGACGGATTTGTCGTTTATGGAAAATCAAAACTGAGTGGCGGTTGTACAGTAGAGTGTTATCGTGATCATAGGCTTGCGATGAGCCTTTATGTTGCAGGACTTGTATGTAACAAGTCTGTCCTTATAAATGAATTCCAATGGGTAAATATTTCTTTTCCTGAGTTTCAATCTATGATGGAAAGTCTTCGTTGTTAGAATCAAAAATTTTATTTGTCGGCTTTTTGTCAAACAGTCCGCATTTGTTGAAATCTCTGACTCTTTCTACCCATACGTATGTTTTGTTTTGTGTAAAGGCAAAAGGGTTTGAAGAGTAACACTTTTTTTTAGACAGATATTCTGAGCGTCTGTCTATTTCATTTATGCGTCTTATTAATCTTTTTAGTGATAAAAGTATATTCATGGTACTTTATATGATTACAGAAATTTTATACTGTTTAATTACACAAAATAATTAAATATACTTACCCAAATTAATGTAATTTTGTATAATCAAAATATGGCTAAAAATGTAAAAAGGATTTTAATTGCAGAGGATAGTCCTGAGTGGCAAAGAGTACATTCTGCCTTGTTGAGTAAATATGACAAGTTTGATTTGGATTTTGTAATAGTGCCTTCAGCTGCGGATGCTATTGAATTGTTGGAGCGCAATTTAGAAAATCCTTATGATATGGTGATTACTGATTTACAGATGGAGACGGATTATCATCCTCAGTATGCAGGTGAATGGTTAATTCAAAAAATTAAAAGTATGTCAGAATATAAAAATGTACCAATTGTAATTGTTTCTGCTACGTATAATATTTCTTTTATAGCTGCTAATTTAGGTGTGAAATATCTTTCAAAACGCAGCTTGGTAAATAGTGCTGATACTTATTTTTTTATGCTAGATGAAAATTTATAAGATATTTTATAAGATTTATTAAATTAGTGCTTTGCTTATTTTTTGTTTATAGTAATATATAAATACAACTAAACAGCAGGGATAATAGAATGAGGAGATAGACGCATTCTATAAATCTTGCTTGAGAAAAAATAATAAGTAATAAGATAAAGGACAAGACAATGGGAATCAAAGGAAAAGTTGATAAAATGGTAGTTCTCGCTTGTGAAGAATGCAAGGAAAGAAACTATACAACAACAAAAAACAAAAAAACTTTAAAAGAAAGAATGGAACTGAAAAAACACTGCCCAAGATGCAATAAACACACAGTTCACAAAGAAACAAAATAACTTTACTAATCACGCAAGTTTAATATTCTTAAAGAGCGTCCTTAGTTCAGTTGGTAGAACGTCGGTCTCCAAAACCGGATGTCGAGGGTTCGAGTCCTTCAGGGCGCGATTTAAGTAATAAGAGGAAAATATGACTAACCAAACTAACAATAAAGTAGCTAATGTACAAGATTTAAAGGCTTCTTTAATGACTTACTTTAAATCTGTTAAGCTGGAATGGGGCAAAATTACTTGGCCCGGAAAACAGCAGGTTATTGTAGAAACCATATATGTAATAGTTATTACTGCTGTTTTTACTATTGGTGTTTTGGCTCTGGATACAATCTTTGACTTTATTTTCAAAGCATTGCATCTAAAATAGTTGCGAAAGATTTATTGATTATTATTAAACGGGAAATAATATAATGACTGAAGAAATGAACGAAGAATTACAAGCTAATGAAGCTCAAAATGATATAAATGTTTTTGAAAATGAGAAGCATCAAATAGTTGAAGAAAAAGATGCTAAGTTAAAAGCAGATATACAGGCTTCACATAGCAAAGAACCACAAAAAAAATGGTATATTGTTCACACATATTCCGGTTACGAAAACAAGGTTAAAGTTAACCTTGAAAAACGTATAGAATATATGAACATGGGAGATAAAATTTTCCGTGTTGAAGTTCCTCAAAAAACTATTACAAAAGTAAAAGACGGCAAGAAACAAGACAGAGAAGAAAAAATCTTCCCGGGATATGTTCTTGTTGAAATGATAATGGATGATGACAGTTGGTACGTTGTAAGACACACAGCAGGTGTTACAAAATTTGTTGGTACTTCAAAGAAACCAATTCCTGCTAAAGATTCTGAAATCAAAAAAATCATCCACAGAGTTCAAACACAAACAACTAAGATTGAACTTGATGTCAAGGTTGGAGATAAAGTTAGAATTATTTCCGGACCATTTGCAGACTTTATTGGTGATATTACAGAAGTATACCCTGATAAGTCTAAATTGAGAGCTATGGTTTCTATCTTTGGACGTGAAACACCTGTAGAACTCGAATACAAACAGATTCAAAAAGTATAAGTGGAAGGGGATAAAACCCCGCCATACCACGAAAGGAGAATAAAATGGCAAAGAAAATCGTAGGAAAAATTAAGCTTCAAATTGAAGCAGGTAAAGCAAATCCATCACCACCGGTTGGTCCTGCTTTGGGTCAGCATGGTGTTAACATCATGGACTTTTGTAAACAGTTTAATGCAAAGACTGAGTCTCAAGCTGGTTACATTATTCCTGTAATTATTGATGTATATGAAGACAGAAGTTTTTCATTCGTTCTAAAAAGCCCACCGGCTGCTGTCTTGATTAAGAAAGCATTGAATCTTTCTAAAGGATCTGCAGCATCTAACAAAACTAAAGTTGGTAAAATCACTGTAGCTCAGCTTGAAGAAATAGCTAAAGTGAAAATGAATGACTTGAATGCAACTACTATGGAAGCAGCTGTTAAGATGCTTAAAGGTTCTTGCAGAGCAATGGGTGTTACAGTAGAAGAATAATTAGTGGAAGGGTATGCCGTATGGTGCAACCTGACTGCACGTAACGGATTTAGTCCCGATATCACCACAGAAAGGAAATAAAATGAGTAAATTGACTAAAAGACAACAAAAAGCAGCTGAAATGCTTGAAGGTTTTGTTCAACCTTCTACTGCTGCTGATGCATTGAAAAAGTTAAAAGAAATATCTGAAGCGACAGTTAAATTCGATGAAACAGTTGAATGCCACATGCGTCTTGGTATCGATGTAAAAAGAGCTGATCAACAAATTCGTTCTACTGTTGTATTACCTGCAGGTTTGGGTAAAGAAGTCAGAGTTTGTGTAATAGCAAAAGGTACAAAAGTTGATGAAGCTAAAGCAGCCGGAGCTGAAGAAGCTGGTGCAGAAGAAGTTATCGAAAAAATCGCAGGCGGTTGGTTTGAATTTGATACTTTGATTGCAACTCCTGATTGTATGGGTATGCTTGGTAAACTAGGTAGAGTTCTTGGTCCAAAAGGTTTGATGCCTAACCCAAAAACAGGTACAGTTACTCTTGATGTAGCTAAGGCTGTTAAAGATGCAAAAGCTGGTAAAGTTGAATTCCGTGCTGACAAGCAAGGTATGATTCACTGCCCGATAGGTAAAATTAAATTTTCTTTTGAAGATTTGATGAAAAACTATGCTACTTTGGCAGATGCTGTTTTAAGAGCAAAACCATCTGTTGCAAAGGGTGTATATGTTAAATCTGCTTATTTGACTACAACAATGGGTCCAAGTATCAAATTGGATACAAAGAACATTGCTGCTGAAGTTAAAGAGCATGTATAGTTTATAATTCTAATATTAATTTAAGAGCCCTCTTTTAAACAAAGAGGGCTTTTTTTGTTACTTTCTGTTATTTTTCGTTGTATTTTTTAGAACATAAGTGGATTGTCTTTAGCGTATTTAATTTGTTGAATTACAGCTGAAAATTTATCTTTTAGATCTATAACTCTGTCTTTAAAAGATCGGGATGTGATTTCCAACTTTTCTGGGGTGAATAGTACAAGTTGTGATTGTTTTCTGCCAAACATTTTGTTTACATCAGTTGTAAAGAAATCGAGTATGCCTCCGCCTGCTTTTATTCCTTTAGGACAGTAAACTGCATCATATCCTGCATCTTTAAACACTTTGTTGAAGAAATTTTCAAGCAACGCATTTTGTTGAATTTTACTTAGTTTTTCATATTCTGTCATTGCATTGCTATCATTAATGAACTTCGTAAAATCTTTTAATAAATCTTTTGCAACTGATTCGGAAATTACGCCAATTTTTGTATCATTTGAAATTTTTACAGGAATGATTGAGCCGGTTAGTCCTGAAAAATTTGTTGCAACTTTTTTATCAGGTGTAATATATATTCCGGCTCCGAGTTCTCTTGCATACTTCTCTACTTGCCTGCTTGCAAACGGGGTAAAGCCTTCTTTGTATATGTTTTTAGCTTTTTGTGTGCCGTGGTAAAATATCATGTCTTTAGGTAAAAGTTCTTTGGGGCACTCGATAACTCCTGGATTGAATTTTGCTTTTATGTCAAGTAAATATGGAGATATCCCGTTTGATATTTCGGATATTTCACTGAATTGTTCGCTCTTGATTTTAGGGCTGATACGTAGTTCGCTGAGATATTTTTCTATTTTTTCGGCATGAACTTTGTTTTCTGCAGCAAACTGTTCTATTGAGGCAGTTTCTTTTTCTCCGTTTAAAAGAGCTTTTTCTGCTTTTTGATGATATGTTTTTAAATTTTCTTTCAGTATTTTTATAGTGTCAGCTATTTTTTCGCAGCCATCCGGTTTTTCTTTGTTTATGAAATCTTCGAGTTTTTCAATAGAACGGTTTAGTTCTGATTTGTGTTTATTAGGTTTGATTGAATTTACAATATTATTAAATGCTGTTTTGTTGCTACTGTTTTTATTTATAAGATTTTGTAAAAATTCCTGACTTTCCTTAAATGCAGGCTCTAGAACTTTTGAATTGCCTTTTAAAACTTTTGCAGCTTTGGCAGGGTTTCTTCCTATGCTGTATGCAAGCACTCCTACTATTTCTGCCAGTGTGAGAATTGATATTCCTATAGCGGCTTTCTTTGCTTTGCTCTTTTTGCTTTTTATTTCAACTTTGTCATTTTCTTGCTTAGGTAAAGCTATTGTTTGTTTTTTGGTGGGTGGTTGTTTCGCAGCAATATTGAGTTGGTCCAACTTTAATAATTCCATTGAAATTCCCTTTCGTAAATTTATAATTTAGTTTTATTTATATAAAGTTTTTTTATATTTGAAAATTGCTGAAAAAATTTTTTCTATAGTTTGATTAATCGCGAAAAAACAACAAAAAAGAGCCTTTGCACTGCAAAGACTCTTTTTGTATTAAAACAGCAACTGCTATTTAATGTTTGAGTATGTCCAAGCATCCATATTTGGAGCTTCTTTCTGAGACGGATCAACAGTCATATCTTGAGCATTTGTATTCAATCCGCCTTCTTTTGGATTTTCGTGAGCGATAGGTTTGTAGATTCTGTTGAAGTATTCAATAACCATTCTGTCTGAGTTAAAGTATGCTTCAGAAGTTCTAATAGCCTGTCTCATCATTCTCGCCCATTCCATCTTATTGTCGTAGTAAGTTGGAATAATTTGGTTTTCAATGATATCCATTATGCAATCGTGGTCTTTCCAATGTCTTTCTTCCCAAGGAATATCATCATCAAGACCAGGATATTCAACTGTGTATCCGTTGATACCTGGGAAAGTACCTTCAACAGTCCATCCGTCAAAGATGGAAAGGTGAAGAGCACCGTTTGCGTTAGCAGACATTCCTGAAGTACCTGATGCTTCAAGTGGTCTGATTGGTGTGTTCAACCAAACATCAGTTGCTCTCTTAAGTTTGCCGCTCAATTCAAGTTCATAACCGGCAAGTACTGCAACGTTTTTGATGTTGTATGATTTATGAAGAATGTTGTTAAACATTTCTCTACCCATAGCATCATCTGGATGGAATTTACCTGCAAATATCAACTGTACTTTATTTGCATTTAACAGTTTTAAGATTCTTTCCATATCCATGAAGATAAGCCAAGCACGTTTGTAGTCAGCGAATCTTCTTGCCCAAGTGATAGTTAATACGTTAGGATCGAATCTTTTACCTGTTGTATTTGCAATGTAGCTAAATACTTCTTTTTTCATTTCGACTTTTGCATCAAGCAAATCTTGTAGAGTTTTTGCATTTTTAATTCTTTCATCTTGCCAATAGTGCAAGTTAACTGCGTTAGTTATGGCACGAATCGGGCATCTGCCTTCAACCCAGTTCCACATCTTGTTAGAAACAAGTCCATGAAGCTGAGAAACAGCGTTTGCTATACGGCTCATTCTAAGAGCTGCAACTGTTAATGAGAAGTGTTCACCACCAAGTTCAACAGCTCTTTCTCTAGAGCATCCTGCAAAGAAACCACCTTCAAGAAGTGTGTCAACCCAGTGTACTTCGTTACCTGCTGCAACAGGTGTATGAGTTGTAAATACAACTTGTCTTTTTGTTTTTTCCAAATCGCCATTATTTTGTTGAAGCAATTCAAAAGCTGCAGGAAGAGCATGACCTTCGTTCATGTGAACACATTCGAAGTCATATTTAATTGCTTGCAATAATCTTATACCACCAATACCAAGAACTGTTTCTTGAGCGATTCTTATTTTTTCGTTTCCATCATACAATTTGTGTGATATTGAACGTGCCCAATCTGAGTTACCGTCAACATCTGTTGTTAAAAGATATACAGGGCAAGAACCAAACAAATCAGGATCTACTCTGAATGCTTTTACTATAACTTTTTCGCCAAATATATCCAATGTAACTTGTGCATCAACATCTTGAAGGTAGTCATAATGCTTTCTAATATAAGCAACTTCAACGTTACCTTCTTCATTTATTCTCTGGTTGTAATACCCGTAAGACCAAAGCATAGTTACTCCGACCATAGGTAGTTGCAAATAACCGGCAGAAAGCATGTGTGAACCTGCTAAGAAACCAAGACCACCGGAATATGTGCTCAAAGACTGATCTAATGCTATTTCCATTGAGAAATAAGCTACTTTAGGTAATCCCATAATTCTCCTTTATATCACTAATCTAATAACCACATCAGCACAAAAGTGCCAGTTCTTTTATAGCAACAACATAGCATAAAATCAACTAAAAAATTAGTGAAATTTTTAATTATTGAAATTCTCCATAAGCAGACACTTCTACGGGAAAAAGAGAGTTGCTGTCAACTCTGTATACAAGTAATTTTATTTTTTCTTTGTCATGGGCGTTTTCAATGCTGTTTATAAAATCTTGTACATTTTTGATTTTCTCCCCGTTTATTTCAATAATTTTGTCTCCTGGTTCAATTCCTGAATATTTTGCTGGCGTATAGTCAATAACATCTCTTACCCTTACTCTACCTTTAAAATTTTCTACTTTAAGTCCAAGTAAAGATAGTGAGTCCGAGTGATGGTATTCTTTTATCAATCCATCAATTTTTTTATAGTCAATACAAAGTGAAAGGCATATTATAAGTAATATGCCCATAAATTTTTTTATATTTTCCATGTTCAGTCTATTGTTCTTTTTGTAATTCGAACAATTTTACTGAACTTTATATAACAAGTTTTGAAAAATCAGCAATCTTGTCGAATTTTCTTTTTAAGTTGTACAAAAGATTGAGCCTGTTTTCTTTGATTTTGTCATCCTTGTCCATGACTAGCACATTATCAAAGAATTGGTCAATATAGGGCACAGTTTTTTGCAAAGCATTGAATAACTCTTTAAGTGTCATTTTATTTTCATCTATGCTTTTTGTACATTCCATAAGTTTCGATTCATAAGCATTATTAAATAGTGCCTCATTTGGTAATTGAGCAGTTTTATAATCCTTTGTAATTCTTATAATTCTGTTTGCTGCTTCGTTGAATTTGTTAAATTCAGGAAGTTTTATTGCGTCATTGAGAAGCTCAAGCCTTTTTACAAAGTTTGGTAAATCTTTCAATACAGAACTGTTTGATATGCAGGCATCAACTACATCGTGTCTGTATTTTTCTGTATAAAGAATGTTCAATCTTTGTTCAAAGAATGTTTTTACTTCATCAAACAGAAGGTTTTTGTCCTTAATTTCTACAGGCATTAGCTCTATTGATTTTTTTATTAATTCTTCTATGTCAATGTTAATATTTTTGTTAATGATTGTTTTAATTATACCGAGAGTAGCTCTTCTTACACCAAGAGGATCTGCTGAGCCTGTAGGTTTTTTACCCTCTGCAAAAACCGCTACTATTGTGTCTGTCTTATCTGCAATACCGACAAGTTGTCCCTCTTTAGATTCGGCAAGCTCAGAGTCTGCACCAAGCGGATAGTAATGCTCTTTTATCCCTTTAACTACTTCAGGTTTTTCTCCGGCATTAAATGCGTAATCTGCTCCGATAAATCCTTGCAGCTCTGTAAATTCAAAAACTAAATTGGTAACCAAATCAGCTTTGCACAAAAGAGCTGTTCTCTTAACCGTATCCAACGGAGCATTTGTTGTTTTTGCCAAGTATTCCGAAAGTTTGACTATTCTTTGTGTTTTGTCATAAACAGAACCCATACCTTTCTGGAAAGTTATGCCTTTAAGTTCTTCAACATAACTTTCAAAAGGTTTTTTTGTATCTTCTTTTACAAAGAAAATTGCATCATCAAGTCTTGCTACGACAACTCTTTCGTTTCCTGCTTTAATATTTTCAAAATTATCACCGATATAGTTTGTTATTGTAATAAAGCTGTTTAGTAGTTTTCCGCCATTTTCTTTCTTTTGGTACATCGGGAAGTATCTTTGGTGTACCGCCATAACTGTTACAGTAACCTTTTCAGGAATTTCTAAATATTTTTTATCAAAGTTACATACAACAGGTACAGGCCATTCACATATATTTGTAACTTCTTCAAGAAGATTGTCGTCAAAATATACTTCAGCATTTGCTTCTTCAGCTTTTCTCTTTGCTGATTCCACTATTACATTCTTTCTTTTTTGTGAATCGACAATAACATTTGCTTCATAAAGAGCATTTTCATAGCTGTCAGGGCTTTTAATTTCTACTTTGTCAGACTTAAATCTATGACCTCTTGAGTACCTTGATGATTCGACATTTGCAATTTTTATCTTTAATTCTTCGTCATTCAAAAGAGAAACTACCCATCTGATCGGGCGTTGGAATTTTACATCTAAATCTGCCCATCTCATAAAATATGGTCCTTGCATTTTTAGTACCATATTTTCAATATTATTTGAAAGAATATCTCTTATTGATTTGCCTTTTTGTTCTATCTTTGCCCAGACATAATTGTCTTCTTTGTATAGGGCTGACTCATCTACTCCATTTTTCTTTGCAAATCCTAATCCGGCTTTTGTTAGATTTCCGTTTTCATCATAAGCAATATTTGCAATAGGTCCTTTTAGGGTTTTTATTGTGTCAGGCTGTTTTTCTTCAAACCCTTCAATAATAATTGTTAATCTTCTTGGGGTTGAGTAAGATTTGATATTCGTATAACCAATATTGTTTTCTTTTAACAATTTTTCGAATGCTGTTTTTAGTTGAACAAGACCTGTATTTACAAACTTGTATGGTAATTCTTCTGTTCCTATTTCCAAAAGGTATTTATTCATTGCCGATATTCCTTATTTTCTTATCTTTTTTATTTTTGTAATTATTTTTTGTTGTCAAACAATTTTAAAGCCAAAAACTTTATATATGTAATCTATCTGTAATTATAATACAAAAAAATGATGACTATATAAAAACTTTTGATGTTATAATGTCTTTGTGGAGAGTTATTATGGATAATAATAAACGTTGGTATGACAAAGAACCTACACTGAGTTTAGCGGTAAGTCTTTTGAAAAACTCAAAGGAAGATTTGCAGCTTGAGTGTGCTGAGTTTATAAAAGTTAAAGCGAGAGACTTTGGCGTAACATTAAACTCAAATTTATTTGGTGCTTTTAATTATGTTCTTCACAGATGGTATGACGCTTCTGAGTCTTTAGCCGAAGCATTTAGCTATCTCAAAGAAGCAGATGATGAAACAAGAAAACAATTGGCTATCGCTATAATCTCTTTTCTTGAAAAAGCAGAAACTCGTTAACTTATGAATATAAGAAATTTGATATTTGCAGTATTTTTTATTTTTACTCTGTTACATTCTCAGAGTGCTTTTGCTATGAAAATAGGTCTTGTTGATGGTGTCCAAGAAACAAGAATCGGCACAAGCAAAGATTCTCAGTTAATAAGCCCTTTACATAACAGAGCTTTTTATACACTAAAGGCAATGAAACCTTATAATTTTAAAGCAATGGGTTCTACCGTTGCAATTGAGCTTAATGATCAGTGGTTTAATTTAAATATAGCAAGGGTCGTTATAAAGCCTCCTGAAAAAGGTTTTGTTTCTGCAAAGCGTAAATGGTACCGAGGGGAACTTATAATTGAAAATAGGGGTGGAAAGCTGGTTGTCGTTAATAACGTCCCTCTTGAAGATTATATGTTAGGTGTTGTACCTTCTGAAATGCCATCAAAGTGGAATTATGAGGCTCTAAAGGCTCAAGCTATTGCGGCAAGAAGCTATGCGATTGCCAACAGAGGAAAGAGGGCATCTCATGGATATGATTTAAAAGATACACCAGAAGATCAAGCATATGGCGGTGCCTCTGCTGAAACAGCAACTACAAATAGCGCTGTTATGGAAACAAAAGGAATTGTTATTACTTATAATCAAAAGGTCATACCTGCTTATTATTCTGCTTCCGCAGGTGGGCATACGGTTAATGCCGGTGCTGTTTGGAATAGAGATTTGCCGTATTTAAAATCTGTACCGTCTTTTGATGATAATGTCAAAAAAAATGGTCATGGTTTAGGGATGAGTCAGCATGGTGCTAATAATCTTGCGCAGCAAGGTTATAACGCTTATCAAATATTAACTTATTATTACAATAACGTAAAATTCGGAAGATTAGACCCTTCTTGGGTATTATAGTTCTTCTTGTTAAAACCCTTGCCGTGCAAAGGTTTTGTTTGTTACTATCCTTGTAAAACTAATTATAGTTAAGTTGTTTTCTTTTTTTTTCTTAAAAATGCTTGCTAAATTAAGAAAAATAGATATAATAGTCTATGTTAACAAAAAGGAGGTTCTTATGAACAAAGAAGAATTAGTAAAAGAGGTTGCTAAAAAAGCTAAAGTTTCTCAAAAAGCTGCTGCTGACGTTATCGCTGCTACTTTGGAAACAGTTACAAAATCAGTTGCTAAAGGACAAAAAGTTACTTTGGTTGGTTTCGGTACTTTTGAACCAAGAAAAAGAGCTGCTAGATCTGGTCGTAACCCACAAACTGGCGCTACAATCAAAATTGCTGCTAAAACAGTTCCTGCTTTCTCAGCTGGTAAAAAATTCAAAGAAGCTGTTAAGTAGTTTTTTTATTTTTATAAAAGAAGAGGTTGTGATGTATTTCCGACCTCTTTTTTTTGTTCTTTTTGTTTAGAATATCCTCATTCCGTACGATACGGCTGTTTCATTATTTAGTATAATCTATTATGGGATTAATTATTGTAGAGAATATTATGTTACAAGAAGCAACTAAAATTATACAGTCGGCATTTCACGACAGTTTTATAAAAAGATTAAGTTTGTATTTGCATGATTGTGTTAGAGAAGAAGTACAAAGTTCTACTTTTAGAAATTTAAAGCAGGATAAAGATAATAAATGGATTTTTCTTAAGGGTGAAGAATCTTTATTTTCTAATTTTGATAATCCTCTTGCTCTTGATGGCTCTGATAGTGATTTGACAGAGTTGATGATTCAAAGTGAAATGAGCCAAAAAGATAAATATCTTATCTATGGGCATTTGTTTCTTGTTGGTAAAAATTCTAAATCAAAAAGAAAAAATGAATTTTTGACGCCATTATTATATGCACCCTGCCGTTTAGAGAGAGAAGGCGTTAATATAACCTGTACTTTACAAGATGATGTTTTGTCTCTGAACACAGGGGCATTGACTGCTTTGATGCGTAAAAGTGATGATGAAGATGAGATGGAGCACATGCTTGACGGGCTTTTGGAAGTTGTTCCGGAATTGCCTTTAACCAAAGAAAAACTTGATATATTTTTGACAACTCTTAAGTCTATTCTCCCTGATGTTGAGATCTCTTTGAATCATGAAGATGATGATACTGAAAATTTTGTAAAAGATGATTCTTATCAGGAGACTTTTTATCAAAAAATTGATGCTGATAACATTGATGATTTTGTAGAAGAATCTCAAACCTCACAGAGAACTTCAATAAAATTGGATAAAGTTTCCGTAACAAGTCAGAGCGCTGTTATTTTGACAAAAAGACCCTCTGTTACAGCGGGTGTTTTGCATGAATTAACTCAAATTTCAGAAAAGCCAAGCGGTTATTTTAGAGAATCAGCTCTTTCTGTCGTTAATGAGGAGTATCTGAGGGGTGTTGGTAAACTCTTTGATAAAGGTTCTAAAGAGAAAAAGGAGTTAAAGGATTTTGCTGCAGTTACGCCTCTTTCTTTGAGCGATTCTCAAGAGGATGTAATAAGAAAAATTGAACAGAACTCATTGCTTGCAGTTTACGGACCGCCTGGCACAGGTAAGTCTCAAACGATAGTTAATTTAGTTTCTCACTTGGTAGCTAACGGCAAAACTGTTCTTGTTGCTTCAAGAATGGATAAAGCCGTTGATGTTGTTGCTCAGAGATTGAATGAACTTGGTGCACCATTTTTGGCTTTACGCGCTGGTAGATTAAATTATCAAAAACAGTTGAGTTTTCAACTTCAGGATTTAATAGCTAATAAAATAGATATTGATACCGGATATGAACAGGCTATTCTTGTAGATGTCGATGATATGAGAGATTTGCTTTCTGCTATAAAAGAGTTGGAAAGTAAGTGTGAAAAAATTATTTCTCTTGAGAACGATTGGCATGCAATTATTGAAAAGAAAAATTCTCTTGAATTTGATTTGGGAGAAAAGCAGTTCATCAATAAGAAGCTCAAAAAAGATGAAGTTGATGAAATAAAGAAAGTTTTGTCCAGTATTGAAAAAAATCTGGAAAAGTCAGGTCTGTTTACAAATATTGCAAATACTTTTAGTGCAATGAAACTTAAAAAAATTCTTGGCGTATCTTCATTGCCATCTGATCCTGAGTCTATAATGAGATTATCTTTAGAATTGCAAGTTGCCGAGCTTGATTGTGAAGCAAGAATAGTAGAGACAAGAATTCATAAAATAGGTAATATTCATCAACTGCTTTTACAGATAAAAGAACTTAAGAAAAAACAAAGAGGTCTCGCTGTTGATATCTTGAAGAATAAAAGAAGAGAGTCATTGAAAGGCCTTTTGCGTGATCAGGTTAAAAGACAAAGACTTATTATACATACAAAGGCAATTGTCGAAAGAAAGAAAAATCTTCAAAACAGGTTGTTAGAAGAAGAAGATTTTACACCTTTGTTAGAGGCTTTTCCCTGCTGGTGTGTTACGACATACGCTGTTTCAGGTTCTTTGCCTATGAAATCAGGATTGTTTGATGTTGCTATTATTGATGAGGCTTCTCAGTGTGATATAGCCAGTTGTTTTCCTATATTATTCAGAGCTAAAAAGGCTGTAATCGTTGGTGATGATAAACAGTTACCTCATTTGTCATTCTTGGAAAAAGCTAAAGAGCAATCTTTCTTAAGTCAGTACAATATTCCTGATAAATATCAGTTGATGTGGCGTTTTAGAACAAATTCAATGTTTGATTTGGCCAATTATTATTCTACAAGTCCGGTTCTGCTGGATGAGCATTTTAGAAGTTACTATCCTATTATTCAATTTAGTAATCAGGAATTTTACGGTAACAGAATTCGTATAATGACAAAAGATTCAGGTACTGATGATGTTTTGGAACTTCATAGAGTATTGGACGGAAAAGTTGATTCTGATGCTACAAGGAATATGCCGGAGTGTGAGGCTGTCATAAAAAGAGTACACGAACTTATTGCCGATGATGAGGGCAATGATGATAATCCTGTATCTATTGGTATTGTTTCTCCTTTTAGAGGTCAGGTAGATTTAATTCAAAAGGCTCTGTGCAGGGTTTTGACGGAGACAACGATAAGAAAACACCAAATAGAAGTGGGTACAGCTCATACTTTTCAAGGTGATGAGAGAGATGTAATAATCTTTTCTCTAGCTATTGCTGATAACAGTTTTGCCCAAAGTCTTACTTTTTTGCAAAAGCCAAACTTGTTTAATGTTGCAATAACAAGGGCAAGAAAAAAATTGATTACATATATATCTAAAGACCCTATGACTCTACCATCGGGATTATTGAAAGATTACATTGAGTATACTCAACGTTACATTGATTCTGCAAAAGATGATGAATTTACGAAAAATAAATTCAAAAATTCATTTGAACAAACTGTTGCTCAAGCATTAGTAATGGAAGGTTTCTCCGTTAAAGCAGGTATTGAAGCTGCAGGTGTAAAACCCGATTTGATTGTTTCTGACGAGACAGGTACTGCTTTAATAATTGAAATTGACGGTGTTGAAGATTCTTTAAAAGAAAATATTTCTAACATGAAAAAACAAACTATACTTGAAAGAGCAGGATATAAAGTTATTAGAATATCTTTTCGTGAATGGGAACACAGTTCTCAAGCATGTATTGCAAGGGTTAAACAATCGATTGTTGAATTATCTTAAGCAAGTTTGGAAAATTTTATTCCTGACTCTTGCATAATATCTTCGGCTTCTTTGTCTTGGATATCAGGTATGTCAAATACTACTTCTTGTGTCAGGTTTGTATTCACTAATTTATTGAATACTTCTTTATCGTTTTTTGACATTGCAACAATATACCCCAAAGAAATCATTTGATCTCCTGTGTTTACTTTAGTGGGATCAACTTTGTATTTGCCTGTAAAATTGGGTGAAAAACTATTAACTTTCACTATTGCATCCTTTTTTAGATTAATGCTTGTGAAAAAAATTTTTGCTATTTCTTTAAGAAATTATTAAAAACCAATAAGCATAGACAGTTCAGAATATGGATAGCCTATTGATTTGGCAAGCTCAGGGCTGGTTAATTTACCTTGGAACGTATTAACCCCTTTGTATAGTTCCGGTGTTGATTTTACTGCAGCTATAAAACCCTTGTTTGCAAGTTTTGAAATGTATGGAAGTATGTAGTTGTTAAGAGATATAGTAGCCGTTCTGGCTACGCAACTTGGAATATTCGGTACTGCGTAGTGTATTACACCGTGTTTTATAAATGTCGGATTATCCAATGATGTAGGTTCTTTTATTGTTTCTACAATACCGCCTTGGTCAACTGATACGTCAATTATGGCAGAACCTTTTTTCATATTTTTAACCATTTCTTCTGTTATTATGTGTGGTGCTTTTTCTCCTATAACAAGTACTGCACCTATAACAATATCTGCTGTTTTTGTGAATTTTTCAACATTATATTTGTTTGCAATGGCTGTTTTTACTCTGCCGTTAAAAATGCTGTCAGCTTTTGTTAACTTTTTGGGAGAAATATCCAAAAGCGTAACACTTGCTCCCATTCCTACAGCAACCTTTGCAGCATTTGTCCCAACAACACCTGCTCCAATAATTAAAACTTCTGCAGGATAAACTCCGGGGACTCCTCCTAATAATTTGCCGACTCCGCCATGAGTATTTTCAAGAAGTCTTGCACCTATTTGTATAGATACTCTGCCTGCTATTTCACTTACAGGTTGTAATAACGGTAATTTCCCATCTGTTGTTTGAATAGTTTCGTACGCTATTGTTGTTATTTTTTTCTTTAGTAGAACCTCTAAAAGTTCAGGTTCTATTGCCAGGTGTGCATATGCAAGAATTGTTTGCCCGTTTTTTAAATATGCGAATTCTTCTTTTTGCAATTCTTTTACTTTTACTATTATTTCTGATTTAGAATAAACTTCCTGCGCAGTATCAACAATACTTGCTCCTGTTTGCGCATAATGTTCATCAGTAAAACCTATTTTTTCACCTGCACCTTTTTCAATATAGACTGTATGGCCTTCTTCTATAAGCGTTTTCACCGACGACGGTATTAATGATACCCTGTTTTCACAGTTTTTAATTTCCTTAGGAACGCCAATAATCATTAATACCTCCAGTCTTTTTGTTAAATTTGAACAGTTTTGGATGCTTCTTCAATTTCATCAATAATTAGGTTCGCTGCAGCGATTGGGTCATCTGCTGATGTTATTGGACGACCTACTACCATATAATCTACACCTGCTCTAATTGCATCTGCAGGGGTTACAACCCTAATCTGATCGTTTACAACAGACCATGTCGGTCTAATTGCGGGACAAAGTATGATAAATTCATCGCTGAATTCTTTTCTTATTTTTCTTGCTTCTGAAGCACTTGCAATTACGCCGTCAATTTTTGATTCTTTTGCCAAGTAAGTAAGATGCGATACATACTCATCAATATTCATCTTAACGTTAAGTTCTTCTGTGAGTGTTCTTTGACCAAAACTCGACAAAAGTGTTACACCTAGGATTGTTGGTGCGGGCATATTAAATTTCTTTGCTGTTTCTCTTGCTACTTTGACTGTTGTTGTTAGCATTTTTGTTCCACCGGCAAGGTGTGCACTAAAACTCGTAACACCTCTTTTAATAAGGTTGGAGCCTGCTTTTGCCACAGTTGATGGTATATCGTGAAACTTTCCGTCAAAGTAAACTTCTCCACCCAGCTTTTTTATCAAGTCTATTGCGTCGTATGCACAAGATGTAAAAAGTTGCGGTCCTACTTTAAAGCACCCTACGTAGTCTTTTAAAAGTGTAACAAGTCTTTCTACCTCTTCCAATGAATCAGTATCAAGCGCTAAAACTATTCTATCTTTAGCGGATAAATTTTTATTTTTAATACCCATACCAAATCTCTAAATTAAAACTATAGCTCTACAAATATATCACTTTAATTACCTTATGGCAAGATACTTTAACTTTTTTGGGTGTCGAAAATTAATATTTAATAATCTATTTGCAGAATGTTTGAGCAAAGCCTTTTGAATGCCCGTTTTTTGTTTTGTATGTTGTAGAAAAGTACACATCAGTTGTTTTTACATACCCGTACACTCTTTCCTGTACATCGTTGACATCTTCGCAATTCATATCAAAAATACCCATCATTTTTCCGTCCGGTGATTTATAGACGCCAATGTGTCTAAGGTATACATGTTGTACTGATTTTGCATCGTACAGATAGCCGCTTGGAAGTTTTTTCCAGTTTGCATTATTTTCGTTGAAGTTGAGCATATTAATATCAATTAAGAATGAAGCAATATCCTCTTTCATTTTCTCTGCACGCGCAGGACTAACTTTTTTTACCGCATTTGCAGTTGCATAAAGTTGTCTGCCTATTTCGGCATTTGTTCTTGCAAAAGCCGCTGAAGCAGGCATAAAAAATATCAAAAATGCAGCAATGTATTTTAGCATCTTGAAAATACTTCTATTTCAAGTGAATCTGTTGTATTTGCCAAAAAATATGCGGCACTGGCAATCATAGACGCATTGTCAGTACAATATTTCATTGCCGGTGCAAAAACTTTGTAGCCTTGATTTTCAAGGGCAAAGAATTTTTTTCGTATCTCTGAATTAGCCGCAACACCGCCGCCAAGAACTATTTGTTTTATTCCAAAGTGTTCTGCTGCTTTTAGTGTTTTTTTGAATAATGTAGAAGTGATGCATTCCTGAAAACTTGCAGCAACATCTTCCTTGGGTATTGAGCCTGTTTCTTTTTCTAACTTTCTTGTTAGATTTAAAACCGCTGTTTTTAATCCTGAAAAGCTAAAATCAAATTCACCTTGGACTTTTGCCTGCGGCAGTTTAAATGCGTTTGGGTTACCTGATGGTGCCATTCTATCCAAATTTAGCCCCCCGGGGTAAGGTAATCCGAGTAACCTTGCTACTTTGTCGTAGGCTTCTCCTGTTGCATCATCTATGGTTTCGCCTATAATTTCCTGTTTTAGGTAGCTGTCTACTTTGATTATTTGTGTATGACCACCACTTACCAACAGTGCTATCATTGGAGGTTTTAGCTCTGTATCAATATAGTTCGCACATACGTGAGCATTTAAGTGATTCACCCCTATAAAAGGCTTGTTATAAGTTACAGCAAGTGCTTTTGCTGCATTGAGGCCAACAAGAAGTGAACCTACGAGCCCAGGTCCAACTGTTGCTGCAATTGCTGTTATTTCATTTGGCGAAAGTTTTGCTTGTTCAAATGCTTCTGCTATAACAAGATTAACAGCATCCAAATGTTCTCTTGCTGCAACTTCGGGAACAACACCGCCATACTTTTGGTGTGTTTTGATTTGTGATGCAACTACATTTGCAAGAACTTCTCTTCCGTTTTTAACGATTGCACAAGCAGTTTCATCGCAACTGGATTCCAGTGCCATAATAACAATGTCTTCTTTGCTATCAGGGCCAATCCAAACTGATTCACCGGAAATCGGTTTTTTGAATTCTTTTACAAGTTTTTCCATTTTATGCTCTGTTTTTTATCTCATCCAAAAGTCCTGCCAAGAATTCATCAACTTTTTGTGAACCGATAGGACCTTTTCCTCTTTTTCTTATTGCTACAGAATTTTCTTCTATTTCTTTGTCTCCCACAACAACAACGTATGGAATTTTCTTGTCTTGAAGAGCTTCTCTGATTTTGTAATTCATGCTTTCTGAGCGGTCATCAAGTTCTGCTCTTATTCCTGCAGCACGAAGTTTCTTGTAAACTTTTTCTGCATAATCAGTGTGTTTTTCATTTGAAATCGGAACAATTGCAACTTGAGTTGGGGCAAGCCATAGAGGGAAAGCTCCTGCATAGTGTTCGATTAGTATGCCATGGAATCTTTCCATTGAGCCAAAAATTACTCTGTGTAACATTACAGGAGTTTTGAGCTGACCGTCTTTATCCTGATATTTTATGTCGAAACGTTCAGGCAAGTTGAAATCGAGTTGGATAGTTGCACACTGCCAAGTTCTACCTATTGCATCTTTTACTTTAAAGTCAATTTTTGGACCGTAGAATGCTCCATCTCCTTCATTGATTTCATATTTCATTCCTCGTCTGTCCATAGCTTCTTTCAAGCCTGCTTCTGCTCTGTTCCAGTTTTCTATTTCTCCAACATAGCTTTCAGGGCGTGTTGACAGTTCAACTTCAAAATTCATTTTGAAAATAGCCATTGTGTCTGCTACAAAATCAATGATTTCGTTAATTTCGTCAACAAGTTGCTCAGGAGTACAGAAAATGTGTGCATCGTCTTGTGTGAATCCTTGAACTCTTGTCAATCCTGCAAGTGCTCCTGAGTGTTCTTTTCTGTATACTGTTCCTAATTCAGCCATTCTCAAGGGTAACGAACGGTAAGAATGTCTGTTTGCTTGGTATATAAGTATATGGAAAGGACAGTTCATTGGTTTTAAGATAAATTGATCATCTGAATCTTCTTCTTTTTGAATAAAGAACATATTTTCTCTGTAATGATCAGCGTGTCCTGAAATTTCCCACAATTTTGATTTTGCAATATGAGGAGTGTTGACTATCACATAGCCTCTTTTTCTGTGTTCTGTTCTCCAGTAATTTTCTATTTCTTCTCTAACTACAGCAAGATTTGGATGCCATAGCACAAGACCACCGCCCAATTCTTCTCTTGTTGAGAATAAGTCAAGTTTTGCTCCCAGTTTTCTGTGGTCGCGTTTTTCTGCTTCTTCTAACATTGTCAGATATTCTTTGAGGTCGTCTTTTGTCCAGAATGCAGTTGCATAGATTCTTTGCAACATCTTGTTTTTGGCATTGCCTCTCCAATATGCACCGGCAACTTTCATAAGTTTGAACGCTTTTATAAAAGAAGTATTTGGTAAGTGAGGACCTGCACACAAATCATTGAACAATGCATTTCCGTCTTTGTCTTTTGTTATAAATAAAGTTGGTTTATGGTTTCTGTGTTCTTCAAGAAGCTCTGCTTTATAAATTTCGCCTTGTGATTTGAATTCTTTTATCTGTGCATCTACATCAGGTACAAGGTATTTTTCGAAAGTCAAATTGTCTTTGACTATTTCTTTCATTTTTTCTTCTATTTTTGACAGGTCATCTTCTGTAAACGTATGACCTTCTAAGTCAAAATCGTAATAAAAACCGTTTTCTATAGCTGGACCAATGGCTAGTTTTGCTTGAGGGAAAAGGGCAATAACTGCTTGAGCCATAATGTGAGAAGTTGAGTGTCTTAGAATACCAAGAGTTTCTTTATCTTTTGCCGTAAGTATTCTTACTTTGTCGTTGTTAGAGAGGGATGTTCGAATGTCTTTAGTTTCTCCGTTGATTTCTAATGCTACGGCATTTTTTGCAAGTCCTTCGCTGATTTTTTTTGCTAAGTCAATTCCGTTTGCATTTTCTTCAAGTTCGATTTTTGAATTGTCGGGTAATATTACCTCAATGTTAGACATTATTATATCCTCTCTTTTCTCTACCTAATACTTTTATAACACCACCAAAATTCTAATGCAATTTATGGCTAATCTAAGTTGACTATATGAAAAATCTGTAATATAATTTAAAAAAAATCAATATTTTGTAATATATCGTCATTATTTTGATATTAGTGATGTATATGTTTTTGATTAGTATACAAATGTTTTATGCATAGGGTAAAGAAAGATAGGTTTTTAACATGTGTCCAACCACTGAATCAAATGAACAAGGTGAAGCTAAACAAAAGATTTTGATTGCTGATGATGAAGCAAGTATCCGTAGAATCTTGGAAACAAGATTGGGTATGATAGGTTATGATATAGTTACTGCAGCAGATGGAGAAGAAGCAGTTGCTGTTTTTAACAAAGAAAATCCTGATTTGGTTGTTTTAGATGTTATGATGCCAAAAATGGATGGTTATGGGGTTTGTCGTGAGATAAGAAGAACTTCTGATGTTCCTATAATCATATTAACTGCTTTGGGTGATGTTTCTGAAAGAATAACAGGTCTAGAGCTGGGTGCTGACGATTATGTTGTTAAGCCCTTCAGCCCTAAAGAATTGGAAGCTCGTGTTAAATCTGTTTTAAGACGTTCTACTAACAGAGAAATTGTTCCATCAACAGGCAAAGTTACAAAGAACGTTATTACTACAGGTAATATCAAAATCGATACTGCAAGAAGACAAGTCTTTAGAAAAAATGAAAGAATCAGACTTACTGGTATGGAGTTTAGCTTGCTTGAACTATTGGTTAACAATTCAGGACAGGCTTATTCCAGAAATGAAATATTGCAGTATGTTTGGGCATATCCGCCTGATCATCGTATTGATACCAGAGTTGTTGATGTTCATATTTCAAGGTTGCGTTCTAAATTGGAAACCGACCCTGCTAACCCGGAATTAATTCTTACAGCAAGAGGTATCGGTTATATGTTCCAAAGAATTTCTTAGGATAAGTTAGTTTTTAGAGGTCTCCTTTCAGGAGGCCTCTTTTATAGTCTTTCTTTTTTGATTGTAAATATTTCTTTATTACTTAAACTTTCGCTTTCTTTATTTTTGTTTATAAAATTAAGCTGTATGTTTGTAGGTATAACTCTATAGTTGTCGTGTAAATATAGTCTTCCGTCAATATCAACCATTTTTGTGTATTTACAAAGATCAGAGTTGTATTTTTTATCATTTTTGAACATGTCAAAGAACATATCACTTTCATATTTTCTGTTGATTAACAGCATTGTTTTGTAGTCTGTTAGTGGTTTTTTGCCATCATCAATTAATGCTTTTAACTTTGATGTTATAACCATTTTTGTGTCTATGTAGCTTAATTTTTCTTCAAGCACTTTCATGGTTGTATTTAAATCGCTTTCATTTTTGAAATATTTTTTGTCTGTTTTTAGGTCTAGTTTACCTATTTTATATATATGTTTTTTTATGTCTTTTAATATTTTTTCTACAGTACTTTTGTTGTATTTTTCCATGTTGGGAGTACTATTGTTGAAAGCTCTTATTATTAAATTAAATTCTTCTTTTTTCAGTATTGGTTTACAGGTTAAGATAGCATTTGCTATTCTTTCTATATATACCTTATAAAGTTGTTCTGCTTTTTCTTCGTACCCTTTTTCTTGTAGTTCATTTGATTTTACAAGTATTGAATGAAATGGATTTATTGAGATATTGAATTGGTATAATTCCTTTATATTTTCGTCTTTTGTATAATAAGATACGATTCTTTCTGCTCTTTGCTGGTGCATTTTGCTATTAATTGTCCATCCGCTGGTGTCAAAAATTCCTTTTTGTCCAGTGTAATTGTAGAGCATTTTGTTTAGCTCAGGAAATTCATGTATGTTACCTCGTAAATCTTTTATTCCGATATCAATGTTGTCTGCATCGTAAACAAGGCTTCTGTATGAGATTTGGTTTTTGTCTGTCATGAAATTAATGCCGCTTTTGGTTTTTAGTTTTTCAAAACCATCTATTAGAGATTTAAAATCTTCAAACAATATTTCACTAAATTCTTTTTTAGGCTTTTGTGCTCCGGCGTAGCAGTGCAGACATTTATTATAGCAGCCTCTTTTGGTTATTATTGTGTGTAAATCCTGTCCTAGAAACCTTATTTCTTTTAGGCTTAGTCCTTCAAATATTTTTATTCCGTTTTGTATGCCTTCGATACTTTTTAGATTATAGTAATAGGGGTCTTTATCTCTTCCTATAAAAGATAGAATAAGTCTTTGTATGGATAGTTTTCTTCTTATTCTTTTTTCTGCTTTTTCAAGAACTTGAATACTGTTTCCAAAACTTGGCTGTATATAAATCGATTTGTTTTTTGATATTTCGGTTTTGTTTTGATTATTTGGTTGATATTTGTATCGGCTATTGATTATTTTCATAATATTTCTAAAACTTATGAAAATATTTTTTGTTATTGTATTAAAATTTTTGAAATTTATATTTCAACTGTTACAGGGAGTTTTTCAACAAAGAGTTTGCGAACAGCTTCTGTACCGAGTTCCTCAAATGCAATAATTTCTGATTTTTTTACACATAGAGCAAGCAAGCAGGCAATACCTCCTTGTGCAGTAAAGTATTTTCCGTTGTTTTTTTCTATCGATTCTTCAGCATTCTTAGAACGCTCCCCTTTACCAATTGTTGCAATTAATCCTTTTGTGTATAAAAATTCACAATAATTATCCATTCTGGATGATGTAGTTGGTCCTATCGGTCCGATAATTTCACTTGGAGCTGCCGGACAAGGTCCTGCATAAAATATTATTTTATTTTTAATGTCAAAAGGTAATTTTTTATATTGTTTGTAATATTCATATATCTTTTTGTGAGCAGCATCTCTTGCTGTATAAATTTCGCCTGTTAATAGGATTTGTTCACCTTTTTTTAGCTTTTTTAACTCATCTGTATTGTTTGTTTTGATTTCTTTTATGTTATTTTCTATTGTTTCTGTGTTTATAAATTGAGGTTTTTGTTCAAAATATTCAATACCTTTTTGTGATATTTTGCAAGATGCATGTCTTGTACAATGGCAATTTAACGTTATTGCGACAGGTAAACAGGCAATATGAGTCGATGAAGATTCTATTTTTATATCAAGAATGCTATTCTCAAGATTTGATAAATAATTTTTTAATTCTCTTATAAAGGTTTCTTCTTCAGCGGAGTTATTTTCTTTAAAAAATGCTTTTTTGCTAAGTATTGCTGCACTGTCTAGAGTTCCTCCTATGCCCAGTCCTATGACTAAGGGTGGACAGGCCTTTTCTCCTGCTGTTTCAATTCTGTTTTTTATAAAATCAAATATTTCTTCTTTTGTTGATGTTGGTTTGAACATTTTGGCGCTACTGTAGTTTTCAGAACCTGCACCTTTTACCAAAAGGTTCACTTCGATTTCATTTTTGTTGTTTGATATTTCTGTGTAAACTATAGCAGGAGTATTTGTTTGAGTATTATTTCTGTTAAAAATAGCATTTGTTACTACTGATTTTCTGTAGTAATTATTACAATATGCATTTTTAACCGCATTATTTATTGAATCATTTAAATTACCGTTGATGTGTATATTTTCTCCGACAGACATAAATACTATCACTTGTCCTGTATCTTGGCACATTGGTCTTTTTGTTTTATAGGACAATTCAATATTTTTTAGTATGTTAAAAAGTCTTTGTGATGAGTTTGTATTTTTGCTGTTTTGAGAATTAATATATTTTTGACAAATATTCTTGTAGAGATTCTCGTTATATGCTGTATTTGCCTGTATGCAGAGATTGTAGACTGCTTCTTCGATTAATTTTGCGTCAATTATTTCCATACAAATTATTATAATCATTTCACGATTTAAAAGCAAAATCGTTATTTGTTGTTTAATGTACACTTAATATCGTGAATATTTTGATCATATGATGACAAAAATATATGAATCTGATATCAGATATTGCATTTTTAAACAAAATAAAAAAAAGCCACTCAATTGAGTGGTCTGTTTTCTGCATCCTAATGGTCTCTTTTGTGTTTATTATTTAGGAGTTTATATGTGTTCGGGGTTATTAATGTTATTTAGTGTTTCGACTACACTTAAACCTTACTTATTTATTATGACATCAAGAAAATAATTGTCAACCCTTTTAGTTATAAAAAATTTATTAAGGTTTTACAATTTTTAATATTAACCTAAAAGTCTTTTATATTCTGATATTAAAGCCTCTTTGAACGGGTAAGTTTTTATAAAATCCCAAGGCAATTCTTTATCTGTATCTTTTTTTTCTATGGCATAATAATCTGATGAAGGTAGTAGTTTTTTTTCTTCAAATTTTTTGTAGACTTGCTTAAATGCACCAAGATTTCCACCTTCTTTGTAAACCTGAATCAAATAATCACAAAGACGTCTGTCCCCTCTGGATAATACTGCCTGCCAATAATCCCATTTTACGCTGGATGTTCTTATCTTTATTCCAAGTTTGTGGAATTCTTTTTTTAAGTATTCGTATTTCTTTTCTAAAGTTTTCGTATCTTCTCTTTTGCAAAATTGGAACGGAGTGTTTACTTTGGGTACAAAAGTTGCAAAAGAAAATGTAAAATCAAAATCTTTATGTGTTTTTTTCAATTTTGCTCCAAGTTCAACAAGAGCTTTTATGTCTTCTTTTGTTTCTGTCGGGTGGCCTATCATTGCGTATATTTTAAGACCCTTTAGTCCGTTTTCTTTTGCTGTTTTTACCATATCAAAAATCTGTTCTTCTGAGAGATTCTTGTTAATTATTTTCCTTAATCGTTCGGAGCCTGCTTCGATAGCTATTGTTGAATGTTTCTGGCCGCATTTTGTAAGGGTTTCTATTATAATTGGGGATATTGAATCAGCCCTGAGAGAAGATACAGACAGTTCCAGATTAGGTATTTCTTCTCGTTTTTTTAGAATATATTTACATATTTCTTCAAATTGCGGGTGTGCTGTTATAAGCGCCCCAAGAAGTGCAATTTTATTTGTATATTTGAGGCCTTTATCAATGCTTTCTTTTATTTTTTCATACTCACAAAATCTGACAGGTAAGTTCATATATGAAGCAAGACAAAATCCGCAGCGTTGTGGACAACCTCTTACTATTTCAATTACAAAAGTATTAGAGAAGAAACTTTTTTCGCTTAGTACCGGTGTTGTTATGCAGCTGTTTAGAGCCGATGATAATTTTTTTACTTCCAGTTTTTCTCCGTTTAATTTTTTTACACCAAATTCAGGATTGTAGTTTGTCAGAGCTGGTACATATATTCCATCAACTTCTGATAGTATTTGTAGGATTTCATTTTTCTTTAAATTTTTATTATTTTTTATTACATCTATTATGTTTGTATCGATATTTTCTGCATCTCCAATGATTATAAAATCAAAGAATTCTGCATAAGGTTCAGGATTTGTGGTTAGAACAGGACCTCCGCCAAAAATTATAGGCGTATCTTCATTTCTTTCTGTTGATTTTATTGGAATGTTGTGATTTTCCAAAATTTTGAATATTCCCAGAAAGTCGATTTCAAAAGATACTGAAAAGCCCATAACATGAACTTGTGATGTGGGAATATTTGTTTTCTCTGTGTCTGTGAATATTTTTTCTACATAGTAATCCGGTCTTGAATCAAGTGTTTTTACTATGGACATATAGCCTAATGATGACATACCAAAAGTTTTCATGGATGGAAATGCCATCCATATATTTATCTCAGGATTCTTTGCAGGTTGTTCATATAATACAATATCTGTCATCTATTCTTTGCTTTCTTCCTGTTCGTCATCAGAGTTCATCGTTTTTACATATATTTCTTCAAATAATGTTACGACAACAGCGGCAATGGCAGGTGCTATGAGAACACCAATAACACCCAAAAATTTTGCTGCTATTACAAATGAAAATATCACAACTAATGGATGTAAATCCATATACTTTGAGAAAAAGTATGGTTTTGCCCAATTGTTTTCCAAAAACTGTCCAAGCAAGAGTGAACCTATTGCTAAAGCAGCTATAATCCATCCTCTTGGAAATGCGATTAAAAGAATTAATATACCTGATATTACAGGGCCTACTATCGGAACTAAATCCAGTATCGCTGATATAAACCCAAGAAAAATTGCATATTCTACTTTCATAATAAGTAAAGCAATAGCTACTACTATGCCAACTATAGAAATTGATAATATTTGCGCTGTTACGTATCCGCCAACTTTTGTTTCTAATTCATCTATTACCTCTGAGGCTCTTTTTCTCATGTTTTTGGGAAAGAGCTTTAGGCTGAATGCTTTTATGTCGTCTCTATCATTGCTTAAAAAGTAAACGATAATGCCAACGGTAACAAGTATCGTTAACACTCCTGCTATTCCAAGTGTTACGTTTATAGATTTATCTATTACTTCTTTTGCTATTGTCGATGAATTGTTTAAAACGGTTTCTATATTAAGGTATTGAGAAATATTTTCTTTACCGATTTTAAATGTGTTTATAAAGTGTTGAATGTTGTCTATTTGTTGTGGTAATTGGTTTAAGAATTCTTTTATCTCGTTTATTGACATAACGATGATTGGAATAAATACACCTAACGTTACGAGAGTTATTAAAAGTATCATCAATGTTGTTGCAAAAGATCTTGGCATTTTTTCTGACATCTTGTCAACAAAAGGATTAATTGCACTGGCAATTACGTAGCTGCAAAACAATAACAATGCAACATCTGTCATTTTTATTATCAAAAATATTATAAATAGTATCAGTAAAGTAAAACTTATGTTTTTAGCGGTCAATGCAGTTTTTAATTTCATTTTACAAGCTCTCTTTTTGTAATTCTTCGTAAATTTTACTATAAATTTTTGTATATTGAAATAGCCGTTTTTTATATATAATTGTGGTATAAGAATGAGAGGTAAATGTGATACAAGCACAAAAAGGAACAAAGGATATTCTTCCTGATGAGTCTATAAGATGGCAATTTATGGAAGATACTGCAAAGAAAGTTTTTACACTTGCAAATTTTAAGGAAATCAGAACACCTATATTTGAAGCAACAGAGCTTTTTGCGAGGGGTGTTGGTGATTCAACTGATATTGTTAACAAAGAAATGTATACATTTGAAAAAAGTGAACGTTCTTTGACTTTGCGCCCTGAAAATACTGCTGGTGTCGTTCGTGCTTATATAGAGCACGGGTTTTCTCGTTTACCTCAGCCTGTTAAATTGTGGTATAAAGGACCAATGTTCCGCTATGAAAGACCTCAAGCAGGACGTCAAAGACAATTTCATCAAGTTGGTGTTGAGATGTTTGGTTCATCTGAACCTTCTGCTGATGCTGAAGTAATTAATCTTGCTGTTAAGTACCTGAATGAGCTTGGTTTAAATGATCTTTATGTTGAAATTAATTCGCTCGGTTGTCCTGAATGCAGAAAGAAATACAGAGATTCTATAAAGGAAGTATTGAAACCTTATTTGTCGGAATTGTGTGAGGATTGTAATTTCAGATATGAAAAAAATCCTTTAAGAATACTCGATTGTAAGGTCGATTCGTGTAAAAAAATATTTGAAAAAGATGATATTCAAAAAGTTATTTTAGGCGATTTTATTTGTCCTGATTGTAAAGAACACTTTGAAAAGGTTAAGGAATATTTGAATTCTCTTAATATTAAATTTAGTGTTAATAAACTCTTGGTAAGAGGTTTGGACTATTACAACAGAACTGTTTTTGAAATTAAATCGAATAACTTGGGTTCTCAAAATGCTGTCTGTGGTGGCGGTCGTTATGACTCTTTGGTTGAAACTCTTGGTGGGCAACCAACACCTGCCATTGGTTGGGCCATGGGAATGGAAAGATTAAATTCACTTATTTCTGATATACAAGATAGTAGGTTAGATGTCTTTGTTGTCTCTGAAAATACATCAGAAGCCTTTAAAGTCGCTGAAGAATTGCGAAGTAAAGGTTTTAGTGCTGAATTTGATTATCCGAATAGAAAGTTTAAAAAACAACTGGATAAAGCTGCAAAATCTGCTAAGTATGCACTAATAATTATGGATGATGAACTAAAATCAAATACGGTTACGATAAAGAATCTTGATACATCTGAGCAAGTTAATGTCTCCAGAGATGACTATCTTTGCAAAATCGGGAATTTTTAAAATCTAAGTGATGTACTGAATTTTAGCCTTTGTCTTGTTATTATATTTTGTGATTGGTAGTTTGCGGCGGTAAGTTCTAGCTGTAGTCTTTCTGTGTCTTTTAATGGGCTGTATGTTATTCCCATTTCGCCTTGTATTTCATCAATTTCAAATGTTTTAACTATCTTGTTTTTTAGTGATAAATGGTTGTTAACTTTATACGTTGTTAGAAAATGTGCACTGTTTGAATCGTTATAACCTGATTTTGAATAACCTGAGCTTGCTATTTGTGCACCCATTGACCATTTATCATTTTTGTATTGCGCAAAAAGTCCTGATGTATTTTTATCAACATTGTTCATTAGATTTGTAAATACACCGCCTCCAACATAAAACTTTCCTTTTGAGTTTAGTATACTTTTAGGTTTTGTGCTGACTATGGCTGCCAGTTCTTGGTTTTGTGTGTCTGTTTCGTTGAATGCGCCTAATGAATAGTTTATGAATTTCCCTTCTCTATCTAAACGTCCACCACTGCTATAGTATGAACTGTTTGCGTATGCAAAATTTACCGTGTCTCCGTTTATGGATGATATCCCGTCTTGTCCGACCATTACCTGTGTTTTTTCATCAAGGTCTCTTGTTACATAGCTACCAAGAGAGCCATAGCTTGGTAGTACTCTAAGATTTGTTTCATCTCCATAGTAGTTGTATAAAAATAATTTGTCCTCTGACCAAACTTGTCCCTTGTTTTTTACGTATGACGGTTTTCCCTCTTTTTCTGCAGAAAGTTTGAATTTTTTATTTTCTTTATTCATTTGTGTAAAGTCTGTTAAATCAAGCTCAACAGGTGCAAACATTTCTTCTGTTTGTTCTTGGGTGTTAGTTTGCATTTCTGTTTCTTCTGCAACCGATACTATATTACAGTTGAGAAAACAAAGCATTATTAAAATTATTAGTACAGACTTTAGTTTTTTCATAAAGATATTTTTAATCTGTTTGTGTAATTTTTCAATGTATTCCTACTTAATATTTGTTTACATTATAGCATTTTGGGCAATATTTTTCATTAAATTTACTTTATTTATATAAGGGATATTTTAAAGGGAAGATTATGACGTTTCCACTAAACTTTAACAATAATATTGGAATGTTTTCAGGATTGATGCCTACTTCTTTTGGTAGCACTTCTCAACCTGATACTTTATCTATTTTCCCTGCTCAAATTGCAAATCAGTATTCTCCAATTGATACTTTTTGTACCAATATGTGGATGAATCAAGCTCAGTTAGAAAAACAATATTTTGCTTTGTTGATGTCTATACTGAGTGATCCAAACATAAATCACACTCCAGAGCCGTTTGTATTTGATAATTTTAGACCATACGATTATAACAGTTTCGGTTCTAATGGAGATAAAATTTCTCAATTGAATCCTGTTATGCAGCAAAAAACTATGCAATTACTTGAATTTGCAAAGGCAAGAGGTCTAAAGGTTACAATTACTAGCGGATACAGAACAAAAGCCGAACAAGCAAAATTGTATGCAACAAACCCTAATGCTGCAAAAAATTCTCTACATTGCAGCGGCAAAGCTATAGACATTAAGATAGCAAATGGTTCTGATGCTGATTATAAATTGCTTGGTGATTATGCTAAATCTATTGGTATGAGATGGGGTGGAGATTTTAAAAATCCGGGCAAAGAAAGATGGCATTTTGATTTGGGTTGGAGTTAATAACAATAAATTAATATTGATTGTTTAGTCATATTTTTTTGTTCATTTTTATCTTCGTCTTCGACTTCTTTAGACAAGTTCACAAGGCTAGCAACGCTTGCGCCTGTTCATTTTTAGCTACGTCTTCGACTTCTTTAGATAAGTTCACAAGGCTAGCAACGCTTGCGCCTGTTCATTTTGTCAAAAAAAAGAGGCTTTTTTTAATAGCCTCGTGTTAAATACCTATTCCCGTTCCATTTATGTTTTAAGTTTATTAAAATCTATTAGTCTAGTTTGTTTTTCTTTATTCTCTTTATTTATCTCTTATGTTTATATAAAGTATATAAAAACTAAATAATTGCCTCAACACATTCATACAAAAATTTCAAATATTAAGTTTTATTACAGAAACCACAAAAGAGTATATACTTTTTTATGTTTGAGTCCTATAAAAAACCAAAAAGTATATACTAAGTGTATAAAAATTTAATTGTAAACATTTGTTAACTATATAAATAAATTTAGTTAAATAAAAAAGAGTCCAGTTTTCACAGGACTCTTTTTTATTATATCCTAAGATATTAATATCTGTAATGAGCAAATGCTTTGTTTGCTTCAGCCATTTTGTGAGTATCTTCACGTTTTTTGCAAGCTGCGCCTTGGCCGTTTGAAGCATCTATTAACTCAGCAGTCAATTTTTCTTTCATTGATTTGCCGTGTCTTTTCTTAGCTGAGTCTATCATCCAGATAGAAGCAAGACCCATACCTCTGTCAGGTTTAACTTCTACAGGAACTTGGTAAGTAGAACCACCGATTCTTCTAGCTTTAACTTCCAACAAAGGAGTTGTATTAGTTAATGCTTTTTTGAATACTTCGATAGGATCTTCTTTTGTTCTTTCTTTGATAGCTTCCATTGTTGAGTAGAAAATCTTTTCAGCTATAGATTTTTTACCGCGTCTCATCAATCTGTTGATGAACTTAGCTATATCGACACTGTTGTAAATTGCATCAGGTGCCGGAATACGTTTTGGTGGTTTATTTCTTCTTGACATCTTAATTACCTTCCTTTACTACTTTTTAGCTCTTTTAGCACCGTATTTAGATCTGCTTTGTGCTCTGTTTGCAACACCTGCAGTATCCAATGTGCCTCTAACGATGTGATATCTAACACCAGGAAGGTCTTTAACCCTGCCGCCTCTGATAAGAACAACACTGTGTTCTTGTAAGTTGTGTCCGATACCCGGAATGTAAGATGTTACTTCAAATCCGTTAGTCAATCTAACCCTTGCAACTTTTCTCAATGCTGAGTTAGGTTTTTTAGGAGTTGTTGTATAAACTCTTGTGCAAACGCCTCTTCTTTGTGGGCAGTTTGTAAGAGCAGGTGATTTAGTTTTATCTTTTAAACTTTTACGTTCTTTTCTTACCAATTGTGCAATTGTTGGCATGATTTCTCCTTGTATATTAATTTAATTATTATTTAGTCAGGTTAGGCAAACACACCTTAGCCCTATTTTTGCGGGATTTGCAACGGCGTCTCGCGCGCCATACCTGCGACCGGAAATCAGCGTTCAGCACAAACCTGGTACTCCCGATAGAGATACAATTATATCAAAACCCAAACAAAACCCGTTGTCAACGATAACAACGGGTTTTTGTTAAGTTATTATTAATCTTTTGCTATTCTTTAACAACTCTTGCGTGGAATCCGAGAGAATTTATTTCTCTTGATACAGCTTCAGCTTTCCCCGCATTTGCATATGAACCGGCTTGCAGCACGTAGCTGCCGTTTACTTCTTTAACAAAAGGACTTACTGATATTGATGTATTCATAAGTTTGTTTTGTGCTTGTATTGCTTGTTCTATTGTCGGATATGATCCAACATAAACCTTAGACATCTTCGGCGGTTCCGCTTGTGGTTTTGCAGGTACCGGAGGTGTAACTGTTGTAGCGTGTTGAGGCCCTTTGTATTCAACTGGTTCCAGCTGTTTTGCTTTTTCTGTATTGTTACCTTTTTCCGATACTTCTGTCGCTATATCTTCCAAGTCCTTAGTCTGTGTGGGCTCGTAGTTTATTTCTCCGGATGCCTTATCATCTTCTCTTTTTGCGGCTCCGGGCATATTGTCTTCCATTTGTATCCATCTCAGCCTATCATCGATTGCTTTTTTTACATCACTTTCTGATGTGCTTTCATCAACTTGTTGTTCTTCTGCTTCTCCGCCTATTTCAACATCTACGTTTGGCGAAAAACTTTTTATAAAATATGTTATGACAATAAGTGATATAAGAAATGTAACTATAAATAGTGCCATCGTTTGTTTCATTTTTTTATTTTGCGTAGGTGCCATTTTACACTCCCCTCACTTTACAAGCTGCTTCTGTGATTTCAGTATCTTCTTCAATATATCTTTTCATGACATTTTTAGCAAATTCTTTAATTTCTGTAATACCTAAATCTGTCGTGAGGCCGCAAGCATCAACAGGGGCCCCTGTCGGATCTATGTTAAGACCTGTGTGTATTAACCCGGATGTTATTGATTTTGTCGCAATTGATACTGATAATTTTTTTTCTTTTCCGTTTATGTTGACAAAAATATCATCACCGCTTCTTGTTATTTTGTATTTGTCTCCAATTATCTTTTTCAATTCTTCAATTATTATGCAAATTAGGAACCGTTGTCTTAAAACGCATTCTTTCATTGTTATGCCAAATTGTTCAATTATAAAGCTAACCATTTTTTTACTGTATATTGGTGAGTCTGATATAACGTCTTCAATATCTACCATTTCTGTTATTTTTACATCCATTTCTCCTGTGAATGCAACAATGGCATCTCCAAGCAGGTTGAAGTTTTTATAAATCCAGTGTGGTGAAAGTTGGCTTCCTATATATTTTATTTCTTCCTCAATAAATAAAGATTTCATCATATCTCCTTAGTCAAAAAGTTGTTCTATCAAATCTTGTTTTTTTGCTATAACAAGTGCTCTCTTTAGTCTGTTACAAGATTCACAATTTCCGCAATGTTTTGGCGTATTATTGTAACAACTGTTTATATATTGAAGTGGTACATTTAGTTCCAGTGCTTTTTTTACAATTTCTTCTTTATTTAAATTTATTAGTGGGGCCAGAACTTCAACTTTTTTGTTTGTTGATGTTTTAAGCGATTTATTTATATCCTCTATAAATTCTTTTGAATTATCTGAAAATGTTGCAGCTTCTTCCTTGTTTGCTCCTATTATTATGTAATCTATATTAAAAGAGTCAGCAAATGCAGCGGCAATGTGAATAAAGAGTCCATTCCTGTTTGGAACCCATACGCTTTTCATGCTTTGTGTTGTTAGAGTTTTGTCGTCCAGATTTTTTATGTTTACAGAAGGTACACTAGCTTGTGAAACAAGTGCTGTGTTTGTAATATTTTTAAGCCAGTCCAGTTCTATACAATCAAGTTTTATTCCATAAAATTCTGCTATTTTTTCTGCTGCTTTAAATTCTTTTTCAAAAGACTTCTGACCATAGTTAAATATTATGGCATTTGTTATATTTATTCCCTCATTTCTAAGCAATGCTAATGATACAACCGAATCCAATCCGCCTGATAATAGTATTATTGATTTTTTATTCTGAATCATTGTCGTCTGTTTCACTATCCAAAATGTCCTGAGCTTCTTCTTTGCACGCTGTGGAATATTCGGAACTGTTTATTATTTCCCTTAAGATTTTTTCTCCGTCAATATTATACAACGCAATTACTGCATTTCTTTGAACTTCTTCATCTTCGTCTTTCAGCATATTCTTGATAAGTTCACGAGACTCTTGATTATCGTATTCCATAAGAGCTTCTATTGTATTTATTCTTACCTGTGGATTTTCATCTAGCAGAGAATTTTTTAGCGCTTTATATACCCTGTCATCATTTGGATTTAGTTTACAAATTGCTTCAACAACTTTTTCTTTTAAGTATGTGAATTTATCCATGATTCCGTTTTTGGTTTCAAGAATTCTTACAAGAGAATCTACTGCTCTCATGTCGCCAATAAGTCCGAGTGCAACTGCTGCCGATTCTCTTATATAGAGCGACTTTTCTTCTTCGTCCGACACAACGTCCATCAGGGTCGTAACGGCGTATTTGTCTCCAAGTTTTCCCAATGCATCAGCACAGCTTAGTCTTATCTTATAGTTCTCATTTTTGTCATTTAAACAATATAAAAGCGCATGTACGCTTGAATGATCTTTTATATTTGAAATAGCCTTTGCACACAATACCCTAAGATTGGTGTAATCCTCTTTTGTATAAGATGCATTCGGTACACCATCTTTCATCAAAAGCAGCTTCGTTAATGGCTCTAAAGATGAAGAATCTCTGTATTTATCAAGATTCTTCACTATCCAGTAAAGAACATCACTTCGGTATTCGATTTTTAAAAAATAATTAAATATTGCTATAAGTTCAATGTCAGAATGCTTTTCTTTTAGCTTTTCCAAGTTTTCAATAACTTCTTTACTGTCTGTATCTGTAGCTATGAGACAGTCCGATGCAATAATATTAAAATCCAAGTGTTTGTTATCAGGCATGACATTGCTTCTTATTCTTTGATTAATGACATATATTAAATAAAAAATAAAAAGATATCAATAAAAAAGCACACTTGATTTATAACTTTGAGGTAAACACAGTTTTTCAAAAATTATGCAATTCAATGTTATTCTTTTGGTTTAAAAATGCTCAAATCATTATTGATTATGAATGTAACTTCATCGCCTGCTCTTATTACAGTTGGACGTCCCATCTCTCGGATACTTGTCGGTACAAGTTGTAGAGCACCTTTTTTCCAGTCTCCTGGATAGTGTGGCATTCTTGTGTAGTATGCAACAGCCGCTAAATCTCCGCCTATTGTAGATGAACCGTTTTTGTACACATTTGCATCTATGGAAAATTCTCTTTTGTCAGGAGTTATTATCTTGTAAATTTTTATCTTCATTGCTGCATTAATACCTTCAACGGCTTCAACTATTTCTTCTACTTCTCCTAAATATACAGAGTTCTTAGGTATTATGTTGGATTCTCCGACAAAGACATCCTCCGGATTTATAAAGTATTCAACATCACCTACTTTTGCAGTTGATGTAGAAATATCTCTTTGGCTTATTGCTTTCAAAAAAGAACCTTTTGCCAGATTTATCGGCTTATAGTTTCTCAAACTTGTTTCTGCCAAAACTTGGTTCTGTGATAAATTTGAACTTAGCAGGAGCAGAAAAGTCGTTATTATTAGTGCAAAAATCTTTCTCATATATTTATTTTAATTAATTTTCTGGATTTTTCAATTATTTTTTTATAAAATTAGTGCACGTGTAAATTAGATTTTAAATTAGAAAGAGTTGTTTTATGTTAGACATTAAGATTATCAGAGAAAATCCTGAAAAAGTTAATGAGCTTTTGAAAAGAAGAAATCCTGAACTCAGCATTGATGGTGTTTTGGAAATTGATGTTGAAAGAAGAAAAGTTCAAACACAGGCTGATGAACTTAGGGCTAAAAGAAAATCTGAATCTCAAAAAATCGGATTGATGAAGAAAAATGGTGAAAATACAGATTCTATTCAAGAGGAAGTAAGACAGCTCGGTGATGAAATAAAAGCTCTTGAAGAAAAAGAACTTGAATTAAATGAAAAACAAAAAAATCTTTTGTTGAGTATACCCAATATGCCTGACGAAACAACTCCAATAGGGGCTGATGATTCTGCGAATGTTGTAAAAAAAGTTGTAGGTGAAGTTGTAAAACCATCTTTTGAACAGAAGCCACATTGGGATTTGACGGTAGAAAAAGATCTTGTTGATTTCGAGAGAGGTGTAAAAATTTCTCAATCAAGATTTTATATATACAAGGGCAAAGGAGCTCGTTTAGAAAGAGCAATCATAAACTTTTTCCTTGATGTTCATACTTCAAAGCACGGGTATCAGGAAATTTTACCACCAGTTCTTGTAAATGGTGCTGCGATGACAGGTACAGGACAGCTCCCTAAATTTAAGGAAGATATGTATAAATGCGTAGATGAAGACTTATACCTTATTCCTACTGCGGAGGTTCCTGTTACAAATATTTATTGTAATGAAATACTGTCAGAAGATGATTTGCCAAAATGTATGACAGCTTATACTCCTTGCTTTAGAAGGGAAGCTGGTTCTGCTGGTAAAGATACAAGAGGCCTTATAAGAGTTCATCAATTTAATAAGGTTGAGTTGGTTAAATTAACTACTCCCGAACAGGCTCCTGAAGAACACGAAAAATTGACAAGAGATGCAGAAGAAATTCTTGAGTTGTTAAAACTTCCTTACAGAAGAGTTGAACTTAGTTCAGGAGATATAGGTTTCTCTGCTAGAAAATGCTATGACCTTGAAGTCTGGATGCCTTCTTATAACGATTACAAAGAAATTTCAAGCTGCTCAGTATTTGGAGATTTTCAGGCTCGCCGTGCCGGTTTGAAATATAGAAGTAAAGAAACAGGCAAAGTAAATTATTGTTACACAATGAACGGTTCAGGTCTTGCTGTCGGCAGAACATTTGCTGCAATTGTTGAAAACTTCCAACAAGAAGACGGTACAATTTTAATTCCTGAAGTTCTCCAAAAATATACTGGCTTTGACAGAATATAGGTTTGAATATTATGTCAAAAAAAGGATATTTTATAACTTTTGAAGGCGCTGACGGCTGTGGTAAGACTACACAATCGAGATTGGTTCAAGAATATCTGGACAATAAAGGATACCATACTGTCTGGACTCGTGAGCCTGGATCTTATGGCTTAGGGCAGAAGATTAGGGAGCTTCTACTACATTACGATGGTGATGTTGCTCCTATGTGCGAAACTTTTTTGTTTTTGGCAGATAGAGCTCAACATATAGAAAATTTTGTTAAGCCTGCTGTCTTGAGCGGTAAGGTTGTTATTTGCGATAGACATACTGATTCTACCATAGCTTATCAGGGTTATGGGCGTGGTGAAGATATTCAGCAGCTTGAATACCTTAATAATCTGGCAACAGGGTTAACAAAACCGGATTTGACATTTGTTTTTGATGTCTCTACTGAGGTTGCTCAAAAACGTGTTGGCGACGAAAAAGATCGTATGGAATCTGCGGGTATTGAGTTTCACAAAAAAGTTAGAGAAGGCTATTTGAAGATAGCTCAAAAATTTCCGAATAGAGTTAAGGTTGTTGATGCAAATAATGACATAGAAACGGTTTTTGCTGATACTGTTAAAATTTTGGATGATTTTTTGAGTAATCAATAAGAGAAGTACTTGTCAAAGTCTACGTCATCAAAACTGCATAGAAGCATGTAGACCTCGTCTTCTTCGTCCATTCTTTGAAAATTGTATTCATTAAATTTCCATATTTTAGGATTTATTCCCTTTACTTGGACAATGCCCTTTTCCTGAAGTATTTTTAGTTTTCTTTTTACTGTATCTAAAGGCATATTAAGATGACGACTTAATTCAACTGCAGTTATGCCGTCATCATGGCTACACTTTTCCGGAGTTAAGAACATAAGTTCCAACCCTACTTCTTTTAGTGCTTTATCTTCAGATTCGATATCATACATACCCATATCTTCATACTACGTTAATACTTTGTGTTTATCTTCATACACATGCAGTATTATCGACACTTTGTTTTCAATCTTTAATTTTGAATTTTATGCAAAAAAAAGCTCTAATTGGTTAATTAGAGCAATACTTTTAATAGGAAGGGAAGGTTAGGAAGTTAGGTAGGTTAGTGTGAAAGTCTCATTCTTATTTAATTTGTTTATTGTGTTTATTTAATGTCTTGTTTGAACTTTGTTTCATTTGTCTTACATATATATAAAGTATATACAAAATTAAAAATTGCAGACATGAGTATATACTGTTACATTTCTTTACAAATGAAACTTATTAACACTATGATGTATTTTGCTAACTTTTTATTGTTTTTTAGATTCTAAGTATTTTCTTGCTTCATCAGACATTATGTATTTTACATATCTGGACATAGAAAGCTTTTTGTCTATTGGTTCAGACAGATTGCTGTATGATATGTTATAAAGATTCTTATAAAACTCTTCTTTAGGTATACTAATTAGTTCATCATTTTCGCTTTCAGGATCTTTTAGGTAGACATTTTTTTCATCATATTTAACAAATTGACTCGCATGTCCTGATGCTCCATTCAAATCTGTGTATAAAGAAACTGTTATAACATTATTGGGGTTATCAAAATATTTCTTTAACGTATTTTCATCCATTTTTCCGATTATTGCTTTGTTGTCAATCATAATTAGATTATCGTCATTTGCTCTTTGTATTTGAGTTGCTTTTTTTCCTGTCAGAAGTTCTAATGCATTTCTTGTTCTTCCTCCATATAACATCATGCCAGGACTATATGAACCCACGTAATCTAAGCTGTATGGATTTCTTGAATCAGTATTTTCTGCACATTCTGTTCTGTATTTTTCAACAGCAAGTTCAATGGCTACTACATCTTTATCTCCAAAGGCATACGTACCTTTTTTAACTGCTGCATTTATTTCTTCTTCTGTTATTGTATAAACCTTATTTGCTCCTTTTAAACTAATTGTTATGTTTCCATTTTCCTCAAGTTTTATTATTTCTTTTAACAGTTCTTTTCCTTTTTGCGATGAGTTTATGGACATTAGTGATGCAAGTAACCAGCAATCCCCCTGTTTGCCTTGGCTGAAAGACTCTATTATTCCGTCTGGTTTTTGTTTTAAAAATTCTTTTTTCTTTGCATCAGGATCGAATTGTTCAAAATTCTTTGTTGTATCGTTCCATCGGTAGTATTTTTGGGTTGAGTAATTCATGTATATATCAGGCTCAGAAGTTGGTGCAATATTTGATCTTATTGCTTTATACTCTTTTTCTGACATTTCTTTATTATTGCTTGCATAATATTTGTTGTTCTTTTTGTAGTCTCCATATTGGCTTACATCTTGGATTTCTGACTTTACAAAGTCTCTTTTTTCGCTATCCCATTGGTAGTAGCTATTAGAGTTTTTGTCGAAATATATACCTCTTCTTCTCGTTGATTCCAGTCCTTTTATATCGCACATATAGTTTCTTATTTGAGATTCATCTTTCATTTTTGCCCCATAGGCAGTTCTAAAGATTCTTTCTCCTTTTCTGTTTAAATAGCTCGATTCTCCTTTGTAGCTTACTAATGTACCACTTTCTGTTTTGTATGAACCGTTTGGGTATATTTCAACTGCATTAATGAGTAGCATAAAAGTTTTTTTATTGTTATCCCATTTATAATAAGTTTTGTCTTTTTCGTTGTAATATATATCCGGGTTAACAGAACTTTTGTAACCCAGTTCTTTTGCCACTGTGTTTTTGTCTTTGGGTTTTTCTTTTTCTTCTATTATTTTATTTCCCCAGATTGCTATTTTGTTTGAGTTATTGGACGTTGTTGTATATCCCTCATTTTTTGAGAGTTCATTTGTTGTAAAGAATTTTATTTCTAAATCACCCATAGTAATACTCTTACTCATCTGCTCATATATTTATTAAGTTTTTTTTGTGTAGTAAATTTCAAATATAAATATTTTATTTACAAAGTTAACAATTCTAATTATTAACTTTTGTTAATAAAGTATATACTGTACACTTAAAAGCATTTTTCTTAATATACTTGACTTTCCGTCGAAAAAAGTATAAACTTTTAAAAAATTTGTATATATTATAAAAATTTTTTTTGTTTAACTAGCAAAAAAATTTTTGCTTGTGTTTTAAAGCATGATGAAGAACACGATGAGAAGATTATAAAGAAAAGAAAAACTCGGAGAGTATTAATATGACAGATATAAACAATAATTTGAATTTGAATAATGTAAGAAGCACTTCTTATAAGCCAGGATATAAATCTGAAGAAGAAGTCAAACCTCAAGTTCAGGCTGACGTTGAAGTTGCTGAGATTACAGGTGACGGTACAAAGGCTGCAGAGTCTTACGGTCGTGTATTGGTTAAACAGACAGGTAGAATCGATAATCCTGAAACCGTTCAATGTGTAAAAGATTCTATTGACTTTTTGTTAAAAAATCCTGATGTCGTTGCTGCTGCAGTTAAGTCTGCCGATGATGCTTATGATTTGCTTTCTGCAATGGAATCAGCTGATGCATATGAAAAGGCTTGTTGCGGTTCTTGTGATGCAGCTTATGCAAAATCTAACTAGCTTTTTTATTAATTAGTTTATTTTGCCCTGTTATAGTATAATTCCGATATGGAAAGTATTAATCAAAACTTATCTTTTGATAAAGTATCAGTAGTTTATAACAGAGATGTTCCTGACTCTTTAGCTTTTGCTAAATATACTGCCGATTTATTTATCTCAAGAAATATAAATGCAAGATGTGATGCGTCTTCTTCGCTTTGTAACGATGCGTCGTTTGTTATTACAGTGGGTGGTGATGGCACATTGTTAAAGGCTGCGCGTTTTTATGCACCAAAATCTGTTCCTGTATTTGGTATTAATCTGGGGCGTCTTGGCTTTTTGGCTCAAGCCAATACTGATGAAATAGACTTTGCTGTAGAAAAGCTTTTTGCAGGTGAGTGTAGAATAGAAAAAAGAATGATGCTCTCGTCTTTTGATGGTAATACTCTTGCATTGAATGATATTGTGATTAAGGGCGACAGTTTTTCAAGAACTTCAAAATTGTTTTTGTATATAAATGATAAGGTTGTTTGTGATTATTTAGCAGATGGAATTATTGTTTCTACTCCTACAGGTTCTACAGCATATACACTTTCTGCCGGGGGACCTGTATTATCACCGGATTTAGATGCTATTGTTATAGTTCCTATTTGTCCTCATACTTTAACATCAAGACCGCTTGTTATTCCTTCTGTTGATGAGATAAAAATTTCCAGTTGCAAAACTTGTAACAGGTTAAAGATGTCCTCTGACGGACAAGACACTATTGACGTTGATTCATGTGATTTTATTGTCATAAAGAAAAGTTCTGTGTATGCTAAATTGGTAATGCTTGAAAAAGAGGGGAATGAGTTTTATTCTGTTCTGAGAAGAAAGTTAAAATGGGGAGTCTCGCCGGAGAGATAAAATGATAAAAACGTTAACTATAAAAGATTTTATAATTATAGATGAGTTGAAACTTGAGTTTGATAAAGGTTTTAATGTTATTACCGGTGAAACCGGCGCGGGAAAGAGTATCCTCATTAATGCAATAGATTTAGCTTTTGGTGCCAGAGCAAGTAAAGAACTTATAAAATCCGGGGCTCAGCGTGCTTTTATAGAACTTTCAATTGAACTTAGTGATAGTTTCCCTGTTTCATTTTTCCAAGATTTTGGCATTGATAATTTTGGAAATGAGATTATTCTTTCAAGAGAAATTACAGAAACAGGTTCTCGCTCTCGTATTAATGGTAGTTTGGTTACTCAAGATGTTATAAAATCTCTTAGAGAAATGGTTATTGATATCCATAACCAACACATGACTTATACGTATATTCAACCTAAATATCATATCAATCTATTAGACAGTTATGGGAATGAAGAACATTCAAAAATTTTAAATGAGTATAAAGTTGTCTATTCTAAATATACTGATATCTTAAAAAGACTTGATGACGCAAAAAACAAGTCTGTATTATCAGAGCAACAGGTCGACTTTTTGAAATTTCAGATATCAGAAATTGAGTCGGCACAAATTGATGATGTTGAAGAAGATGTGAAACTTCAAGATGAGTTGAATGTGCTTGTTAATTTTGAAAAGTTAAAAGAACTTACTTATTCGGGATATTGGGCTTTGTATGGCGAAGACGGCTGTATAATCGATACCATTGGTAAAATAAAGTCAAATCTTTCCAAAGCTGTCGAAATGGATCAGTCTTTGTCTGAATATGAGGCTGAAATGATTAATGTTCAAGAGTCATTGAGAGAGTTATCTTCCTCTTTAAGAAATTATGCCGAGTCCCTTGAATTGGATGAACAAAGATTGGATGAAATTCAATCGAGGATAGATGTACTTGATAAAATAAAGAGAAAGTACGGTAATACTCTTGAATCTGTTCTTGATAATTACAAAAAATTGTCAGATGAATATAATTCTATAGAATTTTCTCAAGAAGAGACAGAAAAGTTAGAAAAAGAAAAAGCTGATTTAGAGGCTTCTTTGCTAGAGATTTCTGATAGATTGTCTTCATCAAGAAAGACAATTTCTAAACTCTTATGTGAAAGTTTAACATCAGAGTTGGAAAAATTGGATATGCCCAAAGTTCGTTTTGACGTTTCTATTCTTGATTGTGAATATAATTCTCTGGGTAGAGACAATGTGGAATTTTTAATTTCTACTAATATATCAGAAGAGCCTAAGCCTTTAGCAAAGATTGCATCGGGCGGTGAGATTTCTCGTGTTATGCTTGCAATAAAGACAATTTTTGCAAAAACCGATAATATAAATACAATAATTTTTGATGAAATTGATACTGGCATATCAGGAAATGCTTCTCAGGCTGTTGCGCAGGCTATTTCTAACCTTGCTAAGTCTCATCAAATTATTTCCATAACTCACCAACCAATTATTGCGGCAAAATCTGACAGACATTTTTATGTTGCAAAAACTCAAGATGAAAAAACAAGTGTAAGAGTTTATACTCTTGATGAAGCAAACAAAATTAAAGCTATTGCTCTGTTGGCTGCTGGTGAAGTTAATGATGATTCCGTCAATTTTGCAAAACAGCTTATATACAACTAACTGAAAATGGAGTATAATTATCGAGTTACTGCATTATTCTTTTAAGATTATTTGGAGGTATTTTGAAGTCAGAGTATTTACTTTACATGTACGTTTTGGCTGTGTTACTTTATGTTGGAATGAAAGTGTTTCATATTCATTTGAGGGTCTTAGATAGCTTTTTTGTTATGTTTTGTGGCTTGTGTGTTGTTTTATCGCTTCTTTCTATTGTGAAGATTCTTGTTGAAGATAAAAACTAATTATTTTGTCCTCTTTTTTGTGAAAAGATGTATAATTACTGTATGTTAATTCAGTTTATAGCAGAGTATCTCGAATATTTGCAAGCAGAAAGAGGGCTTGCTCAGAATACTATTGATGCATATAGACGTGATTTGTTTTCGTTTTCTGATTTTATTTTGTCCATTGATAACATTGATGATTTGTCTTTAGTGAGACGAAATCATATAAACTTTTTTATCAAAAATTTGCACGACAAAGATTATTCACCCACAACCGTAACGAGAAAAATTGCGGCAATAAGAGGATGGTTTAGGTGGTTATATAGCGTTGATATTATTTCTCAGGACCCGAGTGTTGGTATAGAATTGCCAAGACTTGTAAAAAAATTACCAAAAGTCATATCTGTAGGTGAGATAGAGAAAATTTTAAAAAATAATCTTTCTGATATGGAGTCAGTTGTTTTTGAGTTACTGTATGGGGCAGGTCTTCGTGTGTCGGAGCTTGTTGAGTTAACAGTTAATAATATTGATCTCAAATCCCGTTACGTTAGATGTCTAGGTAAGGGCTCTAAAGAAAGAATTATTCCCATAGGCAGCAAAGCTAAAAAAGCTGTAGAAAAATATTTAAGGCAGAGAGATTTAATTGTTAAACGTTTTAAGTTGGATAAAGAAAAGGAACTTTTATTAAAAGCAAACGGGCGTAGGATGACACGTCAGGATGTTTATGCTTTTATTAGAAAACAGGGAGAACTTTTAAATAAGCATATTTCTCCCCATACACTAAGACACAGCTTTGCTACACACATGTTAGAAAATGGTGCTGATTTAAGAGTTGTACAGGAACTTTTGGGTCATAGTGATGTTTCTACAACACAACTATATACACACGTTAGCAAAAAACGCTTAAAAGATGTTTATTTTACAATTAACAAATAGATGGAATTGAGATGAATTTAAGAGAGATTTATTCTAAATCAAATAGACCGGTTCTTTCCTACGAGGTCTTTCCTCCCAAAGACGATATAGATGCTAGTAAGTTGGAGCAGCTATTTATAGAATTATCCGTTCTTAAAAAGTATAATCCATCCTTGATTTCAGTTACTTATGGGGCAGGAGGTTCAAATCAGAATGAATCACTGGAAATAATTACAAGAATTAAGGATGAACTTGGCGTTACTCCTATGCCTCATTTTACTTGTGTTTCCACTAATGAAAGTAATATTAAAACTTATCTTAAGACTATAGAGCAATTAGGTATAGAAAATATTCTTGCTCTAAGAGGCGATATACCTGCAGATGGAAGATTTTGCCATGATTTTAAGTATGCTTCTGATTTGGTAAAGTATATCAAAAATAAAAGCTCACTCTCTGTTGCTGTTGCTGGCTATCCGGAATGTCATAAAGATGCGGCTTCTTTTGAAAGTGATTTAAGGTATTTAAAGGAAAAAGTTGCGCTTGGGGCTGATGTTATTTACACACAATTGTTTTTTGATAACAATCATTTTATTAGTTTTGTTGATAAATGCAGAAAACTTAATGTTAATATCCCGATAATTCCTGGAATACTGCCCGTTACAAGTTATAAGCAGCTTGAAAAAATGACATCGATGTGCAAAGTTGATGTACCTGTGTCCTTGGTAGAAACTCTCGAAAAACACTCATCTGATAAGGATTATATGAAAAAATATGGTGTTGAATATGCAACTTGCCAGTGTCAGCAGTTGTTGGAATCAGGTGTAAAAGGCCTTCATTTTTATACGCTCAATAAGTCTTTTTCTGTCAATGAAATATTATCTAACTTACTTTAAATAAAGGAATAACTATGAAGTTAATATCAGAGAATTTACATATAATATCTAAATCTACAAAAGAAGCTATCATAAACAGAGATGAAACTTTTATAAAAAATCTTTTAAAAAGACAAATAGAAACTTGTCCTGATTGGATTGATTTGAATATTGGCCCAGCAAGAGGGGCTTTCGCAGGTACAATGAAGTGGCTCGTCGATATTGTTAAGGATTTAACAGATATACCTTTGTCTTTTGATAGTACAAATATTGATGAAATTTCTGTTGGTTTGGATTCTGTTCAAAATCCGGAGTTATCAATTATTAATAGTACCAGTGCTGATGTTGAGCGTTTGGATAAGGTTACGAATTTGGCTGAACAATACGGATGTTCTATGATTGCTTTGACTATGAATTCAGAGCTTGGTATTCCAAAAGAGGCTGACAAACGCTTGGAACTGGCTTTTGAGATAATTTCTCATACTGAACAAAAGGGACTGCCTAATGAAAAAGTTTATTTTGATCCTTTGATTTTGCCTGTTTGTGTTGATCAAACACAAGCATTGGAGGCTTTGAATACAATTAGAATGATGAAAGAAAGTTTTGATCCTCAAGTAATGACGACAATTGGTCTTTCAAATGTTTCAAACGGGTGTCCCAAAGAGCTTAGACCTTTAATTAACAGGGTGTTTATGGTTTTGGCTATGGGGTGTGGACTTGATAGCGCAATTGTTGATTCTTTTGATGTCGAGCTTTTAAGAATTAATAAAATGATTGAAAACAAAGAACCTGAATTGCCATCTGACAAGTTGCTGTTAGATTTATATGATGCGATGCAGTCATTTGAGGAGCTTGATTCCGTAAAATATGATTCGAACGATGAAAATCAAGTAAAAATATATAAAACTGCTGAAATTCTGTTTAATAAGAAAATATATTCGAACAGTTATTTAGAAATATAGTTAATATTTACAGGAGAAAAACAGCTTTTAGAGCCAACAAGTCCTCGTAAGCTGCCCCTGCTTCTGAAAGTTCTTCTGGTGTTATGCCAAAAAGAGTTATTATATCCTTTGTATCTTTAGAAAGATTATTGGCTTTTATATTTTCAATGACTTTTTTTATCGCATCTTCACGAGAAAATGCAGGCGGCAATGTACCGCCTGATTTTGTACAATTATGAAAATTCCTCTTCTTGGCTTTTCCCATACTCGTTATTTACAAATATTTTTCAGATATTCATCTATTGCTTTTGCTGCTCTTTTTCCTGCTCCCATAGCGTTAATAGCATTTGACTCACCTGTAGGAGCAACGTCGCCTCCTGCATATACACCCGGAATAGATGTTTCACCTGTTTCTTCGTTAACTATGATATAGCCTTTATTATTCGTTTCAAGTTCCAGACCTTCTTTTTGTGCAGAAGATTGAATAATGGGGTTTGGTCCTGTTCCCAAAGCTACGATTACAGCATCCAGTTCCATAGTTACCGATTCACCTGTAGGAACAGGTCTTCTTCTTCCTGAAGCATCAGGTTCGCCTAATTCCATTACATCAAATTTCATTGCTTTTACATATCCGTCTTCACCAATGATTTCTGATGGTGCATGGAGAAATTTGAATACAACACCTTCTTCTTTTGCGTGTCTTATTTCTTCAAGGCGTGCGGGTAATTCTTTTTCTGTACGTCTGTAAGCTATATAAACCTCTTTGTAACCGACTCTGACAGCGGTTCTTGCTGCATCCATTGCAACATTTCCTCCGCCGATGACAGCAACTTTTTCACCAACTTTAAGCGGTGTTGGTGTGTTTGGATCATTTGCTTGCATGAGGTTTACTCTTGTTAAAAACTCATTTGCACTATAGACTCCGTTTAGGTTTTCTCCGGGAATGTTCATCATCTTTGGCAAGCCTGCACCTGAGCATAAGAAGATTGCATCAAAGCCCTCTTGCTTGAGTTGGTTTATCGTTATTGACTTACCTACTATTACGTTTTTTTCGAATTTAACACCGATGTTTTTTAAACCGTCAATTTCTCTGTCTAGCACTGTTCTTGGAAGTCTGAAAGGTGGAATACCGTATCTTAGTACACCTCCAAGTTTGTGAAGTGCTTCAAATACTGTTACATCATAACCTGCTTTTCTTAAGTCAGCTGCTGCAGTAATGCCGGCACAACCTGAACCGACTATTGCAACTTTTTTATGACAATCTTTTATTTCTCCTGTTTTTGCAGAAGTCTTATCTCCAACATATCTTTCCAGCGCACCGATTGCCACCGGTTTACCTTTTATGCCAAGTACACAGTTGCCTTCACATTGTCTTTCTTGAGGACAAACTCGTCCGCAAACAGATGGCAGCATACTTGTTTGTCTTATTATATCTCCTGCTTTTTCAATATCACCATCTTTTATTGCTGCAATAAAGTCCGGAATTTGTATATTTACTGGACAACCTTTTACGCATTTTGCATTTTTACAGTGTAAACATCTTGATGCTTCTAATGCTGCTTGTTCGTCCGTAAAATTGCTTTCTACCGCATCAAAATTTGTTCTTCTTATTTGAGGATCCTGCTCTACAGGATGCTGTCTATCAACTTTTTCCATTGTTTATATACTCCATAACTCACAATAAAATTATATTATAAATAAATTTTTTAGCCTAAATATCCAAATATTTTTCAATTTCCCAAGGCGTTACCTGTTTTCTGTAATCGTTCCACTCTTTTCTTTTGGAATTTAAAAATTCATTAAAAATATAGTCTCCAAGAGCAGCTTTTGCCACAAAACTTTTTTCCATCTCTTCTAATGAAGTAAATAGGTTTCTAGGAAGTGATTTTATTTTCCTTTGTTTTATTTCATTACTTGATAGTAGAAATAAATTTTTCTCAATTGGAGATGGAGGTTCAGTTTTGTTTCTTATTCCGTCGAGACAAGTTTGTAGTATCACTGCAAATGCTAAGTATGGATTGCAACTGAAATCTGGTGAGCGCAATTCCAACCTTGTAGACTCTTCTCTCTGAGATGGTATTCTGACCAGAGCACTTCTTGTTATGACGGACCAAACTATATAAATAGGTGCTTCATAGTCTTTTACCAGTCTTTTGTAGCTGTTTATTGTCGGATTAAGCAGAGCGGTTATGCCTTTTATGTTTTTAAGTAATGAGCCGATTGAATATCTCGCTGTATCAGAGAGTTTATATTCCCGATTATTCGAATAAAATGCGTTATCTCCATTTTTTGATAACGATATATTTAAATGCAGTCCGGAGCCGTTTTGTCCATAAACCGGTTTTGGCATAAAGGACGCTTTAAAACCGTAATTGTCTGCAATTGTTTTTGAAATAAATTTAAATGTTATAAGGTTATCTGCAGTTTTTAAAATCTCGTCATATCCGAGGTCTATTTCATGTTGAAACGGTGCACTTTCGTGATGTATTGCATCTACATCAAAACCAATTTCCTGTATTGCGGTAAGTATAGCTGTTAGTGTTTCGTCGTATTTGTTACTGCTGTTTACTCCATAGTATCCTGATTTTTCATTTTGGATGTTTATTATTTCATTATCTGTATTTTTTTTGAATAAGAAAAACTCAACTTCAGGACCAATTTGCATTGTGTAGCCTTGTTGTTTTGCTTTTTCTATTATTCTTTTTAGGTTTGAGCGAGGACATCCATTGAAAGGACTTCCGTTTGCGTTATATATATCACAAATAAATCTGGCTATAGTCTTGCCATTTGAACAGTTGTGCGGCAGTAACAAGAATGTTTCTCTGTCAGGAATTAATCTCAAATCCATAGTTTCATTATTTCTGAAACCGTTTATGGATGATCCGTCAAAAGTAACTTCGTTTTTTAAAATATCTTCTATTTGGTTTGCCGGCATTGTAAGATTCTTTATTTGCCCATTAATATCAACAAATTGAAGATAAATTGTTTGTACATTTTTTGTTTTTATCGTTTTTATTATTTGAGTGTCAGACAACATATCGTTATTATCTGATATCCCGCATTATAAGGTCAAGTAAATATTATTTGTAATATTTCTTAATTCATGTAATATTTTGAGCAATTTTGCACTCTTATTTTTGTTTGTTTATTTAGGATAAAAGAGGAAAGGGATTTATCATGAGAAACTTGGATGTTAAAAACGTTGTTTATTCTTATAGCTATCTTCAAGAAAATAATGCTATGGACGGTAAATTATTCATGCCAACAATTATAGAAAAATTACCAAAAATTAAACTAAATTTACCTAAAATTTCACTTTATGAAAATTTAGAACTTTCTTTTTGCTAGAACTCGTGAAAACAATTCTGTTGTATTCTCGAAATTGTAAAAACATGAACAATAAAAATTAGTTTATGATTTTAAAAGGCACATTATTTTTGTCTAATTCAGGTAAAAATTGGTATACCGGTTTTACTTTGACCGGATATTCTTTGCTGGATATGTTTAAAATCGTTTCCAAATTGTTTATTGCTTCTTGTTCCGAATGCCCGTATCCAATAAGTTTCTTTATTATACAGTTTGCCACATAGACATTGTTTTTTGTGTTTTTATAAACTAAAGCCGGATATAATACTGATGTATAAGTCATAATAATACCTCTTTTTTTATACATCGTATTTATTTGAGATTTTTTGAATTTTTTTTATAAATATCCTTTTATAGGTGTATTAGCTTATAGTTGCTTAATAATATTTAAGAATATGTGAATTGCAGATTTTTCTTATGATAATATATTAGAAAGTATTTAGTTAATGTGGGTTTGTGATTTATGACTAATCTTAAGGATAAATTGCTTTTAGTTTTGATAATGTTTTTGAGTTTTTCGAGTAGTGCTTTGTGTATAGAAATTCCGGATAGTATGAAACAGGCAATGGCTTCTGAGACAGCAGGTATGCCAAGTATGATTAATCTTGTTTTATCTATGGTTATAGTCATAGCTCTTATTTATGCAACCGGATGGGTATATAATAAATTGAATCTTGTAAATAGAGATAAACTTAACAAACTGGGGGCAGATGAGTTTGATAAGCATAAATTTTCTGTTCTTCAAACAATGCCGCTTGGTCAGCATAGGTACTTGTATTCAATTGAGATGAACGGAAAAGTATTGCTTGTTGGTTCTACTCCATCTCATATAAGTCTTATTAAAGAATTTAGTAATGAAGATAAAAGTGAAAAATTAAATTTGAAAGATGATTATTCTCAAACAGGACAGCATCAAGATGTTGATTCAAATGTGCAGGTAACTCAAAAATCTGATGTTAATTCTAAAAGTTCTATCAACATTGATGATTTGTATAAAAAATATAAAAGTTAGTATTAATAGTTTGGAGTTATAAGTGAGAAAAGAAGTTGTAGTTGGTAATAAAACTATCTCAGACAATGCACCTTGTTTTGTTATAGCAGAGATAGGAATAAATCATAACGGTTCGGTTGACCTTGCAAAAAGAATAATTGATGAAGCCGTTATGGCAGGTTGTGATGCGGTAAAATTTCAAAAAAGGACAGTTTCGAAAGTTTATACACCTGAAGAACTCGATGTATATAGGCCAAATTTTTATGGTTCTACAAACAGAGATTTGAAAAATGGCTTAGAACTTTCTTTCGAAGATTATAAGGAAATAGATGCATATTGTAAGGCAAAGAAAATAATGTGGTTTGCTTCCTGTTGGGATAAGGATTCTGTAGATTTTATTGAGCAGTTTGATGTTCCTTGCCACAAGGTTGCGTCTGCATTACTAACTGATGATGAGCTTTTGCTGTACATAAAAAAAACAGGTAAACCGATACTTCTCTCTACCGGTATGAGTTCTATGGATGAGATAAGGCATGCTGTAAATATACTTGGTGAGGATAATTTGGTTTTATTTCATTGTACATCTACTTACCCTACTAATCACAATGAGATTAATTTAATGGTAATAGAAGAATTAAAAAAAGAGTTTTCTTGTCCAATCGGATATAGCGGACATGAAAGAGGTCTGTTGCCTTCTATTTTATCAGTTCAAGTTGGTGCATCGGCTGTTGAACGTCATGTAACTGTTGATAGAACATTATGGGGATCTGATCAAGCAGCAAGTCTTGAACCTGAGGGGCTGCGAAGAATGGTCAGAGATATAAGACAGGTTAAACTTATTTTGGGAGATGGGAAAAAAGTGGTTTATGATTCCGAACTACCTGTTAGAGCAAAGTTAAGAAAAATCAGTAAGGCGCTCGTGTGATGTATAAAACATTGAATGTATCTTCAAAAATTAAATTGATTGTTAGTGATTTTGACGGGATTTTTACTGACAATTCTGTTTTTGTTCTTAATGAAAATACAAAATTAAAGAAACTAAGTTTTAAGGATTTAATGGGTGTTTCTATTGCTGTAAAAAACGGTATTAACGTCGCAATAATTTCCGGAGAAAAAAGCCCTGAGATTGATTACATTGCTCAAAAATTTAGTCTTACAGACATTCATCAGGGAATAAGAAATAAGTATCCAATCTTAAAGCAAATAGTTGAGAAATATTCACTTTCGGAAGAAGAGGTTATTTATATCGGTGATGATGTGAATGACATAGATTGTCTCAATGCTGTAAAATATGCGGTTAGTGTCAATGAGGCAAATTACAAAGTTAAATCTTTGCCTCATATTCAACTTACACAGGCATGTGCGGGTAATGGCGCTTTTAGAGAAGTTGTTGATAACATTATTGAGCTGAGAAGTTATGAAAAATAGACTTTCTAAATTAAAAGATGATTTAAAAAGGCAAGTTAATAAATTTGATAAATTTGTCAAAAATTATAAAGATGTATCTTTGACAGTACAGATACCAAATGTTGCCTATATGAACTGGGCTATTAATTTAGCTGATAGCGGTAATATTGATGCTGCAATAGATAAACTAAATACTGCTTCTCTTATGGCAAACCAAAATCCTGGAGTTTATATTAATCTTGGGATTGCTTTATTGAAACAAAAGGATTTTGAGGGTGCAATAAAAAACTTTAGGAAAGCTGTTAAAATTGATAAATTCAATTCAAGAGCGTATGCTATGTGGGCTTCTGCATTGGCTGAAATCGGTGATTTAAAAGGAGCCATAGATATTTATAAATTAGCTCAAAAATATGAACCAAGAGATCCTGAAATATATTTAAACTGGGGTGTTTCACTTGCAAAAGCAGGTCGTAAAACAGAGGCAGAAGAGAAGTTTAAAAAGTCAGTTGCTCTTAATCCTCTTAATCCTGTTACTCCGTTTTTGTGGGGGCTTATTCTGTTTGAACAAAATAAGTTTGATGAGGCTATTCATAAATTTAATCATAGTCTTTTGTATGCAGATAATAAATATGATTCTCTATACTATTTAGCATTGTGTTATTTGAAGAAACAAAATTACAGAGCTGCGCTTGATTGTGCTAAAAATGCAGTAGAAATAAATCCAACTGCTTCGGATGCTTATGTAGTTATTGCTGATTGTCATATGAATTTAGGACATGACAAACTTTGTCTTGAGACTTTTGTTACAGCCTCCCAGAATGCTCAGCTTGATACAAAGTTCTATACAAATTGGGGTATGGCTCTTCAAAAATACGGTCATATTGATATGGCTCGTGAAAAATTGTACAAAGCTCTTTCGATTGAACCGAATAATGAAATGATACTTTTTAATTTGGGTGTTAATTTCCTTTTGAGCAAAGAATTGACCCAAGCCGAAGAATTCTTTAAAAAAGTTCTTGAAATAAATCCTTCACACACTCAAGCATTATATAATACAGCTGCTCTTGCATACGGAAAAAATGACTATGATTCAGCATTAGAACTGTATCTTGAGGCATTTGATTCTGATAAGAAAAATTATTCAATATATTTTAATATTGCTAACTGTTATTTTAAAAAAGGTGATTTTGAAAAAGCCGATACGTATTTTAGAAAATGTATAGAGTATTGTCCAAAGTACATTCAAGCATATATTAACTATTCTAATTTGTTGCTAGAAACAGGAAATAATAATGAGGCAAAACGTAAGGCCAGATCTGCTTATTTAATTGCAAAAGAGTCTGCTTATGCAAATTTTGCTTATGCTGTTGTTTTGTTGCGTATAGGTGAATATGAAGAATCGTTGGAAAAGTTTGAAAATACTTTGAAGCTGGATTCAAAGTATTGGTTAGCTTATATTGGAAAAAGTGAAGCCTACTTAAATCTAAAATTGTTTGATAAGGCTTTTGAAACTTTAGAAAATTCTTCTCAAGAGGTTTTGGATATGCCGGAAACACTTGAGATAGAAACAAAAATCGCGGAGAATCTTTTAGCTTATATTTTTGATGGTTCTCAATTATCAAATGATTCGGCACACTCTGTTTTTAAATATTGTAATAAAATCTTGGAGCGGTATAATAACGATAAGATACTAGAGTTAAAAAACAATTTGTTAGATAAATTTCAATTTGAGGCTAATTAAAAGTGGGTATAATTGTTCAAAAATTTGGCGGAACATCTGTAGCCGACACAGACAAGATAAAGAATGTTGCTTCTGCCGTTATAAGAGAAAAAAACAATGGTAATGATGTTATAGTAGTTGTTTCTGCAATGGGACACACTACTGATTATCTTGTAAAGATGGCAAACGAGATCTCTCCAAATCCAAATTCAAGAGAAATGGATATGCTTTTGGCTACCGGAGAACAAGTTTCTATTGCTCTTTTGACCATGGCTATTCAGGCTCAAGGGTATGCGGCTGTTAGTATGAATGCTATGCAGGTTGGTATTATTACTGAATGTGTCCACTCAAAGGCTAGAATTGTTGATATCAAAACAAATAAATTAAAAGAACATCTTAATAAAGGCGAAATAATCGTTGTTGCAGGTTTCCAAGGCGTTACACCCGATGGCGAAATTACTACGTTGGGTCGTGGAGGTTCTGATACATCTGCCGTTGCTATTGCAGGTGCCTTAAAGGCCGACAGATGTGATATTTACACAGACGTTGAGGGAGTGTATACTACAGACCCAAGAATTGTTCCAAATGCAACAAAATTAAAAGAAATCTCTTATGAAGAAATGTTGGAATTGGCTCATGTAGGTGCTAACGTTCTTCATCCCCGTTCTGTTGAAACAGCAAAACAATATCAAGTTCCGCTTAGAGTTAGAAGCACTTTTAAACTTGATGATTTAGGTACTTATATTATAGGAGTTGATGATATGGAAATTTATAAACCGGTGGCGGGTGTAGCTTCTGATTTGTCTCAAATACGTGTTGTTATCACAGAAGTTCCCGATAAACCAGGTAATGCAGCTAAAATCTTTGAAATGCTTTCTAAATCTGATATAAGCGTTGATATGATTATTCAGTCTTATGGCAGAAGCGATGATACTAATGATATTGCGTTTACTGTTTGTGAGTCTGATTATCCTAAAACTATGGAAATTGTCAAAGAAATTATCAAAGAAATTAACGCTTCCGGTGTTCTAGTTGATGAAGACATTGCAAAGGTCTCTATTGTCGGTGCAGGCATGGTAGACAGACCCGGTATTGCTGCTGACATGTTTAAGGCACTTGCTGAAAATGGCATAAATATAAAAATGATTTCAACAAGTGAAATTAAGATAAGTTGTCTTGTTGAGAAAGATCAATCCAAGATGGCTATAAAGGCTTTACATACAGCATTCCATCTTGATGCAAAAGAAGAAGCTGTTGTAATGGGCGATTTACCAAATTTATAATATACTGTTAAGCACCGATTATATGTCGGTGCTTAATATTTTTTAATTATTTTATTATTTTTGGCAAATTTTTGATTTTAGATGTATTGGGTATTGTATGCAAATGTTAATTGATAAAGAACAAAATTCTAAAGATAAAATTATCAAACCTGATTTTTCAACAAAAACAGGCAGAGAATTCTTGGCCTTTTATTTGCAGACAAAATTCAAACAAATTTTACAGTATGATAAAAAGACTGAACGACCTATTTTTAAAGAAATAAATCCTAATTTTATATCCAAATTTTCAAGAAGATTAATAGAAAATCCTCAGAAAAAATTTTTAATAGGTGTTACGGGTGAGTCTGCAAGTGGTAAAACTACAATCTGTAAACAGATAAAAAAAACAAGTAATGAATTACAATTTCCATTGGAATTTTTGAGTATTGACAATTATTTTAACGATATATCTGAACTTATAAAAAAATACGGGTCTTTTGATGCGCTAAGGGACAACGGTTATGATGTTGATTCTCCGGAAAGTTTTCAATTAAACCTTTTAAAAGAAGATTTAACAAAGCTGTCTAATGGCGAGGATATTAAGGCTCCTGAGTATTTAATAAATGGTACGGGCATAAGTGTTCCTAATTCTATACCAATATCCTCAGAAAAATTTATTTTAGTTGAGGGTATGGCTGCTATGTATAAAGATATTAGAGATTTGTTTGATGTAAAAATTTATATTGATATTGATCCTAAGATACAGAAAAAATGGTTTATGGAACGTGCAGCAAAGAGAAATCAAGACCCTCAAAATGCTCAAAAACATTGGGACTATGTTGGTGCTGCTGCCGAAAAATATATTCGTCCATCAAAGCACGATGCAGATATTATTATAAACGGTGCATCTTCTTTGGAATATTTTTCTCAAATTATTGAATTTATACATACAGCTACTAATTGTTTTATTTCCTAGTTTCCCGTAAATACTGCCTTTGAACAGGGATGTATTAAGTTTTGTTAACTTGTATATAACTTTTCTATAAAAAATAAGCAATTTTTATTTCAAAAAATTGTTTATATAAGTACGAGAGATAATTAAGAGAAACAAGAGAAAACAAAACAGAGAGTAGAGAACCAAGGAGGAAACTTATGTCAAGAGTACTTATTTCTATGCCAGAAAAATTTTTAGATGAAATCGATCAAGTTGCTGACAACGAAAATCGTTCAAGAAGTGAATTGATTCGTGAAGCATTGAGAACTTACATTCACAGAAACAAAATCAGAGAAAATACTCTTGCTGCAAAAAATGCAACAATTTTAGAGGCATTACTTGACTAAAAAAAGTTTTAATTGGCTATTGAGATTTGGGGAAATTTCAAAAAGCAAAACTAGACGCAATACTAGACTAGCAGGGAAATAAGGAATAGGTTTATAAAAAAATGCGGTTTCTATATGAAACCGCTTTATTTTTGGTTAGGTATTTATAATAGGGTTTATTATGTTTTATCCTTGAATTGTTTGTTTTGCTGCAAATGGATTTTGAGCGTTGTATTGATTTTGGTTGAAATTTATACTATTTGCTCTTGTAATAAAATCTTGATATTGATTCATATCATATCCATATCCGTTGAAACCAGGTACGGATGGTATTCCGTTGAATGGCTGATATGGGTTGTAAGTTGGTTGTTGAGTTGTTACTTGAGTTGTTTGTTCTGTTTGAGGATTATTATTTGCTTGATTTATTTCAGAGTTTTGATATTCAGTAATAACTTTGTAAGCAGATTCTTTTGCAGCAAGTGCATCTTTATTATTAGGATCTTGTGCTAAGATTGCTTCTGCTTGTTGATATGCTTGCTGAGCAAGTGCCAATTTTGTTTCTGGATCAGCTTCAATTTGTTGTGATACTTGAGCCATTTGTTGTTCTTGAGCTTTTTCTAATTCATTTTTTCCTGTGATTGCTTTAGCAGCTTTTCCTGCTACACAAGAACCAACGATACCACCGATGAATCCACCGACAAAGCCACCTATTGTTGTACCAATACCTGGGCAAATAGCTGTACCAATAGCAGCACCTATGCCTTTTCCTAGAGCATCACCAGCCAACCATCCTGCTGCACCTGCTGCAACTTTTGTTCCTGATTTTGCAATTTGTTTAAAGCCTGCACCTGCTCCAAGTTGAGAGAATGTTGGTACAACTTGTGTAAATGTTTCTGTTGCTCCATCCAATACTGCCATCCATCCGGCACCGGATTTACCCATTGCCTGACCAAAGCCAGTGGCTCTTAATCTTGTATATCCAGGGATTTTATCAAGCATTCTGCCGATAAATCCTCTTTCTGGATTTACAGCAACTGTCTTTTTTAATATATTTCCATATTCTTTAGTTATTCTTTCCTTGCCAGCTTTAATCCATTCACCTCTTGTATATGGATTTGCCAATTTTTCTGCATTTATTGTATTATTTAAGCTCCAGCCATTCTTTTTAAGAGCTGAACCGCCTTGAATAGCTCCGAAAATTCCCAGAAATGGTATAGTTCCTACAACAGATTCTGTAATTGTGGGTTCTACAGTTCCTGTTACAGGTTGACCGTTCAAAAACTTAACCATATTTTCTACATCATTTTGATGAAGAACTGCATTTCCTGCTGCTGCTCTATAAAAAGCTGCATTTGGATTATTGTAACCAGAGATACCATTAACCATTTTAACTACCTATAAATATAAATCTAACCTTACTTATATAAAAACAATCGTTTTTTATAAATTTACAAAATTGAATTACTTTGTAAACAAATTTTAATATTTTGGCAAAATCAGTATTTAGTTTGTTTTATATAAGTATCAGAAGTGATGGAAGTTTAAGTATGTTTATTAATAATAATTTTTCAAAATTAGATCGATATGGGCTAAAAAATACATCTTTCGGTCAGAGTTATTTTACTGAGTTACAAAATAAATACAATGTACAAGCTAATCAAAGCAGTAAAGATTCTTTTAGTAATTCTTCCAAATCTGATGGTGAAGTTGTATCTAGGGATATATATGGAAACGACTTTCATGGGCACTTAAAGGCTTTCAGAAAATTTAAAACGGCTGTAGACAGATTCAGAGCACAGCATCCTGATGCTCAGGTTTTTATATCCGGTGATAGCTGGGTAGGAGCTTTTGAAAAGAAAAATGAAGCTATTATGAGAATACAGAACCTTATTCAGCCTGACGGTTATGTTCTTGGTAATCATGAGTTTGATAATAAAGGCTCCCAAGGTGTATCGAAAATTTTGGATCTTGCTACTTTTACAACATTAGCAATGAATATAAAGAAGAATGATAGTGTTGCTTCTTACGCTTTGCAAGATGATGTCGATGCGGGAAGACTGGCTTCTTCTAAAATTGTAGAAAGAAATGGTCAAAAGTTTGGATATATCGGTTTAGTTCCTATTGATTTGTTATCAAGAGTAAGTCAGCAGACAAAAGATTATACAAAAGATATGCATGTTATGGATGTTGAAGAAACTAAAAAAGCATTGCAGGCTGAAGTTGATAAATTAGAAAGTCAGGGAGTAAATAAAATTACTCTTGTTTCTCATTTAGGAATTGATGCAGACAGACTAATTGCTCAAAATGTTTCAGGTATTGATATTATCCACGGTTCACATTCTCATGATGTTCTTGATGGCATTGTTCCCGGTAAGAATTTCTTTATGTCAAAAAGAGGTGAGCCTGTTTTGATTACTCAAGCAGGAAAAAATGGCCATAAATATGGTGTTTCAACAGTTGTTTATGACAAGGATGGTAAAATAATAAAGGCACAAAATGAAATAAAAGATTTGGAATCATTGCCTGAAAGTTTGGCTGTAAAAACTATGGAAAATGTTTATCTTGGACAGCCTGAAGTTATTGGCGAAATTGCTCATGAAGTCAAGTCAAAGCCTGAGACTGTTTTGGAAGAAAGTCCTTTAAGTTCTTTCTTGAGTGATGCTTATTTGAAGTTTTCCGGTGCTGATATTGCATTAAACAATATGGGCGGAATAAGGGCAAGTCTTCCTGCTGGACCTGTTACAGACAGAGATATTATTGATTTAATGCCTTTTTACAACGATGTTCATGTTTATAAATTAAGCGAAAAAGATGTTATTGATGCTTTAAACGGTGCTGTACAGGCTTTGAGAAAGTATCACAGAACAGGTGCATTACAGGTTGCCGGTTTACGTTATACAATCGGTAAAGATGATAAAGTTAAAGATGTCATCTTGCTAAGAAAAGATGGTACTCAAGAGAAATTGAATTCGCAAAATCCAAGTACCGATAAGTTCTTTAATGTTGCTTATAATACATTTGTAGCCGGTGGTACAGAAGGACTAGAAGTTTTGCATGCTCCTGAAAAAATTGTTAAAAAATGTGATTTAACTGAAACTCAAATGTTTGTTGATTATATAAAATCATTTAATGGTAAACCTATTTCTATAAAAGAAGACGGTAGAATTAAACAAGAAGTTTAGTTGAACTTGTCAGGAATTGAGTTAAGAAAATCAGGTAACGTTTGTTCTTTTGTCTGCATTGGTTTTGACTCAATTATAGGTTGAGGTTGCTGAGGCTGTTGAGTTGGTGGCAGGTTGTCTTTGCTTTCATTTTTTTGTGGAAGAGTTTTATTAAGTGTTTCTTGAATTTTTTCTTTTAAAACCCTTTGTTTTGTACCTGGTGGGTTTATCCAAGTGAATGATTTTACGGATTTTATGCTTTCAGTATTACCAAATATTACCACTCTAAAGTTTTTTGTTGGGTAATTGTAGTTTGGTTTTAAGTCAGGGATTTTTGAAATATCCATTTCAGGCAGTTCTGTATTATAGAAATTAAAAAGATTTGCAACAACAGCACCGTATTTTGTATGTTCATCAAGGAATTCTTTTATTGTGATTGTTCCAAGTAAGCCAAGAGAGCTTGATACTTCTGAAGATATTTTTCCCAGTATTTGTATGTCTGCATCATTTGTCAGAAGATTGATATTACCTGTCATGTACATACTCATTCTGGGTCCTGCGGTAAGAACTGGATTTAAGTACATATATCCGTTATTAAATTTAAGCATTCCTTTAAGGTAAGTTATATATCCGGTGTCTTTTGGACTTATAGCCTGTTTTGCACTGTTTAGGTTTGCGTAAATAAGTCTTTGTGAAAGCAAATTTTGTGCGTACAAAAAGTGTTCAAAACGTCCTAATTGTCCGAGGTGTCCGTTATTAATAAGAATATCAGCTCTGCCTTTGAGTGTTTTGAGTTGTTGTTCCATTGTTGTGCCAATCATAGAGATTGATGCATCAAAGTTTAGTTTTCCGGACATTCTTTGTTGTTGTGGTAAAAAATCTCTGGCAGCAAGACCTGCATCCATCCCTCTGCCTTGGAGTTCGGCTTTAATTGTCATATACGGAAAATCATATTTTATGTGTCCTGCAACTTTTCCTCCGTATGCATTTGCGTACAGATTTTTTATATTTAAGATATTTTTTTCTGCGCTTATATCTGCTGTTATGTCGGAGGCTTTTATTGCATTCATTTTATATGATTTTATATATAGTTTCCCCGATTCGATTATGTATGGGAATTCGTTTCCGGGTGCATATTTGGCTTGTGTCAGCGGCAGAATTTGCATTAATGACATCAGATAATTCATATCAATCTGTTGTGCATAAATTTTCAGGTAATTTATTTTTTGTGAATTTAGTACATCATGCGGGATTATTGCCTCTATTGAAATATCGGTATTTTTTATTTTTAGGTTGTCTATTTTTGCGTTAATCTTGTTTTTATTCAGCAATAGTATTAATGATTGAGCTTTTACAAAGTATTGAGGAATTGAAAGTTCTGTTATATTTATATATCCGTTAACAATTGGCTTTTTTATATTTCCGCTAAGCGTTATGTCTGTATTTATACTTGCGGTTGAATTCTTTATTTCAGGGAGTTCTATTTTTATGTTTTCGGCTGTTTGTATTCTAAAATTGTCAAAAATCGGGTCAGTGCTTGTGAATTTTTTGATTTTCCCTTTTATACTTATTGCTTTTTTTAGTTTAAATGTATTGATTTCTTTTAGCAGGTTGCTGATTGTTGGTGCGTAGTATGTCGAAAAGTCTTCAATCTTTAGTTCATCACCGTATACTTTTACAAGTATGCTTGTTAGCATATTTGTTTTGGAAAAACCTGTTACAATAACAGGTGAGATGTAGTTTAATTGATTGGACAGTATTTGTATTTGAATTTTTGTTTCCGACTTATTTGCTTTTATGTCAATTTTTGTTGGAAGATATCCTTTTCTATAAAATTTTATTTTTGAATTATTTGAAAATAATTTTACTATGTCTGAATCAACTGTTCCGCTTGCAATTATCCTTGTTTCCGGTTTTTGAAGATAGTTTTTGATTGTACCAGAGAGAGTCAAGTTTGCATTACCTGTAGATATTCTTGAGGGATTTATTCTTAGTTCTTTATCATCGATATTGGCTGTAATAATTGGAGCCTTTACTATAGCTGTATTTTTGTTATTAGAGTTTTTACAGAATAATTCTTTGAATATGATTTTTCCATTGAAATTTTTTGCTGTAGCTGTTATATCTATATCACTTTGTTTGAAATATATTTGAATTTGATTTTTTAATTCTTGAGCTGAAAAATTGTTGATTTGAGCTTTTATTATCGGTTTTGCTTCAGTAAGTTTTCCTTTTATTTTTGCGTTAAACGTAAGTTTGCCTGTTTTTATAACAACATTTTTGTTTGGTTTCAGCATTGGAAATGCATTCATAATGTGATTTAAATCCAGATTGTTTGCTTTTATTTCTATATTTCCGAATGCATTTGAATCGATGATTCCAACTATTTTAAGCGCTTGGTTGTTAACAGTAAGACTGGATTGTTTAATGTTTACAGTGTTGTTGGAAAAATCAAGTATTGCGTTTATGTTGCTTATGTTTAAAGGAACATCTTTGTGCGTAAATTTTGCATTTGATATTTTTAGTTTACCGTTAGATTGTATTTTTTTTAAATCAGTTGCTATAGAAAAATCAGAGCTTATTGTTCCTGATGTTTTAAATTCCGATAAATTGTTTTTTATTTTTAGTATTTCAAGAACAGATATTGCTAGTTTTTGTAAATTCTGTATATCAGCTTTTTGGCATGAACATTTCATGTTTAGTTCATAGGGTTTCGTTATTTTAGCGATTGCTTCTATGATAGTTTTTTCTTCTTTGTTTGTGTAAAATTCCGAGTTTATTGAGGCCATCCCTTTGTCTGTTACAATATGAAAGTAGCTTGGAGGGAGTTTTTTTCCGCCTAAGACAATACAAAAATTATCAATATTTATTTTTCCACTCAGATAATCAAATTTGTTTTCTTTTGTATGTATTTTTATATCTGTAGTAAGTTTGGCATTGAAATTTTGTTTGTAGAGGTTATCAAAAGAGATGTCAAAAAGTTTATTGTTGAAATCTTTAAACAGTATTTTGGGGATAGCAATTTTGAAATCATATTTTACATATTCTCTGTTGAAACAGTAGAAAGACCCTTTTGCATTGATATCTATGTATCTTAGGTCAATGTTTTGTGATGTTTTGAAATTTTTACCCGAAAGTTTGAATCTTTGTCCTGATTCTTCGTCTTTCACTTTTATTATGTATTTTTTTATTTGAATTTTGGGAATTTGTTGAGAAAATTTTAGATTGTCTTTTGTTTGTTTTAGGTTCTTTTCCAGATATTCTTGAAAAGTTGTTTTTCCTGTTTTTAGTAATTTAGTTGAAAATTGAAATTCTTCTGCTTTTATTCTGTTAATTTTTAATTCTTTTTGCAAAAGTTTTGCTGTCGATATTTCAATATCTGCATTTTTTATATCTGCAATTTGTTTTTTATCAGGATAAAAAAGCATTATTTCTTGAGCTTTTAAGTTTAAATCAAGGTTTGGAGATATTCTCAGATTATATTTTTCTATAATCAAAACCAATCCTGTTTTGCTCTTTACTATATCTGTAATGGCTTTAGAGTAGTTTTTTTTGTTTAAAAAATAGGGTAGAACAAAGTATATGCTTAGGTATAAGCCAGCAATAAGCACTAACAGTGCTATTAATCCTTTTTTTATAAATCCCATGTTATTAACCGTTCAGATATTATTGATATTGTGATTATATTATATATTCCGGTTACTGTCATTATTGTGATGTATTGTATACAATAGTCATTAATTTGTGTTCTTTCTCTGTAAAATTTATTGTGATTATGGAATTTACAGATTATTTGCGTTTTGTTATTCTGTATAATAGGGGGAGCAGATTTGATGAATAATTATTCTAACAAGTTGGATATAGCAAATGAATCTAAGCTAAGATTGTTTTTTGAACAAGATGGTGCAGAAATCTTGCCTCAGCAAAATGCTTTTTGGCGTGCACGTAGTAAGAGTTATTCTGCAACTTTTTACAAAACAGGTAAATTTTTAGTTCAAGGTTCAGATATTTCGCCAATTTTGTCAAGGTTGGAAACTTTTTTTGCAGATATTAATGTTAGTAATCAAAATTCGGCTCTTGGCTCTTCCAGTGTATCTGATTCCATTCTTCCTTTTCCTCATATTGGTGTTGATGAATCAGGGAAAGGCGACTTTTTTGGTCCCCTTGTTATTGCAGGCGTTCTTGTTAGTGAATCGGTTATTCCAATCTTGGAAAAAGCGGGTGTAAAAGATTGTAAAAAAGTCGATGATAAAAACATAAACAAATTAACGGCTGTTATAAAAAACAACTGTCCTTTTTCTGTAATTACTATCAACCCGACAAAGTATAATGAATTGTATTCCAAATTGAATAATTTGAATCAGATTCTTGCGTGGGGACATGCAAGGGCTATTGAAAATATTCTTGAAAAAGAAGATTGCAAGTATGCTTTATCTGACAAATTTGGCGATGAAAAACTCATCCAAAATGCTTTGTTGCAAAAAGGCAGAACAGTAAATTTGTCTCAAAAATGCAAAGCTGAAAGCGATATTGCAGTTGCAGCTGCATCAATTGTTGCAAGAGCACACTTTTTGAAAGGGATTTCCGAAATTTCTGTTAAATATGGTGTGGATATTCCCAAAGGGGTATCTGACAGAGTTATTGAGACGGCCAAACTTATAAAAAATAAATATTCTAAAGAAGAACTGAAAAATGCTGCCAAGATACATTTTAAAACTTATTCACAACTCTAATTATATTTTTCTTGACAGTGTGTTGAAAATAGTCTAAAACTAGATATTATAGTATTTGCCATTAGAGGATTTTACGCGTATGACCAATATAATTGGAGGCGAAAATAGAAAGACTCCGCTATACAAAAAACATATCGACTTGGGTGCTAAAATGGTCGAGTTCGGCGGTTGGGAGATGCCTGTTCAGTACTCAGGTATAATTGATGAGCATAATACCGTAAGAAATTTTGCAGGTTTGTTTGATGTATCTCACATGGGGCAAGTCTTTGTCTCTGGTAATGATGCTCTTAATTTTTTACAAAAAATTGTGCCTCAGGATATATCGAATCTTTCTGTAGGTAAGGCTGTTTATTGTCAATTAACACGTGATAACGGTGGAATTGTTGACGATTTGATTGTGTACAATCTTGGCGATTCTTTGTATTTGATAATTGTCAATGCTGCTAATATTGAAAAGGATTTTGCTTGGTTTATTGAAAATTCAAAAGACTTGGATGTTTTGATTCAAAACAAATCTTCTGATTATTCTATGCTTGCTTTGCAAGGTCAAAATGCGTGTAAAATTTTGGAAAAATCAGGCTTTAACATTTCTGATTTACCTAAATTTTTTAGCATTATAAAAACAGTTCTTTTAGGTAAGTCTGTATTTTTATCGCGTACTGGATACACAGGCGAGGATGGATTTGAAATTATATTAAAAAATGATGATGTTTCTGAGATTTGGGATTTGTTGTTGGAATATGGTCAAGAATTTGGTATTAAGCCGATTGGTCTTGGTGCAAGAGATACGTTGAGATTAGAGGCTGCTTTGATGCTTTACGGTAATGACTTAGATGATGAAACAACACCTGTCGAAGCAGGACTTTCTTGGTCCATACCAAAATCAAAAATCGATGATTATAATGGAAAAGTTGTTATAAAAAAACAGCTTGAGGTCGGTGTAGCAAAAAAGCTGATTGGTTTTGTAATGACAGAACGAGCTATTCCCAGACATGGTTATGAAATTTATTATAAAAATAATAAAGTCGGTATCGTTACCAGTGGAGGTTACTCTCCAACTATGGACAAAAATATCGGGATGGGGTATGTTGATACAAAAATGGGTATTGGTGTAGATTCTGATATACAAATTATGGTAAGAAATAAGTTGTACATTGCTAAAGTTATCAAAAGGCCTTTTGTACAAAAAAGATATAAAATCAGTTAGACATTATAGGAGAAATAAGTGATGATGGTGCCTGAGGGTATTTTATGTTCAAAGAGTCATGAGTATTTAGTTGAAGGTGATGACGGTATTTTTACAATCGGTCTTACAGATTACGCTGTTGAGCAGTTGGGTGATATTGTTTTTATTGAGCTTCCTGAAGTAGACTCTGAATTTTCCAAAGGTGAAGTATTTGCAACAGTCGAGTCTGTAAAAGCTGCTTCTGAAATTTATATGCCTGTTGGTGGCAAAATTGTTGAAATTAATGATAAACTTGTAGAAAATCCTGAAATCCTTAACGAAAGTCCTTTTGATGAGGGTTGGCTTGTTAAGGTAGAAAGTGAAACAGCACATGCTGACTCAGGTGATTTGCTAGAATATGAAGATTATCGGGATGAAATTGAATAGTTATGTTAAATTTTGAAGCTCATACAATTGAAGAACGTAAGGAAATGTTGGATTTTATCGGGATTTCTTCTCCTGATGATTTGTATAGGGACCTGCCACAAGATATAAGGATAGATGGACTTAATCTATCATCTCCTTTGTCTGAGCTTGATGTAACAAGAGAGATTAAAAAACTGGCACAAGTGAATAAGACTGATTATGCTTGTTTTTTGGGCGGTGGTGCTGCAAAACGATTTATTCCTTCAGCAGTTTCTTCGATTTCATCGAGATTTGAGTTTAATACAGCTTATACTCCTTATCAGGCAGAAATTTCACAGGGAACTTTGCAATCTATTTATGAGTTTCAGTCGATGATATGTTCTCTTACAGGTATGGATGTTGCTAATGCTTCTATGTATGACGCAGCTACAGCTTGTGCTGAGGCTATTCTAATGTCGGTTAGAATTACGGGACGAAGAAAAGCTCTTGTTTGTAAACGTGTAAATCCTGAATACCGCAAAGTAATTGATACTTATGCCGAAGCTGCTGATATTGTGGTTTCTGATGATTTATCTGTTGTTGATAGTGATGTTGCGTGTGTTCTTTTACAGACACCTGATTACTTTGGTGCTATACATGATGTTCAACTTTTAAAAGATAAATTTTCAGATGATAAAACTCTTTTAATATGTTGTTGTGATCCAATTTCTTTAGCAATTTTGGAACCTCCAAAGTGTGATATTATGGTTGGTGATTTACAACCTTTGGGGAATTCTTTGTCTTTTGGTGGGCCCTATGCAGGATATTTCGCTTGTTTAGATAAATATAAAAGACAGATTCCGGGTAGAGTTGTTGGAAGAACACTAGATAAGAATGGTGAGCAGGCTTTTTGCCTTACGTTGCAGACTAGAGAACAACATATTAGACGAGAAAAAGCTACAAGTAATATTTGCTCTAATCAGGCCCTTGTCGCTTTACAGTCTACTGTTTATATGTCTCTTTTGGGTATAGCAGGATTAAAACAAATAGCCTCAATAAGTGTTAAAAATGCTCACTTGCTTGCTGATAAACTGATTCAAAAAGGTTTTGAGCTTCAATCAATGAATTTCTTTAATGAGTTTGTTTTGAAAGTATCTGATGCAGATGCTTTTTTGAACAATCTTAAAGATAATAATATTCTTGGCGGTATCAAACTTGACGAGAACAGAGTTCTTGTCTGTGTTACAGAAATGAATACTCTTGAAGAAATTTGTGCTTACGAATATTTTGCTGTTTAATCTGAAAAAGTTTAATTTCTCAAAGAGTTTATTGCTTCTTTCATATCAGCGGAATTAAATATATAAGAACCTGCAACCAGTGAGTTTGCACCAAGTTTTTTGCATATTTTTGCTGTTTCGTTATTTATGCCTCCATCTACCTGAATTATCAGATTTTCAGGAGCATTTTGTCGAATAATTGGTATCTTTTCTGCGCAATCGCGCATAAATGACTGACCGCCAAATCCTGGTTCCACTGTCATTATTAAAACCATATCTACCATTAAAAGATATTTTAGTATTTCTTGCGGTTCTGTTTTAGGTTTTATTGATAAACCTACCTGTATGTTGTGTGATTTTATGTGAGAAATTACATCCTCTGTCATATCTTGTGTTGCTTCATAGTGAATTGTTATAATATCAGCTCCTGCTTTTACAAAGTCTTCTATATAATTTTGCGGATTATCTATCATTAGGTGAACATCAAGAGGAATTTGTGTGTGTGGTTTTATAGCTTTAACAACAGGTGCGCCAATTGTGATGTTTGGTACAAAATGCCCGTCCATAACATCAACGTGAATCCAGTCTGCACCGCATTTTTCTAAATCTTCTATATCTTTTTGTAAATTTGCAAAATCTGCTGATAATATTGATGGTGATATTATTGTTTGACTCATCCTAATTCCTTATTTTTTAGTAAACCCAAATTTTGACAAGCTATAAAAGCAGCCTCTTGCTGTGCTTGTTTTTTTGTTTTGGCACTTGCTCTTGCAAGTTCCTTATCTTGGTAACTTACGCCAACCGTAAATTCTTTTTTATGCGCTGCACCTTTTTCTTCTATAAGAGTATATTGTGGAAGCTCTTTTGTCTTTGATTGTGTATATTCTTGTAATAATGCTTTTGCATTGTATATTGTTTTGTTTGATTTTATATCTTCAATGTATTCTACTAATTGATTTATTATAAATTTATTTAATATTTCCTTGTCAGACGATAGATATAATGCCCCCAAAAGTGCTTCCATTACACAGGCTTGTATTGATTCTAGTTTTTTGCCTCCGCATTTTTCTTCTGCTTTACTTACTTTTATGTATTCTTCTATGTTTAATTTTTGTGCAACTTTGTGCAATATTTCATCACTAACTACTATCGAACGTATTTTTGTGAGCTCTCCTTCTGTACTATCTGTATATTTTTTATACAAATACTCTGTAACAGCCATTTTTAGGACTGCATCTCCAAAAAATTCTAATCTTTCGTAGCATTGCGAATATGAAAGCTCTTTTTCTTTTGTATAAGAACTGTGTGTAAACGCAACCTCAACAAGTTCAAGTGAAAATTCACTGAAACCCAAAGATTCTATAAAGTCTTGCAATTTATGCTTATTACAGTCCGACTGCATGTAATGCCTTTCTGGCAAATGTCAAAAAGTCTATAGTTAACTGATCACTTGCAACAAAATAGTTAAAGTAAAAATAGGCCACAGGTGTGCTGAATAAGTAACTATCAGCTCTATCTAAAAATCCACCATGACCTGGTAACGAATTTCCTGAGTCTTTTACTCCAGCATCACGTTTTATTAATGATTCTGCTAAATCACCAACTTGTGCAAAAAGAGTTATCAAAAACCCTGCAATAAGCGATTGATACCATTCTATATGTATAATAAAACCAATTAACATTGCTGTTAATAACGCAAGTATACTGCCGCCAACGGCGCCCTCAATTGTTTTTTTGGGGCTTACTACAGGTGCAAGCGGTGTTTTTCCAAATTTTGAGCCAAAAAAGTATGCTCCAACGTCTGTCATAAGTATTGTAAAGAACAATAATATCAAAAATCCAAGTCCCGAACTCATTTTTATGCAGAAAAAGCCCAAAGAATCTTGGTTTATCTGTCTTAGTAGTATTATATAGCAAGGCAGCCATCCGCCATAAATGAAACCCAGTATAGTTGTGGCTACATTTGCAATATATGGCTGTCTACCTTTACATAGCACCAAAGTGAAAGCACCAATTGTGCCCAGTGTTAAAACTGCAGGAACTAAATCAAATCTTTTCAAAGCTGTCAATACGACAAAACAAATGTCTGCAATTATAATCAAATGCAAAAATGGTCTAAACCCTTTTTTCTGTAATATATTTACATATTCTTTGGAACCTATGTAAACAACATACATTACAAGCAACATTAAAGGAATTCCACCTGTTATCACACAGCCAAGCACAAGAAACCCAATAATCACGCCTGTAAAAAGCCTTAGAGTATTGTTATTGAAAAGAGTTGAAATATCCACTATACAGTCATAACCTCTTTTTCTTTTTCTGCAGAAATTTCATCAATGATTTTTACATATTTATCTGTAAGTTTTTGAATCTTGTCTTGAAAATCTTTAACAGCATCTTCAGGTAAGTTATCAGATTTTTCAATTTTTTTAAGATCATCAGTCATATCTCTTCTGATGTTTCTTACAGCAACTTTTGCATCTTCTGCTGTTTTCTTAACATCTTTAGAAATTTCTTTTCTTCTTTCTTCTGTCAACGGTGGGAAAGTAAGTCTTATAACAATACCATCTGAGTTTGGTGTAATGCCAAGTTCTGCTTTTATCATTGCTTTCTCAATCTCTTTAAGAATGGTTTTGTCGTATGGAGCAATAACAAGAGTTTGACCGTCTTGTACACTAACCTGAGACATCTGTCTTAGAGGAGTTGGTACTCCATAATAATCTACAACAACCTTATCCAAAATCAGAGGGTTAGCCCTACCTGTTCTGATAGAAGCAAATTCTTTTTTTAATGCATTAACGGCTTTTTCCATTTTTTCTTCGCCGTTTAGTAACATTTCTTCAGTTGACATTATTTTATTCTCCTACAAAAGTACCTAATTTTTCTCCGTTTAAAAGTTTTTTGATGCTGCCTTTAGCTGCAAAGTCAAAAACAATAATTGGTATGCTGTTTTGTTTACATAATGCACAAGATGCAGTATCCATTACTTTTAAACCTTTTACGATTATATCATCATATGAAATCTTGTCGTATTTTTTAGCTTCCGGATTAATTCTCGGGTCATCAGAATATACACCGTCAACACCATTCTTTGCCATTAACATTACTTCCGCATCAATTTCTGATGCTCTTAATGAAGCCGCTGTATCTGTTGTAAAGAAAGGGTTACCTGTCCCAGCTGCAAATATAACAACTCTGCCTTTTTCAAGGTGTCGTATCGCTTTAAATCTTATATATGGTTCTGCAATTTTATCCATATCGATTGCAGATTGGACTCTACAAGAAACCTTTAGTTTTCTCAATGCACTTTGGAGTGCAATAGCATTCATAACAGTAGCTAACATACCGACATAATCACCTGACGCTTGATCCATGCCCAATTTAGCGCTGTTTTTCATTCCTCTAAAAATATTGCCACCACCGACTACTACTGCAATTTCTGCACCTAAATCGTGTGCTTCTTTGATTTCGTTAGCTATCATTTCGACAGGTTTTTGGTCTATTCCAAACTCCTGATCTCCAAGCAGTGCCTCGCCGCTTACTTTAAGTAACACCCTCTTGTATTTTAGACCACTATTCATTTATCTTCCTTATTTGAACAATATATTAGTTAAGATTATATCTAAAAATAATCTGCCTGTAAATTAAAAATTACTATGATTTGATTATTTATAAATCATCTTTATCTTTAATACTTATTTGTGTGTTTGAGTTTTCTATCTTTGTATTTGTACTAATACATAAATAATCTCCTGTTATATTTGAGTTCCCTCTATTTAGGATTGATACTGGGATTGCTCTTATATTATTATTGAACCTTACATATAAATTATTATTCTCTATTTTTGCTTGTATGTAGCTGGCAGGATTTTCTTCTTTATTTATTCTGCTTTCAAACAAGTTGTATACTTTTCTCAGATAGTCATTTTCTTCTTTGTATACGTAAAACTTTGTATATACTGTTTTTGATGTGTTATTTATTGGAAACTTTTGTGCAATTATGTAAAAATAACTGTTTCCATTGTATTTGATTTTTTCTACAAAGTTATATTCTGTTGCAAGAGTTTTATTAGGGTATTTCTGTATTATTGGTTTGTCGTTTTTTATATTTTTTAATTTCAGGTTTATGTTATTATTACTATTTGAGTAATTTTCAAATTCAATTTCTATTGATTTTGCATTGTTATAGCTTTTTTCTTGAATATTCAATAATACTTTGTTTTCCAAAATACTAATACTCTCTGGAGAAATGCTGTTTTCTGTATTTGTTATTCTTTTTTGCCAGACAACTTTCAAATCTTTATCAAATATAAAAAATAACACAGAAGATTTTGTTAGATTTGTTGCTATAGCAGTGTAGTCTAAATACTTTTCCATAATTGGTGTATTTTTTTCTGTATCTATAGTTTCAAATTCCGGTGATTTTATCAATAAAAATTGTTCTTTTTCTCTTAGTGCTTTTTTTTCTGATTCGGGATTTATTTCAGTTTTTGTTTTTTCTATTGTATTTTCTGTTATATCAATATATTCAGGTTGGTTATTTTCTTCAAAGTTGTTGTCTGTTTCTGTATTTTGATTTTCTGTTGTTTCATTTGTGTTTACAGATACTTGTTCTTGATTGTATAATCTTTGTTTTACTTCTTCAAATTCTTTTGATTCCTTTTGTTGATTCTTTTTTTGATTTATATTCTGATTTTGCATTAATACTGCTGTTGTCATGAATGTTAGAACCAGAAAAAGTGATACATAAATCATGTATTTCATTTTTTTGTACATATTTTTTCTCCAATAATCCTATTATTTTATTTTACAAAATATATTTCAAAAAGTGAAATATATAAAATAGCTTTTTCTTTTTCTTCCATAGTTTTATATTGTTTAAATTAGTTAAATAAAAGCACGGCCTATTTATTTAGCCGTGCTCTTATTTAGTATTTTATAACTTAATGTTATACAGATGCTTTTTCTTCTTCTGTTACACCTTTGACTGTCAGGTTAACTCTGCCTTTGTCATCAATTTTTATAACTTTAACGACAACTTCGTCTCCGACATTTAAGTGAGGTTCAATTGTTTCAATTCTTTCGTTGCAAACTTGAGAAATGTGAACCATTCCATCTTTACCTGGTGCCAATTCGACAAATGCACCGATAGGAATAATTCTTACAACTTTCCCTTTTCTTACCATACCGACTTCAGGTTTAAAAGTGATTGAGTCAATCATCCTGATTGCTATGTCAGTACCCTCTTTGTCGTTGCTTGTTATTGTAACTGTCCCGTCATCTTGGATATCAATTTCCGCACCTGAACATTCAATAATATGTCTAATGTTCTTACCACCAGGTCCGATAACTGCTCCTATATCTTCATTTGCAATTTTCATTGTATGAATTCTTGGTGCAAATGGAGACATCTCTTTAGCCGGTTCAGTGATTACTTCTCTCATTTTTCCTAAGATATGTAATCTGCCTTCTTTTGCTTGTAGTAATGCTCTTCTTAATGTTTCATTAGAAATACCTTTTGCTTTCATATCCATTTGAAGAGCAGTAATACCATCGTCATTACCTGTTACTTTAAAGTCCATATCTCCAAGGAAGTCTTCAATACCCTGGATATCGGTCAAGACGATATCTTCATCAGGCTCTTTAATAAGACCCATTGCAACACCGCCAATCATACATTTAACAGGTACACCAGCATTCATTAAAGCCATTGATGTTGCACAGGTTGAACCCATTGAAGTAGAACCGTTTGATTCTAATACATCAGAAGTAACTCTTATTGTGTATCCAAATTCTTCCTGAGATGGCAAGGCCGGAACATTTGCTCTTTCTGCCAAATGACCATGACCAACTTCACGTCTTCCGGGTCCTCTTAGTGGCTTAACTTCACCTACTGAAAATCCCGGGAATATGTATTTGTGCATAAATGTCTTTTTAGTTTCTGGGTCTACACCATCAAGTTCTTGAGCCATTCCTGGACCGGCAAGTGTAGCTACAGACATAATCTGTGTTTGACCTCTTGTGAATACTGCAGAACCGTGAGCTCTTGGTACAACACCAACTTCGCACCAGATTGGACGAACTTCGTTGAATTTTCTACCGTCAGCTCTTACTCTTTCTTCCTTAATCATTTTTCTCATGATTTTCTTTTCAAGAGCTTTGAATTCTTCTGCTACAAAATCAATACCTGTTTCTGCCATCATTATTTTAGCTTCGTGGTCATCACCGTATGAATCAAACTCTGCTTTAACCATTTTCTTGGCTTCTTCAAGTTTTGCTTTTCTTCCCTCTCTGTCAAAGTCATGATATGCTTCTGTAACTTTATCATAAGCGATATCATTAATGATTTTTGCTATTGCAGATGTGTCATATGGGTTAACGAATTCAGGCTTATTGATTCCGCAATCTCTTGCAAATTGCTCTTGAAGTTCGCATTGTCTTGCGATTTCTTTTTGAGCGAATTCAACTGCATTCATAATATCATCTTCTGTAACAAATTTAGCTCCTGCTTCAACCATAATTACAGAATCATGAGTACCGGCAACAACTATGTCAATGTCTGATTTAGCGGCATCTGCGTAAGATGGATTTGCGATGAATTGACCATCAATTCTACCTACTCTTACTGCACCAATTGGGCCTTCAAAAGGTGCTTCTGTTAACATTAATGCTGCTGATGAGCCTAGCATTGCAAGTGTATCAGGTTGATTTTCATGATCCAAGCTAATCAATTGAGAAACAATTTGAACATCATTTCTGTATCCTTTTGGGAATAATGGTCTAATCGGTCTGTCTATTAATCTTGAAATTAATATTGCTTTATCTGAGGCTTTGCCTTCACTTCTGTTATATCCACCAGGAATTCTACCTACTGCGGACATTCTTTCTTCGTAATCAATAAGTAATGGGAAGAAGTCTATCCCAACTCTTGGTTCTGGGCTGACTACAGCGTGAACCAATAACATTGTGTCTCCACAACGTACTACTACCGAACCACTCGCTGATTTGGCATACTTTCCTGTTTCTATTGTAACTACTTTGTTACCAACAGGAATTTCAATTTTTTTAACATCTACCATGTTTTTTTCCTTTTTCTTTTCTACTTTTGCACTTTTACTGTGTTCATCTTTGATTATATATTAAAAATAGTCTTTGAACAAAATTTTAATCTTTATATTGATAATATTTATCATGTGAAAACAAATAGAATTTTAAGACTAAACAACAATTCCATTTTATTTTTTTATACCTTCATTTCTTTTCTTTTGAGTTGCGTAGGCAAAAGAAAAGAAACGAAGCAAAGAAAAGAAAACCGACGCAAGGATTACAACAGGGGCATACTGCCCCCGTACCCCCTGTTGTATTAAAAGATTTTTTTAAATCCCGACCTTTGTGAAGTGAACTACATAAACTTATTTAAACAACAATAAGTTCCATTTGTTTGAGGACAGGGTAATTATATCAATCACTTTACTCTTTGTACTTTAGCAATTTTGACTGTCCGAGTTATGGAACTCAGGTTTAAATTAGTTTATGTGAGAACGAAACAACCGGTCGGAGTTTTCTTGGGCTCCACCCGTTCTTTACACTAAAGAATGGGTGGAATGTATTTTGCTTATTATTTTTTCTTTCCCAAAAAGGAAAGAAAAGTATCAAAGAAAACAATTCCATTTTATTTTTTTATACCTTCATTTCTTTTCTTTTGGATTGCGTAGGCAAAAGAAAAGAAACGAAGCAAAGAAAAGAAAACCGACGCAAGGATACAACAGGGGCATACTGCCCCTGTAACCCCTGTTTAGTATTAATATAAAATTAAAATTATTTTATTTTTATTATTTCTGTTTTTACATAATAAATATTATCAATTTAGATTTTGTAATTACAAAAAGAGGTGAGTATAATATACCCACCTCTTTTTGTGTTACAATTTTGTTCTTATACAGCGTAAACGCTTACTTGTTTTCTATCACGTCTGTGAGGTTCAAAAACAACTTTACCATCAATCAAAGCAAACAAAGTGTCATCTTTACCGATACCAACATTGTTACCAGGATGGAATTTAGTTCCTCTTTGACGTACGATAATATTTCCGGCAAGAACTTGTTCACCGCCGAATTTTTTAACACCTAATCGCTTACTTTCGCTATCACGACCGTTTTTTGATGAGCCAACGCCCTTCTTATGTGCCATTTTTATATCTCCTTGTAATTATGTTATCTTTAAATATCTAGTTTTCTTCTGCCGAAGTTTCAACTTCTGCTGCTTTTGCTTTAGAAGCAGTTGTTTTGATTTTTGTAACCATTACTCTTGTGAAGAATTGTCTGTGTCCTTGTTTTTTTCTGTAGCCTTTTTTAGCTCTTTGTTTGAAAACAATAACTTTTTTAGCTTTATCGTGTTTAACAATTTTGCCTTCTACAGAAGCCTTTTCAACGTAAGGAGCACCAACTTTTGATTTAGCACCGTTTACGAGCATAACAACCTTGTCGAATACAACTTTGTCGTTTTCTTCGCCGTCAACGAGTTCAATATCAACGTAACGACCTTCTTCTAATTTGTACTGTTTTCCGCCTGTTTCTACTATTGCGTACATTGCTTTTTCCTTTCATTTAAGGAGCTGTAGTCAATACTTTGCTATTAATGATTGACATTTTAAGACAGCTTACCTATCTAACATTAGTAAATCCAGTCTATCAAGCACATAAGCCTCTGTCAACATCGTATGTTAAGGTTTTGTCATAAAAAATAAACCCGTCTGCGTTTTTCAGGCGGGTAATAGCTGGATCGTGTCTGGGTAATTAAATGTTAAGACTATATTACCCGTTGAACTCTGTTTTTGTATTACCCGACTGTCTAGTATTTCTATTGCGACATCAATTTGTTGTACATTTCGAGGGCTTCTTGTGCTTTTTTCGGCTTTTTTAGCATTTTGTAGGTATATGCTAGATTGTAGTAAAACGAAGGTTCTTCAGGATTAGCTTTTATTGCCAAACCAAATTCGTATTTTGCGTTAAACCAGCTTTTCTTTTTTAGATAGCAACAACCCTTGTTGTAATATGCGTATGGGTAATCCTTTTGGATTCTGAGAACTTTTCTGTACTCGCTAAGAGCCATATTAATCTTGTTGTCGTAGTAATATATATTGCCAAGATTGTAATGTGCTTTATAGTTTTTATCGTCTGCTTGTATTGCTTTTTTTAGGTAAAAAACCGCATCTATTTCCTTGTTATTGTCTTGTGCAATATTTGCCATTATTAGCCAATCATCAGAAACTTTCTCACTGTCAGGAATAGACAAAAATAATTTTTGAGCTTCTTCTGGTTTATTTGTATTATATAGCAGCTTTGCTTGATCCCTTATTTCCTGATAAGCATCAAGTTTGTCTTGTGTTGGTTTATTTTCTGTTTTTTCAGTTTCTTTTATTTCTTTTATGACATTAGGCTCTTTAGGGGTAGATGTTTCTTTCTTATCCTGTGTCTGCTTTCTTTCTTCGTAATTTTCTTTATTTTCTTTTATTGTTTGAGCTTGTGTATTTTGTTTTGATATTTCGTTGTTTGTTTTTGGTGCAGTAGGTACAGGCGCAGCAACAGCAGTGCTGCATGTTAGGACTATAGCTGTTATTAATATTTGTAGATTTTTTTTCATAGCAAGATTATAATTCAATGATTGCTTTTTAACAAATAATTAGCTTATACCGTCTTTTATTTTTATTTGATCTACACACTCATATAGCTGAAATTCTTTTTTTGTATTTATGCCAAAAAATTCTTTATAATAACGAATTGCATCTTTTGCTGTCATTACTATATTGCACCAAGCATCAGCTACTATTGCTTTTGACCCCCAAGTTGATGGCAGGCTTAAATCTGCATCAGGCTTTAGATTAAATACAATAAATGTGTGGTCTTTACCAAAGGCTTTTTTACCGTTTTCTCTCATATAACTTTGTAGTTTAACTGCGTGTGCATTTATTTTGTTTTTTAAAAATTCGTTTTGTAATATGTAGTTTTTTTCTCCACAGTTGGCATATCCGTTTTGTTTTACGATTTTTAAAATTGACTTAACAAGAGCAGAAAATGATGTAAATTTACCGTTTTGGCATAGTTTTTCTCTGCTTTCTGTAATTTTTCTGCTGTATCTTCTACTTGTATCGCATAATTTTTCAATTAATGTTATATATTTGTCATTGTTATAGTATTTGTTTATTTTTGCGTTAACAAATGAGTTTGATTTTGTGTATGGTATCATTTTCTTGCATTTATGCAATAGTTTTTCTGCAAGAATTTTTTCTCTTTTTATGTTGCCAAAATTTACGTTATATTTCTTATGATTTACTTCTTGTATTTGCATAAATCTATAACGTTGCTGGTATTTATTACTTGCTTTTATCTGTGTAATTGTAAATAAATATTAAAATTTTTTATTGATTTAAGAATAAATTTCATTAAATTGTTTTTATAAATATACAGGTTTTAGTTTAAATAAAGAAGAGATTACATGAAAGAGAATCAGTTTAATTATTCAGTTGAGTTTGCCAAAGCAAATCTTGTCTTGTTTGACCTAAGATTAAAGGCTTTAAATATCAAGAATGGTTATCAAGTTCGAAATAGCATAAATTCTTTGATGGATTTTGTTGGTATTTCGAATTTTAGAACGGCAAATACCTAAAAAATAGATAAATTGACTGTTTATTGATAAGAAAATCCGTCTAATTTCATTCTTTCTATGACTTCATTCAGTTGTTCATCAGTAGCAACTGCGGAAAGTCTAAAGTACCCTTCTCCATTTTTGCCAAAGGCGCTTCCTGGTACAACTACAATTCCTGATTTTTCAAGTAGGTCATCAGTGAACTCTTTCGAAGTTTTATACCTAGGAGGAATTGGCTGCCAGATGTAGAATGTTGCATTTGGAATATCATTGTCATTGATTTCCCAGCCTAATTTTCTAAGTCCGTTTATTATTATCATTTGTTTTGTTTTAAAATCTTTGTTGGAGTTTTTTATATATTCGTCCCCATCTTTTGAGTTTAGTACTTGAGCTCCGGCTTTTTGGATAACTTTAAATATCCCTGTGTCTATTGTTGATTTTAGACGTCCAAAAGTAGAGACTGCTTCTGCATTGCCGCATATCCATCCGAGTCTAAAACCTGTCATTGAATATGGTTTTGAAAAACTGTAAAATTCTACAGCTACATCTTTAGCACCATCTATTTCCAATACACTGTGCGGTTTATCTTTTTCGTTAAAATATATATCGCAATATGCGGCATCACTAATTAGCCATATTTGTTTTTCTTTACAAAAATCTACTATGTGTTTTAAATATTCTCTTGTACAGGTTGCACCTATTGGATTAGACGGATAATTTATTATCATAGCTTTTATTTTTGACAAATTATAGCCGTCTTTTTTTATTTTTTCCCAGACTTTGTACATGTTAGGCATATAGTTGTTTTCTTTATTCAATTCTATGCCATAACTTAAGCCTCCGTTTGTTTTTATCATTTGTGTATAAGAAGCATACCCGGGGTCAGGTACCAGTATTATTTCTTTTTCATTTTCATTTGTTGTCGGATTGATTAGTGCTCTTATAAAATTTGCCAGACCTTCTTTTGAACCGATTAACGAAAATACTTCTGTCTTGGGGTTGAGTTCGACTCCAAAACGATTTTTCATTCTTTGGGCGACTGCTTCCAAAAACCAAGATTCTCCTTTGGGTGATGAATATGTGTGTATTTGCGGTTCATTCAGAGATTCTATTATTTGTTTGTATACAAACTCGGGAGGTTTTGCAACAGGTGCACCCATTGCAAGTGCTATTGGTGCTCTGTCCTTTGCTTTCAATTCATCTGTTAGTTCTGCTGCTCTTTGCTTTATCTGAAACATTATATATGTTTCGATGTCTTTAACAAATTCATTAAATTCTTGCATTTTTTATCCTTTTGATTCGAGTTGATATGCCCAAGCACTGTGATTATGTATACTTTCAAGTGATTCGACTTCCACTTCAAAATATTTTATCTTTTTGTTATTTCTAAATTTCAGTACTATATCTCTTAATACATCTTCTACAAATTTGGGGTTATCATAAGCTCGTTCTGTTACGTATTTTTCGTCTTCTCTTTTTAACAAAGGATAAACCTCGCAAGACGCTGTTTTTTCTATTTCAGAAATTAAATCTTCAAGCCAAATATGTTCTTGTTCGTCATAACTTATCAATACATTTATAATTGCTCTTTGGTTGTGTGCAGAGTAGTCTGAAATTTCTTTTGAACAGGGGCATAGTGTAGTAACAGGTACTTTTGCACCTAGAAAGAATTTATATTCATTATTGTCTAGTCTTCCCTCAAATGAACAATCATATGCCATGAGTGATTTTTGCTTTGAAACCGGTGCTGTTTTTTCTATAAAATATTTGAAAGAAAATTTTACCTGTGAGCTTTCTGCACCAAGTTTTTGCTTAATTCCTTCAAGACATCCTTTTATATCTATGCCCAGAAGCTCTTTTTCTCTCCATTCATTCAGGATTTCCATGAATCTGGACATGTGTGTACCTTTAAAGTTTGAATCCAGCGATGCTGAAATTCTAGCTTTTGCGTATACAACTTGATTGTCATTGTTTTTTCTTTGTATTATCAGAGGAACATCGACATTTTTTATTCCTACCTTTTGAATATCGATACCTCTGTTATCAATAAGATTTTGTACATCTCTTAGCGGTAGGCCGCCAAAGTTTATATTTTTGTTTGGGCTTTTCATTTTCTTCTTAATTTATTTTAAATCTTCCAAGTTCTCTGAGGATTTTTGTTCCAGTGCCAAAAGCAGCTTGAGAGCTGCTATCCTTTGCATCTTAGGTGGTGCAAGGCGCAACATTTCGATGGCTTTCATCATAACAGGATCGTTGTCATACCATCTGTTTCCTTTTCCCTGATACTTTGAAATAGTTTCATACAGATGTTCGATTACATCTGCTGCCACTTGCTCTTGTAATTTAAGTATATAGTCCGCTGCTTCGGCTTTTGTTTCATCTGTTTGTAGTCTTAACAGTTCAAGTGCTTCTTTCAAAACAGGATCTTTATCGTACCAGCGTCTTCCTTCTGTCATATTTTAAATCCTCGTATTTTTCTTTAGTTTAATCATTATATTAATTTTATTCCATTGTGTCCATTATTTTAAACGGTTTTATTGCTCTTGTTAATATTCCGAGACAATGCGCAATAGTTATACCATAGTTTGTAATTGGCAGATTAGCTTTTTGACATTTTGTTATACGTGTTAATACTTCTTTTCTGTTTGTCATGCAAGCTCCGCAATGTATAAGCAATGAGTATTCTTCCAAATTTTCTGGGAAGTCATGTCCGGAGTGGTAAACAAATTCTATGCTTTTTCCTGTTTTCTTTTTGAGCCATCTTGGAATTTTTACTCTTGCTATATCATCATCTATTTGGTGATGTGAGCAACTTTCGCAGATAAGAACTTTGTCATTGTCTTTTAATGAGTCTATCTTTTTTGCTCCTTTATAAAATTCTTTTAAGTCTCCTTTGATTCTTGCAAAAATTATTGAAAAAGAAGTTAGTTCAATATTTTTATCAACAACTTTTGATACTGTTTCAAATGCTTGAGAATCTGTTATAACTAATCTTGGCGGATTCTTTAATTCGTTAAGTGTTTCTGATAATTCAGTCTCTTGAGTAACAAATATCTTGCATTTGTTATCAAGTAAGTCTCTCAAAACTTGAACTTGAGGTAATATTATTCTGCCTTTTGGTGCTTCTTTGTCTACAGGAATTACAAGTACAATGGTATCTTTGGGTTTTACAATATCACCAAGAATTGAGGGTGGATTTACAAAATCATCAGGACATACCGTAACAAGCTGTTCTTTTATTGTATGAACAATTTCCTTATCATGATGTATGCTTGTTAATATAGGATTTTGTACATATTTTTTTATTTCTTCTAATTTCTTGGGAGATATTTTGTCCTTATCTTGCTTGTTAATTACTGCAATAACAGGAATATCTCTTGTCTCAAATTCTTTGTATAAGTCTGTTTCAAAATTATTCCAGCCTGTTGAATCACAGATTATAACAGCTATATCAGTTCTATCTATTATTTTTTTTGTTTTTTCTATTCTTTGTTGTCCCAAATCTCCAACATCATCTACACCTGCTGTATCAATAAAAACAACTGGCCCCAGTGGCAAAAACTCCATTGTTTTTTCTACAGGATCGGTTGTTGTTCCGGCGGTATCAGAAACGATTGAGATATCTTGGTTTGTTAATATGTTTAGTAAGGATGATTTTCCTGCATTTCTTTTTCCGAATATACCGATATGTAGTCGATTTGCTTTAGGTGTCTTAATCATTATTTGCCCTGATTTCGTAGTTGTCTTCTATCTCTGTTTTTATATCTCTAAGTTTTGTATTGGTAGTCATAAAATAGATTATTGATATTACAGTTGTTGTCAGCATAATTGTGGCTTGGTGTATAAATGCAATCCCAAGTGCGTTAGATTTTTCTATGTTATATATCCCCAATGCCAATATATATGCGTACTGGTACGGACCTACAAAGATAGATGATGACGGTATTATTGTAGAAAGAGCAATAAAACTTATTACAAAAAATGCTATAGAAATACCATAATGCTGGCCGAATCCTAAAATCAAAATATATGTTAAGAATGATTCTATCCCCCAAGCAATACAACTGGTTAAAAATGCCATAAAAAAGCATTTTGGGTTGTTTAGAGATTGAAAACCTTCTATAAATTTGTTTATTAAATCGGATATTTTTTTTAGTAATGGTTTGAATTTTTCTAAAAAGTATATTTTTGAAAGTTGTTCAAAAATATAATCTGTTTTATTAAATTTAACCATTGTAAAAAATATGAAAAGACTACCAAAAAACAGTGCTGCAGCTATGTATGTTATATTTAAAACCCACTGATGTTTAAAATAAGTTAGTACGGCAAAAAAGAGTATCATCAGAATTGATATTCCATCAATTATTCTTTCAAGAAAAATTGAGCCGAGCAGTTTCATTTTGCTTTCATCTAATTTTTGTCCGACGTGATATGCTCGCCAAAAATCTCCGGCTCTGGCAGGAAGATAGCTGTTTAGTGTATTGCCTGTTGTAAAGGACAAAAAGGCTTCTTTAACGGTAAGTTTGTCGTTACCGCAAAGAAGATATTTCCATCGGATTCCTCTTATATATAGGCTTAGTATATAGAGAGGAACAAATATTGTCAGTATTTTGTAATTGAAAATCCTGAAGGTACTTACAAGCTGTCTAAAATCAAGATTCCACAATATTAAACCTATAAATATCAGGCTTATTATTAAACCAATAATCTTTTCTTTATGTTGTCTAATTTTAGTCAATTTTTACAAGTACCTTAACTGATGATTTTTCTTTATTTCTTTCAAATGCTTCTATTGATTTATCAATTGGATAAATATCTGATATCAAAGGATTTACATCGATACGTTTATTTTCGAGCATTCTCATTGCAGGTGCAAATTGACCGCATCTTGAGCCTAAAAGTGTAATTTCATCTATAACAATTGGAGCAAGATTAAATTCTTTTGATGCTGCAATTGTACTTTTCAGGATGAGTGTTCCTCTTGGCTTTGTTAGAGCCAGAGACGTTTCGAAACCAGTTATTGAACCTGTAGCTTCTACAACATAATCATATGCTTTTTCGATTTTGAAATTACTTAAAAGTTCAGTTTTTACACCTTGAGAACTTGCTAATGCTAATTTTTCCTCATGTTTTCCAACAAGAGTTACATCAAGGTTACAAGCGTTCAATGCCAGTGCAGTTATTATACCCAGTTTACCATCTCCGAGGACTACCACTTTTTTGTAAGGCGGTATGTGTATTTGTTCAAGTATCTCTAGCGCTGCTGCAAGGGGTTCAACAAATACAGCTTCATTGTCTGTAACGTTATCCGGTATAACAAGCAGATTTTTTTCCGGTAATGCTACATATTCTGCAAAACACCCCTCTCTTTGCCATATTCCTAATGTAGAGCGATTGAAGCAGTGTCTTTCCAAACCTTGTTTACACCATTCACATTCTTGGCAACCACAGTTAATTTCTCCAACAACTCTTTTTCCGATTAAATCTTTATTTTCTGCTTTTTCAACTATACCTGTGAATTCATGGCCTAAGATTCCCTTGTATCCCATATAGCCCTTGGTTATTTCATAGTCTGTATTACAGATACCGATAGTTGTTACTTTAATTAGAGCTTCACCTTTTTTAGGTGTTGGCATCGGATAATTATTTTCAAGTTTCAAACCATCATTATAAACAACTGCTTTCATTCTTAATTCCATCCCATTTGTATTGTACAGATAAATTATAAAAGGAATTAAGTACACACGCAAATTTTTTTTATTTTGCGTATTCTATTATCATAATGAGTTATATTGATTTTAAAAATCTGCCATCTTCATTCAGTAATTTTGATATCTCTCAATATAAAATTGCGCGAAAGACAGTGCCTTTTTCTTCACTCAAATTATTTAATGAGAATGAACAAAAGAGCTATAATGATAAGCGGTCAAAAGTTTTAAATGCCATAAAACAACAAAAGCATTCACACAATTTATCATTAGCAGTTCTTGCTTTTGCAGGAATTTGCCATGGTGCTTTTCGTTCTATAAAATATCTTACTTTTTGTGATATAGATACCTCAATAAATCTCGCTAAGCGGATGTTTGTGCCTGTAACTTCCAAAAATACAAATAATTTTAAGGTTATTTTTACAGCAGATAAGGCTGCTAAGTATGGTTATTTTGATATTTTAAATGACCGTATTGTTGTCCCTAAAAAGAGAGCTAATTCGGTTTTTCATGAAATCGGGCATGCTATTAATTCTATAAAATTTGGCAAAAAGTTCCAGCTGCTTTCTTTGAAGTTGCCTTATTATTCTTTTATTCCTTTATTGTTAAGTGCACCTGATACTATCGAAAAAAATAAGAAAGATAAAAAAGTTAAGGCATTATTAAATACTTCTGATTTTATTAAAAAGAATTGCGGTTTATTTGCTTTTGCCTTTTTTGTTCCTCAACTTTTTGAAGAAGGTGCTGCCAGTTATAGAGCATTAAAATTTTTGCATTCTGCTTCTAAACCGCTTTTTAGAAAGAATCTGATTTCTTTAGCTCTTGCTTGGGGTACATATTTTAGTAATGCTGCTGCGGTTAGTGTTTGTTTATCTTCTTTTGTTACTCAATTGGACAAATTTTATCTTCAAAAATCTATGTTTAATGACTTTAATAATGCAAAAAATCGCCTTGAATTTGATAGTTCTGTTGCTCCCAGAATCGCTGTAATTGATGAATTTGATAAAAAGAGTATAAAAATTGATTATGACTTAAAACCTGATGTATCACATGGTAAAGCTGTTGTGTCTATATTAAGAGCAGGTCTTCCAAATGCAAAAATTAAAAAATATAATACAAATCTTAGTGAAAAATCTCTCTGTAATGCATTGAAAAAAATACTGGATTCTGAAGATAAGATTGATGCTATTAATCTTTCTAAGGCTTCTTATATATCTTATGACAGTCTTTCTAAATTAACGGGATTGGATGTAAACAGCAAGAATATCGCTTCTATAAAAAAATCTGTACGAGAAAATTTCTTTAAATCCAAACATAAAGATGCAAAAGTGTTACGAGAAATAATTGAATGTATGGATAAATGTTCTGCGAAAGGAATTAAAGTTTATATTGCTGCAGGTAACAAGTCGGATAATTACTTTAATTTATATACTTTGGCTGATAATGCATTTGTTGTTGGTGCCATAAATAAGTACGGATCACTTCAAACATTTTCTGCAAGAAATTCTCTTGTTAACAGATATGCAAGGGGAGTATACAGAGTAAAAGCAGTGAAAGATTCTAATGGACACGTAATAGGTTTTGATATTAACGATGATAAAAAGAGGGATGTTTCTATTTTAAAAACAACTGCAAAGAATAAAATACCCTCTGTGTTGCCAATTAGAGGAACCTCTTTTGCCACACCGAATGCAATAGTTTGTGACTTTCAAAGAGTTTTTGTTGACTAAAGTTAGTTTTTAAGCAGCTTGGGATAGAACAGTCAGTTTATTTCCTGTTGTCGCATTTTGTAACTCATTTTGCATTTTCATATCTTTGTATAATTGTAAGAGTTCTTTCCATCCTTCTACAAATTCAACATTATCAACAAGTACTGCTCTTGGAATTCCTGCGTGATGAATTTTAGGTAACAATTCTTCCACGGGATATTTTATGGATTCATATATGCCATCGTCTGTGTCGTTGCAAACAAAGTATTTTTTACCTTTTTTGTCTGTTTCAATACCTATGATTGTTATTTCGTGTCCGCCGATTACATTATTTTCATCATCACAATATGTGTAACCTATGATTACGTTGTCTCCACCCTTTAGTGTGTTTTGGATATGAGAAAGTGTTTCTTCCTGCTCGCATTCATATCCTGCCAATTTTCCGTTATCATCTATTCTTTGGTATGTAACACAAACTTTGCCCTTTCCTGTAGCAAGTTCTTCTGCAAAGTTCTTTTCGATATCAATTAATCCGCTGTCATCATCATTGTATTTTGGTATTCTTCTGTCGATAATTGAATCGTAGGTGTTTTGTGCTCCTACATTCATAAATGTTGATTGCATCAAAACATCAACAACTGAGCGTTCGCCTTTGTCTTTGTATGTGTTTTGAACTCTTGCTCTTACTATGGCATTTCTGTCAGGTCTTAGAATTACTTTTAGTGTTTTCCAATTTTCAAGTTTATGTTCTGTTCCAAATTCGTTGAGCATCCAAATTGTATCTGTCAAACCTTGAGACAAGTCATCAATGTTTATTGTCTTTTCTATACTCATTTTTTCAGAACTTAGCCCCTCTGCCATTCTCGCAAATTCTGACGGCATTTTGTGTGCAAGATTGAATTCAATACTTGCCGCAGGGCATGTGCTCGATTTAACGTCTAAGTCCATAGCACTGATATCTTTGCCTTGTGTTTTTTCTTGATTGATGATTTCATTTTGCATATTTAACGGTATATCACCAAATTTTTGGGTTATGCCAAACGGATGATGTATTGTAGAAATTACATCTTGCAAAATCACCTTTTTATCTAAACCGCTAATTCTTGGTTTTGTTGCTATGTTGTATAGGTTGTCAAGTGTTGTAGTTTTGTCGTTTGCACTCGTGTCTAAGAGTTTTCCGCTTTTAAGAAGTTCTTGAAGCTCTTTTTTTGATTTTTTATCTAAACTTGCCAGAACTGTATTGTATTTTTCGTGTTCAGCTTTTCCTGTAATGGATGTTCTTACTCCAAAAGCTGGTCTATAAGTTAATGTGTTTAATGTAGTTTGTTGATTGCCCGAAAAATTTATCGGGTTAGATTGCACCTTTGAAACTTCAGGCATGTTGGTTTTAGCAACAGCATTTGTTTGTATTGCTCCATACTTATAAGTATTTAAATTGTTTACGGAATTAATATTCAACATTCTGCACATTAACCTTTGTAATATTAAAAACCAAACATTTTAAAAATTGCTTTTTTTGATATCATTTATAAGTAATATTAACAAAATTTTTACAGTTGGGGAATTTTGAAATCAGATTTTAACAAAGATGAAATAAAATTTATACCAATATCTCAAAAGGATTTGATACTTTCTTTAGACAGATTGACAAGGTTCAAGTATCCTCAGACAAAATATTACAGAGTTTTTTCTGAAATATTATGTAAATATCTTATTCACCCTAAATTATCTAAGGATGAAATATTTTCCCTTAATATTGATACTTTAAAATTTCTTTGTGAGTTTGTTTGGAATGAGTCTGCACAAAGACTTTCTCCTAATGTTTACAGAAACCCTCTGTTAAATAAAATTCTTTTTGATGAGACTATAAATACCTACAACCTCAGTGATGATATAAAAGAATTTGTTAAACTTGATATTAATATTAATGCTGTTCTTTCTTTGATTACACAGTGTAATGGTTTACCTATAAATTTAAAAAGACTTTTGATAATTGAAAATAACCTAAATTCTCTTAAAGAGAAAAGAGAAATGTACAAATTAAGATTTCCTGTTGAAAAGGTTCTCTTGTGTGAGGGAATTACGGAAGAAATATTGATGCCAAAATTCGCTTCACTTGCAGGTTATGATTTTGATGCTAATGGGGTTAAGTTAATTAGTGCAGGTGGAAAAAATCAGGTTGAAAAATTGTATTGCGAATTAAAAGATGAGCTTAAAATACCTGTATTTATTCTTCTTGATGCGGATGCTGCACAGACTGCATCAAATATAAATTCAGTTTTAAGAAGTACTGATTCGGTTTATCTGATAAAACATGGCGAATTTGAGGATATATTTTCTCTCAATCTTATAAAACGCACCATCAATAAATGCTTCAAAAATATTTGTGAGTGTTGCATTGATGATCTAAAAAAAGATTTGCCTATGACAAAAATACTTCATGAGTTCTATAGGATTAATAATCTTGGTGATTTTCAAAAAGCTGATTTTGCAAAGGAACTTGCTAAAAATCTTAAATATAAAACCGATTTAACTGATGAAATTTTTGAAATCATAATAAATCTTAAGAGACTGTGATTTTATGCTAAATACAAAGAAACAAGATACTTTGTATCTTGTTTCCGTTTTCTTAATCTTGTTTAAAACTTGATTAAATTAGTATTCTATATTTATTTGCGAAAATTGAACTATTTTATTCTTGCCGCGTTTTTTAGCATTATACAATGCGTGTTCAGCGTATCTGATGAGTGTATTTGCATCTTCTTCAACATTTTGTAAGAATGGGAAAGAAGCGATACCTCCGGATATTGTTATCGGGTGTCTTTCTTCTTCTCCTGCAGGAATAAATTCCATTTTTTCAATTTCTCTTCTGAATCTTTCCGCAAATATAAAAGCATTTTCTTCAGGTGTATTTGGTAATATTACGATAAACTCTTCATCACCATAACGTGTTAAGATATCTTCTTTTCTGATGAATGACTTAAGCATTTCTGCTATCTTCTTGAGAAGTACATCTCCCCAGTCGTATCCATACATATCGTTAACAACCTTAAAGAAATCGATATCTAAAAGTAAACAACTTAGCTTTGTGTCATATCTGCGTGCACGAGAAATTTCTGCTTCCAATCTTTCGTGCAAGAATTTTCTGTTATGCAATCCAGTCAAAGCATCTGTTGTTGATACTTGATTTATCATTTCTTTTAATTCTTTGATTTTTAGCAAGTTTTTAAGCCTTAATTGTAGTTCTTTTTCATCAATTGGCTCGGTTACAAAATCGTAAGAATCACCTCTAAACGTAATATCATCTATGAATTTGTTTGCAATAATTAACGCAGGAGATGGAAGTTTTGTTACCATAGAAACTTCTTTTAATTTGTTTTCATTGCAATTCAATACAATTAAAGATGGATTAAATTTCTGTGCATCCTTGATTTCATCTATGTTTTTAGATCTGACATCATAATCTTCATTCGCAGCTATTATTGCTTCAATTTGTGAGCTGTCTTTATCGCAAAAAATTACTATATTTTTCATAATTCATATACCTTTACATCTACCATTATATTTATAATACCAAATGTCTTTGCAAATGTATATAATGTATACGCACCATGTTAAAAAGTTTTTTAATTTATATTAATATCCTTGTCTTTGCAGTTAAATTAATGATAAATTATAGAAAGAGACAATTTACTACGTTTGCAGTATGGAATTTGCTCTTTTATGAAATTACTATTATTTTATAATAGACGATTGGGGGATTAAGGTATTGGCTACGCCGCTTCATAAGCAACCTAAATATGTTAGAGTTTATTCTCACGAGGGTGGAGTTTATGTTCCTAATGTTGCAAATGGTAACTGCTCGAAATATGCAGCTAATATCAGACCTGCAGTTAGTCATGTCAGCAAAAAGAAATTAAAAAAGAAAGCAAATCCGATTGCTGTTTTCTTTCGTATCTTGTTTGCTGTTTTGTTTGTTCTTTATATTTCTCCTTGTTATATGGATAATGTAACTCGTCCTGCATTTTTGAAAGCGGAAAAATATCCTGATATCAAAGTTGATACAAATCTGATGTTACGTCCGACTTCTGCTTATCTTTATAATAATCATTTTCTTGGTGTTAATTTTTTGTCATCTACAGAGTTGAAAAAGCCTCAAATGCAGAGACTTTATGAAACATATCATTTGACTACCTTGGAAAATAATCTTAGGTACCTTGCTGCTTCTCATCCTTCTCTTAAACCCTCGATTTATGTATGGGATTATGAGTCCGGAAAATTTGCTGATATAAATGCCAAGGATGTTTATCCAACGGCAAGTATTATAAAAGTTCCTGTTTTGATTCACCTCTTTAGAGCAATTGAAGCAGGTATGATTAATCTTGATGACAAAATTGCAATGACAGATTATTACAAGTCTGAGGGCTCAGGTAGTTTGCAGTTTAAGGGCAATAATTCTGTTTATACTGTTGATGAGCTTGCAAGAGTTATGATTACTGAATCTGATAATTCTGCAACTAATATGCTTATGGATGCAACAGGCGGTATGAATGCAATGAATCAGTCTCTAAGAAAATGGGGAATGAAGAATACTCGTGTTAATGACTGGCTTCCTGATTTGGCTGGAACAAATGTATCTACTGCCAGAGAAATGGCTACACTACTCTATAATATTGATAATCCAAACTTTCTTACTCTTACATCAAGAGAAAAAATGGTTGATTATATGAGTCATGTACATAATAACAGGCTTATCCAAGCCGGATTGCCATCTAGTGCGATTTTTATACACAAAACCGGTGATATTGGAAAAATGTTAGGTGATGCTGGTATTGTTTATACACCAAACGGTAAAAAATATATTGTGGTTATGTTTGTAAACAGGCCATACAACTCTCCGGAGGGTAAGGATTTTATCGTTTCGGCTTCATCTTTGATTTATAATTATATGGTTAATACAAATTTGTAATTTGTCTAAATTTTGTATTGATATTGATTTATTATTATATTATATTTGATATATAGATTACTTAGGAAATTCGGAGAATAATATGACTCATCAAATAATCAAAGTGGCATGGGAACTTAATGAAAACTGTGAAAACAGATATCAATTGGTATATGAGATTGCTGAATTGGCAAAAAAACTAGTTGACGAATATCAAATGAAAAAGCCAAAAGATGAGCTTGGCTTTGAAGAATATGGCTTTGATAATTCTATTAAAAAAGAAAATCCGGTTGAACATGCAATTATGGTTAAGGCTTCTGAGTCTGACGAAAGCAGACTTGTTGGTTAAGTCGATATTTGGGGTTTAATAAATAATTTAGAGTGCTGCAAGTAACAGCACTCTTTTTTAGGTTTGTTTTTCTAATAAAAAAAACGGTCTTACTTGCATAAGACCGTTTTTTCAATCTTTTTTAACTACTTTGCTAATAATTTATTAACAGCAAGAGTTAATCTTGATTTTTTTCTTGCAGCTGTGTTTTTGTGCAAAACACCTTTAGAAACAGCTTTATCACACAATTTATATGCATGACTCATTGCTGTTTTTAATTCTGCTTCATTTTTGGCTTGTGCTAATTCCAAAGTTTTTCTGATTGCAGTTTTTATTTCAGATTTTACAGCAACGTTTTTTAATCTGTTTCTTTCTGCAATAAGTACTCTTTTCTTAGCGGATTTAATATTAGCCATTGTTTTTTTCCTTTCATTTGCAATTGTCTTTGGGTGCTATCTGTTTCCAACACCCTAAAATCTGCAATGAGGTTTGGTGAGTATCTTTATTATATCCTAATAATATTTGATTACAAGTTGTAGTTTTTATATTGTTATATTGTTATTACAAAATGCTAAAAAAAGAACCTGTTTCTGCAGGTTCTTTTTTTCTGTTTTACTATTGTTATTTTTGCAAGAACGGAGGAATATCTATTATACTCATCAAATCGTTCTGTGATTTTTGTGCCGGAGTAATAGCCGGTTTTGGAGCTGCATTTGTAGGCGCAGCAGATTGAACAGAAGATGAGCTGCTTCCTGTATTGAATGAAGCAGAGAAGAAATCAGCAGCACTCAATGTTCTACCAGCTTCTTTTTTCATCTCTTTTTCTGTATTTTTCATTTCAAAACCTGTTGCAATAACAGTAATTTGAATTTCACCTTGAATTCTATCATCTATAACAGAACCAAATGTTACAATTGCATCTTCTGCAACTGCATCGTGAATTACTTGAGCTGCTTCTGTTACTTCATGTAATGTCATATCTGAACCACCTGTAACGTTCATAATGATTCCAGATGCACCATTTATTGAAGTTTCCAACAATGGAGAATTTATAGCCAATTTTGCAGCTTCCATTGCTCTTCCTTCTCCTGTACCTCTACCGATACCCATAAGAGCTGAACCACTTGATTGCATTACGGCCTTAACATCTGCAAAGTCAACGTTAATAAGTCCGGGCACAGTAATGATATCAGAAATACCTTGAACACCTCTTAAAAGAACTTCATCAACAACTTGGAACGCTTCTTTCATTGTAGTTCTTCTTTCTACAACTTCCAAGAGTTTGTCGTTAGGTATAACAATCAACGCATCAACAGTTTCTTTTAATTTTTCTAGACCTTGTTGAGCCTGATTCATTCTTCTTTTACCTTCAAAACTGAAAGGTTTTGTAACTACACCAATTGTTAATGCACCAAGTTCCTTAGCTATTTTTGCAATAACAGGAGCTGCACCTGTACCTGTGCCGCCACCCATACCGGCAGTAACGAATACCATATCTGCACCATCAATTGCCTGTACAATTTGGTCTCTTGTTTCTTCAGCTGCCTTTTCACCAACTGATGGGTCTCCGCCTGCACCTAATCCGTCAGTCAATTTTCCGCCAAGCTGAATTTTGTTCTCAGCTAATGACATCTTCAAGACCTGAGCGTCTGTGTTCATAGCCCAGAAATCCACACCGGTTAAACCGGCCTTAATCATTCTGTTTACAGCATTACCGCCGCCACCACCAGCTCCGATGACTTTGATATCTGCTACATTCGACACTTGTGGTGTGTCTATATCTTGTTGGTTATCTCTTCTTCCGAAGATATCCGGTCCGAAATTTTCCACTTATTTGACCTCTTTCAATCTAATACATCTTTACACGAAAGGTTATTTTCTCATAACTTACTAATTATACTATTTTAAAAAAATCAAATAGTAAAGAAATTTAAGATTATTTAATACTTTTTTTTAATATAAGTTAAAATTTTCCGCTTTGTTTTTTGTAAATAAATAAGCATGCTTTTTTTTTGGGTTATTATGTTCTTGCCATCTATTCAGGTGAAAAATTGTATTTAATATATCTTAATATTGGTATTAAATGTGCGCAATTTTAATTTTTACAATTTTTATTATATATGGAAGTGTGTTTAAGGTGGAAACATGAAAGTTCAAGGAAAAAACATCAACAATTATGGAAATAGGCTACAAGGAGGAGTTGCTGCAAAGACATTGCCGTCCTTCAAGGCTGCTTATGTGCCGAGAAATTACACTAAAATAAGAGAGTTAAGTGATGCAATATATGAAAATTCAAGCGGTAAACGTAAGATGCTCATGGACATGTACGTAAAAAGCGGTGAAAACCTCAATAACTTAGTTACGGCAGTCGGTACAGCTTTTGTTGCTCCTATATTTATTGCTTTTAACCCTGTATCTAAGGAGGATAAAAATACAAAAGCCTATACATCATTGAGACAACCTATTTCTGCCGGTATAACTCTCGGAACCCAAGTTTTTGTTATGTCAAATTATAACAAGTGGTTAGATAAGCATGCTGCATATTTGGGTGTTGATCAAATGGATTTGAGTGCTAAACCTCCAAAATCCACTTTAATGCCACGAGCTGAGCAAGAGTACTTGTTGTACAAATCTGATTGCTTAAAACGCAATATAGACCCTGAAAAGAAAAAAATCTGGATAAATAATCGTGTAAGAAAGTTGCAAGATGAGGCTTTCTACGATACTTTGCACAAGTTAAGAAAAACAATGGATATAACAAATTTAGACATGGCTGATGTTGTAAAACCGGCTGCTGTTGAGTCTAAACGTAAATCTATGTTTAAAGATATCTTAAAAGATAAGTTCTCTTTTACTGAATCAGAACTTGAAAATATTGATTCTCTTGATACATTGCGTAAAAAAGGTAAATCTTTAATTTCCAGCAAAGGTCTTGATTTTGATCATGTAAGAGAAACAATTGACAGAGCTGCTACTGATGCGGCGATAAAAGAACTTAACGAATGCATTGATATGGAAGCAAGTGTTAAACATCAAGTGTCTACACATTTGCATGATATGCAAGACAAATATAATGAATTTAGATTCAATGCAATGCAAAGATATAACATTAATCCTTCAAGTTCTTCCGAAAAATCCGGAACTGTTATTAATCGTTTTGAAAATGAATTAAGACAAGCGAAAATTGACATTTACAATGAAAAATTAAATTCTTTAAAAGCAAAATATGATAAAATTGCAAGTCTTGCAGAAGATGCAAAGACCAAAGATGATAAAATATTTGAATATGTCTATAACAAAATTAAAAATGCAAAATCTATGGAACGAATAAAAGACCATGGAAAGACATTTGAGTCTGCCAAGCGAGATGTTATTATCAAAAAGTATTTGACTACAAGCATAAACAAAGCTGAAGCTAAGTTAAAAGGATGGAAAGACAGAAGCGGTATAATTGTTGGTCTTTTAATTCTTCCAATTACTTGTGGAATACTAAACTGGTCATATCCGAGAATTATGGAGAAATTCTTCCCTAAATTGAGTGCAGCTAAAGCAGCCTCTAAAGCAAAGCTGTATGGACTTGATCCAAATGCGAATTCAGATAAAAATGTAAAGGAGGCTAAATAATGGCTCCTGTTATAAACGGTAGAAACTTATACAACAATCTTTTTAATACAAAGTTTATGAAAAAATGGTTGCCTGATAACCCGACAAAGGCAGCTGCTACATTGGCTTTAGTATCTACAGTTACGAAAGATGCTTTAAATTGTTATTATTATACTACTCAAAGTTATCACAATAAAAAGATTCCTGAAGATAAAAGAACTTTTGTTGCCTCAATTGATTTGTCAAACGGTTTGGTAAACGTTATTGTTCCGATTTTATCAAAACCGTTAATTGAAAAAGGTTCTGATTATATTTTCAATAAACGGTGTGCTAAATTGTTCAACAAACAATCTGCAGAGGCTATGTATAATAAATTAAAATCTAAAAACATAGATTGCGATTTAAAATCTGTCGAAAATATCTTGAGTAAAACATCGAGTAAGTGGGCAAGAGCAGGTTTTGCTGTTATTGCTACTCTTGTTGCTTCTCAAATTATTTGCAAGCGTGTAATAACTCCTAGTGTTGCTACACCATTGGCAGACGTTATTAAAGCTCAGTTTGAAAAATATGAAGCTAAAAAAGCAAAACGTCTAAATACTGAAAGCGAAATTAATGCAACAGAAACTGCTAAGTCTGAAAAATCTTCAAAAGATAATGAAGTAAAGGCTGCAGACGGTCGTTTTGATTTTTATACTGACGCATACAAACCTCCAAAATTTATGAAGAATGTATAGAGCATAAGACATAAACAAGGTTTATATGTTTGTATTGTTTTTCCAAATATGAAAAACAGGTATGCCTGCAAGTGTAATTAGCAAACCAGGTATCGTATAAAGTGGCTTGTATATTGACAAGCATATAACTATATATGTTGCCAGTATCAAAAATGTAATGGGAAAGAAATTGTTTACTCTGAATTTTCTATTTTTGTTTGGAAATTTCTTTCTATATACAAATATTCCTGCAGTAACGAGTATGTAGAAAATTAAAGATGCATATATAACAAAATCCAGTAGTTCCGAGTAATTACCCCATAGTATAAGGATACATATCCATAAACATTGAGCCCACAATGAATTTACCGGAACTTTTGTCTTTCTGTTTATCAATGCCAGTGGCCTAAAAAACGCACGGTCTTTTGCCATTTTGTAGTATACTCTTGAACCGGTCAAAATCATTCCGTTAGCACATCCGAAAGCAGATATCATGATTATAACAGCTATGATATCTTTTCCAATATTTCCGAAAATCTGACTTATTGTTCTTGCCGCAACAATATCTTGTGGAGCATTTTTGATTTCATCAATGGGTAATACTCCTAAGTAAATCATGTTCATTAATAGATATAGTGAGACAACAAGAACAACGCCGTAAACTAATGCTTTTGGTATGTTTTTTTGCGGATGTTTAACCTCACCTGCAATAAAAGTTATATTATTCCAAGTTATTGATGCAAAAAGTGCACCAACTATTGCTACCGCTATAATGTTTATTGTATCGAAAGTTAATGCAAATGGAATTCTAAAATTTGCTTGTAATATGTGTGAATTGAAACCGAATAATAATCCTAAGACAACAATACCTGCCAGAGAAATTATCTTAGTTATTGTAAATATATTTTGAGTAATAACACCGTACTGAATGCCTCTGGAGTTTATGAAACTAAGTGTTATTACCGTTAAAATGGCAAATAGTTGTTGCGTTGAAAAATTCCAAAACGATATATGAAATATTATGTTGTTTGTACTAATGAATGGTACTATTATTCCGAAAAATTTGGCAAACGCAACACAAACAGCGGCAATTGTACCGGTCTGTATTACAAGGAACAATGTCCAACCGTACAAAAACGCTATTTTTTCACTAAATATTTTTTTTAAATAAACGTATTGCCCACCCTCTTCTGTAATATTTGCTGCTAATTCGCACAATGACAGACCTCCGCAAAGTGTTATAAAACCTGCTAAAACCCATATTAGAATTAGTAATAATCCTGAGTTAACCTGTCTTGCAATATCGGCTGATACAATGAATATTCCGCATCCAATCATCGAACCGGCAACTATTGAAACGGCATCGGGGAGTGCTAATGTTCTTTTTAAATCTTGTGTCATATCCTATATATTATTATAAATATTTAAAAATTGTAAAATTTTATGTTTTTTTAGCAAAAAATTTTTTTTATGAATTTTCTAAATCGTAACGAAATTGTATAATTTTCTAAAAGAGAAAGGGTTTATATGATACAAAGAGTTCAGCTTGGTAATTTTAGTAATTATCGTTCTAATTCCTCCAAAAGTAATGTTTCAAATACTATAGGTGTAAATTCTGTTAAGGCTCTTGATACGGTTTCTTTTAAACGTGATGGAAGCTATATTTATGAAGAGACAAATAGTTTGATTAATGAAGTTAGAGATATAGCAATCAACTCAGGACATAATGTATTGTATGCAAAGCATGAAGACGGCGCTGATATTGAATTTACACTTGATAAAAGAGGAATGGATTTATTCATTCAAAATATACCGGATAGTTTTGCAAAACCACTAGGTTTAGCAAATCTTGCAAGAATGCATGTCCGTAATGGAGCAGTAACATTTTATTCCAGATATCCTGCATTTATGTTAAGAGAGATGAAAGAAGGCGAACCAGACGCGGTTATACAAAGATATCTGGCACCTTTTCTTGAAGATTAATTTATAAGTATAATAACTAAAAAAGCCACCTTCAAAGGTGGCTTTAAAATTAGGAGGAGGTGGGATTCGAACCCACGGTACGCTACAAACGTACGACAGTTTTCAAGACTGCTCCAATCAACCGCTCTGGCACTCCTCCAATGAGTCAAGATTATGTATTGATTAGAGTATGTTTATATTAATCTAAAAATATTTTCTTGTAAAGTATTTTATTTATAAAATATTTAAGTTGCATGAAATTTTTTATGTGATATAAATATATTACAGTCGAATATTTAATTTAAATGCCTTGGTAGCTCAGCTGGATAGAGCAACCGCCTTCTAAGCGGTAGGTCATTGGTTCGAATCCAATCCAGGGTATTTTTTATT
>CALVEK010000003.1 GCA_944326555.1 Candidatus Gastranaerophilales bacterium | reverse complement strand
AAAAAATCAAGATATATTTGAAACACACCCCTATTAGTTCAAAAAAATCAAATTCCTGCAATGTCTGTTCAATGATAAGAGTATTTATGGTACACATGGTTTGATTATTTCCTACCCCTAAAATCCGCTACACAAGCCGATTGCCCGAAATAATCGCACCATCTGTCATACGCAAAGCACTCACTTTATTACAAGAACCAAGGACACAAAAACAAAAAAACACCCTAAGGTGTCTTTTTAAAATGGTGCCACGTCTCGGAATCGAACCAAGGACACAGGGATTTTCAGTCCCTTGCTCTACCAACTGAGCTAACGTGGCATTGCCATGCTTTTCTCTTTTTTATGTCCGCTTAATTAGCATATCAAATAAAACTTTAGAGTCAATATTTTTCTTTAATGTTTATATCTAGCCTATTAATTTACTTTTTGCTAAAATAGATTTATTGTTATAAAAAATAGGATGTTATAGGAGGCATATATGTCTAGTGCATTAGATATCAATGATGGAAATTTTGAACAAGAAGTTGTTAATTCTTCAGAATTGACTGTAGTTGATTTTTGGGCTCCTTGGTGTGGACCTTGCAGAAAATTGGGTCCTGTTTTGGATGAAGTTGCTCAAGAATTTGAGGGTAAAATAAAAGTTGTAAAATTAAATACTGATGAAAATCTTAAAACTGCTAAAGAATATTCTGTTAGCGGTTTACCAACATTGCTTATATTTAAAGATGGAAAAGCTGTTGAACGCTTGGTAGGTCTTATGCCAAAGACTTCTATCGTTTCAAATATCGAAAAGCATTTATAATTTTCGTTTTTTATCATATTTATAAAGAGCATGACTTATGTCATGCTCTTTATTTTTTGTAAATTGGGGTTTTATTTCTTTATTGTGTTATCTTTTTTTACGTTATCTCGTTGAGAGAGAACTTTTTTGCCTGTTAATCTTGACATGAATCTGAAGAACTTACCTTTTGCACCGTTGCTTGTGATATTTTCGTATTCTTTTGTTAGAATTTCATCTCTTGTTGATTGTTTTACAGGCATTCCGATTGCTGTTCTATTTACGTATTCTCCTATTATTGTTGATGCAAAGTTTACTGCTTGTGCACCAAACAAGCTGGAGTTGTAGACATTTCTGAATGTATCATTAAACAGATTTATGAATAATACGTTGTAGAATGTACGAGAAGTTTCTTGTATTGCTCTTTCTTTTGCTTTTTGTATTGCGCCGGCTTTGTCTTCACCGTTTGATTTTTGCATTACCATATTGTGGTTGTCTGCGAGCAAGAACCATGCTGTTGCTGCAGTAGATGTGTTTTTTGCTAATGCTGACAAGTCTGAGTTTGATATGCTTGACATTGTTGCTGAGTTAACTGCTTTATTTAGTCTGAGGTTCATATACTCATTAAACTTGTCTTGTGGCAAATCTAATTTTGATTTTGCGTTGAATTTATATTTAGGTTTGTATGTTAACTTCTTAACACCGTTGTACACTGCATCAAGTTCTTTATCCCATTTAGGTAATGGATACTCTTGTTTAATTGCATTGTATAGAGGTTTTGCTACGTGTTTGTATGGAAGAGTTATTGTTCCCCAGATGAATTTGAACGGTTGTGTGAAAAAGTCTGCAAATTCTCTAACGCCTTTTTTATTACGTTTTCCAAGTGTAAATTCGTCTGCCTTAACCGCATCCTCAATCTTTGAAAGTAACTCATTTGCTTCTTTTGGATTTTTATTTCTGAGTTCTTTTACAGAATTGTAGAATAATTTAAGGTTTTCGTAGTCATCATCAACTTTAAATCTGTTTTCAAATGTAGTAGTAAATACTTTTGTAGAGTTTGTTTTCTCTATATATTTTTTTGCTTTTGTGTAATTTTTAGTGCTGAAGTTGCCATCTTTGTATAATATATTTTTGATTTCTTGTGCTTCATTTTGAAGATTTGCATTTTCTAGTAATTTTAAGAAATCTTGAATATTTTGTTCAATTATTTTATTGCTTCTGCTTTTAAAATAGCTTTCTGCTTTAGAATTTACCGCAATATCTTTGAACTTACTGTTCAAGTTTTTATTGGATATATGTCTGAATTGTTCAGCGTATTCTGTTAGTCCGTTTTGTTCAAGAATATTTGCAATATTTTCTGCTTCTTTGTTTATTTTCGCAGTTTTTTGATATCTTAGTGCAACTTTTTCAAACTTACGACCAAATGTCATATCGTATGCTTTCAATTTATTGACTACTTCTTCAAATTTTTCTCGTTTAATTTTGTAAGTTTTTGTTGTTATTTTGTCGTATATTTTGTCATATTTCTTTGAGATTACATTGAAGTATTTATCAAGTGTTACACCATTTATTTTTACATTTTTCTTTGCATATTTGAGAGCAAATCCTGCAGTGATTACACCAACAAACCATTTTGCAATACTTGGGAGAGTTAGTAACGGTTTTTGGTCGTTAACTTCTTTTATTTTTTCTTCTTGTACTGATATTGGTCTGTGGTAATCTGTCGGAGACAAAGGCATATCAGCGGCAAATCCGAATTTTTGGAATATTTTTGAACCTTTGAAACTTGGTGATTGCAAGTTAGCTTGTTCTTTTTCTTTGTTTTTATTATTTTCTGCAGTAATACTTATGTGAGAAATTTTGTCTTTCTTTTCAGAAAGTTCTTTTTGTGCTTGTTTTTGATTTAGTTTTATTGCTTGCTCTTTATTTATAAAGGTGATTTTCTTTCCGTTTGACAATCTTGAGAATGATTCTGTTAATACAACACTGAGTGCTGTAACAATCATAAATACTGATTTTTTAGAGTTGATATATTTTGATAGCGCTCCAAGTGTTATGAGTTGAAGATATGCATTTGAAAGAACACGTTTTGTTTCTTGATTAAAACGTGTTTTTCGTTCTTTTGCTGCTGCTTCAGGATCATCATCACAGATTCTCGATAAGTTGTAAGCATCATTTGCCAGGAAAAATGCAGGAATAAATCCGGTAACAATCCTTGTTAATGCTCTTTCGTGAACTCCGTTGTAGTTACCTGATTTAGGGTCAAACATTTTCATTACTTTTGTGAATAGACTTGCTGATTGTACTTTTTCATTGTCATATTTTAATTTTTCAGCAAGTTCCATATATCCGCTAAAAGAGTTTACAATGTCGCTGTTATCCAGTATATCCATTTTTTTCTGTAGGAAATTTCTCTTATTCATTTGTTCCAAAGTTTTGCCCTTTGATGCAAAACCTGTACCAGTAAGAGATTTTTTTACACTGTTTATTATGTGCAATGGTAGTTCAGCAACAGGATATACAATTCCCTCTAATAATAGCCTTGTCCAATTTTTTGTTGAGACTTCAACCATTCCGTTATCGAGATTTTTTATGTGATCTCTTATGTCTACCCAGTGAGCTTGAGAAAAATTCTTTTCCAGTTCAGCAGGTGCTTTCCCTATAAATTTTTCGAGAAATGAAAGGTTTTTGTTTAGGTTGTATTTTTTTACATTATATAAAGAGAAAACGCCTTTAAAGGAAATATCATTTACATCTCTCTTTAAAGGCGTCTCTCTAAAACTTGAATGGTTTAAAAGCTGTTTGTCTGTCACAATTTGCTTGTGCTTGTGACTCATTCGGTCTTTGTATAGAATATCGTGTCTTTGTTTTATTATCATTTTTTTGTGCCCTTATGTAATTTCTCATAAGATAACTTTTTTGGCAATAATTTAAAAAAAGCATCTTTACAATTTTTAAAAATAACTGTAGAGTCTTTGTTCCCTTAATTTAAGTCATTGAACAATATTTTTTGCTACTTTGAGAACTTAAGTGATACATATTTTTACATTTACATAAAGGCTTGCTAAATTTTATTTATTCGTATATTTAACGCTAAATATTATCTGTAATTTTGAAATTGTAGTGGAATATCGTACGAATCTTCATTCTCTTTTAAGAGTCTTATTACTTGTTGCAAATCATCTTTGCTTTTGCCTGAAACTCTAACTTGCTCACCTTGTATAGATGCCTGTACTTTTAGCTTTGAGTTCTTTATGTCTGCAACGATTTTTTTTGCTAATTCAACACTAAGACCTTTTTTTAAGTTGAAAACTTGTCTTACATTTCCACCAAGAGCGTTTTCAATAGGCTGTGGGTCAAGAATTTTTATATTTAGATTTCTTTTAACAAGTTTTGTTTGCAATATGTCGAGAATGTTTCTCAATTTCATGTCATCACTTGTTGTTATAGTTATAGTCTTGTCCGCTTCAAGTTTTATATCGGAATTTGAGTTTTTTAAATCGAATCTGGAAGAAAGTTCTCTTTGTACTTGATCTACCGCATTAACAAGCTCTTGTTTATCAAATTCTGATACGACATCGAAACTGCAATCTTTTGCCATTTTTATACTCCCTTTTATTCTGAAAATGATATTATATCAAATTTTTGAGAATTTTACATTATTTTTTTGTTAGTCTAATATTCTTACAGTGGTTCCATTTCCTATATTCCTGTTTCGAATGTATCCTCCGGTATTGCCTACAGCATACTCCTGTTGCCCCATGCCGGGATTATTAAATCCATACATATTATATGGATCATAAATTGGTGGTGTCATTCCTGTAAAACTTCCATTACCTATGTCTCCAAAAAACATGCCTGCAATTTTTTGTAATATTCCGTTTACACCTCCGTTTGAATTGTTGTAAAAACTTTGTTTAGGATACATTGAGTACGGAGAATAACCATATTGGCTATTTGGATAAACAACTTGGCTTTGAGCTATTTCCGGATAAGAATTGTAATGCTTTGAGGCTTTTAATACTGTTTCATATCGTTCTTTTAAGTTTCCACCTTGCATTGCTCCTATCATTTCTTTTTCAAGTCTTGCAATTCTGGATTCAGTATCATCTCCGTTATATGTTCTACCTAGAACTTTGATTTCCAGTTTTGCCAAATCCTGACTCTTTATTCCGTACATAATACCAACATCGATATTACTTAAAATGTTATCTACTCTTGATGCTAGAGGCATGCCTGTAAAACTTCTTCTAAATACTCTATTTTCGAGTCTTGTCAGTCTTGAATATATACTTTCCTTTTCATAGCTCTTTTTGAAAATATTGAGCTCAAGTTGAGTTATCTTGGGATAACTTTCATTTATTGACGGAGGTTGTGTGTAAATATCTTGTAGCTGCGGTACTGACTGCATTTGTGGGGGAAGTAATGGTTTAAATGTTTTTACCTTATAAGCAAAAGCAGGTGCTGACATTGAAATTAGAAAGCAAATTGTTAGCAATTTTTTGTACATAACTGATTAATCCTCGATCCGATTTATACCTGATTGTATAAAAATAAATCAGCATTTCTTTTTTATCATCAGACTTTAGATTATCACTCTTTTGGTTATCTTGAGTCCTTCATTATTTTAATAGTGCTTTCCAATTCTTCTCTGAATATTTGAAGTTGTCTGTTAATACTGTCTTTACTGTATATTTGGCCTTCTCCCTGATATGTCAAATATTTTATGTATACAAGTGATTCACATCTTAAGGTTGCGATATTTCTCGCTTGTACTGCTATATTTTGCAATTTTGCAAATGATATGTAATAGCGCTCAGGACTATTGGCGTATTTCTCACTCATGTAGTCGGCATGGTCTATAATTGAACTTGCTATTGCATTGAATTTTTGGATACTTCCGCCGTTATCTATGCATTTTTGCATTTTTTCTAATATCAAAATAACGTCATTCAAGTCATTTATATAAGGTGAAGTTCTGTCTTTTTTTAAAATAATATCAATATATGTTTTATTTTCTCTTGGTACTTTTTTATAATTTGGTTTTTTTTCTGTTTCGTCTATGGTGTTATATATAGGCTTTGTTACTGATGGAGTGCTTCTTTTGTACTCAAAGCTGCCTTCAATATTTGGCAATGATCCTTTATAACCCGCTCCTGTGCAGATTATTGTTATGAAAAATATTAAAAGTATTTTTCTTGCAATTTTCTTCATGTTTTTAATTATAACTGAATTTCATGCTTTGTCATGTTTTGACTTTGAGTGTTCATCAATTTATCATGTTGTAAAGGAGTATTGATGAATTTATTTGACACACTGGAAAATCAAAATAAGCAAATACCTTTGGCAGAAACATTGCGTCCAAAGACTTTGGAAGAATATCTTGGTCAAAACCAAGTTGTTGGTTCTAATACTGCCTTTTTAAATTTATTGCGTTCAGGACGACTTTTTTCTTGTATTTTTTGGGGGCCTCCGGGGTGTGGAAAAACAACATTGGCAAGATTAATTGCCACTCAAACAAGCAGTGATTTCATTGAACTTTCCGCAGTGAGTTCGGGGATAAAAGATATAAAAGAGTGTGTTGATAAAGCTAAAGAAAATTTAAGGTACGGCAAAAAGACAATTCTTTTTATTGATGAAATACATCGTTATAGCAAAACGCAGCAAGATGCTTTATTGCCATATTTGGAAAACGGTACTTTCTATCTTATTGGTTCAACTACGGAAAATCCTTCTTTTCAGGTAGTTCCGGCTCTAATTTCAAGAGTTCAGGTTATGATGCTAAAACCGTTGTCTGATGATAATATATCTGACATTGTTTCAAAGGGATTTAAGTTTCTTTCTGACAAGCATGGGCCTATAGTCTTAAAGCAGGAGGTTTTGGATTTTGTAATAAAATATTCGGGCGGAGATGCAAGGTTAGCTTTGAATCTTGTTGAAAATGCGTATTTTGCTGCTGATTATAAGGATAATAAAAGGGTATTGTCGCTTGAAATTTTAGAAACTTTGGCTCAAGAAAAAAGTATAAAATACTCTAGGCAAGAACACTATGACATGGCTTCTGCTTTTCAAAAGAGTATGCGAGGCAGTGATAAAAATGCGGCTATATATTGGCTTGCAAAGATGATTGCAGGTGGAGAAGATCCAAGATTTATTGCAAGACGTTTAATAGTCTGTGCTTCTGAAGATGTCGGATTGGCTGATCCTAATGCTCTTAATGTTGCTGTCAATGCATACAAAGCTGTTGAACTTTTAGGATTACCTGAGGGAAGAATCCCTCTTGCGCTTGCCGTAGCTTATGTTTGTGATGCTCCAAAATCGAATTCGGCAATATGTGCTATTGATAGTGCTTTATCAGATATTTCGAGTGGATTGGATTATCCTCCGCCGATGCATCTTAGAGATGCTCATTACAAAGATGCTCAAAAATACGGTTTTGGTAAGGGATATGTGTATACGCACGCAAATCCTGAGTATAAACAGCAATTTATGCCTGATGAAATGAAAGACAAAAAATATTTTAAATAATAAAAGAAAAAAACCGAATCTTTTGATTCGGTTTTCATTATTGGTGTATTCGTATTTGTTTTTATTATGATTATTATGCGAATTTCGGAGCTGATCTTTCGATATTTTTGTCTTCTGCTTGTTCGACTTTTTCCAGTTCTTTTTGTGCGGCACTGAGTTGTGTTTCCAATGATTTTCTTTGCAATTCGATCTGATTTTCCATTTCTTTTACATTTCTCAGCTCGTTTTGACTTGTCATTTCTATTGATTGATTCATAAGTGTCATAAACATACCCATTGGAGTTGACATGAAGTTTGTACCACCACCAAGTAAACTTCCAATAGAGCTTAATGCACTTTGGTCTATTTTTCCGCCGTTTGCTTGTATATTTTGATAAAGTCCTTGCATTGCAGTTTGTTGCTGCATTTGAAGTCCCATTTGGAATGCATTACCGATGCTGCTGAAGAGGTTCCTTGTGTTAGCGATAGCGCGTTCCATTCTGGCGGCGTTATCGGCCAAGGTCTGTTGTTGTTGTGTCAACTGCATTATCCTAAAACTTATTTGGTTAATGCGGTTGGTCAACATCAATTTTCTTGCTGTGAAAATTGCATAACCCATTGTTGGATGTCCTCTCGTGTTGTAATTAATTCCTCGTATATAAATAAAAACATTTATGATTGAAGAATTGCTTTTTTTATTTGTTTTTTGTTAAGTTTTCTTAACAATTCTTCTTCATTAGAATAATATTACTTTTCGAAAGCCTCTTTACAAGCCATATCCGAGGGGGTCATTGTCCAAACCTTTATGTTGTATTTTTGAGCTACTGCATTAAGTCTTTTTAGATAACGTTCATCCTTTTGTGGATTTTCCATAATTAAAACTATACCTGCTGGTTTGTTTAGCGATATGCTGTAATATAGTGCTTGTCCTACAGATTCTGCCCATTTGTTTGCAAAGTCAAACTCGATTGCGTATTCATTAGTTATGCAATCAACTCTTGCTCCATCCTGTAAAATTTTTTCAGTAATACCTTTATTTGCTGTGCACCATTGGCTTTGATATTCTTTTTCGAGATATTGATGTGCAGCTATAGTTCTTGTGCCGGTAATAATCAGTGTTAGTATTACAAATAAGAGTTTATACTTCATTAATTACACCCGCAGCTTGGACTATATGTTCCATCGCAACAAACTGCCCGTCCTGAGCTGCAGCCGCAGACTCCTCCATGGTGCGAGCAACAACCTTGCCTGTTATCTATCTTTACTTTGTTCATAATTGCAAAACATGCACCTGTTGTAACGAATAGTAACGCAATTGTAAGTAAGATTTTTTTCATAATATACCATTACTCCATTAGTGATTGGTACATTATATATTTTTGAGCTTGTATTTATATTACAAAAATGTAACGCTATTTATGTTTAATGTTAATTATATGTGGGGAATTAGAAACGCATAAAAAAAGACTTCTCACAAAGTCTTTTAATGGTGGGCGTTGATGCTTTAATTGTAGGCGAAGAATGAGCCGTACAAGTAAAGTATGCGCAGATTACGTAGAAAATCGGACGAGAAGTCCAGATTTTCAAGTAAGCCAGAAGAGGCGTAGACTCGAAACGCATAAAAAAAGACTTCTTACGAAGTCTTTTAATGGTGGGCGTTGAGAGGCTCGAACTCCCGACATCTTCCTTGTAAGGGAAGCGCTCTACCAACTGAGCTAAACGCCCAACTCAATTAGTTTGTATAACTATATTACTAAATAAATAATCTCTGTCAACAATATTTTTATCTTTTTGAGAACAGGCCCAATATTTTGTCTAAAATACCCTCTTCTTCTCCAATTTCACCTGTAGTTAGCATATTTAGTTTGACTTTTGCTTCTTCTTTTTCATCACAATTGGGAGCAAATTTTATATATTTTTCATAGTAATCAATTGCATCGCCTATTTTTTTATTTTTTTCGGCATGTTTTGCTAATTTTAGGAGAGTTTCATAATCTTTTGGATTTATTTCAGTCAATTGGTACAAGTAATCCATGACTTTTTCTTCATATCCTTGTTCTTCATAGAATTTGATTAATCTTTTCAAAGTAGCTGTATCATCTTTTTCGATTTGTACCAATTTTTCGCAAAATTCCGCACAAGCAAATTGGTCTTCCAGTGCGGAATATAAATTTATCAATTCTTTGATTATGTCAGTATTTTGCGGATTGCTATTGTATGCATTAAGATATTCATCCAAAGCAAGTTCCATATTTTTTTTCTTAATATAGTATTTACCCCAGTTGAAATGTGCTTCAAAGTCTTTATTTAGTTTTTCATAAACAAGAGCTCTCATTTGGCTGGGTAGAGGGCTATCTTGATTGGATTTTTCAAAAATATCTATGTATTTTAATGTATTTTCATTGTCGTTTTTGTTGTAGTAGTATTCTGCCATTAGTGCGGCAAATTTTGAGTCTTGTTTTTCTTTGTCTGACAATTGTTGCAACATTTCAAATGCTGAATCGTTTTTTTCTTGCATAAGCATTGATTTTATTTTGTCAAAATTATTTGTTGCATAATTTTCTGCTTTTTCATAATCTCCAGTTGAAAGATATATCTGGCAGAGCATATTTTTGATTTCGTTATTTTCAGGATATTCACTTATTGCCTGATTTAATATATGTAATGCTGCTGATTTGTCTTCTTTTATGTACAAATTTGCAAGTGAGAGATAGACTGTTTCATTCTGTTCATAATCAAGTATCTTGAGGTATTCATCAATTGCTTGCATAGGCTTTTCAATAATCTGGTATGTTTGTGCAAGTAAATATCTTGCGTTAATTATATCCTTGTCGTCAGATGTATTATTAATGGCTTTTTTGTAGTCATCTGTTGCTTGTGCGAGTCTTCCTTCAATAGTTTTTAGTTTTGCACGAGTCATGTAATAGTCATATTTGTTGTCATGAAAATATAAATCTAACAGTTGAGTGTATGATAGAGGATCTTCAGGTTTGATTGCCATGTAAAGATTCCAGTAGTTTATAGCATCTTCGTGTTGTTGCAGCATTTGTGCACAAGTCGCAAGTCTTTGCAAAACATCAGTATCATTTTTGTCTATCTCATGGGCGTACTTATAACATTCATACGCTTGTTCGTATTTATCTTCATCTTCAAACTGTTGTGCTTTTATAAGTGCCTGTGCAATAGTATTGTTTGCCATTTTTTATCCCCTGTGATGCTATAATGACTTGATTATACAAGACATATTCGCTTGAAACAAGTCTGAAAGGATAATGCTGCATATTAATATTAAATTAATATGAATTAATGATAATATATAGTTATGCAAAAAAAGTTCAAAATTGTATCTAATATGAAACCTGCAGGAGATCAGCCTAAAGCTATAGATGCACTTGTTGATGGCCTGAAATTGGGATGTGATGCTCAAACTCTCCTTGGTATAACGGGTTCGGGCAAAACATTTACAATTGCAAATGTTATAGAACGCATTCAAAAACCAACGCTTGTAATTGCACACAACAAGACTCTTGCTGCTCAGTTGTATAACGAATTCAAGGAGCTTTTCCCTGACAATGCGGTTGAGTATTTTATTAGCTATTATGATTATTACCAGCCGGAGGCTTATATTCCAAGAACAGATACTTTTATAGAAAAATCAGCTACTATAAATGAGGAAATCGACAGACTAAGACATAATACTACTCGTAGTTTGTACACAAGAAATGATGTTATTGTAATTGCTTCAGTAAGCTGTATTTACGGCTTGGGTTCTCCCGAAAGTTATTATAAGGGTTCTGTTTCTTTAAAAGTAGGACAGCAAATGGAGAGAGATGATTTATTAAATCATCTTGTTTCTGCACAATACACACGAAACGATATAGAACTAGATAGGGCAAATTTTCGTGCAAGAGGTGATTTTGTCGAAATTATGCCTTCTTATGAGAAAATAATCACTCGTGTTAGCTTTTTTGGTGATGAAATTGAAAAGATAACAAGAATTGATAATGTAACGGGCGAGATTATAGAAACACCTGATGAGGTAGTGCTTTTTCCCGCCGTACATTATCTTTCAGATGACGAAGATAAAGAAGAAACTATAAGATTGATTAGAGAAGAGCTCAAACTCCGCCTTTCTGAATTGTATTCACAAAATAAATTGGTTGAGGCTCAACGTCTTGAACAAAGAGTTAAGTACGATATTGAGATGATAAAGGAGATGGGATATTGCTCAGGAATAGAAAACTATTCAAGAATCATAGAAAGAAGAGCACCGGGTACTCCTCCAAAAACTTTGATTGATTATTTTAAAGATGATTTCTTGCTTGTAATTGATGAGTCTCATGTTACTATTCCTCAATTAAAAGGTATGTGCAGAGGTGATGCTGCCAGAAAAGATGTTTTGATTGATTATGGTTTTAGATTGCCATGTGCTAAGGATAACAGACCTCTCACAGATAAAGAATTTTGGGATAGAGTACATCAAAAGATATTTATATCTGCTACACCTGCTGAGTTTGAGAGAAGTATATCCGAACAGATTGTTGAACAAATAATTCGTCCGACAGGACTCGTTGATCCGGATATTGATGTTAGACCTACAAAAAATCAGGTAGATAATCTAATTGAAGAGATTGAAAAAATCACGGACAAGAATGAAAGAGTCCTTGTTACTACTCTTACAAAACGCATGGCGGAAGATTTAACCGAATATATGAATCAACTCGGTGTAAAAGTAAGATATTTGCATAGTGAAATTCAATCTTTGGAAAGAGTCGAAATTCTGCGAGATTTACGCCTTGGTTCTTTTGATGTTCTTGTAGGGGTAAATTTATTAAGAGAAGGCTTGGACATCCCTGAGGTTTCATTAGTTGCGATAATGGATGCTGACAAAGAGGGATTTTTGCGTTCAGAAACAAGTTTGATTCAAACAATAGGTCGCGCAGCGAGAAATTCCACAGGCAAAGTAATTATGTATGCGGACAAAATTACTGATAGTATGCATGCTGCAATTTCAGAAACAATGAGACGTAGACAAATCCAAATGGAATATAACAAGAAACATAATATTATTCCGAAAACAATTAAAAAGCCTGTCGAAAATAACTTGTTACAGCTTGTTTCAAGTTACAGAAACCTTGAAGATATTGTTGCGGAAGAAATGGTTGAGATGAATTTGTCAGTTTCTGATATTCCTAAACTTATCAAAAAACTTGAAAAAGACATGCACTCTGCTGCTAAGGTTCTCGACTTTGAACGTGCGGCAGAAATTAGAAATCAGTTGAAGAAATTGAGGGAAATGGTCAAGTAGGCTCTTAATAGTAATTGTCTTTGCTTTCAATATCAAAATGTAGTTGCCCCCAGTAATCTGATATGAATGCCAAATTAATGGTAACAAAAAATACAGCCACATACTGGAATATTGGCCCAAACTCAAAAAATGTGTAAATTAGATAAAGTGTAGGTGCAAATAATAAAAGGGAAAATATTGCTACTAAAAGTACGCATAATAGTGTGTAAACTAATACATCTGCTACACCGTTAAACAATTTTGATACATTTAGCCCGTCTTTTACCTCGTATTTTTCTGAAAAATTAATTAGAGCTGTTACTAAAATACAGAATATAAAAAAGCGTATCATCCACAGAGCAATCTGTTGAGGTAAGCCCTCAAAATTGAACAGGCCTATCACAAATTTAACAACAAATAATCCTATAACAACAAAAGGAATAGATATTAATGTGGCTTTAGATGCGGCGCTTACAAATAATATTGGATTGAATTTTGGTAAAGTTTCTATCCTTTGGTTAATTCTATTACTGATAATAATTGTACAGAATCCTAGATACAGGTAAATTATGAGTATCCACAATAATACGTTTACAATATTAAAACTTTTTGATGGAACTATCATTGTATATATTAAATACATTGCATAGCTAAAAAGCCCCAACCGAAGCAGGGAGTAATTATCCGTATATACTGATCTAATCGAATCAATTACTGACGCCATTAAACTATATTTTCCCTTTAGGTCTAATTATAATATTTATATTGTAAAGACACAACTACTGCATTTATTTGATTTTATATATATTAACTCAATTTTGCTACATACTGACCACATGGTCTATAAAAATTATCCCATTGGTTATAGTAATACAAAGAAATATGATAATAATATTATTATGAGGGGAGAAGAGTATGCTAAATGGACTTTCAAGTCAGGAATTAATAAATAAAAATTTGGTTCAAAGTGGTGAACTGGATAGAGTTTCTGCCGTAAAGAAAAATCCATATGCTGATATAGATAAGAATCTTTTAGTTGACGAAACTGATATATCAAAAGAGGCTATAAATCTCTACCAGAAAGATCTTGATGTTAAGAAATTTGTTTCTCTAGCTTTGTCTGATCCCGATAATTTAGATTGTAATTTATTGGTAATGAATAATGTATTCGCTTCAGCTGATTCTGATTTTGAAGGAAAGATTATAGAAGGCATTTTTAATAATAAAACGTTTTTAAAAGATTTGTTCGGTTAGTTAGATTATGGTGGATAGTTCTTTAGATAATATTTCGGGTCTTTCTGGTGTAAAATTTGATGACTCTGATAATATGTCTCAAAAGTTTAAAAGGGCTTATGAATTGTATGAGCTCGCGCATTATAATGATGCTTTAAATCTTGCAGAAAATGATTCTTTTATAGTTGCTTCTTCTTATGGACAAGTGCTAATTGGAAATTGTTACAAGCAGTTAGGTGATAATCAATCGGCGATGTCCCATTGGAAAAAGGCTATCGATATTTCTCCGCTTGAGCATTCTGCCTATTTAAATATTGGTAATTATCTGTATTCTACGAATAATGTCTCTGATGCAATATTAAATTGGACCATTGCCAGTACTATTATGCCTGAAAATTCAACAGTTAATTTGAATCTTGCACAGGCTTACGATAAAAAAGGCAGTAGAATAAAAGCTACTAAATATTTTGAAAAATATTTGCGCTATGAGAAAAAGTCTACTTCTAACGAGTATCTTACTGTTAAACATACATTTGCCAATTTGACGGCAAAGGTTGATTTTTACACAAGGAAAGTTGAAGAGTTTAAATTACAAAAAGATTTGAAAACTATTGCGGCATTGTATCTAAAAATGATATCAACATATGCTAATTTGCCTGCAATATACTGTAATCTTGCAGAAATATTCTATTTTGATAAGAATTACGAAAAATCTTATGAGTTTTATAAAGTTGCCTATTTGTACTTTCCATATACAACTAAAGTTCTGTTGGAGTTAGGTAATTTAGCTTTTTTGTTGGGTTTGCGTTCATATTCATATGTTTATTATTCAAGAGCTTTGGCTTTTTTGCCTGAAGGTACTTCTCATTTTTCAAAAGTGCAATCTCAGCTCAATGTTTTATCAGGTGTTTTGCGGGATCCTGAATTAATAGAAACTCATTTACAAAAAGCGCGTGAGGCGGCTGCTGACAATGATTATGAGACTGCTGTTGATGAGTATGAAAATTATATTATATTGACTGAGTCTGAAAATCCAGATATACAACAAATTATTGATAAATATAAAATTTTTATAAATCCTGAACCATTTGTTACAAATGTTTTATATACTCAAATACCTGATTTAATGAATCGTAAAAAACTTAGTGCTTGTGTTGAACTTTGCGATAGAATTATTACATTGGCAAAAGACCACTCTAAAGAGGTAGTCTATGCTATGAAATGTAAAGCCGAATGCAAACGTATCATTATTGCAAGGGAACAATTTGGTGTTTAATAGGTTAAAAAAGTTTTTTTATAAAAATATTCTTAAGCGCACTTACTATCGTTCAGGAAGCTGTGTTTGTTGTGGTGAATGCTGTAGGCAAATATATGTCAGGCATGTTAGAAATGTTGTTCAGTCTGAAGAAGAGTTTGAAAAACTTAAGCTCTTGCATCCTTTTTATACATATTTGAAAGTTGTTGGTAAGGATGAAATCGGATTAATTTTTGAGTGTCAAAAACTTGATAAAGATACAAATAAATGTACTATTCATGATAAACGTCCGGGTATTTGTCGCAGGTATCCGGTTGAAGCTATTTTTATGATGGGTGGTGAACTTGGCAAAAATTGCGGATATAAGTTTACTCCTATTGAAACTTTTGATGAAGTTTTTAATCAATTAAAAAAGTGAGTTATTTAATATTTTTGATATTTTGTGCTCTTTTACATTATGTACTCTTATTATATCAACACCCTTGTTTGTCAAATATTCTGATATAATTACTGTTGCCTTGTCCAAATCAATATTTTCTTTTGTATTAAGTCTATCTTGTATAAATCTCTTTCTGGAATGACCGACAAGTATTGGGCATCCTAAAGATTTGAACTCTTCTATTCTTTTTAAAATTTCAAAATTTTGTTCTGTTGTCTTACCAAATCCTATTCCTGGATCTAAGATAATATTTTGTGTGCTTATTCCTTGTTGTTTTAGGTATTTTATTTTTTGTACAAAGAAATTTATTATATCATCCACAACATCTGTATATTCAGTTCTATTTTGCATTTTATCCGGTGTATCAGATGAATGACAGAGAATTATCGGACAGCCAAAATTTTTAATTACTTCTAGCATTTTTTTGTCCCATTCCAGAGAAGATATGTCATTTATTATATCTGCTCCCGTTTCAAGAGCGGCCTTTGCTGTTTTTGAGTTTCTCGTATCAACGCTTATGATTGTCTGTTTATCTTTTTCTCTAATAGCTTTTATTATTGGAATTATTCTTTTTATTTCTTCTTCGACAGGTGTTTTTTGAGAATATGGTCTTGTAGATTCTCCTCCGATATCAATTATGTCAGCGCCTGATTCAACAAGTTCTTCAAAGTGTTTTATTGCTTCTTTTTCTGTGTTGTACTGACCTCCATCTGAAAAAGAATCGGGGGTTACATTTAGTATCCCCATTATTATTGGAGTTTTGTTGTATGTTATTTGCTTGTCCCTGATGAATATAGGTGTTTTGGGCTCTGTTATAAGTGATTCTATCATTTGCGATAGGATTTGTAGTTTGAACGGCTGATGTTTCAATTTTTCGGATATTTTTTTGTATTGATTGATACTTGCTGTAATTATGCAATCTGATGATTCTACTTTTCCTGTTATTACTTCTCTATGCACAGCACAGTCGCATCCTACTGATATTGCAGTCTGTTTAATTATATTTGCTTGAGCACAATTAAGCGAACTTATTTTTAGAGACTTATAAACATGTCTTTCATAGCCTTTTTTTATATAGCTTTTGTCAAAACCAATGTTTAGTAAATCTTCTTCCTTGCAATCAATAAATTTTATCTTAAATATGCTGTTCATTTTATATAAATTAGCACAAAAAAGACGGTATCAAGTGATACCGTCTTTTTTTATTCACAATACTTATTATATGGCGTCTAACACTGCTGCTGCAAGCTCAGTAACTGCTTTTTGTTCTCTTTTTTTGTCTCTGATTTCAAGAACATCAGATCTTCCGTTGCCGTCCTTGTCCACAGCAAGAGCTGCACCAGTAGTGGTCAAACCAAACACTGATCCGATTGTAGAACTTACAGCTTTAGTAACTTTTTCTGCCTTTTGTATAAGGAAGTCTTTTGAGTCTACTGCTGCAGTTGCACCTTTTGTTGCAAACTTATCTAATTCCTGTGCTAAATAATTGAGACCTTTTAGTGAATATTTTTTGAATTTACCCAAACTTTCTGCAGCTTCAGCTTTTTTTGCAAGACTTTCTGTAGCTGTTGTAAGACTTTTGCCCATACCGGCAAAGCATCTTTGAGCAAAACCTTTATCTTTTACAAGATAGAACAATTTATTTGCAGTACCTTTAGAAAGCAAAGTACCTGTTGCAAGAGTAATACCAGATAGCAAGAAAGTCTTTAACGGACCCATAACTTTGCTGTCTTTATCAACTTCAATGTTTTCTACTATGTTTTTTAATCTGTCCATAGTATCTTCATCGACATTCTTTAAGTCTGCTGACTTTATAAATTCTGCAGCATCTTCCATCACTTCTACGTTTCTTGATTCTGAACGTTTAAAAGATGTTGGTTTAATAGGTGAACAATTAACTGAAGTTGCCTGTATCATTCTTACTACACTCCGATAGTTTACTTACAATTAGTATAAATGTCCTAAAAGAAAAAATTGCCATATATCACATGATTTATTAATAATTTGTAACATTAGGATTTGCAATCTCGAGTTTATTATACATCAATTCTTTGCAAAAAAAAAGCTGCACTGCAGCTTATACTTCATAATCTTGGGAGGAGATTTGGGGATTTGTTACATGTATATTAATCCATTATTAAAAAAATGTTTACCATTTTAATAATAAATTTAATAAAAATTTACAATACCTTTAAAAGCATGGATATTTTATGATATGTCTATTTTTTCTTTTTGGGCATGGATTGATTCGTTGTTTTTACATTTGAAGATGCCTGTATTCTTTTGACAGATATCACTTCAGGTATGGATTGCAGTTTGGTGATAACTGTTTTAAGTCGGTTTATGTTATCGACTTCTATACCCATTTCTATTATTCCGATTTTTTTTGTAGGGTTAGATTTTATGTTTGCGTAAGCAATATTTGTATTGCATTCTGTCAACTCAATCATTACATCTTTTAGTATGCCCATTTTGTCCTGTACATCGATTCTAATGGATGCAACATATGTTTTGTTTAATCCTTTGTCTGCCCATTTTATATCGATAAGACGCTCTTCCGGTACAGTATCCAGAGACGAACAGTCCACCCTATGTATAGATACACCTTTACTTCTTGTAACTACACCGACAATTGGTTCTCCCGGGACAGGAGTACAGCATTTTGCAAAATAGTATAACATTCCCTCAAGTCCGACAATATCGTTTTTGGACTTTCTTCCTTTAGATTGTGAAATCACAGGTTGGTCATCATCAGTCGGTTTCTTTATTCTGTTGGTGATTTTGTTGACTGTTGTTTCTCCATAGCCAAGGGCCGCAAGCAAATCATCGACACAATTGTAATTCATTGATTCTGCAATTTGTTTTAGCTCTTGATTTTTAACAAGTTCATCAAATTTTGCTTTACCGATTTCTGATTCAAGCATATTATGACCAATATTAATATGCTCTTCTCTTTTGTTTTTCTTGTACCATTGTTTGATTTTTGATTGAGCAAGTTTTGTTACGACAAAATTAAGCCAATCCAACCTTGGTGCAGGTGTTTTGGATGTCATAATTTCAACTATATCACCGTTATGGAGTTTTGTATTAAGTGGGCAAATTCTGCCATTAACAAGTGCTCCTGTAATTCTGAACCCGACATCTGTGTGTATTCTAAATGCAAAATCAACCGGGGTTGCATCTTTGGGTAAATCTATTACATCTCCCATAGGGGTAAATGCAAATACTTGATCAGAGAATAAGTCCAGTTTTACGCTTTCAACATATTCACTGGCAGAGGATACATCTTTTTCCATTTCTGCCAGCTTTCTCATCCAAGAGAATTTCACATCTGTGTCAGCGTTGGCTTTTAGTGAACCTTTCTCTTTGTATTTCCAGTGTGCTGCGACACCATATTCTGCCACCTGATGCATTTCGTGAGTTCTTATTTGAACTTCAATAGGTTTTGATTTTGGTCCAAGTACAGAGGTGTGTAATGACCTATACAAATTGCTTTTGGGCATTGCTATGTAGTCTTTAAACCTTCCTGGAATTGGTTTAAATTGTGAGTGAATAATACCAAGTACCTCATAGCACTCGTTAACAGAGTCAACAATTACTCTTACGGCTGAAATATCATATAGTTCATGAAATGCAACATTTTGGCGTTTCATTTTTGCGTATATTGAATAATAGTGCTTTGAACGTCCTGATATTGTTGCTTTTATATTGTGTTGTTTCAGCAATTGTCCTATCTTGTCGACTAATACTTGTATAGTTGCATCTCTTTCTGCTTTTTTTAGGGCAACAAGTTGTGCAATTTCAAAATATTTTTCGGGATTAAGGTATCTTAATGATAAATCTTCGAGTTCTGCTTTGATTTTACCGATACCTAATCTATTTGCAAGAGGTGCAAAAATATCAAGAGTTTCTTGTGCAATTTTTTGTTGTTTGGCTGTGGCCATGTAATTTAGGGTTCTCATATTATGCAATCTGTCAGCAAGTTTGAGAAAAATTACTCTGACATCATTAGCCATAGCAATGAACATTCTTCGGAAATTTTCGGCTTGTCTTTCTTCTTTTGATTTAAATTGGTATTTACCAAGCTTAGTAACTCCTTGTACCAGATTAAGTACATCATCCCCAAATTTTTCCTTAATAGTTTCAGGTGCTGTACCTGTATCTTCTATTATGTCGTGTAGAAGTGCAGCAATGATGGTATGTTTGTCCATCATCAAATCAGTAAGTATTTTTGCTACTTCAACAGGGTGAATGATGTATGGTTCTTCACTTATTCTGTATTGTCCTGCGTGTAATTTTGCTGCGAAGATATAGGCTTCTTCAATTTCCTTAATGTCCTGCTCGGGTCGATGCTGGTTGATTAGCATTTCTTTAAGCGGCTCATAAATTGTCATATCAGGCCCAGTTTCTTCTTCCTGAAAGACAAACTCATTATCTTCTTGGGAAGAGGGTTCTGTATACTTTTTTATGTTTTTTTCTTTATTTTCTTCTGAATTATTGTCTGCCATAGTTAATTATTGTACACTTTTAAGCGGTACAGCACAAGAGGTGTATTATGGAAAACTTTTGTTGGGAGCAGGATAATGGCGTTTGTATAAGAATAAAGGCTGTTCCTAATTCATCTAAAAATGAAATATGCGGATTGCTCGATGATGCTTTAAAGGTAAAAATTAAAGCTCCCGCTGTAGAGAATAAAGCTAATGAGGAATTGGTTAAGTTTTTTTCAAAACTTTTAAAAATTCCAAAGTCTTCTATTATTCTTAAGTCCGGAGGTACATCAAAGTTAAAAACTCTTTATATAAACGATTGTACTATTGCAAAAATTCGCGATTTTTGTGTTAATATTGGTCTATAGTTAATAAAAAAGGATAAATCATGATTACTACTATATTTTGGGTTGTACAGATAATTTCTTCATTGCTTCTAATATTATTGGTAATGATACATTCTCCTAAAGGCGATGGCATTGCTGGTATTGGCGGAGCATCACATGTTTTTGCTTCTCAAAAAAATGCTGAATCCGGATTAAATAAACTTACAATGTGGGTTGCTATTGTATTTTTTGTTTCAACATTTATTGCAGGTTTTAATATCTTTGGATAAGCATTAAACAGATAGAATTTATTAAAAAAGAGGTCTGATTTTCGTGATCAGACCTCTTTTTTATATTTTTTATTTTTATCTAAATATTAACAAGTCTTTCAAGTTTTCTTGCAAAGCGTACAATTGGTTTTTCTTCGGACCAACTTATTGAATCGACCAGAACTGTTTTGCAGCCGAGTATTTTGCCAAAAAGTATATCAGTAAGCGGTCTGTCGCCTATCATGACCATTTCTTGAGTTGATATGTTATTTTGTTTCAAAAATTCTTTGGCTATTTTTGTTGCAGGTTTTTTTGCCTGAAATAGCATTGGTATATCGACCTGACCAATAACTTTTTTAATATATTCTTCATTTGAGTTATTGGATATTATCGCTATATTAAAATCTTTTTTTAGATTTTCAAAAAGTTGGATTATTTCATCAGAAAATTTTCCTGATTTGGATTTCATTACAGTGCTGTCCAAATCAAAAGCAATAGATTTTATACCTTGTTCTTTCAATTTGTCGTATTCTATCTCAAATACGGTTTTTGCTTCGTAATCCGCTTTAACTAACATATATCCTACCTTACGTTTTTTATACCAATTGTTCTTGCTAATGCATATTTAAAGTTTTTTGGTTCATTGCTTAATTCGACCCACACTTCATCATTAGTGTTTCCGACTTCTTTTTCTTCCTCATTATCATTGTATATTTTAAGAACATTAGTTTCAAAGCATTCTGTTGGTGTAATTACTTCTATATTGTCATTTAATAATATTTTGTTTTTGATTTTTATTTTATAAATATTTTTATTATCTTTTCGTGCTTTATCCCAAAATTCAAATAAGAAGTCTGCACCTGCCAAACCTTTAGATACATCATAGCTGTAACCTTCGTGGTCTTGTTCATCAAGATAAAATCCCGTTGTGTATCCTCTGTTACCTATTTTAAGAAGTTGATTAAACATTTCTTCTTCGTCAACTTTTTCGTTATTATAATATGCGTCAATCGCTCTTCTGTAGGCTTTTGCCACTGCAGAAACATAGTATAAACTCTTTGTTCGACCCTCGATTTTAAATGAGTCTGCACCGGCTTCGATCAGCTTAGGTATGTAATTTATTAAAGCCAAGTCTTTTGTGCTTAATATATGCGTACCTCTGGCGGTTTCTTCTATTTCATAATATTCACCCGGGCGTGTTTCTTCCAAAAGTTTGTATTTCCATCTGCAAGGTTGTGAACATCCCCCATGGTTAGCTTTTCTTTCACCATGAGTCATGTAATCGCTCAAAAGACATCTTCCTGAAAGTGATACGCATTGTGCGCCATGGACAAAAACTTCGAGTTCTATGTCAGGAACATTTTTTCTGATTTCAGCTAATTGTCTGATAGAAAGTTCTCTTGCAAGAATTACTCTTGTTGCTCCAAAGTCTCGCCAAAACTTAACAGCTTCTGAGTTAAGAGTATTTGTTTGTGTGCTTATATGAATATCTATGTTTGGTAATTTGTTTCTTAATACGTTTAATATACCAAAATCACTTACAATAAGCGCATCAGGATTTGCATCTTTTATTAAGTCTATGTTTGCGTATAGATTTTTTATGTCTTCATCATACGCATATATATTAAGCGTCATATACACTTTCTTGTTGTAAGAGTGGGCAAGGTTTATTGTGTCTTTAAGATTTTCAGCAGTGATTATTTCACCTTTTCTCATAGTTCTTAGGCTGAAATCAACCATACCCATGTATACGGCATCGGCACCGTAATTTATCGCATAATCCAGTTTTTCCTTGTTCCCTGCAGGGAGTAATAATTCAACTTTATCTTTCATAATATTCTGATTTTATTACAAAGAAAATTTGTATAAAAGTTAAAAAAGATTTATGTATCAAAAATAACGGATAAGAACGACTAAACACTTGAAATCGTACATTATGCGTGTTATTATGACAACACAATAAAGTAGAATCCTATATAAAGGTGGTGAAAACATACATGCCAGAAGTAAGAGTCGGTGAAAACGAAAGTATCGAAAGCGCTTTGAAAAGATTCAAGAAAAAAGTTCAAAAAGCAGGAACTTTGTCTGAAGTAAAAAGACGCGAAACTTACGAAAAACCAAGCATAAAAAGAAAACGTAAATCTGAAGCTGCTCGTAAAAGAAGAGTGTAAGCGTTAGAATATAAGTTCAAAGACCTCTTGATAAATTCAAGAGGTCTTTTTAATTATCTGTCATTTGTTTTCTAATTTAATGTTGAAGTAGCTTCTTTAGCAATATTGTCAATAGTTCTGAATATTTTTTCAGTCATTTCTTGAATATATTCACTGGAAACAACGCCGTTCATAACAATATCGGCACACTGCATTGCAGGGCGTATATAAGTTTGAGCTGTTGTATTAACATTTTCAAACTGCATATCCGCAGCCAGTCCTGTTTTTCCTCTTGATTCGGCTCTTCTGTACCATCTTTCTTTTATGATATCAAACGGTGTAAATACATAAACTTTTACGTCCATAATGTCTCTGATATCTTCATTTAATACATAAAGACCCTCGTTAACTATTATCTTAGTAGGTCTTTTCAAAACACCATGAGGAAAACTTTCGCAAGTTGTAAAGTTGTAATCCGGGCTTCTTACTGCAGAACCGTTTTTTAGTGAAATTAAGTGTTCTTTCATTAGTCCCAGATTTATTGCTTTTGGGGTATCAAAGCTGTAACCTTTTGCAAAGAATGCTTCATAACTGCCTGCTTCTTTGAGTTCTTTCGACCAGTCATAGTAGTAGTCATCACAGCAAACTATTGTATATAAATCTGTTCTTTCTTCAGCTATGCAAGAGCGTATCGCATTTTGTACAAATGTTGTTTTTCCTGATGCGGATTCTCCTGCGATTCCGATAAGAAAACGAGAGCCTTTCTCGCTTAATGCACGTCTCGCTATGTTGAAGATAACAGATTCTTTTACGTTAATAAAAAGAGGATTTTTTTGCTTTTTATCTTCTTCAAGAATCTTTTTTATGCTTTCGACAATCTTGATTACTACCGGAAAAGTAGCTGTCGGATCAAGCTCAATTGTGTTAATGTTATTTTCTGTAGTTAGCTGCATGTCTTAACCCCATTCATAATAAATATATTAGAATAAAAGAACACAAATTTCCTATTTGTTATTTAAAATGTAAAAAAAATTAATGTTGCTATTTATTCCCTTTATTATTAAGGATTTGTTATATTTTTATAGCAAAATTGATATGTTTATTTTTTAATCCTTTGTTCTTGCTAAAATAATCCTATGGATACCACTAATTCAAACAAAATTATCTTGTCTGGTATGAGCCTTGATGAATTGACAGCTTTTACTGATTCTATAGGCGAATCCAAATACAAGGCAAAACAAATTCATAATTGGATTTATCTTAAATCTGTTTCTGATATTTCACAGATGACAGACATCTCCAAATCTACCCGAGATAAGATGTCTGATATTGCTGTTGTTACAGATGTGAAAATAAAGAATAGGCAGGTAAGTTCTGACGGTACTATAAAGTATTTGCTGCAATTCTCTGATGGAAATTGCGTTGAAACCGTATTAATGAGATTTGATAACAGAGCTAATCTTACGGCTTGTGTCAGCTCTCAGGTCGGATGTGCTTGTAATTGCAAATTTTGTGCAACTGCAAAACTTGGATTTATAAGAAATCTTACTCCTAGAGAAATAATTGAACAGGTTTTAACGATACAAAGAGATACCGGATTAAAAGTTACTAATATTGTGTTTATGGGACAGGGTGAACCTTTGTTAAATCTTGATAATGTACTTAGTGCAATTGATATTTTTAACAAAGATTTTGTTATTGGTATAAGACGTCTTACTGTCTCTACTTGCGGAATTATTCCGCAGATAAAGAAGTTAGCCCAGATGGATTTTCAGCCTACTTTGGCTATATCTTTGCATGCGCCTGAACATTCTCTTCGGGCAAGTCTTATGCCTATCGAAAATAAGTATAATCTTGATAATTTAATGCAAACACTTAAAGATTATGTAGGAGACACAGGCCGAAGGGTTACTATCGAGTATACTCTCATTAAAGGGTTTAATGATACTGTTGACTGTGCCAAAAAACTCGCCAAATTGTTGATAGGTCTTAAGGCAAATATAAATTTGATTATTTATAATCCTAATGACAAGGATGATTTTGAAAAACCGAGTAAAGATTCGATACAAAAATTTAAGTATGTATTGGAGCAATCAGGCAAGAAAGTTACAATCAGGTTAGAACGCGGGTCTGATATTGATGCTGCATGTGGTCAGTTGAGTAATAAATATCGTTAGAAAGTTGTTTGTTCCATTATGAATATTTCACCTATTTCTTTTAATTTTTTATCAAGTAAAAATCGTGTTTCAAATTCAAATAAAAATTTGTGTTCGTCAGACAGATTGTTTAATCTTTCAAAAGATACTGTGTCTTTCGGTTCTTGTCAAAATATTGTACAACGTGCTTTCGACGAGATTAATGAGTCTGTAAACAATGAAATTATGCCTGTAGTTGCTGAAAGCAAAGATTTGTATATTTCTGTAGGCAAAATAGGATACAATGCTCAAGAAATATTGAAATACTTTGGTAAGGAAGAAAATGATTATTTTCGCTATAAGTTGGGTCTTTGGGATGAATCAAAAAATCCTTATTATTTGAAATATAGAAGGTTCTTAGATGCTATCAAAGATTACAAAGACAATGAAAGAGAGTTTAAAAGATTGCAAGATATGGCATCAAGACCGTTGTACAACAAATCTGATATTTTAGAGGTTATAAATTCATCAAAGAGTTTGTATGAAAAAGAAAGTCCTTTATGCCCAATATTGCCGATTTTTGATGCTTATGAGCTTGCTAAGTCTAGTGCATTAAATAAAATTGATGATATTTTTCTTGCAAACAAGGATGAAAGATTGACTGCCTATTATAAAACTTTACGAGAACAGTATTCATGTGCAAGTTATTATATGATGATTTCTCCGTTTGGTCAGTCTCAAAAACTTATCAAAGACAAAGAAAATTTCGAAAAAGAAATTAATAATCCCAAAGTAAGTATTTTGGATAAAATGAGAAAAATAGATTCTTTTAATCATTCCATTGCAAGTATAAAAGACTTGTTGCCAATTTATGCAGACAATAAATCTGATATGCAAAAATTTGTTGAAAATAACCAGAACATTACGACATTTTCTATAGACAACATAACTTTTGCCTATTTGAATATGAAAAAAGAATGTTCAGATATTTTTGATAACGCTTTTGAAAAGTTTGACTCTTACGTACAAGATAATTATTCCGACGTCGATTTAATTGTTGATTGGGATGAAATACATAAGTCTTTAAAATGCCAAAAAATTGTAAATATGAAAATACAAAAGCTAGTAAATCAAATTAAACAAGATTACATAGCAAATCAATATAGCCATGATAATCTGTAATCAATTAGTAAAAGCTAATTACACTACAGCAAAATTGGGAGTATTCTGTGATATGTTTTTCCTGCTGTTTAGTGCTTCAATTCTTTTTTGTATTTTTTCTTTGTGATGTGAGTACGGTTTCTTATCCAAAAAGACTTTATAATAGTGCAATGCTCTTGATATATTTGACATTTTGTCAAAACATATTGCCAGTCCAAGATATGCCTTATAAAAATTAGGATTTACTTTTAGAATTTGTGAAAATACAACTCCTGCAGATTTGAATTCACCAATATTCATATATAGAGCCGAAAGATGATTGTATGCACTTAAAAATTCGGGATGCTTTTCTATTATTGTATGGTAAATAAGTAGTGCTAAGTCATACTCTTCAATAAATTCATGTGCTACGGCGAGCTGAAGCTGAGCGTTAATATTTGTCCTATCCAGAGATATTGTATGGTGAAAACTTTTTATTGCTTCACAAAATCTCCCCGTCATTAAATAGCATAATCCCAATTCGTAGTGAATTTCCGGTGTGAAGAAAGACAGTTTACGAGCTGTTTCAAGAGCTTTAATTGCTTTTTCATAGTTGTTTTCTGCTTTGTATGATATACCTAACCCCATATATGAGCGGTAATTATTTCTATCTATCATTATTGCACTTAGGTAGTGTTTTATAGACTCTTTGAAATGATTAGCAAGTCTTAATGCATCTGCTTTTACAAACAGTTTATAAGCAGACGTAGCCGTATAGTTTGTAGTTTTTACAATCAAACCATCTAAACCGTGTGCAATACTTTTATACTTTATCCCCAAATTCTCTCCCTCGATAGAACAGATATTATTCTATTTATATTTTAAAAATTTTTATTCAAAATGTTATTAATCTTGGGATTACATTTGCTAGTCCATGTGGTTAATTTATATTGCTAAAACCACTGTTTTTGACTTATAAATGTATAATGTACTGAATTAATCTTCTTGGAGCTGCATATGACCGAGATTTTGGAGAAAAATCTATCTTTTATTAAATCTTATAACAGTCGTTTGCTCGAAAAAATTGAAAATGCCACGACTTCTTCCAAAAATATTGAGTTAAATACGAATCTTTTGGGTGAATATAATTTAATTATTGATGGAATGGCAGTTCATTCTGTTTCCGGAGCTCAGGAAGAAGCTAAACAATTAGTAGCAAGACTTCCTCACGATACTGACAATTCTATTCATATTGTTTACGGTTTGGGGCTTGGATATTATTTTGATGAACTTATTCAGAATGCAAAAGGTTCAATTATTGTTATTGAACCTGATATTGAAGTATTAAAGTTCGTTTTGTCAATTGTTGATTTTAGTGAAAATTTTTCTAAAAAGAAGTCTTTTATTGTTTCGGATGTCGATGAATTGCAATCTATTTTTGAACAGGTTTTTAGATACAAGTCTAAGGTCTCTTTAACAGCTTTGCCTTACTATTCAATACACTGTGCAGATAGTTATTCTGATATTAAAAGTAAAGTTGAGAGAATGACGGTTTTGATTGGGCATAATTTCTCATTTCAGGTGCATGAAATACTGTCTTTTTTTCTTTACACAATCAAAGAGCTTGAGAAAAAGTATCATTGCCCTTTAATTACTGATTATAAAGATTTGCTCAAAAATAAGCCGGCAATAATTGTTTCTGCTGGTCCATCTCTTGCAAGTAATATTGATAAATTGAAAAAGTATAAGGATAATGCTTTTATTTTTTGTGTAGGTACTGCATATAGAACACTTATTGATAATGGGATTATACCGGATTTTCTGAATATTATAGAGAGAGTTGATACAAAATTCCATTACAAGTCTGACTATCTTAAAGATTCGATACTTGTGTGTGAGCCTTATACTAATGCAAATATCTTTGAAAATAATTATAAACAGATTTTAATTACACCTTCAGTAGAAACGGATGCTTCTCGTTGGTTTATAGAAAAGACAGGCCGAAATGTCGATGATTTTGAGACAAAAGGAACTGTGTCTTATCATGCTTTGTATACAGCCAAGTACTTGGGGTGCAATCCAATTATTTTGATTGGTCAAGATTTGGCATATTCTGATGGTAACTGTTATGCAAAAGGGTCTTTGTATGACGATTTGTGTTGTGAATTTGACGAAAATTTACATGAGTATAAGATTTATCCTAAAAATTTTGATAGATTTAGAGATTCTTACTATGCAAGTCTTACAGTCCCAGATGAGACTAAAACAAAAATGCTTGTGAGTCATCTTAAAAAAATTAATGCTGAGTTGGTTACAGTTGATGGTCAGTCTGGTAATAAACTACCTACATCAAATGCTTATGCTTTGTTTATTGATTATATTAAATCTTTTGCTCAAAGATTTGGTGATGAGCTCACATTAATTAATTCGTCAATTGGTGGTGCACAGATAGATGGTTTTACTGTAATGGATATTGAAGATGCATGCTTAAAGTATGCATCCTTTCCTCTACACAAAAACGATTTAATTGATTCAGTTGACTTTTCTTCTCAGTATGATATTTCGTATATAATTTCTTCTATTAGTGATGATTTGAAGGCACTTGCACAAATATTTCCTCTGGTCTCTAAAGGGGTGAAATTGGTTGAGCAATTGAAAAAGGAGCTTGCAAGATCTAAAGGTGTGTCTGACAATGCAGCAAATTTGTTGAAAAAATTGTCTTCGTTATATGTTGATATTACAAATAACTATACAAATAAAACAAGAATGCTTAGAATGGTAGCATTAAAAAATCATAGTAATTTGTCATTTTTAATGAAAGAGTACAAAGGTCAAATGAATGATAAGATTTTTGCAGATTTTTTTGATGCATTTAATTCATATTATTCCGATTTAGCAAAATATTCCGAAATTTTGCAACAACGTTTGACTGCATCATTAGAAAGGTTGAAGGAAATAAATGAAAGTTGTAATTCAAAGGGTTAAAAATGCATCTGTTAACATAGCAGGAAAGTTATATTCTTCTATTGAACAGGGGTTATTAGTCCTTTTTTGTGTTGAAAAAGGTGATAATGAAGAAAAACTTGATTGGATGGTTAATAAGATAATTTCTTTGCGAATTTTTGAAGATGATGAATTAAAAATGAATCGTTCAGTAAAAGATGTAAATGGCCAAGTTTTAGTGGTATCACAGTTTACATTGGCTGCTGATTGTAAAAAAGGCACAAGGCCAAGTTTTGACAATGCTGAAAAGCCGGATGTTGCAGAAACTTTGTATGAAAAATTTGTGGAAAAACTTTCTTTGTCTGGAATTACAGTAAAAACAGGCGTATTTGGTGCAATGATGGACGTAAATCTTTGTAATGACGGTCCTGTAACCTTCGTAGTTGTCAAATAAACGGTGAAAATTTGTAAAAATGCTTGCCTTATATTATTTTTGCATTTAAAATATTATAAGATATTAGAATTATAATTGTTTATTAAGATGTCGAGGAGCTAAAAATTAAATAGCCTTTCGCCTTTTATTTCAAAAGGGTTATGAAAAATGTATGTAAATAAGTGTACTAAATGTGGAGCGGAATTCGAGACTAAGAATCCAAAAAGGGTAATATGCCCTAATTGTTTGTATCCTGATAAGAAAAACAGTTCGGATGCTGGAAGTTCAGGCATGGGTGAAAATAATCAAAATCAGCCACAGGATCACTCCTACGAAAGAACTAATTCATACAGTTCAGGAGCATATTCTTCAGATTCTTATCAAAGAAGAGATGATTATTCTTATCAGCAGGATAGACCAAGGTACGATTCACAAAAGTCCTATGGGCAAGGCGGATATCAAAGACCACAAAACAATTATGGTGATAGACGTCCGTCCAGACCTTATGATAGGAATGATGGATATTCAAGACAAGGCGGATATCAAAGGCCTCAGCAAGGTGGATATCAACGTCAGCAAGGTGGATATTCTCGTCCACAAGGCGGATATCAAAGACCGCAGCAAGGCGGATATCAAAGACCTCAGCAGAACAGATTTAATAGGCCTCAAGGTGGTAATAGAAGACCTTCCGGCCCTAGAGCTCCGAAACCACCAAAACAATTGCTTGTTAATAAAGAGCAACTTGCTCAAATTGAAGAGTTGTATAAGAAAATGTTGCCTCTGCCTAACCCTGATGCTCATGAAGTTATTGGTGAGCAAATTGGGTTGGAAGCAAGAAAAGTTTTCTTTGGTATAAATCTTATAAGACAGAAGATGATGTTGCCTAAATTGGCTTTTCCAAAGAGAAAATTGGCAGTTTCACCTGATCAATTGACTGCTATAAAGATGCTGTATGAGCCATTGTTACCTTTACCTCCGATTGGTTGCCATAAAATTATTTCTGCTCAGTTAAAAATCGATGAGTGGCGAGTTCATGTCGGAATCGGATTGATAAGAAAGCAACTTGGGCTTGATCGTTGGAATCCGGATAGAGCGGATGCTCCTGAAGAGTTTAAAGTGAAATCTGACGAACCTGATACAAAAGCAAAGTCTAAATCCAAAAAGACTGTGGTTGAAAGTGATAATGATGTTGTAGTTGTATCTGAAGATAATCAAGAAAAACCTGTTAAAAAGACAAGAGGTAGAAAAAAGGCTGCTGATATTGTCGAAGATGTTGTGAATGAAGATGAGTAAGTTGGTTTCTATCGGAAAAATCTTAAATTTTCACGGAATAAAAGGTGAAGTAAAAATGGGATTCACCTCCGGAAAAGAGGATTTGATTAGGGGACTAAAGAAAGTTTTTATTTTTAAGGACAACATAAAAAGTGCTTATGATGTTGTTTCTGTAAGATTTCATAAAAATTTTGCAATTTTAAAATTTAAGCAAGTCAACTCAATTGATGATGTGATGGAAATCAAAGGGCTTTTGGTTCATATTTCAGAAGATTCTCTTAAATCTAATCTTGTTGAAGATGAATTTTTGATAAAAGATTTGATTAATTTGGATGTTTATGACATTGATGGCAACAAAGTTGGTAGAGTTAAAGACATGGGTGAAAATAGAGCATCTGATATTTTGGAAATTGAAAAGGAAAATGGTTTGTCTTTTTTGGTTCCTTTCGTAAAAGAGTGGGTGCCGGTTGTTGATTTAGAAAATAAAAAACTCATTATTAAATATTCTGATGGTATAGATTCAACAGAAAAATCTTTATAGGATATTATTCATGAAATTTGATGTTATAACATTATTTCCACAAATGATTGAGCAAGCCTGTTCCCACAGTATTATCGCTAGAGGCATTGATAGTGGTGTTATTAGTGTTAACACAATTAATCCTAGGGACTATACAAAAGATAAACATAAAAAAGTCGATGATACGCCTTTTGGCGGCGGAGCAGGTATGGTTTTGATGTGTCAACCATATTTTGATGCTTTTGATGCACTAGAGAAAGATGAAGATTCTGAGGTGATATTGCTATCGCCTCAGGGTGAAGTTTTTAATCAAAAGTTATCATTTGAACTTTCTATGAAAAAGCATATAGTATTAGTATGCGGGCATTATGAGGGATTTGATGAAAGAATCAAACAGTATACTAAAGCAAGAGAAGTTTCCATTGGTGATTATGTATTAACAGGCGGTGAATTACCTGCACTTTGCATGATTGATTCAATTTCTCGCAATATAGACGGCTTTTTAGGTAAAATTGATTCGGCTAATTTTGATTCTTTCTCTGATGGTTTATTAGAGTACCCTCAGTATACCAAACCAAGAGTTTATAATGGTTTGCCTGTTCCTGAAATTCTATTGAGCGGAAATCATATGGCTATTTCTCAGTGGAGAAGAAAGCAACAGCTTATTGTTACGTACAAAAAAAGAAAAGATTTATTTGATAATTTTAGAAAAAACTGTAATAATAAAGAAGATTTAAAACTTTTGAATGAGGTAATAAAAGAGATAAAAGAGTAATATTATCTTGTTAATTTTGTGGGTTTTTTGTTATGGAAATAAATAATGAACAATTAAAAAAATTATTTGAACTTTCTGAATTAGATATTGCAACATCTGAAGCTGTTCCTGATGATATAACTAAGGCTTTAATTGCAATAGAAAGAAAGTTGTTATCATTTGCTTCTGATGCTGTTTCTGTACCTGCTGAGTTTAATATTTTGATTGTTGATGATTTAGAATTATCAATATATCAATTTAATCAATTATTGAAAAAAGTTGGTATTGTTCCTACTGTTGCAAGAAACAAAGAAGAGGCAATGGCAGAACTCAAGAAGAAGAAGTTTGACTATATTGTTGTTGATTTATTCCTTCCTGATGCAGAAGATGGTTTGGAATTAATTGATGAGTGTATTAGGTTGCGTGATGCAAAGAGAACCAACAAAATTATTGTTATGTCCGGCACTGATGACAAAAATCTCATCGAAAAATGTTATAAATTAGGAATTGACGAATTTGTGCCGAAAAGCAGTAATTGGCATGATCAGGTACTTAAATTTATTACAAGTTCTCTTACGTCAAAAGAACATGAAAATTTCTTTAAGTATTCAATAAATGATAATATATGCTGTTATACAGTAAATAAATTTAATTCCCAAAAGCAAATAGACTCTCTCTTAAAAGATGTTACAACAAGTTTGTACACGGGTTATACTAATATTGTATTTAATATGGAAAATGTTAAAATTTTCGATGACGAATATACTGGAGTGTTTACAGATTTATTTAAAATGTGCAAAGAAAAAGGCGGAAATTTTATGTTAGTAAAAATTTCTGACTCTGTAAAATCAGCCTTAGCAGATGCTTTTTTAGATACATTGATTCCTATTTATTCAACGGTAGATGCAGCCGTTAGCAAAATTAGTGATTAGTCAACTTCAATCATATTGACTCTTTTTTCGTGTCTTCCTGCAAGGAATTCTGTATTTAGCCAGATGTCTATGATATCTTTTGCAAGTTCTTCTCCGACAATTCTTTCGCCCATGCATATAATATTTGAATTGTTGTGAAGTCTTGACATTTTTGCTGAACATGTATCAGATACAACTGCAGCTCTTATTCCTTTTACTTTGTTTGCTGCGATTGACATTCCTATGCCTGTTCCGCATATTAGAATACCTCTTTTATATTCATTTTGTGCGATTTTATTTGCTACATTTTTTGCAATAACCGGATAATCGCAAGAGTCTTTTGAGTATGTTCCTGCATCTTGTATATCAAGTCCTTTAGACTCTATATATTGGATTATTTTCCCTTTTAAATCATATCCTGCGTGGTCGCTTCCGATTATTATGTCTTTTTGCATTTTTTCACCTTTATTTTGTAAATATATGTTAAATATTAATTCATTTTCCTTAAGTCATGCAAGTACTATTCCGTTATTTATTTCGTAGTTAATTTAAAAGGATGTGCGAAGTGTTTAAAGAAATTTTTGATGCTGTTAATGACTTGGAAGAGAGAATGTGTGAATACTCTGAAATGAATGCTTTTTTATTTTCACACAATAAAATCTTTATGATTACAAGTAATTCCGCATATAAAACTCCGGAATATAATCATCAACCGTATACTTTTAAGTATGGCGATTATGATTTTAGCGATTATTTAAAACAGTATATCTAATCTGATTATTTATTCAGAAATGAGCTAATTTTACTGACCAATTTTGTTGCTTCTGCTTTCAGGGCTTCGTATGTTGAGTTGTTTGATATGACAGAATCCCAGTCTTTTATATCATCCAAGTCGACTTCTGTTACGTCAGTTTCTCCAACAAGAGTTCCTCTAGTGCTTCGTATTTCTCTGGATGCATCAACTCTTATTGTAAAAGCATTTGCTTCTTTAAAAAATTCAAGTTCTCTTTTGACTCTTACGTCAGGTACAATTATATTTCCTGGCATTTTTATAACTTTTTTTATCCAGTAATCTTTGTCTTCACTTCTTCTTTGATTTCCGAGATTTATTAAATCCTGCCTGTATAGATGTTTGTTTTTTTCAATTTCTTCGAAAGGAATACCTGTTTTTTCCGAATATTCTATTTTTATTGCATCTCCAAGCCCTATTCTTCTAAAGTCTGTTAAGTTTTCTAAAAGAATTTTTGCGACGGTATCCTTGCCGCTGTACTGTTTTCCGGATAGTATAATTATTTTGTCTGCCATTTTAGTCAATTCTCCCACTTGAAATGTTTTATTTATGATGTATATTATTATACACCAGAAAATTAAGTAGTAGAAAAACTAGATTAGGGGTTTCCCCGGAGAAAGTTTCAGCATGAAGATTAATAACATTGATGTAAGTTTCCGTCTACGCAGCCTGTTACCCAGAAACAGTGCAGAAAATTATGTTCGAGCAAAGCAAAAATATGCTGATGCAGAGTATATTGTTCAAATGAAAGATTCTATTAACAGTTCTTCGGCTAATCGTTCTAATCAAGTGATGAGAGATCTTGGACTGTTCTAAATTTCAGTTCGAGTTCTTTTAATAAAGTTTGGTTTATTAGTTTTGTCTTGTCATCTGCATTATTTTCAAGTTCTTCTACTAGTGTAAATGCTTCTTTTCTCGCTTGTTCGAGTATTTTTGTATCCTTTATAATATCTGCAAGTGCAAAGTTTACCATTCCGCTTTGTCTTGTGCCTAAGAATTCTCCAGGACCTCTTAATTCCAAGTCCTTTTCGGAGATAATGAATCCATTGTTTGTTTGTTCCATTATTTTTAGCCTGTCTATTGTTGTTTGGTTGTTGTTTGCAGGCACCAAAAGACAGTAAGATTGAAGCTCTGAACGACCAACTCTTCCTCTTAGCTGGTGAAGTTGTGATAACCCGAATCTTTCTGCATTTTCTATCATCATTACTGTTGAGTTTGGTACATCGACTCCGACTTCGACAACAGTTGTGCTAACTAGTATATCAAATTCTTTATTTTTGAATTTTTCCATTACTTCATCTTTTTCTGTGTTAGATAATTTTCCATGTAATAATCCAATGTTGAGATCAGGAAATACATCTTGTTTGAGTCGTTCTGCTTCAATTGTTGCCGCTTTTGCTGACAAAGTTTCACTTTCATCTATGAGAGGGTATACAATGTAACACTGATGACCATTTTTTATTTCTGAGTATATTAATTTATATGCATCTTTTCTTTGGGTTGGTTTTATCAGATAAGTTTTGATTGGTTTTCTATTTTTTGGCATTTCATCAATAACCGTAAAATCTAAATCCCCCTGCGTTGTAAGAGCAAGTGTTCGTGGAATCGGTGTTGCTGTCATTGTAAGCACTTGTGGGTTTTGTCCTTTTGTCATCAGTGCAGAACGCTGTTTTACGCCGAATCTGTGTTGTTCATCAATAACAATAGCACCCAGCTTATTGAATTCAATATTATCTTGTATTAGTGCGTGAGTGCCTATGGCGATATTAAGTTGGCCGTTTTTTAAATCAGTTTCGAGTTTTTTTCTTACTTTTGTTGTGTTTGTTCCTGTGAAAAGACCTGTGCTAATTCCTAATGGTGTGAGCCATTTGACAAAGTTGTTGAAGTGCTGCTGTGCAAGAATTTCTGTCGGAGCCATGAGAACACCCTGATATCCGTTTTCTACAGCGGAAAGCAACATTGCACAGGCAACTACCGTTTTTCCGCTTCCAACATCTCCTTGCAGCAGTCTTTGCATTGGTAATTCGGAAGATACATCCTTTAGTATTTCTTTTATTGCTTTATCTTGTGCTTTTGTTAACTCAAAAGGTAAGTTGTCTATAAATTGTCTTACTATACCGTTCTTTTGGATTTTTAGCGGTATCGATTTTATTCGTTTGCTGTTTTCCTCTCTAAGAAGTGCCAGTTTTAGTTGAAGCATGAAAAATTCTTCAAAAACTAATGTATGTCGCGCTTTTTCAAAGGTTTCTTCGTCTTTTGGAAAATGTATATACCTGATTGCTTCATTTCTGTTAATTAGGTTTTGTCGCAACATTATTTCTGTTGGTATAAGGTTTTGTATTGAGGTGTCAAACTGTTCTATAGCATTGAAAATTGCTCTGCGAAGAGTTTTTATATTCAACCCATCAATCAATTGATATACAGGTACGATTCTGGCTAAATTTAAGTTCTTTTCTCCTTCAAATTCTCCTGTAAGAATTTGATATTCAGGCTTGTCTATTGTGTATGTGCCTGTGTACTTATCAATTTTTGCTTTACCTGATATTATTATGCTCGAACCTCTTATAAATTGCGATTTATAGCGTTCCAGCATATATCTGTTTGCTTTTGCGTAGAAAAAGCTGATTTTTATGTGTCCTGTTTCGTCCGCTACTGTAAGATTTATTATCCCAAGATTGTTTTTGGTATTATATGCACTTATAGATTTTATTGTTCCTATAACTGTTGATGCTTCTTGGTCTTTAAGGTCTTTTATATATGTTCTTGATGAGTAATCTATATGTCTTTTTGGAAAATAGTACAACAAGTCTTTTGCTGTATATATACCAAGTTTATTAAGCAAATTACCTACTTTGGGTCCAACTCCCTTAACATAAATTACTTCAAGTTCTGACGGGTCTTTGTATTGATTTGTAGATTCTGTTTTGTTGATATTGCCATCTGTATCTATTTCTTTTCTTATTGTATGAACGAGTCTTTGTATAGCTTTTCTTCTGGCTGGAGCAGTTGACATTGAATATGTTTCAAATTCTTTTATTAATATGGCCCATTTGGGGTTCTTCTTTGACTTTTTATACAGGTTATGCAACTGTTTTAAAATAAAACCGGAGAAGGTATCTCCTTTACCTCTTATATCTATATAAAGATGTTTCTGCTCAATTTCGATGGCTTGTCTTATTTGATTTATATTATCTATCATTATTCTGTTATTCTTAGCACTTCATATATATTTATTTTTTTGATTTTGCCTTTTATAGATACTTCTCTAATTTTTATTACATCCACAATTTGTGAAATTTTATTGTAGGTATTTTCACTAATAAGTATGTGTGTTTTGTATATTTTGTTATAATCTTCAATTCTGCTGGCTATATTTACCGTATCACCGATAACTGTGTATTCAAATCTGTTAGAAGTACCGACATTGCCGATGAATGCTTCACCGGTATTTATTCCGATTCCTATATCAATTTTGGGCTTACCCTCTGTTATCCAGCGTTCTCTTATTTGTTTTACCTTTTTACGCATCTCATAAGCGCATTTTACTGCATTTTGTGCGTGATATTTATCTTCTGTGGGGTCTCCAAATATAACAAGCACAGCGTCTCCTATAAATTTATTTATTACGCCGTTGTACTTTGTTATAATTGGTTCCAATTCGGAAAAATATTCGTTTAAGAGTGATGACACATCTTCTGCTTTTCTTTTTTCGGATAGTGAAGTAAATCCTCTTATATCAGCAAACATTACAGTAATTTCGGCTCTTTTTCCGCCGAGGCCTATATTGTCTGTGTTTTTGAGTATTTTGTTCTTTATATCTTTTGATATGTATTTTCCAAGTACTGTCTCAATTTTTTTGTCTACATTCTCTTTAAATAGTCTTACGTATATTTGTCCGAATATTTTTGAAACTGCTATTGCAAAAACAGGCGCTGAAAGGCTTATGAATAAAAGATTATCAATGCATAGTTTGTAAGTAATAAAATATACTGCTAAAAACAAAATCATGCATACCAGAGCAGTAATCTCTGATAAATTTGTGAAAATTATAAAAAATAGACATCCTACCGTTAGTGATGTTATTAATCGTACATTTTCTGAAGTAATTATCATTTTAGAATCTGATATTATTTGTTTTATCTGTGCAACATCAGATGTGTGAAATATTTGTTGTACGGCCAGAGTATCAATTTTGTTATCTATATATTTAAAACAAATACTATTTAGCGTATAAATAACGCATAAAAAAGAGAATATAAATACTAGTAGCAATTTCTTTTTTTTCATATAGTCATTGTACTTTTATGTATTATTTTTGGCAAGAATTGCAAATTTTGTCATAAGGTTCAATGTGTATTGTTATTTTTGTATTGCCTATATTCTGTTCTATTTCATTTTCTAATTCGTCGCATATTTGATGAGCCAATCTTACAGTCATATCTCCGTCTGCAAGTATTGTTATTACTATATCTTTGTCTTTTCCTGATTTTCTGGTTTTTATTTCTTTTATCTCTTTTATTCCTTGGGCTTCATATTTGCAAAGAATTTCTTTTATTAAGTCTATATCTTTTTGTGGCAATGCTCCATCCAAAATGTTATTCAGTGTGTCTTTGCATATTTTGTAACCTGCGTGCATGATAATCATTGCAACTATCACCGCTATTATTGAGTCTATTATGTGTAGGCCTGTGCATTTAATTACTACCAGTCCTGCAAAAACTGTAAATGAAGAGAATATATCTGTTCTAAGGTGTTCTGCGTCCGAGTAAATTGCTATTGAGTCTGTTGCTTTTGCAACTTTAAAGAGATAAAAGCTGACTAATATGTTGGTTATAACAGATACAAACATTACAATTATCCCTGAAATTGAGTTGTTCAATGGTTCGGAATGTCCTGCAAATTTTCTTGCTGCTTCATAAATAATGTAGAGTGATGCCAATATAATAAGCATACCTTCTACAAATCCTGCTGCTTCTTCATATTTACCATGGCCAAATTGGTGGTCATTATCTGCTGGTTGTTCTGATTTGTGAACGGCAAATAATGTAATAACTGATGCTAAAAAATCACTGGCAGAATGTATTGCTTCTGATATGATACTTACACTCCCTGTAACAAAACCGGTGATTAATTTCAGTACGATTAGTGTTAAATTTGACGCTACAGATGTTGTTGCTGCTAATTTTTTATTTTTTAGTAATAATTCCATTATTCTTCTCTGTAGTCCAAAATATTTCCACTAACTTGCTCTTGTCTATAACCGTATGCGGATAATATTTTTCTGTCCTTTGTTGTTTTTGCAAGCTCGCATTTTATATTGTCTTTTACTGTCGACAATGCTTTTATATTCTTTTCTTCTTGTTCTTTGTATTTTTTACATATTTCAGATAATTTATCTGTATTCAACTGTTGACCTTGTAATTTTTCTATTAGTATATTAGCCTGAGCAAGAAGCTGTTCTTTTTTTTTGATAAAAGTTACGAGCTCTGTGTAAATTTCTCTTTCAATAAGCTCACCTATTTGTTGAGAAAGTTCATAAAGTCTGCTATAAATTAGTTCGAGACTTTCTAATTCCCTGTTATTCATACTTATATGTATTCCCCGATATCCTTATCTTCATCTGCATCATTGTCATCAATATTTTCTTCTGAATTGACGACATTAACTCTTTTATACTGGTCGACTTCATTTTCTATCAACGAGTGTCCTTCTGCTTTAAACTTTTTGACAGCTTCTCTCCAAGTGTCTCTAAGTTCTGTCATATGTTTTATAACAATATCTAATGAGTCTTCTCTCTTTTTTATATTGGCTATTGATAGTTGTCTACTCATAAATTCGTATAATGCAAACAAATTACTCGCAAATTCCCCGCCATTCTCTAAATCTAAGGATGTCTCAAACTCTGTAATTATATTTTGAACTTTTGTTATGTTATTGTGTATTTTTTCAATGTTTTTTTCTGCAAAACCAACTTTTGCTTGATTTAAAAAACGAACTGCACCATCATAAAGCATCAAGAGAATTTGTTCTTTTGGTGCTGTATTTATTTGAGTCTGTTTGTATTGTTTTAAATATGGATTCATAAAAGCAACTCTCAATATATTTTTAACATATTATTAGTTTAAAGTCTATAAACTGCATATATGATATGTTCTACATTTGCTTTAAATCTGCCAAATTAGGGTCTAGTAGTCTTCTTCCGACATTGTCGAACTGTATTGAACATAGTGTTTTATTTCCGTAGTTAATTAGTTGTTCAACTACTCCTCTTCCATATTTTTCGTGATAAACAATATTTCCTTCTGCAATTTTTACTGTGCTATCATTATCTGAGCTATCCGGCAATTCTGTTTGATAGATTGGGACGCCTGAGAGTTCGTTGTCCTCAGAGAAATTATCAGATAAGATACTTTCTTCTTGATTGTTTTCTGTATCTAAAGGCATTAATTCATCATCTTGTGTTAGATCTGCTAATTTATTTTCATCTGGAATGTCAAGTCCTTCAATACTGTCTTCGGAAAGTTCTGATAAATCTTCTTCATCACTTATTGCAGACAAGTCATTCATAATCGGCACATTATCAACTAAATCAATTTCTTGTTCGATATTATTATCTGAATCGTCATTTTGAATTTCATCAAGTAGGTCTAGGTCTTCATCTGACAGAAGATCATTGTCATCATTATACATGTACAAATTATCCTCTGTTTTGTCAGTGATATTTAGGTCTATATCTTCATTTTGATTTTTTGACTCTTCTTCAAACTTTTGGGACGAATAATCTTCGTTTAATTCTTCTTTAAAGTCTTCTTTTGTTACTGCTTCTGTCTCATCTTTAATAGCAGCTTCTGCATAGAACATTTTATCAACATCTTTTGCAATTTCTTGTTCCAGAGATTCTTCGAAAATATTTTTTAGTTCATTTTCTTCTTCTTCTTCTTCTTCTTTAAGCGGCTCAATGTCTTCTATTGTTTCTAAGGAATCAATATCCAAATTTGTTGTTTCTTCGTTTAAGACTGTATCATCAGCCTTAGTATTTTGTAACTCTTGTTCTTCAATAACTTCTTTTTCAATGTCCTTATCTTTTAAATTGGCATCGGTTTTTTCTTCTAATTGAGATAATATTTTATCCTCTGATTCTACAATATTATTGGCATTTTCTGTGTTTTCAGTTATCTCTATTTCTTCTGATAATTCCTGTATTATAAGAGGTGTATAGAATGTTGCATCTCCTGATACAATAAATTCTTCATTGGAAAGTTTGTTTAAAAATGAGTTGTATGTCGCAAATGCTCTTTGTTGAGTAAGTGGCTTAAACAAAATCAGGTTCTTTGCAAATGATTTTAGCAATGGAGCAAAATCTGATTCATATTTTGATATAATTACAGGTTTTATATTCTCTTTTTTGTATATGTTATTGAGTGATTTTTTGTCAATTGAATCATCTTTAACTTCAAAAATTAGGTAATACCCTAACTGAAGGTATTCTATCAAAAAGTTTATAGTTTCTTTTTGCCAATTTGTATCGATGTTTTCGATATTTAGTATCGTTATTGCATTGTTTTCTATTGATTTTTCGAGCGATGTGATTTCCTCTTCTTGCGAGGCAAAAATATTTGACTGGTTGTATTTTAGTAATTTGTTCCTAAAAAGTATTATACCCACAGATTTGTCGGTATTATATATGTCATTTACGACACTTAAAAGTGTATTAAACGGTATAAATCCTGTATCTAATGATTCAATGTAGTCTTGTATTTCTAGAATTATATCTTGAACTATTGTTTTTTGTTCAAGTGTTAGTCCTTTTAAGTCATTTTCGTATATGTAATTTAAAATATCACTGCTAACTGGTAATTTGAATTCTTTACCGAGTGTTATGACTTTGGCCTCTTGAGGATAATTCAATATTCCATCGTAGTCTATATATAGAGTTTTTCTTTTTTGTTTAAGATTAAATTCAAGAAGTTTTTCTGTAAGTTTGTTCTTTTGTGATTCAACATCTGCCTGTATGTAAAGAAAGTCGTTTAGCAAACTGCTTTTTAGATTTATCTCTCCGCCAATTGAACCTGATAATTTGCCCAAGCAAACGGTTTCTTTGGGATTTGAAAAAATATTGGATATTATTTCCGGTTTTGTTCTTGAAACAAGTGCATCTAATGGTGGTGCATAACCGCTATATACTGTGTGAGAGTTATCTTCATTTAAATCAAGTGAGAATTTTAAAATGGCACAATTAGTTGTATCTCTACTTGTTGACTCAATTGATATAACTTGGGCAATAATTTTTTGGTTACTATCATCTATCGTAAGAAAATCAGACAGACGTAAAGGAAAATCTGCCGGTTCATAATATAATTTTGCTAGGCTGTTTTTTATTTCAATTAATTTCATCTATCTTTCAAAATCTTTATATAGTATTTTATAACCTTATATTATTGTTGGCATACTTCTTCTTGAAGAGCAATTGAGGCTATTTGATTGGACATAATAGCTACCTTTTTAATTGGTCCTGTCGGTTCTTTTTCGATAAGTTTACCAACGGCAGATTGTGTTCTTATAAGAGGAAGTATTTCATCAAAAACTGCTTTGGGATCATCAAAATACAGAACCATTGGCGCAGATGCACCTTTTAAAAATACTAATAGTGCAAGTCTTGTTTTAAATTGCTGTGGCGGAAATTGCTGAGCCATTATATTTCTCCTTAAATCCTCTATCCTTTTTATAATTTATGTCAAAAAATCAAAAATATCAATCATAAAGTTTAAAATTCTATCCCTTTTCTTGCCTTAATACCTATATCCCAGTAGTGTTTTACAGGTAATATTTCAGAAACAAGATGAGCTATATCTATTATTTCTTTTTTTGCATTTCTTCCTGTTAATACTATTTCCATATCTTCCGGTTTGTTTTTTAAGACTTCAAGCATTTCGTCTAAGTTTATAAGATTTAAGTCAATTGCAATATTGGCTTCATCCAGTATTATAAGTTGATATTCGTCATTTTTTATCGCCTTTTTTGCAACATTCCATCCTTCTTGTATTAGTTTTTTATCTTGGTCTGAAATATTTTGCGAGTACACTATTCTATCAAGGCCTGCCTGAACTATTTTTACTTTACCTTTCAAGTCTTCACAAAGTTGTGAAAAAGAGTACAACTCTCCATAGTCATTACCGCCTTTTGTGAACATTACAATTAAAACATTCCATCCTCTTCCAAGAGCTCTCATCGCAAGGCCCAGTGATGCAGTTGTTTTCCCTTTTCCGTCGCCTGTGTACACCTGAATATATCCATGTTTTGAAAATTCCGGATTATACAGTTTGTTTGAATTCATATTTTCCATTATTTGATTAGTCCGCTTTCTTTTAAGAAACCGATAATAGCACAAGCACAACTTTTTTGGTATTTAACAGGGGCTTTTTTTAGGAGTTTTAATGCTTCTGCAAGTTTTTTGTCTTTATCATACCATCTTCTGTAATTTTCCTGTTCTTCTTCATGAAAAAACCATTCAATTGGTTTAGAATAATACTCCGCAAATTTAACAAGCTCTATAACATCTACTTTTCTTGTTCCTTTTTCAATTACAGATATTGCAGATATAGGAAGACACATCAATTCTGCTATTTCTTCCTGTTTTAGTCCAGACTCAATTCTTGCTATTTTGAGTTTTTTACTTAAATCTAATCTATTCATAATCCAGCTTTCTAATTATAATATTTGTTTACATATATGTAAAGCATTGGTTTTAAACTGTTATAGGTTATAATTTTTTTATGGATGCAAAACATAAATTAAGAAAAAATCTTAAACTAAGAAGAAATTGTCTTGATACTGTCAGTATTTCTGATTCTATAATTAAAAACATTGTTCTTTGGGATAAGTATATATTAGCTAAAAATGTTATGTTGTTTTATCCTATGAATTCAGAAGTCTCATTACTAAGTTTACTCAATGATAAGACTAAAAATTTTTATTTTCCTGTTGTGTCCGGCGATTATATGTTACCAGTTTTATATTCAACGTGTGATGGTTTTAGAAAAGGGCGTTTTAATATAATGGAGCCTGTTGGTCAACCTTTGAGTGATTTGTCAATTTTGGATATAATTTTTGTCCCTGCTCTTGCTGTTGATAGTATTGGAAATCGTCTTGGCTACGGAAAAGGTTATTATGACAGATTTTTGTGTAATCTTTCGTCCGATACAACGACAATAGTGCCTTTACCTGAAGAGTTTTTCTTCAATAAATTACCTTGCGAATTACATGACATACCTGTCAATGGTGTTGTAACAGAAAATGGTTTGACCTTTATACATCATTAGATTTTAAATAGTTTGGTCTGCCCAAATCCATAACATCGCATATGAGATATTTTATTCCGTATCCTAATAATCCCAATCCAAAATATTTTGTATATTTTTTTGATAGCAATGCTCCTGTTGCTAACCCAGCTGGAATAACGTCAGCTGCCATTTGTGAAAATGCTCCGCCTATGTATCCTGTTACTGCATTTATTTTATCAGGTAAGTTCCAATCAGCATTACTTCTAAAGTATGTATCTTTAAGTTTACTGGTTATTATACTTCTGTCTTCCATTCGTCTGGAATCCATATAGTAACTCCCGATTCTGTTTGCGGCTTTTCTTTTAACATTTTCTGCAGATGACATTTTACCCGCATAGTGGGCATTATAAAGCACATATCCTGCAGCAAGTCCGCCTGCTATTTTTGAAGCTATGTATGCTTTATTCATATTCCTGCTTTCTGTTTTTATTTTTTATCATTATTTTTAGGTTTTGGTGGGTTTGTATCAACAACTTTGACTGTTTTACCTGCTGTTTTTAATGCTGCATCTGCCGCATCAAGGGCATCTAGTCCATAGCTTGTATTAGATTGTTGAATTTGACTTAATAGCTGTTGCGTAAATGCATCGCCTTGTGCCCATCCGTTTTGAAGAATTCCAAGGCCTACCATTTTAACAGGTGAGTATTTACTTTGTAATGTTAAGTTTAACAGATTTGTGAGAGCTTGGTCATTTTTTCTTGATTCGTCTTCTCTAAATCTTTTCATTAGTTCTTTTGCACCCATAAGTTTGATATCCGGATTGTCATTTCTCAGATAATTTTCGAGTGTTTTTATATATTCATCAGTTAATAAGACGATGTCTTTTTTGGGTAAATCTTTTGTATCTTTTTTATCGTTCAAATTTGCAGCTGCCACAGGAACTGTTGGTGTTTTTGTCTGCATTTGCTGTGGTTGTGCTGCAAGATTATTTATATAATAAGATTTGTCGTATGATTGACCAGGTGTTGATGTATTATAGTATGTGTTATTTACATTTGCACCATTTGGGTATACTCCTGCGCCAAGTATATTTATTGTTACACCGCTTGCTCCTGCTGCTCCGTTACCTTGTGATGCTGTTGGAACACCAATATTAAAAGTTGCACCACTATTACCTGCTGCAGTTGGTATAGTTTGATTTACTGCGGTATTTGTTTTTGTATTTGCATAATTTACAGGATAATTCTGCATACTTTTACCTTACACTTCCGTACTTATATAAACACATTTGATATTTCTTAAGTGCTATTTTTTTTATTTTTGTAACAATAAATTAACATTATTCTCTCTGGGCTAAAGTTTTATAAAAGATATTCCGTATGGAAAACTACAGGGAAAATATAAGGAGTTACACATGTAAAATTCTTATTGATTTAAATATATAAAGTCTTTCATTTTATTTGAGTATTTTATTAATAAAAGATAAGGAGTATTAGAAATGGTTGATGGCGTAAATTTTAATCCTTTTACAGGTAAGGTTTTTACAACAGATGAAATCAGTAAATTGGATACTGATAAAAATGGTACAGTTTCCTCTTCTGAGTTGCAAGAAGGAATGAGCTGGCTGTCAGGTCAAGAGGAAGATATTGATGGTGATGTTCAAATTGGTAATGATTCTTCTTCTGCCGGTAATGTTACTAATCAGGAAAATTCAAATACTCAAAATATTGATATAAATGCTTATTTAACACAAATTCAGGATGAATATATTGAAAAATATATTCAACAAAATCCTGAGTTATCTGCTGCCGAAAAGTCCGCTTTGGTTGTTTATTTAAAAGAGCAGGCTACAGAGTATATTAACGAAGCTGTTAAGAATAATATGACAGACACAGACGCCATGTCTGCTGCATTAAAAACAAAGTTAGATGAAGCAATACAAACAAGAAATGAAACACAGGCAAAAGTTAATGAAAAGATGGAACTTTATAAAAACAGTGTTGATTCTAACTTTGACAATTTAGCAGAATATACTGATAAAGCTGATGATGATTATGTTACATCAAATGAATTCAACGAAATGAAGCAGCAAACTGTTAATTACCTAATGGGTGCAATTATGAATGGCAGTGAAGATGCAGATTTTATGAAAAATTTTGATGTAGATTACAAAAACAATGCAAATTATCAGACTGCGCTTAAAGCTATTGAAGAACTAAAATCTTGTGCTGATCCGGCTAAGATGGATGAACTTATAACAACAGCTGAGACAGCTTTATCAAATTTTCTTGGTAAGCAAAATGTTGACGGTACCTCTAAGTTAAATAATGCTGTAGTAGCAAAAGATGCTGCTGATACGAAAGCTGAAGCAGATGCAAAAACAGCTGAATTAAAAACAAAGTTGGCTTCTGTTAACGATCAGTTGTTAGAGTCAATGTCTAATATGAAAACTCGTACCGGAATGTGGGGTAATTACACTAATAAATACAGCTCCGATGATATACAAAATTATGAAGCCAGATTGAACAAAATTTTAGATAAATTTATTTCCGAGTATACTGGTGATGGTACAAATATTGAGGCTGAATACAAGGCATATATCGAAGAATTGGAAGCTCAAAACCAATCTGCATTAACTCGTGCCGAAAATGATATTGTTGATTCTGCTGATTCTTATCAAAATTTAAAAGATGTAATTAATAATGCAGGTACCTATGTTAATGGTGAAGAAGAAGCTAATATAATAAGTACAACTGTGGATTTCATCATAAATGAATTGTCTCAAGGAAAATATGATATTTCTTTATTAGCTCAAATTTATCCTGAATATGCGTCTGATTCGAATTTTACTGAAGCTAAGTCTTTAATTGACGGTTTGGAATCATCTATAACAAGAGAAGAAGACCTTGAAAAAGTCAAACAACTTCTTACTACTATGATGCAATCTGTTGGTGCAGACAAGATTTCTGATGGTGTAAAAAACAAAGAAGTACCTGCTATAAGTATATCAGACATAGATTATGAACAATTTACTTCTTCAATCCCAGGATATGATGATAATGCTTCTTGGGAGACAAGCAGATTCAGAAAATCATCTAGTGCAAAAGATGCTATACAAGACCTTGCTAAACAACAACTGGAATCTCTTAAACCTCAGCTTATGGCTATGCTAAAAGAACAGCTCGGTGCTGATTATGATGAAGCAAAGATTAATGATATGCTAGATGATGCTATTTATCAAACTATTAATGATTTTAGCGAATCCGGATTTGGAACTAAAAAATCAGGCTTACTTAAAAGACGCGGCACTGTTAATATAAAACAAATTGTTGATGCATTCTTAACTAAATTCCAAGAAATTTCTGCTAATAAAGCAGAGGGAACTGCGTCAGGAAAAAATCCTGTCGGTTTAGAAGAAATTATGGCTGACACTTCTCTTTCTGATGCATTTCAAGATAAATCATCTAAAAAAATAAGAGATAAGTCTGCTGCTAAATTGGAAGTAAAAACTCAGATTAACATAATTGCTAATCAGTTAAAAGCTAAACTTAAAGATGAACTTGGATCTAACTATAATTCTTCACAAATTAATTCTTTGGTTGAACAAGCTACTTTAAATGTTGTTAATTCATTGGAACCAACTAATTACAAAGGAGGTTTTCTGAATTTATTCAATCGTAGTGCTTATGTAATTAATACAAATGATATTGCGAATAAATTCTATGATGAATTTAACAAGCTGTATGAATCTGCAGCTGCAGGAACATCTGCAACCGGAACAACCAGTGAATCTTAATACATTATTTATCTATTAAACTAAAACCTAAACAGGGTGCTTTTGCTCCCTGTTTTTTCTATGTTTTTTTTAGATTGAGCTGATTTGTTTATTTCTATTTAATTTCTTATTAAATTCTGTTTGTAAATTTTTTGCATTTATTTATAATTGTTAGTATGGACATAGAAATTTCAAATGAGTCTGTTAGTTATTCGTACGATTTTCCTCAGCATTTATGTAAGATGTGCGGTAAGTGTTGTAGAGCTATTACAACCCCTTATTCTTATGATGAATTGTTAAAATTTGCAAATGATGGACAGGAAGAAGCAAAAGTTTTTATAGAAGTTTTTAAACGCTATGATTCGATTGAACAAGCCAAAAAAGCTGTACCTGAACATGTTGAAAATATTATAAAACAATTAAAAAAAAATAATCCTGAGTTGGATGAATCAACAGTTACATTTTTCTATTGTCCTTATGTTACTGATGATAATAAATGCTCGATTCACTCAACTCGTCCTGATTGTTGCAGACGTGCTCCAAGAAATGGGTGGTCTTTATTTCCACCAGGTTGTGGTTATAAAGGATGGCAGTTTCAACAGCGAGAAAAAGTTAAGGCTTCTATAAGAAAACTAAAAGAGTACTTGATGGATTTGGAACTTCTTGATGATTCAACATATATTCCAACCAGGAAGATGACTGTTGCTGAACTGAGAGAATTTGTAAACGATAAAATTAAACCTTGGAAAAAATATGGTGCTGATTACTGGTAGCCTAAGGTTCTAGTGGCTGTTTCTTTATTAATTTGTTGAAATAATTTTGTATTTTTTGTGATATTGGAAGTTTTTCTTCTTCTTTTAGCTCGTTGTATTTCTGCTTTAATATTTTTCCAATATTCTCAGATTCTACTGTTGACATCTTAGATTGTAGCAGACTTAATGCTTGTTTGATTTTACCTTTTCTTTTTAGCAAATCAACATATTCGTATATTATTAAATTATTGTAAGGATCAAGTCTTAAAGCATATGAATAGTATTTTGATGCATTCATATAATCATCATCTTTGTCTGCAGATATAGCTGCATTATACAAATAGTCAACATTTAATTCATCTAACATTGATGCTTCTTTATAGTATAAAAATGCATTGGAATATTCCTGTACATCAAAGTACAATTTAGCAAGATATGCATAATATGTGTGATCAGATGGTGCTAAAGATACTGCTATTTTTGCACTTTCTATTGAACGTTGTTTTAATCCTTGTGCTGCATAGATTATTGATTTATATTTGTACGCTTCTGCGCAGCTATTGTCTAATTTTATTGCATTTTCAACTATTTTTGATGCTTGAATATAATTTTTTTGTTTCAAGTTTATTTTTGCCATAAGAAGGTGCGCATATATAAACCTATTGTTTAAATACAAAACTTTTGTAACTATATCCAGCGCTATTTGGTATTGTTCAAGTTCGCAGTAACAATCTGCCAACTCGCTGAGGTATTCCAGTGATTCAGGCTTTATAAATAGTGCCTGCTGTAGTGCTTCTATAGCATCTTTGTACATTGGAATATCTTTGTATATTTTTGCGAGAGCATAGTATAAAAAGTCATTTTTTGTTTCTTTTTCTTTTAGACTTTCCAAATCATTTTTTGCTTCTGTAATATTTCCTGATTTTGCTTTTATTAATGCTTGTAAAATCAGAGCATCTGTATACTGGTTATTTATTAGCAGTATGTTATCGATTTTTTCTTGTGATTTTTGAAAATCTTTTCTTTCAAAATAAAGATATGCCAAAGAGTAGTTGTAAATAATATTTTGTGGTTCAAGTGAAACAGCATCTTTAAAAGAATTTTCTGCCTCAGGTAGCCAACCGTTTAGTGAGTATGCTGTTCCTAAATTATAATGATAGAATGCATTATTTGGTTCAATTTTTATTGCAAATTGAAAGTAATTTATTGCATCTGCTACTTTATGTTGGTCCAGTTTTAGCATTCCAAGATAGTTATAAGTTCTATCGCACTGAACTTCATCAAGTATGCTTAGGAATAATTTTTCTGCTTCGCTCTCTTGGTGTTTCTGGTAATAAATTACACCCAAATAAAATTTTGCATCAGTATTTTCAGGATACATTTTGATTATTTCCTGAAATATCCCAATCGCTTTAAAAATCTGGTTGAGCTTAAGTCTGGCATAACCCTCAATTAACATAACCTTTTCTGTTTTTTTCTCTTCATAATTGAATTTAGCCTGTTCAATTTCTGTGAGAATAGTATTATATTGGTTACATTCTGTAAGCATTTCTATATAAGTTACAAAATTGTTAATATCCGGTGCAAGACGATATAGTTTTTCTGCAATTGTGAGTGCTTTCGCGTATTTCTTGTTGAATTTGTTTATATTTACTACTGTTTTGAGTGTTTCAATATGTTCAGGATTTATCTCAAGAATTTTTTCCGCATATTCAAGAGAACGTTCAAAATTGTTCATCAAATAATATAAATGCGAAATCTGTGATAATATCTCAATATTATCACTTTCAATACATAATGCTTTATATAACGCTTCTATAGCCTGTTTATAGTGCTTTTCTTCTTGAAAGATGAAAGCCTGTTTTAAAAATTTTGTGCTTAACTCTTCACTCATACTTAGTATTATATTGTTTATTTTAATGCAGGTAAAGTATTTTAGCTAAAATATACTTCGTTATGTGTATTTGGATATTGTTTAGGATTCTGATATTGAAATATTTGTAACACCCGCATCTCTTGCTTTGTCCATCAGTTTAACAACTGCACCGTGTGATGCATCGGGTTGCGCTAGTATTAGCAATCCTTCAGGAAAATCTTTAATTTTACTTTTAATTGTATTTTCCAGCTGTGTCGTATCGACTTCTTGTTCATCTATATAGTATCTGTCATCATCACTTACCGTTACAGATATCAATTTATTTTCATTTTTTACATCTTGAACTTCAACATTATTTGGTACAGCAAGATTTAACCCCTGTTGATCCAAAAGCGGTGCAATAACCATCATAATGATTAGTAGTACCAAAAATATATCTGTTAGTGGTGTTATATTGATTTCGTTAAAACTGTCTCGTTCTCTTCTTGACATTATTTTGATCCTTATTCTTCAGATGGTATTTCTCCAACAGTACCTCTGTAGCTGTCGTATGATTCACTTTGCTGTGTGGTTCCATAGCTACTGTTAATTGCCTTTACGCTTGATTCAGAATTTGTTGTTTGCAGTTTCTTTTGTTCTTTTTTAGAAAGAGGTTCTCCTGCAACTACAAGTTTATCAAATTCTGCGTCTTGTGCAGCCTTCATGATTTTCATGATTTCTCTGCTCTTTACGCTTTCATCTGCTTTTACGACTACTTCTTTTTTCTCTAATTTTTGCTTAAGTGCTATTAATTGGTTATAAATTTCATCTTCGCCAACTTGTGTTCCGTTTACATAGAACTTTCCATCTTTTGTTACTGATATCGTTGCATTTTTTTGTTCAACAGTTAGTCCACTGTTTATCTCTGGCATCTTTATGCTGCTGTCATTAGATTGAAATGTCGGTGCAATAACCATCATAATGATTAGCAAAACAAGAAATATATCAGTTAATGGTGTTATGTTTATCTCTGTAAATAAGGCATCTTTGCCTTTTGCTGTTTTAAATGCCATTTTTTTTCCCTTTTATCTCTTTCAGGTGTGAAAGTTCTATTATAGAGCAATGTTTGTAGGTTGGTTAATTACTACATCTTCGTTGCTGTCAACAAAACTCAAGAAGAGAAGTTTTATAAGTTGGAAATCATCTTCAAATCTTTTTACCATTGACTGGAAGTAGTTGTACAATACAACAGCAACAATTGCAACACCAAGACCTAAAGCTGTAGCAATCAATGCAGAAGCAATACCTGATGCTACGGCAGCTGATTGATTACCTTGTACAGCTAAATCTTGGAATGTGTATAAAATTCTTACAACTGTACCGAACAAACCAAGGAATGGGCAAACACCACCAATTGTACCAAGGATAGTCAAATGAGATTCCAATTTTCTTGTTGCAAGACTTGATGCGATATCAAATGAACGAGAAAAACCATTTTTTTGCTCAGAAAATATTCTAACAGCTTCCTCTGATACTTCTCCAATGATTCCGCCCAACTGTACGCTCAAATTTTGTGCTGAATCCAAGTTGTTACGTGCAAGTTCTTTTTGTAATTTGGGTATAAATTGTACTACATCACGTTTGTTTTTGTTGTAGTAATAAAACCTGTTGATAGCAACCATTACTGTTAAAATTGAGCAAAGAAGTATTGGTGCTATAATCCATAAATCTTCAATAGCTGCTTTTAATAATAATTCCATTTGTAAGTCCTCTTTCTATTATAATTTAATTACTCTTAATATGTTGTTGCACCGAATACGTTATAATCAAATGTAAATTGAATATCTACACTATCACCCTTGTACTCAGGGGGTAAAGGTTTGAATGGTGCCGTAAGTTCGACAGCATGCATTGCTGCTCTATCTGCTGCTGGCAGACCAGACGATTTATATACTCTGTGAGAAATTAGTCTTCCATCTCTGGCAATTTTAAATAAAAGAACAACTCTTTTACTTTCATTTCCTTTTGGTGGTTCCCAATTCATTTTTATTCTTCTTTGTAATTCTCTCATGTATGGACCAAAATCCGGTTCCTTAATTGCATCGATACCTGGAGCGCCCTTGGGGTTACCTGGTCCCGGGTTACCAACATTTCCTGCTCTTCCTGTGCTTCCGGGAGAGAATCTTCCTCCAGAGGCTCGTCCTGATCCGCTAGGTGAAAAAGTTGGTGTAGGTGAGTATTTTCCTCCTGTTCCGGAAGAACCGCTTTTTGAGCCTGAACCTGATTTAGAACCTGTAAGCGGACCACCAGCTGGAGCTGTTACTTTGGGAAGTGTTGATTTTGGTACAGGTATGTTAAAATTACCTCCGGGTTTACTGACTTTGGGCGCACTTGGCTTTGCTGCAGGTCTTGGTGCAGCTGTTGGTGCTTTTTGTATACCCTGTGGAGTAGGTGCTTTGGTTGTCTTTTTAGGTGCCCAAGGCATTTGTAAAGCAGGCTGTTGTTTCTTTACTTGTTGCTGTTGCTGCTTGGGCTGTTGCTTGGGTTTTGTTTGCGGCTGATTATTACTCTTTGCCTTTGTCGTTTTGGGTGCAGTAGCAGCTTGTTGCGACTTGCTAGGCTGAGATGCAGCTTGTGGCTGCGATACCGGTCTTTTGGGATCATGTTTACCACCGGCTCTAGAGTTTCTATCTGCTCTGAATTTTGTATTTTTATTTATAGGTGTCGCTTCTTTGTTTACTAACACAAACTCTATATCTTTTGGCTTTTGTTGAGGTTTATCAAATATAGAGAAATTTACACCCAAGAATGCCAGTATTATTATTGTTAGCCATATCAAACCTGCAGTAATCGGGTGCAGTGCTGCTGAAAACAAGAAACACTTTGGAAGAGATAAATCATTTTCATCCTCTTTTTTGTAGATTCCATAAGTGTATTTAGTGTTTCTTATTTCTTCATCTTCTTCTTCGTAAATATTTATGTTTCCTAGTAATGTCATTTTGTCCCCAAATCTCTTTTGTTTTATAGTTTAGCAAAAGCATTACAATAAAACAAATAACCCAAGTAGATAATTAATACTGGTAACCTTGAATTGGACTGAAGGTAGCCTGTTGGTCAAGAATTATGTTTACTGCAGTTCCTGCCGGTATTGTTGCAGGTGTTCCTTTATCCCATATTGATTTTGCAAGACCTGCTCCTGCACCGACAGCAGTTCCATAAACTGCTCCCTTGCCGACTTTACCGCCTGATAATGGCCCCATGATTACTCCCGCAACAGCACCTGCAGCAGAACCTATTGCTATATCTTTTGCATAATCTGTTGCTGAATCCATTTTGGTACCACCTTTTATTAGGCCAGAACCATCATCAGTCTGTATTTTTCCTGATATTGGTATCATTTGTCCGTATGGTGTTACTATATTTGTGAATTTTATCATTAGCTGACCGTTTACACCGGCTCTTCCTGCTTTTTTTACTTGTATTACTGTTCCGTTTACAGAACTGCCTATTGGGGCTATAAGTGTGTTATTGTAATAAAAATTATTTGACATTGCTATACAAACACTTTGTCCAAGAGTCAATGTTTCTGATGACAATTCGTTCGTAACCGTTACAGGTATTGCAGTACCTGCCGGTACCATAACTACTTTACCTTGTAATGGTGCAAATTGCTGATTTGTTGCTGCAGTTGCATAATTGCTTACATTGTAAATTCCTGTTGTGCTTACTAAAAATGAGGCAATAATTAATGAAGAAATCATTCTTTTTGTATTATTTTTATTCATTGTTAGTCCTCCATTTATAATTTTACAATTTAGTTAACGAATATTGATATTATATTGTTCATTTTTCAAAAAGAACAAACTACACAAGTATTAGTAAAACTCTCCTACACCAAAAGTGAATGCACCTTTGGAATTTCCGTCAGGCACTCCTGTAAGAGGATAACCCCAATCTATGCTCAATGGGCCAACACCAGGTACAAATACTCTTACGCCGACACCTGCTGTAATTGCGTGTATAGGTCTATTATAAATTTCATTTGTTACTGTTGAACCATAAATTTGACCTGCATCAACAAACGCAGCAATTCTTATATTGTCAAGGAATTTAGCATCTGTGATTCTGTCAATAAACGGTATTGGTGTCTGAAATTCAGCCGAACCCATCATAAAGCCGCTACCTGTACCGATTCCGCTCATTCTGAAACCTCTAACAGTGTAAGGGCCACCTAAACGATATGCCATAACTTCAGGCATATCACCGTGGATTTTTCCGCCGGCTCTAAACGATAAAGAAACTGACGATTTTTTTGCAACAGGATAGTATTTTTTGATACTTCCGGTCAGTTTTCCAAATGTGTTTTCAAACCCGTCAAGTGCAAGCATTTCATCATATCTTGCTGTAGCAAATACACCACTTCTCGGTAAGGTTGAACTGTCTCTTGTATCGTATATTAAACTTGGAGACAGAGATAAGAATAAACCGCCTTGAAGCTGTTTTGCTCTTTCTGATATTGGTATTCCGTGAGCTGCATATAGGCTAGCAATTTGGTTGCCATCACCCTCTTTTACGTGTACATTTTCAAGACCTACACCAAATGAACCTGTTAAATGTGGTGCATTGACAAATGCTCTTGAAATTGTCGATTCTATACCAAATCTTTGTTCAACAGCCAAAGGTATTTGATAGCTGGCAAAATCTCTACCAAAGGCTTTTACCATTAATGCGTTGTCTGTACCTTTAAGTTTTGGCTCAAACCAGCTTATTTCGGCTTGCAGGTTAGCTCTGTTTAACATAGAGCTATCAGCCATTACAATACCTGTACCGGCTAGCAAACTAAGAGAAACCCTTTGTCCCATTCCTCTAAAGTTGTTATCCGTAAAACCGCCTGTTCCAAAAAGACCTGTTGCTGTATCTATACCACCACCGATAGAAAGTGTCCCTGTTCTTTGTTCTTCAAGGTGAATTGTTACGTCATACAATTCCGGGTTTTCTTCATCTCTTTCAATGGTTCTTTTAACATCTTTAAATGCTTGAGTCCCATACAATCTCATTAAATCTTGTTTTATAAGGTTTTCATTGTAGACTGTGCCGGGTTGCGTCAGTATGTTCCTTCTTACAACAAATTCCTTGGTTTTTTTGTTTCCTTCTATGATTATGGATCCAATTTTACCCTCATCTATTGTAATATTAACCATGCCGTCAGGGTCGTCAGAAACGCTGGTTACCCTTGCTAATATATATCCTTGGCTGGCATAATAATCCTGAATTTCTTCTATTGCTTCATTAATCTTTATTATATTTTGTGGTTTGTTCATTAGAGGATTAAGAATTTGAAGCAAATCACCGGTTGCTATTGAATTATTCCCCGTGATTGTGAAGTCTGTTATAGGTACATTTTCTTGTACAATTATTTTTAATTTTACGGTTTTATCGTCAATTTTAATAGGGATTGCTTTCATTTTTTCACTGAAATATCCCATATCATATATTGCTTTTAGATTTTGTTGTACAGATTCTACACTGTACGGATCACCGGCTTTTATCTTTACTACACTAAGTATTTCTTCCGTACTGACAAGGTTATTTCCTGTTATATCAATTGAACTAATAGTAATGTCGGACTGATTTGTTTTTTCAGCTTGTAAATTTTGTGTTGAATCTGAATGTATTGTCTCCCAAAGTGAGTCAGAAGGCGCAGTTTCTTCTGTATTTTGCTCCTCTTGTATATGCTTATCTTTTTTGAATTTTGATTTTATTGTTTTATTCCAAAATCCATTGATATCCCAAGCAGCATAAACAGGACAAGTTTGTACAAACAATACTGCCAGTGTTAAAACTATTATCGGTATTTTATTTTTAACAAACGAAATTGTTAGAATTCCTATCTCTAATACTTCCTATAAAATTATAACCTTAAAATAAAAAAGTACAAAATTTAACATTGTAAAATTTTTGTTGTCAGTTTATTTCTCTTCGACATTCTATAGCTTTTGCTAGGGTTATTTCATCGGCATATTCTATGTCCGAACCTATTGGTATTCCGAATGCTATTCTTGTTATCTTTATATTGAAAGGTTTTAATAGTTTTGTTAAATATAGACTTGTTGCTTCTCCTTCGACTGATGGATTAAGTGCAATAATGATTTCTCTTACATCATTTTGTGCAACTCTCTGTAAAAGTTCCTTTATCCTTATGTCTTCAGCGCCTATTCCGTCCATCGGAGAAATTAATCCTTGTAAAACATGGTATTTACCCTTGTATTCATTTGTGTTTTCTATTGCAACTAAATCTTTTGTCTCTGCGATTACACATATAGTTGAATTGTCTCTGTTTGGAGAAGCACAAATTTCACAAGGATTAGATGCTGACATGTTAAAACAGACATCACAATAGTGAATTGTTTCCTTTGCTGTAACCATTGTTTGAGCAAATTTTTCGATGTCATGTAATGGCATCTTTAGCAAATAAAAAGCAATTCTCTGTGCAGACTTCGGACCTATCCCAGGAAGTCTTTGTAAATAGTCTATTAAATTAGCAAGTGGCTTTGTGTACTGCATTAGAACAATCCGGGGATATTTATTCCACCTGTTAATGCTTTCATTTTTGATTCCATCTGAGCAGATGCATCTGCTGTCGCTTGTTTCATCGCACTTGAAATCAAGTCTTCAAGCATTTCTACGTTATCATTATCTACAGATTCCGGATTGTCAGGATTTAGTGCTGCTTTGGATAATTTAATTGATTTGAATTTGCCCTGTCCATCACAAACTACAGTTACTGCACCATTTCCTGTATTCGCTACAAATTCCATGTTAGCAAGTTCTGTTTGAGCTTCTTGCAATTTTCTTTGCATTTGTTGAGCTTGTTTCATCATCTGTGCTATGTTCATAATCTATCTCCCCTGTTCTATTTTACATTAGAATTTAAGCAAAATTTACTAAAATTTAACATTATCTACTTATGATTATATTTGAAGATAAAATTCATGCAATTTTCTTTTAACATTTTTAATACATTTGTATTTTCTATTCAGTTTCTTTTTTTTATTAAAATTGCCTAATTTCTTTAAAGTATGGTATTATTCTTTTATGGATGATTTTTTAACTAGTAGATATAGAACTGTTGGTATTCTTACTGTACTTGTAATAGTAGCTTTTTTTCTTGTTCTTCTGTTTGTACAGTACAGAGAGAAGAAAAACACCTCGATGAGGTTGAGAGTTTTCTATTCCGACATAGTTCAATCTTTGCTTATTTCAAAGAATATGAATGGCATGCCTGGTGAGTGGGGTTGGAAGCCAGGTTATAAGAACGTTAACCTGTTAAATGGTAATTTCTTTAATTATCTTAAAGTTGAAGAAAATTGTGCTCAAGCTCCGGGTACTTGTATGCCCAATGTTGCATACAAATCAATTAAGGAAAAAGAAACTAACGTAAATTTATACAATTTTCCTTCTGTAAGGCTACGTAATGGAATTTCACTTTCTGTTGAAACTATTGGCAAATGTAAAAGGACAAATCAGGCTTGTGCTTTAGTATACGTTGATTTAAATAATGTTGAAGAACCAAATGCTTTCGGTAAAGATTTGTTTGTATTCACAATTATAAATTCCGGAACTGTTGCCTTTTTACCTTATGACTCATACCTGAGTAAGGATAAGTTAAAAGACGACATTAACTATGGATGCAATAAAATTTCTAAAATAGCAATGTATTGCAGTGGTTATTTAGCAAAAAATGATTGGGTAATTGACAAAGATTATCCTTGGTAGTGATAAGAGGTTTTTAATTATGTCAGACTTTAATATGAATAAGGTTTTAAGTTATGTACCTATGGTAATTGAATCTTCAGCCAGAGGGGAGAAGTCTTTTGATATTTTCTCAAGATTGCTAAGAGAGCGCATAATTTTTCTTGGAGAAGAAATAGATGATGAGATGGCAAACGTTATAGTTGCTCAGCTTCTCTTATTAGACTCAGAAAATCCAGAGAAAGACATTATGCTATACATAAACAGTCCTGGAGGTGTTATCACTGCCGGTATGGCTATCTATGATACTATGCAGCATATTCGTGCAGATGTAAGTACAATTTGTATAGGTGAAGCAGCTAGCATGGGTTCATTCCTTCTTTCATCAGGAGCTAAAGGTAAAAGACTTTCTTTGCCGAGCTCAAGAATTATGATTCACCAACCATTGGGAGGGGCTCAAGGACAGGCTACTGATATAGAAATAGAAGCCAAAGAAATTCTTAGAATGAAGAACATGCTTAATGGTATTTTGGCAGAAAATTGTTCTCAGCCGTTGGAAAAAATTAAGGCAGATACAGAAAGAGATTATTACATGTCTGCTCAAGAGGCTGTTGAATACGGGCTTATAGATAAAGTAATAACACGCGTTTCTTAATATTTCTTAACATTACTAATTTTATTGTTATTTATTTGATATATATTTCTTGTATTTAATATATCTGTATATTATTTATTTTTTATATATTCTTGTTTGCTATAATGGTCTAAAATCCTTGTTGCTCTTGTGTTTTTAGCTTGTTATGTGGTTTGAGAGAATGTTTTAACTGTTTAAGCAATTTTTGTTTTCATTTTGTTTTTATATAAGTGTAAGGTTAGAAAAATTGGTTATGGTAGGAGATTAGAACAGTGTACGCGATTTACACAATGAGAAAGTTACAATTGACTCAACGCATAAACAATCTGCAATACAGAATGATGCAGTTGATGCAAAGGCTCCAAGACTTATCGGTCTATGCGGGTAATGTAGCTGATGGGGTTATTTCACCAAGTGAGTTTATGAGCTCTCCGGCAAGTATTTTCGGAGCAAATATGAACTTCTTTAATAATAGTGTTCCAAAATCACTATATGAAGCCTCTCGTGCATCTCAAGCATATAATGCCAATATTATGAACATGAATATCGCATCAAATGGTCAATATGGTATGGCTGTTGATCCTTCTAATCCTAACTCTATCTACGCTAACCAGTTCTTCGTATTTAATGCCTTCTTTAAACAGGCTTTAGATGCAGCAGGTAAGGCTGAAGCTGCTAAGGTTAAACGTCTTGAAACTGATATTATGTCTCAAAAATTGATGATTGAAACACAATTGAAGGCTGCTGAAACTGAACTTCAAAAAGTTGAAGATGCTGAAATAAAAAATATTGAAAGAACAGCTCCTAAATATGCTTAGTAAATAATAATTCCTCGTGTGTGTGAAAGTTATAAAAGTCCTTTGAATATATACTCAAAGGACTTATTCTTTTCTTGATTAATTAATTAAAAAGTTATAAAATATAGTTCTATATGTGAGCGGGTAATTATTTACCAATTAAAAAGGAGAGTTAAAAATGTATCAAGACGAGAAACTCATCTGTGAGGACTGCGGAGCAGAATTTGTTTTTACCGCAGGTGAGCAAGAATTTTATGCAGAAAAAGGATTGGTAAATAAACCAAAACGTTGTCCAGATTGCAGAAAGAAGAGACGTCAGTCCAACAGAAAGAAAATGTATGATGTTGTTTGTTCAAAGTGTGGTGCACAAACAAAGGTTCCTTTTAAACCTATAATGGGTAAAGAGGTTTATTGCAAGGAATGCTTTAAGGCTCTTCAGCAACATGAATAATAACAAAAGAAGCACCAGTAGGGTGCTTCTTTTTTGTAGCTTTTCTCTTTATTTTAGTAACTGTAGCATGAAATTATTGATGGATATTTTCCGTAATCATTTGTTTTTTGCATCATTTGCAACGAAACACAAAATGTTGTCATGATTATTAGTAATGTTATTAGCAATGTGTAGTTTGCTATTCTTATTTCATTCATTTTCCACCCCGGTGTTCAAGTAGTCTGCCATTTGATTTTATCTATGATGACAACTTTGCCTAAGCCATTGCGCAGAAAGAACCACCGGCGTTGTTTGCTAGAGATCCTGCTGTTTCTACTCCGCCTAAAGCCAATGTTCCTGCTGTTTCAGGCTGGTGTGCAAGTGTTCCTGCTGTTTCAGGTTTGTGTGCAAAAAGATTTCCAACTGCTGTTACGTTCATAATTTACTCCTTATTTAATTTACTTATCTACTCTTGAAATATTTTTTATATACCTCGTACCTATATAAAAACATTTCGAATTTTAAGATTTCAAAATTGATTTTTTTCATTACATTTCTTAACAATTGGAACTAATTTTTATCATAATTAGTCTTGTCAATAGTTATAGCTCTTAACAAATAATTAAGAAAAAATTAAATTTCCTTGAGTAAAACTTTTGATAACTTATAATTATAGTATTGTTAGTATATTGAGGGGCTTTATTATGGGGAATGATAAAACTGACAAACAAAATTCGGATGAAATTATATCTCAGAACAATCCTTTTGCTTCTGATGACAATAATGTCGAGCAGAATGAGGTTTCTGATGAATCAGATGTAAATAAAGTAGAAGACGAAATTTCAAAACTCAAAGAAGAATTAGACAAGATAAATAATCAATACATAAGACTTGCTGCTGATTTTGATAATTATAGAAAACGTCAAATGCAAGAGCGTGAGTCTCTGTTAAAATATGGTGCAGAGGAAGCGCTTAAGAAGATGATAGAAGCGCTTGATAATATGGACAGAGCATCTGCATCAATAGAAAATATTGAGGATGTTAATACTGTTAAAGATAGCTATAATCTTGTTTTTAAACAAATTCGTGATGTATTAGCAAAGATGGGACTAGAAGTTATAGATACAAATGGTAAAGAATTCGATCCGACTTTGCATGAAGCTGTAATGCAGACACCTACTTCAGAGTATCCTGAGAACGTTATTATTGCTGAGCTTCAAAAAGGTTATAAATTGGGGGATAAGGTACTACGCCCATCGTTGGTTAATGTTGCTGTAGGTGAATAGAGAAGATTATGACAAACTATTATGAAATACTAGGTGTAAGCAAGGACGCTACTCAAGCCGAAATAAAGAGTGCTTTTAGAAAAAAAGCAAGGGAGCTGCATCCGGACGTAAATAAGACTCCTGATGCAGAAGAGAGATTTAAAGAGTTGGGTAAAGCCTACGAAACCCTTTCTGATAATGAAAAGAGATCATTGTATGACAGGTATGGAGAAGAGGGGCTTTCAAATGCCGGATATAGTTCTTCAGGCCCATTTGACTTTGGATTCGGTGATATAAATGATATTTTTGAGTCATTTTTTGGTGGAATGGGTGGTTTTTCTTCCGGAAGCACCGTTGATCCAAATGCACCTCAAAGAGGTCATGATTTACGATTAGATATTGAGTTAGATTTTGAAGAAGCTGCTTTTGGTGTTGAAAAAGAGATTAAAATTGACCATTTGGAAATGTGCAAGGAGTGTTATGGTACTGGTGCTCAACCCGGTACAAAGCCTTCAGTGTGTCCCGAATGTAATGGACAAGGAAGAGTTGTAAGACTCACAAAAACCATATTGGGCAGTATTCAGCAGGTTACAACTTGTCCCAAGTGTGGTGGTACAGGTCAAATAATTGGTACACCTTGCAAAAAATGTAATGGTGAAGGACGTATTGAAGTTGAAAAAACAGTTAAGGTAAAAATCCCTGCCGGTGTTGATAACAATGCAAAAATTCGTGTTGCAAAAGAGGGTGATGCTGGCAAAAATGGTGGTTCCAGCGGTGATCTTTATATTGTTATATATGTTAAGCCTCACAAAGAGTTTAAACGTGATGGATTTAATGTTTATTCTGAATTAAATATTACTTTTCCTCAAGCAGTGTTAGGGGATACTGTTGTCGTAAATACCATACATGGAGAGAAAGAAATTTCTATACCATCAGGTATAGAGTATGGTAAAATATTGACTATAAAGAATGCTGGTATTCCTTACCTTGGACATCCTGAAAAGCGTGGGGATCATCTCGTTATGATAAAATATCTGCCTCCTAAATCATTAAATGATGAAGAACGCAGATTATATGCAAAACTGTTTGAATTGTCTCAAAATAAGAAACCTAATGAAAAATTATTTGATAAATTTAAAAGCGCAATTCATGGTTAATTAGTGTCATTTTAAAGTATGAAAGATTTACAATGAGTATAAAGAGAAAGATTTTAGTTTTTATTGTTGCAATGTATTTCACAGCTTTGTCTGCAATGTCGACTACGTTGCCTGATAATGTCTTACAAACTATAAAATCACAGTGTCCCAATGTCTCTGTACGCTTTGACGGATTAATTACATTGCAGGATGGTACAATTTATATTCCTGTTCTTCCTTCAAATCCTAAGAGAAATGCTCAAGGAAAAATCGTCAGTACGGTTCCTGCTAATAGAAAATTGTCTCAAAAACCCGATATAGTGCTTTTTGACTCTAATTTTGCTCTTTTAAGAGTGATAAAGTCAAAAGATGGTAAATTGGGAATCGCTCCTTCGAGTCAAATTCCTTTTATTGTCAAGACAGGCATTTTCCCTCAGGATATGCTTGTTCCTCCAGGACTTGTTATTCCGGATGATTTACAAATAATGATGGGCGATTTAAAGATTGCTACAGTATCATCAAGAGTCAATGACATATTTAAAACTACCGTTGGAGTAGATTCAAAATCTAAAACAACTGCGAACAAAATTGTTCCTATTCCTTATATGGCAGGTAAGACTTTGCTTGTTACAACTTTAGATTCCACTTTATTGAGTGTTATACCGTCAGATTCAACTACTCCAAAGTTTACTTTAAGATTAGAAAATTTACCGAAATTTGTTCAGCCTGTTTCGAATGATGATTATGTTTTAATTGCTGCTGCAGGAAAAACGTATATTGATGTAGCTGATGTTAAAAACGAAGTACTTGCTAAAAAAATTGATTTGACTTTTCAGCCCTCAGAAATTGTTCTGAACTCTGACAAGTCTAAGGCATTTGTCTCTGTTGTTGATGATCAATCTATCTTTGTTATTGATATAAAAAGTATGTCTTTGTTAGAGAAAATTAAGGTAAAAGGTTATCCTAAACATATTGCAATTAGCCCTGATAACAAGCAAATTGCTTACCAAGATAAGAATACAGGTGATATTTATACATTATCTCTTGAGGCTAATTATCTTAACAAGTACGTTTATAATGCTTCAAATATTTCAAAAATCGTGGTTGATGGCAATAATATATATCTCTTATCAAGAACCGAAAATTGTTTGCAGGTTATCGATTCCGAAATTAAAGATATAATATATAAGCAGGATTTGGCTAAAAAGCCTGTTGATATGCTTTTAATTAAAGATAAGTTGTATATTTTGTGTGCAACTAATGAACTCGATATATTCAATCTTAATAATTTTGAATGTATAAGGGCGTTGCAGCTACCTGCAGGTGGCTTTTCAAAGAAATTGGTAGTTGTTCCAAATTCAAACTTGCTTTTGATAACAAATGTATCTGATAAAAAATATTACGTTTATGATATGGTAAAGAATACAATTTTACAAACTGTGCAAACATCTGTTTATATAAATGATTTGCAACTGTTAAATAAAAGGTTAAATTAGTATGGATATTGTTACAGAGAAAATATCTTTAGAACTAGAAAAAACTCAGCATGAGTTTTGGAACATTTCTCATCAAACTGCCGAGTTTATAAGCATGTTGATTAAAATATCTAAACCAAAAAACGTTCTCGAGATTGGTACGTCTAATGGGTATTCTGCATTATGGATTGCTGATGCACTCAAAACAGTTGGAACTGGTCGTCTTACGACAATTGAATTCTATGAAAAAAGACAATCTATTGCTCGTGAGAACGTTGAAAAATGTGGTTTGTCAAATTATGTTTCTTTTAAACAGGGACGAGCATTAGAGATTTTGTCAAATTTAGATTTTACTCCTGATTTTGTTTTTATAGACGCAAACAAGTCAGAATATATTCAGTATTTTGATATCTTAAAAGACAATTTGCCTAAGGGTGCTATTATATTAGCAGACAATGTGATTTCTCATGCAGCTAAAGTTGAGGATTTTCTCAATGCTATAAGTTCTGATAAAAGATTTCAATCACAAGTTTTAGATTTGCCTGCAGGTCTTTTGATGGCTTTAAAATTGGATTAGTTTTTTTATTTACTAATAAAAAAAGAGGAAGAAATCTTTATCTTCCTCTTTTTCTATATTGTACAATCATTTATTTTGTAGATTCAGCAGGTTCATTGGCTTTTTCAAAGATTATCTTTTTATCTTCGAGTTTTGCGTATATTTTATCGCCTGCAACATATTTTCCATTGAGAATTTCTTCTGCAAGAGTATCTTCAATTTTCTTTTGGATAACTCTTCTCAATGGTCTTGCACCATAGGCTTCGGAGTAACCCTCATCTGCCAAGTAATCTTTGACTTCATCAGATACTTCGATAGTAAAGTCGTGCGACTGTATACGTTTAACTAAATCTTTGAACATAAGATCAACGATTTCTCTGATTTCAGGCTTACTCAAATGTGCAAATACTATGATATCATCAATTCTGTTAAGGAACTCTGGTCTGAAAGATTTTTTCATTTCTTCCATAACTGTGTCTTTGAGATGTTCATATTTGTCTTTAGACTCATCGTTTGAAACAGAGAATCCTAATTTTGATGATGTCGTAATCATACTTGCACCGACGTTAGATGTCATAATTATGATTGTGTTTTTAAAGTTTATGTGTCTTCCTTTGGCATCTGTTAAACGTCCATCATCCAGAATTTGCAACATAATGTTGAATACATCAGGATGTGCTTTTTCTATCTCGTCGAACAATACAACAGAATAAGGCTTTTTGCGTATTGTTTCTGTGAGATGTCCACCATCATCATAGCCAACATATCCCGGAGGTGAGCCGATAAGTTTAGCTGTTGAGTGTTTTTCCATAAACTCTGACATGTCTACTCTTATCATGTTGTCTTCGGAACCAAAAACTGCTTCAGCAAGAGCTTTTGCAAGTTCTGTTTTACCAACACCTGTAGGACCTGCAAATATGAAGCTACCAATAGGTCTGTTTGGCGCTTTTAATCCTACACGTGCTCTTCTGATAGCTTTTGATAAAGCAACTACTGCTTGATCTTGTCCTATTACTCTGTTGTGAAGTGTTTCTTCCAACTTTAAGAGTCTTTCCGATTCTTTTTCTGTAATTTTAGTTGTTGGTATACCTGTCATTGTACTAACAACTTCTGCGACATGTTCCGGTGTTACGACAGGTTTGTTTGCATCATGTGCTTCTTTCCATTGTTGAGACATTTCTCTGATTTTTTCTTTTAAATCAGCTTCTTTATCTCTCAAGTTTGATGCATGCTCAAATTCTTGATTTCTGATAGCATCTTCTTTTTGTTTAATGATGCTTTTTAATTCTCTTTCAATCTCTTTTCCTTCAGGCGGAAGAGAACTTACGTTTAGACGTACTTTAGAGCTTGCCTCATCAATAATATCTATAGCCTTATCAGGCAGGAATCTGTCTGTAATATATTTATCAGACAGTGAAACCGCTGCAATGATTGCTTCATCAGATATTTTTAATCTATGGTGCTCTTCATACTTTGATTTCAAGCCTCTTATAATCTCAATAGATTCATCAATTGATGGTTCATCAATAATTACTGATTGGAATCTTCTTTCCAAAGCTGCATCTTTTTCTACGTATTTTCTGTATTCATCAAGAGTTGTTGCACCTATTACTTGTATTTCTCCTCTTGATAATGCAGGTTTAAGAATATTTGCCGCATCAATTGCGCCTTCAGCTGCGCCTGCACCAATCAATGTATGCATTTCATCAATGACTAAAATTACATTGCCTGCTTGTCTTATTTCATCCATTATTTTCTTAAGTCGTTCTTCAAATTCGCCTCTATATTTTGTACCTGCGACAAGAAGACCCATATCAAGTTGAATGATTTTTTTGCCTTCAAGAATATCAGGAACATCCGAGTTAACTATTCTTATTGCTAACCCTTCTGCTACAGCAGTTTTACCAACACCCGGTTCACCTATTAGTACAGGGTTGTTTTTTGTTCTTCTTGCGAGTATTTGTATAACTCTTTCGATTTCTTTTTCTCTTCCAACTACAGGGTCAAGTCTTTGTTCTTGAGCTGCAAGTGTTAAATCCGTACCAAACTCGTCTAATGATGGTGTTTTGGTTTTTCCACCCGAAGCAGTACCTGCGGTTGCAGTTTGAGATGCTGGTTTTGATTCACCAAGCATTTTGATTATATTGCTTCTCAATTTATTTAAGTCAACACCAAGATTTTCTAATACTCTTGCAGCAACACCTTCACCTTCTCTAATTAAACCAAGTAAAAGGTGTTCTGTTCCTATATAGTTATGACCCAATTGTCTTGCTTCATCCCATGATAATTCCAAAACTCTTTTTGCTCTTGGTGTAAATGGTATTTCTACAGCAACAAAACCTGAGCCTCTGCCAATAATTTTTTCTACTTCAGCCCTTGCATCTTTAAGAGTAATTCCCATTGACTTCAAAGTTTTTGATGCAACACCGGTACCCTCACCAATGAGACCTAAAAGAACTTGTTCTGTACCTACAAAATTATGTCCTAATCTTCTCGCTTCTTCTTGGGCAAGCATGATAACTTTTATCGCTTTTTCTGTAAAACGTTCAAACATTATTAACTCCTGTCCGTATATTTTAAAGGCTTGTGTTAATTATAACACCTCACCCTATGCATTATTTTACCTCATAACATACGTATGTTTCAACTTATTATTTTTTTTTAACAACAATTTGACTAATTTGGATTCGTATACTCTAGAAAACTTACTTTATCTCTCATAAAACGACTCATTGGATTGTTTTACTCTGTTGGGAGTGGTTACTGTTTTTTTACTCTTTCGTTCGTAAACTGTTTTCTCATTGCTAATATTTACCACTCTTGTGATTAGCGTTTTGGCAATTAACTACATCTATTGTGTTAACTTTTATAAGCTATGTTTCTCCTAAACATGTTTATCTTCCATGAGTTTTTTTAGCATCTTTTTGGCGGGATAGTAGCCATAGCCTTTTTCTAAACTCGTTTTTAATGAGGATATTGCTCTTTCTTTATCTCCATTATGCATATGGCATTTAGCGAGCATAAAATGGACTTCTGGGTCAACATAACAAATATCTTTCGCTTTTTGTAGGAACAGTTCGGCTAAATCAAAGTATTCATTGTTAACAAATACTCTTCCTATAAATTTGTAGCTTTCTTGGTTATTCTGCGCAAAAAGGTGAGCACCGTTCACAATATTTTCACAATATGTTATTAGATTTGCATTTAACATTGCATCTAAATCTACTTCCAGAAACGCTCTAATCTGAAAGAACGTCGGAATGCGAGTTACGTATAAGTCTATAAATTCAATTAACGACTTCCCCCATAGTGTTGCAGGATTATCTTCTTTTATGCTTAACCATATCTTTTTTGCTTCTTTGAGATTTCCACTTAAAAGCGTACATCTGCCAAGTTCGTATCTAAAATTTAGTTGTGAATATATTGATGCAGCTTTTAAATAATCTTTTTCTTCAATATATATTTTTGCAAGATATTCTTTTTCTTCTGTTTCGTTTGTGCCATATAAACACTCTTTGAGATATTTAAAGTTCTTGTTTATATAGAACTCTCTCATTAAATCCTGTTTTTGCATACTATTTTATCTTATTAGTTAGAGAGTCATAGCTGCTTTCTGAAAATGAGTTTTTTCTGTCTTTTATCAACTCATGCAATGCAGCCATTGTATTGGTAGAAGCATTTATACTATCAGCATTTGCACTTTTTATTTCTTTGTATAATTCTTCCCTGTAAACACCAACATCCTTTGGTGCATTTATACCTATTCTGACTGTATTTTGATTTGCATCAAGAATTATAACTTCTATATTGTCGTTAAGTATTATTTTTTCGCCTATTTTCCTTGCCAATACAAGCATGTTTATCTCCTATCCCTAAATTATTAATCCTATTTTTATACTATTCATCCTTGAATAGAGGATATTTAACAGGATAATTTGAGCTTGAAAGTATAATTTGCATTCCCTGTTTATTCGCCGCATTAATTATTATTGGAGCTAACAAGTTTATTGTTGCCTTTCTCGGGTTATTTGACGGTATAGAGACTATATTAAGTGATATCAATGATTCTACTGAATTTAATGAAATCTTTTCTGCTTTATCTGTCGGTATTTCAAATTGATAATCAATTTCAAAAAACGCGGGTGAAGTAACCGGAAATGCCAGATTCTTATCTTCTATAGATTGTAACCACTTGAATGAAGAATTTTCCGAATGTTCAACTAGTACATACTTAGTTAAATTATCATACCCAATTACAGGTTCAACAAAATCAAATATTAGATCATCATTAATCTCTATTTGACCAAATTTTTCTGTATCTATTATCATTTTCCCCAAGCCCTGTTTGTATAATTTTTTGTGTTAGTTTATTATTAATACATCTGCATCTGAGACATCATCATTGATTGAATCAATTCTGGAGACATTTTTTGCGATCCGTTTTGATTTTGGCTCATCAATAAAAACGGCAACATATTCATTCCATTATTTTGATATCCGTCATTATTGCCCAATAACATATTCATCTGCATCATTTCAGGATTTTGATAATTTATTCCTGTCATTGGATTAAAACCAACTTTAGCTAATGTTTTAACGGCATTTGCTATTTCTTCATTTGATGGGATTTCTGATTTTTTTCTCTGTGGTCCCAATTCGTCGTTAATATTTTCTCTTATTCTGTCAAGTTTCTTTTTATTTACTTCTGTCTGTACCGACTTATCGTAAAATTTATTTGATTTTATGAACAAATCTAATTCATCTTGATTAGAATCATCTTGTCCGCAAGTTTCAGGTGATTTTATGCATGCAACACCCTTCTGTGCATATTTTGTAAGTGTTTTATTGGTATTAAGGGTGATTACTTTGTTAAATGCATCTGTAGCTTTTTCTGTCATTCCAAGTTGCATATAAGACATTCCCAAATAATATTGTATGTATGCGTTAGAAGGGTTTATTTTAAGTGCTTTTTCTGCTGATTGCATGCATCCGGTATAATTTTGAGCTTTATAAAGAGAAATGATTGACCTGACTGTTGAATCCGGAACATTTTGTGCAATAGCTGCTTGATAGCATCCAATAAAACAAATTAACGTAATACCTAAAACTAACTTTTTCAAATTCATACTTCTATATCCTTTGCAATTTAATTAATATTTAATAGTAAAACAACTTTTGTCAACTTTCTAATTATATAATATATTTTTTTAGATTACCTAGTATAAATAGTCTAAAATGTTTTAAGATTCTTACAATTTATATATCTCTCTTATAATTTCGTCTTCGAATTTTTTTATGTCAACTGTTTTTTGAGTGTGATTTTGAATCAATATTGCGAATGTATATTTTTTACCAGATTTTGTGTCTATATATCCTGCTATAGAACTTATTCCACTGGCTGTACCAGTTTTGGCTCTAAGTTTGAGACTTATGTCTAAGAGCCTGTCTCTTAGAGTACCTTCCATTGGCTTGGGTAAAAGTGTTACAAATCTTTCAAAATCGTTTTCTTTATATATTTTATTGAGTCCGTTTGTTATCCAGTCAGCAGTAATAAGATTGTTTCTTGATATTCCGCATGCATCTGCAATGATGTAATTATCACTTTTTATATCAGAGTAGTATTGTTTAAAAAGATCTATAGCTTTATCTGTAGTACCTTGACTTTTTGTGCTATGACTTGCTGCTGTTTTAAATATCATTTCTGAGTAAAAGTTATTGCTGTTTTTTAAAGTGTCTGCAATTATGTCTTCAAGAGGGATACTCGAGATTTCTGCAATCTTTGTCGTATCTTTGATAACAGGCGCTGTTTTTATTATACCTGTTGGCTTTATTCCTGCTGATGCAAGAGCTGAATTTAGTTCATTCATGAAATATCTTTGAACATTGCTTACAGGTAATTTTATATTTATCTGTGATTTAACTGTACCTGTTATTTTTGTTGTGTCAGAACTTATCCAAGGTGTTCTTTCAAATACAATTTCATTTGAATCACCATTTTTTGTAAGATTGATTATGTTTATTGCATAAGAACTTTTGTTTTTTATTTCCGGAGATAAACCATTTTTACCTGGTGTTATCACTATGTCAATTTTGTTTTGATTAATTGAGTAAGGTGAATATTTTGGTAAGAGAGGATTTGTTTCGTCATCCCACATCCAGCCTGTACCCCATTGGGTATTGTCGATGATTGAGCCATCAACAACTATGTCATTGATTGCTTTTTTGTGTTTTTGTTTTACTTCTTTTAAAAGTGTAATCAATTTGTCCTTTGTTAAAGTTGGGTCTGCTCCGAGTTTTATGTATAAATTTCCTTTTTTATCAATAAATGCTGTGGTTTTAAATGTATAATCTGCTCCAAGTTCATTGTAAGCTGTTTTCATTGTAAAGATTTTTTGTACGGATGCGGGATTCATTAGTTTGTGTTCATTGTATTCGTACACAGTTTTTCCGCTTTGTGCATTTTTTACTGATACGGCTATAGTTGAAGTCTTGTTTAAATCTGATTTTTGAATAAGATTATCAATACTTGATGCTTGAGCAGCATTGCTTAAAAACATGCCTGTTATTAAAAGAAACATGGCAACAGTAATTTTTTTTATTCTATTCATTTATCTTTATCTCCTTGCATTTAAAGTATTCAATACCATAATCTCTTCTATCCGAAATTAGAGGGAATGATTTTCTAAGTTTTTTTACTTCATCGATTTCAATTTCTGTATATAGACAATCTTCCTCTTGTTTGAGTGAATTTATAACTTCTCCCCAAGGATTTATTACCATTGAGTGTCCAAGATTGTATTCATCTTCTGTTATCTTTCCTGTTTGGTCGGCAGCTATCATAAAACATTGGTTTTCTATTGCTCTTGCTTTATGCATAATTTCCCAATGTTCAAGTTTTTTATTTGACCATGCTGCAACATTAATTAGGACTTCAGCTCCTGCTTTTGAATATGCTCTGTATATTTCAGGGAATCTGATGTCGTAGCAAACAGATATTCCTATCTTTGTGATACCTATATCTATCAGCTTTAATTCTTCACCGGTTGTTACATATTTGTTTTCTTCCGAGCCTGTGTGAGAAAAAAGGTGCATTTTGTCATATATCGTACTAAGTTCACCTTTTCTGTTTATTATCGGACAGGAATTTTTGTATTCATTATTAACTTTTCTTATAAATGACCCACCAATTATTATGCAGTTGTGATTTATTGCACATTCCTTTAAAAATTCAATAGTTTTTGAATTTTTCAGCGTTTCTGCTTCCTTTTTGAAATTTTTGCAGTACCAACCTACAGACCAAACCTCCGGAAAAATTATTAAGTCAGGTTTTCTGTCTTTATACTTGTCAAGCAATCTTTCTGCATTAGAGATTGTTGCATCTTTATTGCCTATAATTGCACTATTTTGTATTACTAAAACTTTTAACTTCATTTTCGTATTATATTATTTTTTAACCTTAAAGGCTACATTTTAACAGTTTGGATAATACCTTTAATCTGATTATTTTTATCTATTGATCTTATTTTAACTTGTTGAATAGTGTTCAGAAATGCTTTATCCTCACTGTCAATATGTATGTTAAGGTAGTTTTCTGTTACACCTTTTAATTTTCTTGTATGTTTATCCGGTCTTTTTTCAATTAGAACCTTCGCCGTTGTTCCAATATTTTTTTCAATAAAATTCATGAATTTTTCATTAGCAATTTTGTGTAATTTTTCGGCACGTTGCTTTTTTTCTTGTTCCGAAATTTGGTTTGACATCTTTGCTGCAGGCGTATTTAATCTTATTGAATATGGAAATACATGAATATTGGATAATTTTGATTTTATAACATTTTCTATAGTTTTATTGTAATCTTCAAGTGTTTCTCCAGGAAAACCAACTATAATATCACTTCCTATGAACGGCAAATTAAACATTTTGTCAATTTTTTCTGCTACATCAAGACAATTTTTTGCGGTATATTTTCTGTTCATCGCTTGCAGTGTTTTATCAGTTAGTGATTGAATTGATAAATGAAAGTGAGGACAGAATTTATCTGATTTTGATAAGAAATCAAGTAGCTCATCTGTTATTTCTAAAGGATTAAGCGAACCAAGTCTGTACCTGACAATATCAGTTTTTTCAATTTCTTTCAGTAAATCGATCAGGCTTTGAGCTGGAGTGAAGTCTTCTCCCCATTGACCTATGTGTATGCCTGTTAAAACTATTTCTTTAATGTTTGCTTTTACATATATATTAACTTGTTCAATAATATTTTCTATAGAGTTGCTTCTGCTTTTGCCTCTTGCTAATCTGATGGTACAGTAACTGCATGCATTATTGCATCCGTCTTGTATTTTTAGGTATCCTCTTGTCTTTTTGTATTCGTATACAGGTTGATTATTAAATTTATCTATCGAAAATATATCTGTAACTTTATTTTCTCTTTTTTTTATTAGGTCAGCTAATTGAAATTTGTCATCATTACCAACAATTAAATCCACGTACTCGTTGTCTTTTAGCTTTTCTACATTTAATTGAGCGGAGCAGCCTGTTAGTATTGTCGTTATATTTTTATTTTTTGCTTTTATGTTTCTCAGCATGCGAAGAGCTTCATTATCTGCATTTTCTGTTACGGAACAAGAATTAAGTATAAATAGGTCAGCATCTTCTATGTTCTCTGCTTCAGAAAAACCGTTTTTGGTGAGCTTATCTCTTATAACAGATGATTCCAGTTGATTTGCTTTGCAGCCGTGTGTTTTTATTATGAATTTTTGCATGGTAAATATTATTTAACACAAAATTAAATTATAAACAAAATCTTATTTGTGTAGTATAATTATGTCCTAGTCCTAAATTTAAGCAGGTATTTTAAGATGACAGTTCCAAAAGTGAGTGCGCAGTATAGCTTTGGTGGTTATAAAAATCAAAGTTTTAAGCCTTTTGAAGTAAGCAGATTAGATGATGATTTGTTGTACGAAATTGCGGCACAAGAGCCTAGAGATAGAGTTTCAAAAGTTTCAAAAAATGTATCTAAAGCTGTTTTAATTGGCATGCCACTAGCTGATGTTGTTATGTCAGGTGTTGCTCATAACGGTCAGTTGTCTTCTAAATTGGCTAAATCTGCAAGTACATTGGGCCGTTGGGGTATAGTGCTTTCAGCGGCAACTGCAGTTGTTGGTGTTAAAAGAATGATAAATGCAGTTACACCTAAACTTGATAGTTTTGATAAAAAACATAGAGTTGCATCTTTTGCTTTGGATTTGACTGCTATGTTTGGTGCTGTTTCTTTGTTTACTGAATCTCTGCTTTCTGCAAAGACTAAGTTGAACAATAAGTTTCCTAACATGCTAAAAGCATTTGATAATCGAGTAAAAGAACCTTTGAAAAATGTATTAAATGACTCTTTTGTGAATAAAAGGTTGATTAAACCTGCAGATAATTTTCTGGCAAAACATCCGTATCATAATGCTGCAGTTAAGACAATAGCTTGTGTTGCAGCTCCTGTGATTGCAATATCTGCTTTATTACGATTCAACAAAGAAGTAAAGCAAGCTGCAGTTAATGTTCAAGAAAAATATTGCATGTACAAGTCTATTAATGAACTGTTGCCTGAAAAAGATCAATCAGAAGTATAATAAACTTTTGCTTGACCATGCATTTTGTTGATGGTATTTTAGTAAAGTCGTCACGGGCCTGTGGCGCAGCGGTAGCGCAGGGGACTCATAATCCCTTGGTCGTGGGTTCGAATCCCTCCGGGCCCAATTTAAAAAAGCTCCTTTGGGAGCTTTTTTTATGCAAATATGCTAGCTTTATTTTGTCTGCTATTTATATTTTCTATTTTTGTTTTCTTAGTTGAAGTATCCATTGTGCCGTTATCCAGTATTGCTAGTATTTGGTCAATTGTATTATTGTTTTTAGCTTCCGTAAGCATTGATACTGCTTTTGTCGCACCGTATTTACTAGTTAGTTTTATAAGCGTTTCTGTCATTGTTGAGTTTGTGCAGAGTGGTAACATATTTGCTAATTCATCTGTACTTATACTTCTAAGTGATCTCATTAATTTTTCAACGAGACCCGGTTGGTTGATTATTGAATCAAGAATTACTTTTTGATTTCCGTATTTTTTTATTGTTTCAATAAATCTTGGATCTTTTTCTAAGTTTTGTAGGATTCCTTCGGCGCTTGTTCCAAACTTTCTGTAAAGTGCATTTTGTACAAGATTCCTGTCATATATTTTGCCGTTTATTGTAGTTGTTGTTGCAAAAATCTTTTCTTCGGGCTCTGTTGCTGATTTTATCTCTGCATTGTTTGTTATGCTCTTATTATTTATTATAGGATTTGTAGTTGTCTGTGTGCTTATTGTATTGCTTTTTGTATATTCTTTTTGAGTTTGTTCATTATTATTGTTTACTAATGCACTTTCTGCATATTTTTCAACTTCATTTCCGTTTACAGATTGTGTTTCAATAAGAGTCAATACTTCATTTTTTATTTCAGGTTTGTCAGTTATATTACCTGAAATTGATACAATGTTGTCTCCTGATAACTTGTCGTGTATTGCTAATTCTTTTGTGTTTATCAAGTAATCGTTGATGATATCAATATCTTTGTCAGCCATGTAATCCGTTTGATTCAAGATATTTGAGGCACTAAACCTGTCGTTACCTTTATCGTCTTTCATATTAAGAAATTCATCCAATGCTTTTTTCATATTGGGATTTTCAACTAAATTGTCTGTTATTCCGACTAAATAGTTGTCTGTCATATCTTTTTTCTTTGCCGTATTTAGCATAGTTGATTGTAGGTCTTTGTTTTGAACCATTTTTTCATCTACGTTGATAATGGTTGAACCTTTATATTTGATATTATTTTTGTTGTCTTTTATTGATTCTAATTCTACTGCGTTAGCTGTAAATAGGTTTGCATCTTGCGGATTTTGCGCCATAATCTCTGTAGCTTTTGTTACATCTTCTTCTGTATAGAGTTTTTTACCGTCATTTTCGTTTTTTGTAACAAAGTGCATTGTATTTTCTTTTATTTCCGGAGTATCAACAATTGTTTGGGCAATATTTGCAACACCCTCAGAGGAGAAGTCTTCTCTTTCTTCTCTTATATCGTTCATATTTGAACCTAATTTACCTGCTTTGTATACCTGTTCACTTTGAGCAAGGTTAAAGGCTTCTTCAATGCCTTCTTCAATCGCAGTTGTTATAACATTTTTGATTCTTGAAAATATACCTGATGTTTTTTGCGTTGCGGCTTTTTTAATACCTGCAAAGATATCACTTGCACTCAAATTGTCTTGTTTTACAATTTCTAAGAATGATTTTAAAGATTTTTTATCATTAATTATTAATTTTAGTTCTTCTATTTGTTCATCTGTATAATCAATTCCCAAAACTTCCAGAACTTTTAATGGGTCATTCTTGTATTTTTTTACAAGTTCATCTATATCAAAATTTCTGTTTATTTTATCTTCTTTCTCTTCTTTTTCAACAGTAGTACCAACGCTATCAGCTGTCTGTGTATTTGTGTATACTTCTACAGACGAAGTGTTAGTTGTAACATTACTGCTTGTCTCTGTTACGCCAAATGGGTTTATATTAACTTTTGAACTATCGAATCCGATGCTCATTCTTTCTTTTTTCCTTTGTCTCTCTCTTTTGAACCCAAGTGTAAAGTCTAGTTCTTATATATATAAAGTATATTTTATATATTTAATTGCTTTTATGTTAAAAAATGTTACAAATAATTAATTTGTAACATTTTTATACTATTTAACAGTTTTTGTATAGAAAAAATTTATTATAGATATCTTTGAGCCATTGCTTCGGCGTAGTCTGCTTGTCTCATTACGGCATCAATTTGTGCTGTGCGAGTAGATGCGGCATTTATACTGTTTTCGTATCCTAATACAGGGTTTGGAATGTATGTTCTCTTTATACCTGCATCAGGTGATTGAACTGATGTTGCAGCCGATGTAGTTGGGGTAATTGTTTGAGAGGCAATTGGGTTTGCCTGTTGCATATTTTTCATTGTATCTAACAGATTACCCGGTTTAGATACCTGGGTCGGTTGTTGAACAGTTTGTGGTTTGATTTGTTGCGGTTGTTGAACTGTTTGTTGTTGTGTAGCTGTTGTTTCTTGTTCAGCTTTTTTTGCTTCAGCTTCTTCTCTTGCAATAGTTTTTACAGGTTTACCAAATATAGCGTAAGATACCTTTTTACCAATATTTGAGAAGAATGGCATTATTACTGCTGCTACAAGTGCAAATCTTCCTGCATAGCCAAGACCGACTTTTAATCCGTACGGTATTTTTGCAAATACGTTTGCTACTTTGGAGAATTTGAGAGGTTTTACTGTTTCTCTAAGTCTTCCGTAGCTCATTATATTACCAATCCATTTTATCGGTTTTTGATACCACTTAGTATTTAATTTTGCTTCTTGTTTTAATTGATTTATTTTAAGCAGTGCTTTATGGTATTTCTGATGATTGCCTTCTGCAGCATATTTGTTAACAAGTTCCATATATTTTTGATAGGCTTTGTGTTGTGGTTTACCCATACCTATAAACTTCAGACCTGCAAGATGGTTAACAACACGCATTTGAATACCCATTGTTGCGAAGAATGCCATTAACTCTGCAAGAGATGCCATAAATACTTGGGCTTTTTCGCCTTTTTCTGCTTTCATTGCTTCTTGGAATGATTGTGCAATAACAAATGCCTGTATTAATACTTGACCTTTGCCTGAGAACATACCATTTGTGAGACATTCTGTTGCTCTCATCAAGTAACCTGCTGTTTTTTGGCCGAGTGTTTTTCCTGCAAGTTTGTAGTTTTCGACCAGTCTTGATTTATTTAGGATTTCTTGAAGTGATGCCTTGTTTTTAACGAGACCTAAGCCCCACCAAGGTCTTTTTTGTATTATTTGCGTTAAATTTGCTGAAGATTTCTCAATGGTACTTATAATTTCATCATAATATTTGTATGAATCTTTGCTTGCTTTCTTTAATATTGCGTCAAATTCTGTAAAACCAGGATTTGCTTCTTTATACTTTTTCATCACTTCAAGAGCTCTTGAGGCAACGTGTCCTCTTGCTCCTGCAGCTTGTGATTGTACTTGCGGCCCCCCAATACTCGGCTTTTGGAATAATGTTCTTAATATTTCTGAGTTGTTTATTCTATTTTTGATTCCGTCATTAATGCTATTTATAAAGTTCTTTATTGATTTAACTCGCGGAACATCTTTATATTTTGATGTAAAATTATCAATTGATTTTTCAATTGAATTAAAAATAGTGTCTTCATATTTTTTTGACTGTAGCGGATTATTTATAAAATTATTAATGCCAAATAATGTCAATGCACTTACTCCAACAGCAGGTGCTAACACGCTCATATTGTTTTGAGAACTCTCTGCACGACTCAAAATAGGGTTCTTGTCTACTATTGCATTACCACTGGAAACAGGCATTGCTCCTGCTGTAAAATTGGGATTTACGGCACTTTGACCATACTGTTTTTGATAATATGGTATATTCTGATGTAAATTTGAGACATTCTGAGTCATGTTCTAACCTATAACAATCTTCCACTTACTATTATAAAAACACTATCGTAAAAAATATTGTTTAAATAAAAATCTTTATTAATATTTGTAACAAAAAAAAGAGCCCGTTATTCGGACTCTCTTTTGTTTGTTAATTAAAAATTATTCAGCTGATTCTTCTGTTTGTTCAGCTTCTTCGATTTCTGATTTAATAACTTCTGATGCTGTAACAACAACAGGCAATTCTGTTTTAACTTTTGATGTTAATTTAATTAGCATTTTGAATTCGCCTACTTTGTTGATAGCTGCATCAAGAGAGATTATTTTTCTGTCGATATCTGTACCAAGTTTTGCATTTAATTCTTCTGCCAATTTCTTTGTAGTAATTGTACCGAATAATTTTCCTGATTCACCGGCTTTAGCTGATAATTCAAGTTTTTCTAGTGCTTCAATTTTCTTAGCCAATTCAAGTGCTTCTTGGTGTAATTTTTCTTGTTTAGCTTTAATTCTAGCCAAATTTTGTTCTCTATTTTTCAATGCACCATCTGTAGCTACTTCTGCAAAATTTTGAGGTAACAAGTAATTTCTTGCATAACCGTCTTTTACAGTAACCAAATCGCCCGCTTCACCTACGTTTTGTACATCTTTTCTTAAAATAACTTGCATATTTTTCTCCTTTAATTAATTTCATTTACCTTAATCGTAATAAAAACATAGTTATTTGTCATCTATTTTCGGTTATTTTTTTTAATTATTGTATAATTTTTGTAATGATTGATAGTACTAAAAAAATTGAATTGTTGGCTCCTGCAAAAAATAAAGAGTGTGCCATCGCTGCTATAGATGCCGGTGCTGATGCTGTTTATATCGGTGCGGATTGTTTTGGCGCAAGAAAAAATGCATCAAATTCTCTTGATGATATTAAACAAATAGTTGAATATGCTCATAAATTTTGGGTAAAAATATATGTTACTGTTAATACCATATTTTTTGATAAAGAACTGAAAAATGTCGAAAAATTGATATGGAAACTCTATAAAATCGGTGTTGACGCGATAATTTTTCAGGATTTTTCTATTTTTGAAATGAATTTACCACCGATTCCTCTTCATGCAAGTACGCAGTGCAACAATGATTTTATTGATAAAATCAAATTTTTAAAAACTTTAAATGTAGAAAGAGTTGTTTTACCCAGAGAATTTTCACTTGATAATATCAAAGAAGTTACAAAAAATGTTGATATAGAAACTGAAGTTTTTGTTCATGGTGCTTTATGCGTTTCTTATAGCGGTCAGTGTTATTTTAGTAATTATTTTGGTTCAAGAAGTGCTAACAGGGGGGATTGTGCTCAGCCTTGCCGCAAGAAATATTCTCTTCAAGACGAATCAGGCAATATTATTCTAAAACCTCAATATCTGCTCTCTATGAAAGATAATAATCTGTCGTCTCATTTAAGAGAGCTGGTTGATGCAGGTGTTACTTCTTTAAAAATTGAGGGGCGTTTAAAAGACAAAGATTACGTTTCCAATGTTGTATCTTTCTACAGAAAAGAAATTGATAATATATCTAAGGCTCTAAAACCATCTATTGGCGAATCTATTACATCGTTTGTTCCTAATGTAAACAAGACTTTTAATAGAAGTTATACTGATTTTTTCTTTGATGCAAAAAGAAAAGCATTTATAAATTCAACTTCGCCAAAATTTGTCGGTGAGTACATAGGTAAAGTAACCTCTTTAAAATCAAATAAACTTTTTGTCGATACTAAGCATAAAATAAATGTTGCGGATAAGTTGACATATTTTAAAGAAAACGGTGAATTGACAGGAACTACCGTTACAAAAGTCTATTCGGATTGTTTTGAAGTTTTGGATGTAGGTCAAATAAAAACAAGCACCCGTATATACAGAAATTATGATGCTAAATGGAATAATGAATTGGAGAAAGCTCAATTTTTGAGAAAAATACCTTTATCGGCTTCTGTTTCATCCGTTGGGGTTGAATTTAAAACTTTATTCGATTGTAAGGCTATTTATCCGTTTGATAAAGACAATGGGTATGAAAAAGCTAAGAACAAAGAAAATGCCAGAGAAAATCTTATAAAACAGTTTTCTAAGTTAGGTTCTTCTTCATTTTATATGCTTAATGTCGATATAACTGATGATTTTGATTACTTTATTCCTGTTTCCTCATTAAATGAAATCAGAAGAAATCTCGTTGAAAAATTGCAAGATGAACTAATAAATAAATACAACTTTCAAAAAAGAGATATTGATTTTGAGTATTCAAAATATCCTTTTGATAGATTAGATTATTCATTTAATATCTCTAATGATTTTGCAAGAAAATTTTATGAAAAATGCGGCTGTAGTGTTATTGAAAATGCACCTGAATGTAAAAATTTAAAACATAAGATTACATTAATGACTACAAAACACTGTTTGAGGGATTTTGCTAATATTTGTTTGAAAAAAACTAAGGACAATAAAAAATTATTTTTAGTTGATTCATTTGGCAAAAAATATCCGCTCTCGTTTGATTGCAAAAAATGCTTGATGAAAATAGAGGAACCGTAGTTAGCGGTTCCTCTATCAGTTATTACAAACTGTAATATTTATTGTTATTCCTCATCTTCGGATTCTGTTTCATCAGAAGAAACTTCTTCTACCATATCTTCTGCATCGATTCCGTATTCTTCTTCGACAATCGGTTCTTCTTCTGTATCCACAGATTCATCTATGTAATCATCATCTGATTCAGGTTGTTCTTCATATTGTGCTTGATAAGCTGCTTCTGCTTGTGCAGCCTGAGATTCATTTTTAATATCTATCTTCCAACCTGTCAATTTGTGAGCAAGTCTTACATTTTGTCCTTCTCTACCTATTGCAAGACTTAATTGATCGTCAGGAACAACGACAAGTGCTTCGTGTGCATTTTCGTCATCTGCCAAAATATCAACAGATATTATTCTTGCTGGAGATAGCGCGTTAACTATATATTCAACAGGATCCGGAGACCATCTTACTATATCGATTTTTTCGTTTTTAAGTTCGCCAACAATAGTTTGGATTCTTGAACCTCTTGGTCCGATACAAGCTCCAACTGAGTCGATTTCAGGGTCGTTTGAATGTACGGCTAGTTTTGTTCTATATCCTGCTTCTCTTGCTATTGATTTTATTTCAACAATGCCGTCTTCTATTTCGGGAACTTCAAGTTCAAACAGTTCTCTTACGATTTCTGCGTGAGCATGTGAAACTATAACTTGAGGTGAACGATTTGTTTCTTTTACGTTCAAAACAAATACTCTGATTCTGTTACCCGGTTTATAGTATTCACCAGGGATTTGTTCTCTAAATGGAAGAATTGCATCAGTTTTACCTATGTTAACAAATACATTTCTGTTTTCTACACGTTGGATTATACCTGTAGTGAGAGTACCTTTCTTTTCCAAAAATTCATCCAAAACAAGTTTTCTTTCAGCTTCTCTGATTCTTTGAGTAATAACTTGTTTTGCTGACTGAGCTGCAATTCTGCCGAAGTTTTCAGGTGTAACTTCGATTTTTACTTCATCTTCGAGTTCAACTTCGTCATCAATTTCCTTTGCATCTTCGAGTGAAATTTCAAGATTTTCGTCTTCAACGTTTTCTACAACCAATTTTGTTCTAAATACGCCAATTTCTCCTGATACTTCATCAAGAATTGCTTCTACGTTTGGTGCATCTTTTACTCTTATGTGTTTTTTGTATGCTGCAACAAGAGCATCTTTCAATGATTCAATAATGACCTCTTTAGAAATTCCTTTTTCTCTTTCGAGTTCTTCTGTTGCTTCAAAAAGAGCCGTACCGATTTTAATCATCTTTTTCTCCTTTATATATCATCTATGTGTAATTGTGCTCTGTAAATTTTTTCTTTAGGTATTTGATATCTATTGTTATCACTTAATTTTTCAATAGTAAGACCGTTTTCCGGATCAAAATCAATTATTTTTGCGAGAAATTGTTTTTCTTCAATGCCTTCTACCAATGATTTTAGCTTAAGATTTATTGTTTTACCCTGAAAAATTATGAATTCTTTATCAGACTTTAATTTTCTGTCGAGTCCTGGTGAGCTAACTTCAAGATAAAATTTAACAGGAATAAGTTCATCCAAAAACGGGTTTAGGCTTCTTGACACATTTTCGCAATCATCAAGAGTAACACCGCTATCCTTGTAGAGAAAAATTCTGAGGAACCATTTTCCTGATTCTTTTGTGAAATCAACTTCCAATGGTATCATCCCATATCTCATAGCTGTATTTTCTATAAGAGGAATCAGTTTTTCCTGAATTTCAATTTTGTTGAAATGTTTTTGCTCCATAAAATCTTTATCCTTAAGAAAAAAAGAAACGGGTTAGCCGTTTCTTTTACCTACCTGTTTATAATAACATTAAAATTGAATTTTTCAATGTTAAGTTTTATGTTCTTTGTTTCATAACCAAATTTCCTTGAGTTATAATTCTGATTGTAGAATAGTTTTTGGAGTTATCTTCTAAAATGGAAAATTCAATCAAGAAGTGTGTTGATTTTAATATAGATTTGGGTAGATATTTTGATGGAAATCAAAATGATAAAGGTTTGGAATTAATAGATTATGCGAGTTCTGTTAATGTTGCATGCTTTTATAATATAAAGTCTCCTCTTTCATTGTTTAAAACAGTAGAAAGCTGTAAGTTTAAGAGTAAAGAAATTGGCGCTTTGATAGCTTTGCCTGATAGTATAGATGATGTGAATTCCTTATCTGACGATGATATACAGGCAATTGTTCTTTATCAAATTGGTGCTTTGAGCTCTTTTACGAAAGCACATAGTTTAAATTTAGAGCATGTTCGTCCGTGTGGTTTGTTGTATAGGCTTATGTACAATAACAAAGATTTCGCAACATCTATTGCAAAAGCAGTTAAAAAGTTCAGTGAATGGTTGGTTTTATACGGTCCGTCAGGATCTGTTCTCGAAGAGGTTTCTGCTGATTTAAATATTAATGTTGCTAGTGAAGTTTTTATCGACAAGTTTTATAAAAACAATGGAGAAGTTGATTTTGAAGTAGATTCTGTTAATAATACTGCTCATTCATTAATTCGTCTTAGACGTTTTCTTAACCTTTCTGATGTTGAGGTTTCTGAACAAGAGTACGTTAAATTAAACTTTGATACAATTCATTTTGATGTGTCAGCAGATAATGCTCTTGACCTCATAAAAGAAGCTAATCTTGTCGTAACACCAAGACCGGTAAACTACAATAATGTTGTTACATCCGGTTGGGTTGAATAGTTAATTATTTTTTGTAGGAGAGTTGTTTTGAAAAAGATATTATACAAAATAAGAATGCCGAAAGATGCAGGATGGTTATTGCCCGGATTGCAAGTTAAAAGATGGTTTGGCTTGATTATTTTAGGCACGATACTAGCTTTGCTTGGTCTTTGTGTTCTATTTAATATGAGACCTGTTTATTTTGCCGTCGGTATTCTCAAGTATATAGCAGTAACCGTAAATCAGGAGCTTTTAGGTATCTTGCTTTTGCTGGTTGGTGCCTATGTGTTTTTGAAAGGTTGGAAGAATTCTAACTATTCCATATTAGACTTGAATGAAGAAAGAGATAGACATGCTCTACTTGAGTCTTTATATAAAAGAAGAAAGCTTAATTATGGTCCTAAGATTGTAGCTGTAGGTGGTGGCACTGGTCTTTCGACAATGTTGAAAGGTATAAAGAAAATCACCAACAATATAACTGCTGTTGTTACAGTTGGAGATGATGGAGGCAGTTCCGGCAGATTGAGGCAAGAAATGGGAGTATTGCCCCCAGGTGATATCAGAAATTGTATTGCTGCTTTGGCTGATGATGAGGATTTAGTAACAAAACTTTTTCAGTATCGTTTTAAAACCGGTGAAGGTCTTGAAGGTCATAGTTTTGGCAACTTGTTTTTAACTGCTCTATGTGCAATTACAGGCAATATGGTTCGGGCTGTTCAAGAATCCGCTAAGGTTTTAAACATAAGAGGGCGTGTCTTACCGTCCACGCTTGATGACATGAAATTATCAGCTGAAATGGAAGATGGTACAATTGTTGAAGGCGAATCGAATATACCTGAAACAGGCAAAAAGATTAAACGACTTTTCACAACACCCTCTCACTGTAAGGCTTTGCCTGATGTTTTGCAGGCAATAAAAGAGGCGGATTTGATTATTTTGGGGCCCGGTAGTCTTTATACAAGTGTTATTCCCAACTTGTTGATAAAGGAAATTTCTGAGGCTATATCAAAATCTTCAGCTAAGAAAATTTATGTTTGTAATATTATGACTCAACCAGGTGAAACAACAGATTACAAAGCATCTGATCATATTCAGGCAATACTTGATCATGCAGGGTACCCGAACATGATTCAAGCTGTTTTAGTAAATAACTCTTTACCTGAGGATTTGTCTCCTGATTACGAAAAATCAAACTCTTTCCCTGTTGTAGTTGATGTAGATGAAATTAAAACTAAAAAAATAAACGTTGTAAGTACAAGGTTATATGAAGAAAATGAAGAAAAATATGTTCGTCATAGTCCCTCAAGGTTGGCAAGGGCTATAGCATATTGGTATAAAAAACAACTAAAACAGAAAAAATAGTTTAATAAAGGCGATTAGAATGTCTGTAGAAACAAAACTTAAGGACATAACTGTAAATACATTCTTTAAGAAAAAAAACGAGAATCAGAAAATAACAATGCTGACAGCATACGATTGTTCGACTGCAAAGTATTTTGATGAGGCCGGTATTGATGCAATATTGGTTGGTGATTCATTAGGGATGGTTATTTTGGGCTATGATTCCACGACAAAAGTTACAATGAAAGAAATGGAAGTCTTTACTGCAGCTGTTGCAAGAGGCGCTAAAAGGGCAATGGTTGTTGCAGATATGCCTTTTATGAGTTACCATCTTACTGTTGAAGAAGCTGTAAAAAATGCTGGTGAATTAATACGTGCAGGTGCTTCTGCAATAAAACTAGAGGGTGCGAGCGATTTTATTTTAAATGTTGTAAAAAGATGTGTCGAAAGTGGTATTCCTGTTGTCGGACACTTAGGGTTTACTCCTCAGTATTTAAATGTTCTGGGTGGATATAAAGTTCAAGGTAAATCTGTGGATAAGACAAAATTTATTTTGGAGCAATCTCTAAAGTTGCAAGATGCTGGTGCATTTGCAATTGTTCTTGAAATGGTGCCTGAAGAATCGGCAAAACTTATAACATCAAAACTCGATATAGCAACAATAGGTATTGGTGCCGGCCGATATACTGATGGGCAAATTTTAGTTGCAGACGATATTTTGGGTAAGTTTTCCGAATTTAAGCCAAAATTTGCCAGAAGATATGCAGATTTAAAATCTGTTATATCTGAATCTTGCAGTAAGTATATAGATGATGTAACTAGCGGAAGATTTCCTGATGAATCAGAAATTTTTCATTTACCAGTGGAGGCATTAGTCGAATTAAAGGAGCTAGAGAACTGTGAGTACTGTTGTAATAAATAAAATTGATGAATTAAGAGATATTATAAAAAACGTAAAACTACAAAACAAGTCAGTGGCGTTAGTCCCAACTATGGGTTGTTTGCATGGCGGACATAAGTCTCTTATGGAAAAAGCGTGTTCTATCGCTGATTTCACTGTTGTATCAGTTTTTGTCAATCCAATTCAATTCTGTCCTGGTGAGGATTACGACCAATATCCAAGAACTCTTGATGCAGACAAGTTAGTTGCTGAATCAGCAGGCATTGATGTTATCTTTGCTCCATCTGTAAACGAAATGTATCCTAATTTGAATAAATTTTCAGATTTAACTATGGTTGCACCGCCTTACGAGTTAACGGATATTATGTGCGGAAAGTCGAGAGTTGGACATTTTGATGGGGTTGAAACAGTAGTAACAAAACTATTTAATATCGTTCAACCTGATAAGGCTTGTTTCGGTATGAAAGATATTCAGCAATTATTTTTGATAAAGAAAATGGTTGCGGATTTGAATTTTCCTATTGAAATTATTCCTTGTCCTCTTGTTCGCGAAGAAAGTGGTTTGGCTTTAAGTTCAAGAAATAAATATTTATCAGATAGTGATAAAACTTCAGCTTTAACAATAAGTAAGGCTTTATTTGCAATACGTGATTCCTTTAAACTGGGAATTAAGGATGTTAAAAAACTATTTGATGTTGGATTGACAAATCTCGATAAAAATGTTGAACTTGAGTATCTGGAATTTGTTTGTGAAGACTCATTCAAAAAAATTGACAGTTCTGATACTATAACAAAAAATGTAATATGTGCTATAGCTGCCAGAGTTGGTGGTGTTAGGTTAATAGATAACGTTATACTTGAGGTTTAGATGTTTTTTAAATCATTTGATAAAATTTTTGATGATATAAAACATATTATTTCAATAGTTTCATTTGTTTTTATAAGTATGGCAATACTAATGTTGCTTTATTGGTTTGCTTTTTGTGCAAAATTATCCATGCCTTCGTGGTTGAATTCCTTTGTGTGGGCTGTTATTGATTTCTTTGCGCAAAGTTTTAAGAATACTCCATCTTACAGAGAAAATATTGAAATTTTACCGGTTTTAACTTCTGTTATATTTGGTGTACTTACATATATTGCTAATTGTTTGTTGGTGTTTTTTGATAACTATCAAAAATCGTATAGAAAATCTGTGGACAATTATAAAGAAAAACTCGCAAAAACAATCAACAAAGAATTACATAAGGATTTTGTTAATGAATTGAAAAAGAATACTTATATGCTTGTAAAAATAAAAGTCGTTGCCGAACAACATGTTTCTTACCTTACAGCAATGACTGATACTGAAGTAAATTCTCGTGAGTTGGAAAAAGAAATTGAAAAACTTATTCTTGAATCAGTTCAGTCGAATATTGTTTATAAAAAAGGTGAAGCTGATGGTTCTGTTTATTTTGTTATATCAAGTATAAAAGATTCCAAAGAATTTTTAACTGAACTTGTTGAACAATCATCAAAGTTAATAAAAAACTATCTAAGGCCAAAATTGAAAATAGGTTTCTATTGTGGAGCCGCTCTTCTTAATAAAATCGAAGACATAGATTCAAAGGCTGTGTATCTTAACAGAATAATTGATTTAAAAATTCCCAATAAAATAGTTGTAACACCGAGATTTAAGCTCTATTTTGATAATATTCAGCCAAACGCATATAACTTTTTAGTGCTTGGTGAATATAATCTAAGCGGTAATCCTGAAAATCGTCAAGATACAATGTTGTATGCTCTACAGAGAAAGTAGTTATTCACATATTTCAACTGTTGAGTCTTCAATCATTGATATAATTTCATCATTAAATACCTCTCCTGATATTATTAAGGGAATCCCAGGAGGATAGTTTAAGATTGGTCTGGAACAGATTTTTCCTTTAGATAATTCTTTTGGGATAGTTTTTCTTTTTCTGTAATATGCTTCTTTGGGTGTAAGTTTACTTTTAGGTATTGTTACACTTGAGTATTCTATTGTTTGATTTGATTTATTGTTATTGCTTTTATAGTTTGTTGCTATATCTGATAATGCTGATTTTAATTTATTAATCTTTCTTTTGTCTGTTCCTATACCGGTAATAAATAATAGTGCCTTTTTATTTGTAAATTCTTCTTCTATTAGGAATTTTCTATTTAATATTCCACTCGCTTTTTTAGGTGAAACATTTTTGAATTTTACAAGTAACTTTGTCGAATCTGAATTGTTTTCGTAAAATAACAGTTTATCTTTCAAACTGTTTTTTAGCTCTGTAATGTATGATATTAGTTTTTTTATGTTATTTTTACCATTCATACTTGCTAAATAATCTGTAGTTGCTTCTATCGCCAAAATTAGCGGGTAAGACGGAGAAGTCGTGTTGATTAAATTTAATGCGTCTTGAACGTTACTTTGTGTAATATCTGATTTTTTTGAAATATGCATCAACGCACATGGGTTTGGCGCACCTGCTGTTTTATGCAGTGATTGTATTGATATATCTGCACCGAGTTTTATTGCAGGTTTTTGGTTTAAATCATAGAAATTAAGTAATGCTCCATGTGCTTCATCAACAATAAGTTTTATATTATGTTTTTTACATAGTTTCGATATATTTTCAATGTCGCTATGTATTCCTTCATAAGTCGGTGATGTTATTATTAGAGCTTTTATATCTGGGTTTAAAGTAATTTCTTTTTGTATATCTTTTACCTTTACACCTTCAAAAACATCCCATTCACTGTCATATTTTGGCAAAAACCAAATTGGCTTAGCTCCTGTAATTACTAAAGCATTAAAAACACTTATATGGCAGTTTCTTGCTATCAAAACTTTATCTGATGGCTTAATTGCAGAAATAAGTGCAGCTATAATACCCGAAGTAGACCCGTTAGTTAACATAAAAGTTTGTTTGGTGTCATATATTTTTGTTAGTTTTGTTTGGATATTCTTTAGTATGCCTTTGGGGTCTCTTAGGTTATCAAATCCGTCTATTTCAGAAAAATCACACTTATAGAATTTTTCTCCTAATAAGTCTGCCGCTTTTTGTGGTATAAAGCATCCTTGTGCATGTGATGGTGTTGTAAAAAGCGTGCATTCTTGTTCTTTATTTCTTTTATAATAGTCCTTAATTTTTCTTATCAGACTCATAATCTCAAACACTTTTTGTTGTAAAATACATGTATTACATAGACTAGTATACAGGAAAATTATTATAAACAACGAGCCTAAAAAACGTATAGAAGAACTGAGTGAACTCTTAAAAAGATATAGTAGAGAGTATTATGAATTAGATTCTCCTACTGTTTCTGATGTAGAGTACGATAAGTTATTTAAGGAACTCCAAGAATTAGAAAAGAGTTATCCTGAATTTATTTTGGCAGACTCTCCAACCAAAAAAGTCGGAACCTCTGTAGAATCTTCTGAACGTAAGTTCTCTCAACATAAGCATAAAGAGCGATTGTACAGTTTGGACAACACATATTCCTACGACGATTTAAGGCTTTGGTATGAACGTTTAATAAAAAATTATTCACTTGATGAGCAGCCTGAGTTAGTTTGTGAGCTTAAAATTGACGGTTTAGCGATTGCTCTTACATATAAAAAATCCGAGTTTGTTTTAGGTGCAACTCGAGGCGATGGATTTGTAGGTGAAGATATCACAAATAACTTAAAAACCATTAAGACTATTCCTGACAAATTTGCTGCGAATATATCTGACTTAGAGGTTCGTGGTGAGATTTTTATGCCAAAATCTGCCTTTGAAGCATTAAATAAAAAACAGATGGAAGTGGGGGGAAAACTCTTTGCAAATCCCAGAAATGCAGCATCAGGCTCTTTAAGACAATTGGATCCTGAAATAACAAGACAAAGAGATCTTTCTATGTTTTCTTACTACGGTAGAATTGACAGTAATGAATATAAGATAAATTCTCATTCTCAAATGCTTGAATTTTTGAAAGAAATCGGATTCAATATTAATCCTAATTTTAAACTTTGTAAAAGTATAGATGATGCAATTGATTATTGCAAATATTGGGATACAAAAAGACAATCTCTGGATTATGCAACAGATGGTGTTGTAATAAAAATAAACGATTTTAACCTGCAAAAAGAAATCGGATATACTTCGCGTGCACCCAAATGGGCTACAGCATTCAAATTTCCGCCTGAGGAAGTTTCCACAGTTGTTGAAAATATTGAAGTCAATGTTGGAAGAAGCGGTGCTGTTACACCAGTTGCCGTATTACAACCCGTATATGTTTCAGGTTCAACCGTTCAGAGAGCTACATTACATAATTTTGATGAAATTAAACGCTTAAATATAAACATTGGTGATAGAGTTCTCATAAAAAAAGCTGCTGAGATTATTCCTAAAGTGATTTGTGTAACTGAGCACGCTAAAAATAAGGCAGGTGCTTTTCTTCCTCCTGAATTTTGTCCTTCCTGTGGAACAAGGCTTGTTCCTGTTGATGGTGAAGTAAATCTGTATTGTCCAAATACACTTGGTTGCCCTGAACAAATAAAAGGTAGGATTGAGTATTGGGTTTCTAAAGATTGTATGGATATCGATGGATTGGGCGACAACATTGTATCTCAGCTTGTTGATAGGGGGTTGGTTAAAACTCCTGCGGATTTGTATTCCCTTGAGGTCGATGATTTTCTTAAATTGGACTTAATAGCTGAAAAATCTGCTGATAATTTGTATAAACAGATTCAGCAGTCTAAAATTACTTCGCTTGGCAGATTTATTAATTCTCTTGGAATCAGGCATGTGGGGAAAGAAACATCAGAACAGCTTGCATCATTCTTTGGTACATTTGATGCTCTAAAAAATGCTGATTATAATCAAATTCAAAAAATTGACGGAATTGGCGACAAAATAGCTCTCAGTATTATTGATTTTTTCTCAAATTCATTTAATAATGATTTATTGAATAGACTTGAACATTATGGCGTAATACCATTAAAGGCAGAAAGTTCCAAAAAGTCTGACAAATTTGCTAACATGGTTTTTGTTATAACCGGAACTTTATCTGATACAAGAGACAAATTTGATAAAATTATCAAAGACAATGGAGGAAAAACATCATCAAGCGTAAGTAAAAAGACTTCTTATGTTTTAGCAGGTGAAAATCCTGGGTCTAAAATTGATAAAGCCTTGGGGCTTGGAGTCAAAATTATCAATGAAGAAGAGTTTAACAATTTACTCAATAATTTGTAATTTAAATGAAAGTGTAGATTATGAAAAGAAATTTTAATGTCATAAGAATAAACGGCTTCAAAGGTCTTGTAATTGCTGCTTTTGTTGTAGGCTGTTTGGTAGCAGGATTTTTAATATTCCCGGGTTGGGTCTGTATGAATATCTGGAACTATGTTGCAAGTTTCTTTTACCAAATGCCTTCAATGCAAATGATTCATGGAATTATGCTTTGGGCTATTATTGCTCTTTCTGCTTATGCATTAAATAAAGGAAATTTTTCTGTCTCTTTTGGTACATCTGTTCCTATGCCTGCAAATGAAGAACGTATAAAGGAAATTATTAAACGTATAAATGAAAAAAATGCTCAGATTGTTCCCTTAGATAAATTTACAGATTCTGATGTAGATAAATCTGATCTTAAAGACAATCATGATGACAAAATGTTGAATAAGTAATATAACAATTTAGTTGAGAATATTTAGGAGAGTATTATGAAAAAGATTGTATTGGCAATTAGCTTGCTTCTTTTGACATCATTTTTTTATTTTAAATCACCTTTATCTGCAAATGCCATAACTGTTGTGCATAAGGATATGGGGTATATTTCAGTAAACTCGTCTGCATCAAAGGAGGTTCTCCCTGATACGGCTTCTATATATTTTAACGTAGAAACTTCAGCTAAGGATTCTAAATCTGCTGTAGATAAAAACAAAGAAATAACATCTTCTTTGATATTAGCTTTAAAACCTATATTGGCTTTGGATAAGTCCGATTCAATTCAAACTAAAAATTTTATACTAAGACCTAATTATTCATATGACAAAAATGGAAAAAAGACTTTTCAAAATTATGTAGCATCTAATATAATTTACGTGAAAACAAAGAATATTGATAATGTTTCAAAATTGATTGATACTGCAGTTGCCAACAATGCAACAAGTGTTAGCGATTTGTGTTTTTCTATAGAAAATGAAAAACAATATTCAGGTGAACTGGCTAAGGAAGCCATAAACAAAGCAAAAATAATAGCAGGTTTTACTGCAAACACTCTTAATCAAAAATTGTCAGGTGTTAAGTCAATAAGTGTAAATATATCTTCTCAAAACAACTTTGAACCGAGATATGCATCTATGAAAAGTAATCCAAAATCTCAGCAATATTTAAAAGATGCATCTGTTCAGTATGGAAAAATAAAACTACAAGCATATGTTAGAGCAGAGTTTTATGTAAAATAGTGATTTTAAAGTAGAAACTTTTTTTTCTAAATTACGTCATAAGAAATGTCCCTTGACAAAAATCGTTAAGGGACATTCCTTAAAATAACTTGTTTTGATTTAGTGTTGTGCAGCTCTTTTTTCCATAATTTCAGGAATAGTAATGAAGCACAGATACATTAAACCACCAAATGCTACTAAACTTAAAATTTCCATGATGCCACCTACTTTATCTATTAAACTACATTTATCATCTACATGATTATAATTCCCCATAAAAAAATTTCTAAACATCTTTTTGGTGTAAAAGTTTAAAATTTTTGTAAAGATTTTAGAAGATCAGTTATTTAAGAGTTAAAATACAGATTAGAGAGGGTTGTATGAATAAAAAGATTGTTAATATGCTATTTTCTGACATGTGTTGTTCAGAATGTAAATCGGATTTTAATGAGGATTCCTTGTTTGTACTGCGTAGGGAAGATAATCTGACCGTATTGCAAATCACATGTCAAAATTGTGGTAAATCCTTTGGAATTGCCCTTTTGGGAGGTTGTGAGGAGAAAGATTTTTCAAGCAAATCTCAAGACGAACTTGCCTTGCAGATACAAGATGGACCTGATGCCATTTGTTACGATGATGTCATTGATGCACATAATTTCTTCAAAAATCTTGATGAAGGTTGGGAAAAATATATTCCGGAAAATTTAAAAAAGAATATCTAGTGCTATAGTATTGCTGATTCAATATATTTTATAATAGTTTCGTTATATCTTTTATCTATTGATGAAAACGGCAAAACATCTCTATGAGTTATTTTCTTTAATTCTGCAATTTTTGAATGAATTTTGGATTTTGACGTTAAATCTATTTTTGTCGCTATGACAATTGATTTAAGATTGTTGTGGAACAACCATTCTTGCATTTGCAGGTCATTCTTTTGTATTTCATGACGTGAATCTATAAATTGTATAAGCAATTTTAAAGAATCTCTGTTTAGCAGGTATTCTTCAAGGTTTTTTTGCCATTCATTTTGCATTTCTGCAGATACTTGTGCATAACCATATCCTGGTAAATCGGCTACAATATATTTTTCATCAAATTCAAAAAGGTTTATTAGTCTAGTTTTGCCGGGTTTGTTACTTGTTTTTGCCAATTTGGTATTGTTACACAAACCATTTATAAATGATGACTTGCCAACATTAGAACGGCCCAGCAGTGCAATTTCAGGCTTGTTAAAGTTTGGGCAAAGTGCAAGTTTTGGCGCACTAGTTATAAACTTTGCTTTTTTGATTATCATAATTAAGTTCTTTTAATTTCTTTTTCTTATACAGCACTGTTGTTAGCAAATTATACATTTTGGGACTATTGTAAACATTTATCTGTGCTGATTCATTAGATAAATTAAACTGTACCTTGTTACCTACATCTACGCCATTTGCCTCAACATGACAAATATGTATTATTCTGTCTCGAATAATACTAAGCGGTTGGGATAAAAATAATTCAAATGATTTAAAAATATTCATTCTCATTTGAGCATATCTTATCAAATAAGAGTGCCAAATTCAATTTATAACATCATTTTGTAACGGAAAATAAAATTAGGATAATTAACTAATAACTTTTTACATATACTTAAATGCGTACCTAGGATAATTATGCATTCAAGTTCAAAGTAAAGTCTTTCTTAACGTTAGTATCTAATATTTTTTGCATACTTTCTAATTCAGAAGTAGCAGCTTTTTGTTGAGTTTCTAAATTCTTTTGTTGAAGTTCAAGATATGAATCCATAGCTTGTAACTGTTGTACTCTTGGATCGCTTTCCCAATCTGCATCAGCCAACTGCATTGTTTGGTATGCAATTTGTTGTCTTTTATTGCTTATAGAAGTGATACTGTACTCTAAATTACTTTTGTACATTGTTAATGATAACAATCTTGTGTTGATAGCCCCTATAGTCATTTTTGCTCTCCTTAAAACTTTGTCTAGTGGTAACGGGTAATTTAATAAATGGTATTAGGTATGTCTAGTTTTTAAATCCTTTTATTTGGATTTTCTTTTTTCTCTCTTGTATATATATAAAGTAAAATCGTTATTTAAAATTGCTATATTTAATATATAATGCTTTACATTTTGTAACATTTGTCCAAAACCGTTAAATAACACAAAAAAGAGATGATTTTATATCATCTCTTTAAAAAAAAACTAGTATATACTTTTTAAATATAGTTATTTGTTTTTAAGTGCACTTTCTAATGCAACTTCTAAAGTTTCTATTTTTGCTTCTAAGGCTGCAATCTTTGCTGCGTCAGTATCTTTTGCCACAGATATGCTTTCATGTCTTTTTTGATAAGCATCACACAATTTATCAGCTTTTTGTTTGAAAATTAAACATAATATATATCCTGATATATATGCAGCTAAAAACTGTATTCCGGTAAGTAAAACCAGCTTTGTTGAATAAACTTTACCCATTATCGGACAGAAAAATTCTGTTGTTTTGTTAAAATTAAAACAAACAAATAGAACAAAGCCCAATAAAACTAATAGATTTATCAGTATATATACAATCTTTTCTATATTTTTAATCATCTTTGACTCCTTAAGTAATTTAACGTTTTTATTATAGCATTATCAGGCTCAATAGTAATTGAATGATGTTCTTTGTCAAATGGTGATGTAAATTCCAAATGGAAGGCCTGAAGAGCTTGTTCATCTGTTTTAACAGGAATTTTTTTGCCTCCATACAGTGTGTCATTTACTATAGGATGACCAATGTGAGACATGTGTACTCTAATTTGATGAGTCCTGCCTGTTTCTATTCTAATTTCCAAAAATGTATATGAGCCGAATCTTTCCAAAACTTTATAATGTGTTATTGATGGTTTTCCCCCGATAATAATAGCCATTTTTTGGGGTTTTGTCGGATGTCTGCCGATATCTGCAGATATTGTCCCCTCGTCTGTATCTATATTCCCGCAAACAATCGCATAATATTTTTTTATTATGTCTTTATTTTGCATTTGTTCTTTTAAATATTCTGCTGCAGCATTATTTTTGGCAACCATTAGCAACCCTGATGTGTTTCTATCAAGTCTGTGTACAATTCCAGGTCTGTTTAAACCATTTATATTTGAAAGATTAGCTCCATATTTGTTTAACAGTGCATTTACTAATGTTCCTGTATTTTCATTTGATGTTGGGTGTGTCAACATTCCTGATGGTTTATTTACTACCAGCATTGATTCATCTTCATATACAATATCTAAATCAATATTTTCTGGCTCCGGCAAATATTTTGCATCAAATTTAAATGATACACAAACAATATCATCAGATTTTATTATATATGAAGGTTTTACTGTTTTTTGATTAACAGTTACATTACCATTTTTAATTTCTTTTTGAATACCTGACCTGGACAAATCCTTGTATATATTTACAAGAAAGGCATCTATTCTAAGCCCTGCATCATCTATATCTACAGTATATGTTTCTTTATTCTCGCTGTTCATTATTAAAAAGTATATTACAAACAAGTGCGAATGCACCTATACATATAAACAAATCAGATATATTAAATATTGGAAATACGATAAAATTTAGGCGTATGTAGTCTGTTACATATCCATCAGTCAGCCTTTCTGTTAAATTACATATAATGCCGGAAGTAAGCAATGAATAAAATATCAAATCAGGTGTTTTGAACTGTTCTATTGCTTCATAGATATACATTAAAAGAATAAACAGTATTGATATAGAAACAGTTATTAAAAAGGACGTATGTGTGTGAAACAAGCTGAAAGCTGCACCGTAATTTTTTATAAAATCTATTTTTATTAGAAATAAATCGATTCCATTAAATTTTTCTACAAGAATATTTCTCAGAAAGAAAGATAAAAGTGAAAAAAATGCCACGATAACAGTAAATAATAGTATTTTTGATATTTTATTATTTTGTATTCTTATCATTTATACTCAAAACCACCTATTACTTGTTATTTACGTTATTTTTTGTATTCTGTTGTGTTGCACTGTCAATTTTATGTTTTACAACATTGACTCTGCTTGACAAAAAGGCAATACCAACTATATTGACATTTAAGTTGTCATCTTTGACTTTTGGACGAGCTATGCCAATAGATGCGATTGCATTTTCGTTTTTATTGCCATCATTGCTTTTAAGTATTCTTTCTCTTATTCCATCTGATTTAACGCTTCTGAAAACTTCAGTGCTCTTTTCCATAGGATAAGTTATTGGCTCATTATTTATTGAAATCAGTGCAACAAGGTTATCAGGCACATTTATTTTTAGTATTGCTGTATAATCTTCGTTTGGTGCAACCATAGCAGGGGCATCAAGTTTCATTGGTATAAATCTTGCTGCTCCGTATCTCATAGAAGTCTTTTCATTAATAACAAATTCTGATGTAATGCGCCATTCATTTGAAAACCTTTTAAGATAATATATTGCTGTTGACTCAGAATCAATATATCCGTTGCCTTTTATATATTCAACTGTTGATTGAGTCAGCCCCGTCAATCTTTCCTGTGTGAGAACCGTAGCATTGTCCATATCAGCATTTACAGATAAAACTTTAATATTATACCTAACATTTGGAAATTCTTGCCAAGAAGCCAGAGCCAGCTCTTTTAAGCGAGATTTATCGTACCCGTCAGAACTTTTGTATGCGTCATCATGTAAACTCAAGAAAGAATCAATATCCTTGTTATTTGTTGCTTTTTGATAATCCTCAAATATCTTTCTTATTTGTATTTCCGTAGGAATATCCGATCGTTTATGGAATCCTATTTCATGCAAATCTTCTTTTGTGATTGAGGTTTGTTGAACTGTTTTATCTTTTGCTGTATCAACTTTTTTCTGTGCGTAAGTTTTATCAAAAAGACCAATTAATAATGTAGATGCAATTATTCCAACCAGTATAATTCTTTTCATATTTACTCTCTCTTGATTCTATAAAATATACTCTGTAAATCAACCCAAAATTAAATCATAGTTTGCTTACAAATGTATTATAACAAAAATTATTTTTAAGAACTAAATACTTAATATTATTTTTTTGATAGAATGTTGTCGAGGTAAATATGTTATTAACACTGGATATTGGAAACACATCAACTACAATAGGTCTATTTGATAAAGATAAACTGGTAGATACTTGGACAATTGCGTCAGAAAAAAATCGTTCTGAGGATGAAATTGGTATTTTGCTCACAAACTTGTTAAAAATACACGATTATGAGTGTTATGTTGACTCGGCTTGTTTGTGCAGCGTTGTAGTTTGCCTGACAGAACGATATAAAAATGCTATTGAGCGTTATTTAGGAATAAAACCATTTGTAGTTTCAAATAAAACTACTAATTTGTTGACTTACAAAGTTGATTATCCCGAGGAACTCGGTGCAGATAGGATTGTGAACGCATTTGCTGCGTACAGTCTTTATAAAAAGACTGCTATTGTTGTTGATATGGGTACTGCTACATCTTTTGACATAGTTACATCTAGCGGTGAGTTTCTGGGTGGTGTAATTTGTGCAGGAATGAAAATTCAAGCAGAAAGCCTTAAGAAATTTACATCAAAACTTCCATTGATAAAAATTGAAGCTCCGCATAACGCTATCGGGCATAACACTATTGATGCGATGCTTTCAGGAATTGTAAGAGGGCATGCTTGTATGATCGACGGCTTAATAAAAGAATGTGAAAAAGAGCTGGGGACAACTGCTGTAATAATTGCTACCGGTGGTTATTCTGAAATTATTGCACAATACATGCAAAGAAAGTTTGATTATATTAATCCTTATATTACTCTTGAGGGGCTTAAACTCGTTTATGATGCCCATGTGAAGTAAATTATACTTTTTACTGCTACAAATATCATACATTAAGCCGAGTAAAAGTTAACGAGTATAGTTTAACCTATAAATAGGTGGTTTCTTTTAATTCTTATTCGGGGGGTGTTATGTGTATTTCTAAGGTTACCAGAATCGATGAATTGTACATGCCGCAGACTAACGGTGAAATATCTGCATCAATCATGCAAAATTGGACTAAGCAAGCTATTGAGTGTTACGAGATAAACTCTGATTGTTCTAAATGCTCTTTATCCGCAGGCAATTACTCATTTGTATGTCAAATGCCCAAAATTGTTAAAGCTCTCCTTAAAGTCTATGGTGAGCCTGTATATGAACAAAATCTCAAGCAAGCATGAACCATTAAAATTTTTCAATTACAAACTTTGTTGCATCTTCTACTGTTTCAGGTGTATTCAAGTTTTTTTCTATATCAATTTGCTTGATACCTATGACAGGTGTTCTTTTTATTTTTTTGTAAGCTAATAATAATAAAAAAATAGCACCACAAGAACCAGTAACAAGCAACATAGATTTTAGAAATTTAAGCCATACAGTTTGTGCTTCGGATTTTTTTACACTTTCTGTTTTGGCTTTAATCTTGCTATTATTGTCCTGCGCATTATCTGAGTAGCTTATTTGCGCTGAACTAAAAACCGCTACTGTTAATATAAATAAGGTTAATAATGCTTTTTTGCCATATTTAATCATCATTTATTCCTGCATTATGAAGCATTTTCTGTGTCTTGAGTTTTGTCAGCAGTTTTCTTTCTTGTTCTCGATGCTTTTCTTGTTTTAGTCTTTTTTACTGGCTTTGCATCTTCTTGTTCTGCTGGAGTATCAGTTACTACATTTTCACTTTGTTGCTGATCTACCTGTGAATCAACTTTTTGTGTTTCTTCAGCAACTTCTTTATTTTTTCTTGAAGTTGCTCTTTTTCTTGTTTTCCTTGTTTTTTGTGTTGGTTCGCTTGTTGATTCAAGAGCTTCTTCTTTAACTTGATTTGTCGTTTCAGTATCAGATGTTTCTACCTTTTCGTTGATAGTTTGTTTGTCAGTAGTTTCAATTTGAGTTTCCTCAATCTCTACTGCGGGTTGTGTTAGCAATGTAGAATTTTCTTCTTGTTCTTGAATATTTTCTTGAGATTTTACTTCATCTCTTTTTTGATTTCTTCTGTTTTTATTAAATCTGTTATTTTTTTGATTTTTTCTGTTTTTAGTTTCATTGTCAATTTGTTGTAATTGTTCAGAACTTTGGTTATTGTCCCTTTGTTCCTCGTCCTTGCTGTGATTGCGTCTGTCATATTCATTTCTTTGAGGATTATTTTGATTTGGGTTTTGGTAATTAAAGACTTTGTTGTTATTGTGTCTGTCGTTATTGTGTTTGTTTTTTCCGTTATTTGTAGGTAGTTTAAGTTTTGCTGCTTTAACTTTTTGTTCTCCCTCACTAAGTGAAGATGCAAAGCCAAAATCATCAATTATTTGCCCAGTTCCGTTACAATGAGTACATTTTTTAGTAAATATTTCGGCTAGACTTTGACCTTGTCTGTGTCTTGTCATTTCAACAAGACCCAAATCAGATAGTTGGCCAACTTGAGGTTTTGCTTTGTCAGATTCAACAGCAAGTTCTAATTCTTCTAATATCGCTATTTTATCGGCTCTGCTTAGCATATCAATAAAGTCAATTATAATCATGCCACCTATATTTCTAAGTTTTAGCTGACGAGCGATTTCTTTAACTGCTTCTTTATTTGTCTTTAATATCGTTTCATCCTGAGTCGCAGAGCTTATGAATTTACCGCTGTTTACGTCTATTACTGTCAGAGCTTCTGTCGTTTGTATGAACAGATATCCGCCTGACGGTAAATTTACTTTTATTTGAAGTGCTTGTTCAATTTCTTTCTTTACACCTGATGCAACAAGAAGAGGTTCGCTTCCCTTGTACACAGAAATATCAATTTCTTTGTGTAAGTTCCAGTTTTGTATTAATTGCTGAACTCTATGCATTGCATAAGGAGTGTCTACAACAATTTCTTTAACATCTTCTGTGCATGCTTCTCTAATAACTCTATAGAGCAAGTCTTGGTCTCTGTACAGCAAGTTTGGCGCATCAACAAGCTCTGCCTGTGTAACTATTGTATTCCATTTTTCAAGTAATATTTCCAAGTCTTCTTGTATTTCAGCTTCTGTCTGACCTTCTGCTTCAGTCCTGATGATTACACCAAGTCCAACAGGTTTTAGCAAGCTAACAATTGACTTTAGTCTTGCTCTTTCTTTAGATGACATTATTTTTTTACTTACACTTATTCCAGATTCTTGAGGCATCAAAACGCAAAATCTTCCTGGAAGACTTAATGATGTAGTAACTCTTGGACCTTTGTGTCCTGTAGGTTCTTTTACAACTTGAACCACAAGTTTTTGTTTTGGGGTTAATTTATCTTGTAGTCCACCCTTACCTATTACATCAGCGGCATGCAAAAATCCCATCTTGTCAGAACCGACATCTACAAAAGCCGCTTCTATACTTGGAAGTATGTTTTCTACTTTACTTAAATATACATCTCCAAGGAGAATTTCTCCTCTGTTTATAAAAAACTCAGTAATTTTATTATCTTCAAACACAGCTGCTATGTTATCACGCTCAGCAATTACTATTGATTTAGCCATAAAAAATTCCTTTAAAATTGTATAAACTCTTATAATAATTACAAATGCACACTAAAGTGCGTTGAATTCATCATCAAAGAATGTGATTCTTGTAATATTAAACTTTTTATCAGGATAGAAAACTTTCATCAAATCATCAGCTCTAACAGACGGAATATCTTGATTCTGTCCGCATTTTAATGTTATATAAAGTTTGTTATTAACAACTTTGACATTTCTAACTGATTTTTTAATGTTAATTAATTTCTCTATACCTTTTTTTGACTTCTTCTTTATGCAAATATCTTCATCAGAAGTAAGTCTCTCTTTAATATACATTAAATCGTCAAAATTTGAAATATCTTCATCTAAATGTTTAATTTCATATTCTGCCCATTGTGTAGTGATATCAAGTGATTTAACGCTTTTATCAATTTCACAAATATTAATAATTCTTGCCATCGGATCAAGAGAATCATTAAGTGTATTCTTAATTTTATTCAAAGTTTCTGCTTCTGTTCCGATAAACAATGTGTCATCTTGATTATAATAAAGCTCAAAATCAATAAATTCTGTTTCACTTTCAATAAATATTGGCAAAGCAGAACCAAGTGATATCCTTGGAATAGGATTATATCCCTCTGTGAAAACAATAGGCAGCTGTGATCTAAAAAGACCTTTAACAAGAGTGTTTTGCCAATCTAAATGCGAAAGAAATTTCAGATAGCTTTTTTTTGTTACTTTAGCCCTGTATTTTTTTATTTCAGGTTTGTTTTTCGTCTTATCTTTAACAATAGCAGGCACATAAGGCTTATCGATAACCTTTTTTACTTTGTAATTTGTACATATTCCGCAATCAGAACATTTTGTCTCACAAGGTATACTTGCTATACTGTCCATCGCTTTTTTATATTCCTGAATAAACCATTCTTTCTTAATGCCTACATTTATAAAATCCCAGGGGAGTGTTTCTTCAAGAGAATACACTTTTTGAGACATATCTGAAATCGATATTCCACATTCTTGTGCAATATCATACCACTTGTTCCTGTCAAAATTTTCATCCCATGCATCAAGATAGCAGCCGTTTTTGTACAGTTCTTCTATGTATTTACACAAAGATGAATCGCCACGTGTTAATACGGCCTCAATTTCTGAGATATATTTTTCATGTATTTTTAGGCGTACGCCTTTTAATGATTTGGAATTTTCTCTTATGTATGCAATTTTTTCTGTTATTGTTTGCAAAGAGTCCTGACCTAACCACTGGAAAGGGGTAAACGGTTTTGGTACGAATATTGATAAAGTGCAATTTAGTTTTAAATCTTGCTTAAGCTCAAGTTCAGATTTAATTTGTTTTGCTTTATACTTGATTTCTCTTAGTAAATCCAACATTTCATCTATATCTGTATATGTCTCTGTTGGCAAACCAAGTATAAAGTAGTATTTAATACTGTCATATCCGTTTTTATAACAATCAAGAGTTGTATTTATTATTTGTTCTCTGGATATATTCTTATTAATAACATCTCTTAATCTTTGTGAGCCTGCTTCCGGAGCGAGTGTTATTGTCGTTTTTCTGACATCTTTTACAAGATTAGACAGTCTGATATTAAAGCGGTCTATTCTTTGGCTAGGGAGCGATGCTGATACCTTCTTGTCGCTAAAATGACAGGTTAACTCTTCAAGCACCGGTTCTATGTTTGTATAATCATTTGATGATAAAGATAACATTGAAAATTCATCATAACCTGTGTTTTTTACAAGCTCTTTCGTTGCCTTAATTATCTCTTCAGCCTTTCTTTCTCTGATAGGTAAATTAACATGACCGGGTTGGCAGAATCTGCACATTCTTCCACAGCCTCGTCTTATTTCTACTACAGCTCTGTCATGTATGGATGTGGAAAAAGGTACAGGATATTTTAAAGGAATACTTTCACTTGAAAAATTGTAAATTCTTTTGTTTATAATGCTATCTTTATGGATTGCAGGAATGTACAATCCGTCTACTTTTGAAAGTTCAATAAGAATACTTTCTCTATTTTTCTTGTCAGTTTTGCATTGTTTATAGACACTTACAATCTCTTTTAAGATGTCTTCGCCGTCTCCGATAAGAAATCCGTCGATAAAATCTTTCATTGGTTCTGGATTAAAAACGCAAGGTCCACCTGCAAGAACAATCGGATTATCTTCATTACGCTCGCTGCTGTGCAAAGGTATACCTGCTAAATCAAGCATTGCAAGTACAGTTGGATATGCTAATTCGTATTGAAGTGAGAAACCCAGCAAATCAAAATCATTTAAACAAACCTTAGATTCAACACCGTATAAAAACAAACCCTGCTTTTTTATTTCTTCTTTGCAGTCGGTATCAGGTGCATAAGCTCTATCACACATGCAATCGTCGATGGAGTTTAGTGTTTCATATATGATTCTATGACCTAAATTGCTTGCACCGACTTCATACTTGTCTGGAAATGCTATTGCAAAACGAACAAATGAAGAATCGAAGTCTTTGTTATATGAATATAGCTCATTACCTGCATACTGATATGGCTTGTTAACGCTGTAAAGCAATTTTTCCAGTGAAACTTTATCTAATTTTTTCATTTTTTCTATATTATACTTTTCGGCAAAAATTTATCTATTTCTATGATACTTCCGTTAAGTTTATTATTTCTAAACATGAGAAGAAAATCAAGCAATTTATCATTTGGAACATTATAGCTATATAAGGACGGTGAGCCATTTTTGTCTCTCATAACTTTCACAATGTAATGGCAATCTTTTGCATAATCCAACAATTTTTCTTCTTTAAAAGGATAGCCATTAACATCTTTATCCATTCTTACATAACTAAATCCTGCAAAAGTTCTAACTTTCTCCTCAGGATTTGTTGTTTTTTGCTTACCGTGTTTACTAAAAATATTTATAACTTTCTTGCTTATTTCTTCAGACATAACTCTATTAAAATTGATTTTGATGTCTTTGTCTAACTATTTACAAATATTAAAAAAGGTGTAACCAAAAACTTTGATTACACCTTTTTATTTAAATGATTTTTGGAATTTATGCTGCTTGAGCAGGAGCTGCATCCGGGATAGTATCAAGTTTAGCTAATCCTTCTGCTGCAACTTTTTGTACGTTTTCATCAGCATCTTGTTTAGAAAGTTCAAAGATTTCTTTCATAACCGGTTTGTATTCAGGTCTAGCGTTGTAAGCTAATGCAGCAAGGCCGCTAGCTCTTAACATTGGGTTTGGATTGTCTTTGATAGTTGTAACTATTTGTTCCATACCTGGTAAATCTTTGATATCAGGTGTCATGTTGTTAGTTTTCTTAAATTCGTCAACTAAAACATTTTGAAGAATTGCTGTTGTAAACAATGCGTATTGTTTATTTCTTTCAGCCATTTCTAAAGGAGATATTTTGTTAGCTTCTGCCATATCAGCCTCAGAAAGTTGTTTACCAGCAAGAACTTGTTGTCTTAATTCTTTTTGCTTATCAGTTGGACCTTCAAGAGTTGTTGTATCTTTACCTATTACGCTGAGTAAAGATTCCATCAAATCTGTATCAAGCAACTGTGGAGCTAACTCTGGTTTGCTTTGAGCGATTTCTGCAACATTTTCTATTGCATCACCAGCTTGTTGCAAATCTTCTGATTTAATTGCTGCTGCCATTGAAGGTATATTTAATGTTTCAGCAGGCTTTGCTTCAGGAGCTGGTGCCTCTGGTGCTGCAACTGGAGCTTGAGCTTGTGGAGCTTGGGCTTCTTGTGCAGGAGCAGGAACTACTGAAGGAGGTACTTGATTAATTGTTTGTTGATTGATAACCTGTGGAGCAGGCACTTCTACCGGAGCTGGTTGAGCTGGTGCTTGCGGTTGTGTAACCACAACTTGACCTTGCTGTTGTACAGGTGCTTGCTGAACCGGCGGGTAGTACACAGGAACTTGTGTAGCCTGTGGATAATTATATATTGGAGCTTGCGGATATGAATAAGCAGATTGTTGTTGATATCCTGGAGCATTTACCTTGGGATCTACAATGTTAATTTTGATTGCGTTGTATTCTGCAGGTGCTTGCTGAGGATAAGCCTGTTGTACAGGTGCTGCATATCCGTAATTTGCTGGTAAAGGTGCTTGTATCATTTTTTTCCCCTTATTAATATATTTATTTTGATACCTATTAAATAAATATGAATGATTAAAATTGCTATTTTATTTGACTAAATTAATAAATCTTAACAAATATTTCTTATTGCTAAAAAGCAGCTAATGAGAATTAGCTGCTTTTTATTTATGCAATATAATTCAATTTCTGTCCTGGAGCTTCAGGGTACAATGCAGGTTGTGGAATATTAATTCCCATCTGCTCTTGTGGTGTACCTACCGTAGCGCCTTTTATATCAATTTTAATAGCGTTGTACTCACTTCTTGGCATTGGCGCAATAGGTGGCATTGGCTGCTGCATTGGTACTTGCCCTTGCTGAATTTGCTGTTGTACAGCTGCTTGTTGTACAGGCAAATAGTTTGTAGGTTGTTGTATCATTTTTCCTCCGTCATGTGAATAGGATTCTTGTTCTATTTGGTTAATGAAAGAACAATTTTTTTTTTGTTAGTTTATGTGTCTAGTTTTAACAAAAGTTAACACATTACCTGTACTTACTACACTTAATGTGCAAAACCTTTCTATAGCATACGGCTAACAAGTTTTAAATGCAAATAGTTAAGTTTCTCTACAGGGATAGTAGTAAAAATTTAGTGTTTGTATTAATATAATGTGAAGAGGTAAACATGCCGATGAAACATTCAACTTATTCAGTAATCATTGTAGGAAGCGGTATAGCCGGTTTGTATGCGGCTATAAAAATCTCTGAGACAATGTCTGTCCCTGATGGTGTACTATTGCTGACTAAATCTCAAATTTCGGAATGCAATTCCAGATATGCTCAAGGCGGTATAGTAGGTGTTTTGCCTGAAAATAAAACAGATTCAATTAGTCTGCATGTTTCTGACACTATCAAAGCAGGCTGTGGTTTGTGTGATTTTAACGTAGTCAAATTTATTTCTGAAAACAGCAACCATGCCATAAAAGATTTGATGAAATATGGTGTTAAGTTTGATAGAAATGAAAAAAATCAGCTTAACTTTACACTTGAAGGTGCACACAGTGTAAGAAGAATCCTCCACGTCGGCGGTGATGCTACCGGATATGGTATTGAAAAAGAACTTGTAAACAAAGTTAAAAATGATCCTGTAATCTCTTCAAATATAACTATATATGAGCAAACTCTTGCTACTGATTTACTCGTTGATTCAAAGAACACTTGTAGAGGCGTTATCGCATACAATTCAGTTTCTCATGAGTATGAGACAGTTTATGCTCCATACACAATTCTTGCAACGGGCGGAACAGGTCAAGTATACAAATACACTACTAATCCTTCTGTTACGACAGGCGATGGCTTAGCTCTTGCAATTAGAGCCGGAGCAGATATTAAAGATATGGAATTTATACAATTCCATCCGACAGCTCTCTCAATAGAAAATGACGACTCCAGATTTCTCATTTCAGAGTCTGTAAGAGGTGAAGGTGCAAAATTGGTAAACCAAGATGGTGAATATTTTATGAAAGACCATCCGCAAAAGGATTTGGCGCCAAGAGATGTTGTTGCAAGGGCTATTTATTCACAGTTGTCGAGAGGTAATAGAGTATTTTTGGATACAACTTCTATTGATGTTGATTTGTTTAAAAAGCGTTTTCCTAATATCTATAAAACATGCCTTGAAAATGGTATTGATATTACAAAAGACTTTATACCGGTTTCTCCTGCAGCACATTATTGTATGGGCGGCATTAAGACAGAAATTAACGGTAAAACTTCAATAAATAATCTTTTTGCAATTGGTGAGGCGGCATGTACATCTTTACACGGTGCTAACAGACTTGCAAGTAATTCTCTTTTAGAGTGTGTTGTTACGGCTTATGAGCTTGTTAATCATATATCAAAAGAAGAATTACATCCGACAAAGGTTATTGATGAAACAATCATGAATATAATTAAAAAATATTCTGATGATAATTCTGAATCTGTATCAGATGAAACTTTTGTAGACATTGATAGTTTACTTTTAAATCTAAAAACAACTATGTGGGAAAAAGTTGGTATTATAAGAACTGAATCCTCACTATCGCGTGCTATAAAAGAGATTGAAACTATTGAGAAAGAGTTTAATACAGATAGCAAATGCAACTCCATTAGAGAGTATGAGTTAAGAAATATGATATATGTTGCAAAATGTATAATAAATGCTGCATTATCAAGAAAAGAATCTGTTGGCGCCCATTTTAGAGCTGATAGCATACAAGTGAATAATGATAAACAAGATAATGTAAGGGATTTTGTACATGAGCAGAAGACTACTGCAAGAATTTGTAATTGATGAACATATAAAAAACTCATTAAAAGAAGATATCGGATACGGCGATATTACTACGGATTTTTTGTACAATGAAGCAGACTCAATAGTTGCAAAATTAAATACACGACAAGATTGTGTTGTGTGTGGTATTGATGTAATGAAAAGAGTATTTGCAATTCTATCGCCCGATGTAAAAGTTTCATCATTTTTTAAAGATGGAGACATAGCTAAAAAAGGCGATACAATAGCTGCAATTACTGGCCCGGCAAGAGCTATTCTTACCGGAGAAAGAACAGCCCTTAACTATATGCAAAGAATGTCCGGTATTGCAACAGAGACTAGAAAATATCAAAAAGCAATAGCTCCATATAATGCTTATGTTACTGATACGAGAAAAAATACTCCCGGATTCAGGATGTTTGAAAAATACTCAGTAATGGTTGGTGGTGCTAAATTGCACAGATTTAATCTTTGTGATTGCGTAATGATAAAAGATAATCATATCAAACACTCAGGTTCACTGACAAATGCGGTAAAAATGATTAAAGAAAATATATCTCACGCACATAAAATTGAGGTTGAATGCGATAATATCGAACAAGTCAAAGAGGCACTATCTGTCGGCTGTGACATTATTATGTTAGACAATATGGCAATAGACGACATGAAAAAATGTGTTGAATTAATAAACAATAAAGCTATTGTCGAAGCTAGTGGAAATGTTAGAATAAATACAATAAACGAAATAGCATCTACCGGAGTAAATGTGATTTCTACAAGTGCTATTGTCGCACAAGCACCGGTTATTGATTTAGGATTGGATTTTTCATAGATGACATTCAAAATCATTGTATGTGTAAAGCAAGTTCCTGACACTGCTGATATCAAATGGACTGAGCATAATACTATAAATAGAGAGGGCTTAGACTCGATAATAAATCCGTATGATTTAGGAGCAATAAAGTTAGCCCAAAATTTTAAGTTAATGCTTTCAAGACGCTTGTCAAATATTGAAATTATAGCTGTAACAATGGGACCGCCACAAGCACAAGATGTATTAAAAAAGGCAATTTCACTTGGATGCGATGGAGCATATATGTTGTCAGACAAAAAATTTGCTTGCGCAGATACCCTGGCAACGGCATATACGCTTTCTCAATTTGTACATATAAAAGTGCCTGATTATAAACTGATTATATGCGGACAGCAAGCTATAGACGGTGATACCGCACAAACACCATCAAGCATGGCAGAAAAACTTGGTATAAGACAAATTACAAATGTAATTGGTATTAAAGAAGTTAATGAAGCCTATTCTATATGGTCAACGGACACTACTGATTCATATCAGGAAATTAAGTCTGGTTATCCGCTTCTCGTTGCAACAAAATTGAAAGATTTAGATTTGTTGCCAAATATAAACGGCTATATAAAAGCTCATAATACAAAGATAGAAATTCTGTCTGCAGAAGACTTGGCACTTGATTCAAATAAAATAGGTCTCAAAGGTTCACCTACAAAAGTTAAAACAGCATTCAGACCCAATTATCAAAAAAACACTTTGGTAATTGATAATCAATCAAATGCTGACTGTGCGGACTTTATACTAGGTGAAATAGAAAAATGCAGGATAAATAATGAGCAATAAAGTTCTTGTATACGTAGAAATAAATAATAATAAAATAGAAAAAGTATCAAAAGAAATAATCGCAAAGGCCTCTGAATCCTTTGTTAACTCAGAAGTTAATGCAGTTCTTATTTCAGATGAGAATACTTATGAGCATGTTTACAATGAATTATGCGGATTAAATATAAGCAAATTGTACGTTATTGTCGATAAATTATTTGATAGCTATAATACTTGTCTGTTTTCAGATGTTTTGAGTAATTTTTTAAGAGAAAATACTCCGGATATTTTTTTGATAGGTGCAACGACAAACGGCAGAGATCTTGCACCAAGAACAGCTTCTAATTTGGATATAGGCTTAACTGCAGATTGTACGGATTTACAAATTGACGAAAATGGCAACTTACTCGCTACCAGACCGACTTATGGAGGAAAGTTACTCGCAACAATAGTATCCAGAACCAAACCTAATTTTGCGACTGTTCGCTCTGGAGCTTTTGCTTGTACAGACTTAAATTCAGACAAAGAACCTGAAATTATAAAAATAAACCCGAATGTAAACAATATTGATGCATTGTTTCAAGTAATAAGTTGTAAACCGAAACCGCAAGCTGAAGACTGGACATGTGCTGAAATTATTGTTTCAGGCGGGTTAGGGCTAAATAGCAAGGATAATTTTGATTTGATATATAAATTATCAGAGCTCATTGGAGCCAAGCCTGCAGCTACTCGTGCCGCAGTAGAGCTTGGTTGGGCACCGGAATCAATACAGGTTGGACAAACAGGAAGCTCTGTTTCCCCGAAACTGTATCTGGCATTCGGGATATCAGGTGCTATGCAACACATGGTAGGAATTTCCAATGCAGATAAAATTATTGCAATAAATACTAATACAAATGCTCCTATCATGAGTCAATCAGATATAGCTATTGTCGCTGATGCTGCTGCTGTTTTGAAAGACATGATAGAAAAATTGTCTGTAAAATCTAAACAAGCCCATCTTTAATCGCTTTCACAGCAGCTTGTGTTCTGTCGTCTACCACTAATTTTTGAATAATATTGCACACATGAGCCTTGGCTGTATGTTCGCTTATGCTCAATGTGTTAGCAATTTCAGAATTAGACTGACCTGCAACAACAAGTTTAAGGACTTCGTATTCTCTTTCTGTTAAATTCCCATGTTGTGCCCTAAAAGCAGCTCTGGAACTCTGTTTTTGAGGAATAAAACAAGATGATTTATCTCTAATAAGTGGTACAATTTGCGGGTCAAGCCAGATTGCACCGTCATTTACGGATTTGATAACCATAATAAGCAATTCTGTATTGATATCTTTTAGTACATAAGCGTATGCACCTGCTGTTAAAGAGTCCATCACCTCTTTTTCGCTTATATGAGATGTCAGCATTATTACTTTTTGATTAACATTATTATTTAAAATACGCTTAGTTGCCTCTATACCTGATATATCCGGTAGACCTATATCCATAAGTATTACGTCAGGATTCATTATTTTTGCCTTTTCGACTGCATCCTTGCCTGTTTCTGCCTCTGCAATAACTTTTATATCATTAGTCTCATCGAATAAAGACTTCAGACCCACTCTTAACAACTTATGGTCTTCTACCATAAGAACAGATATTGATTTCATAATAAGACTCTCCACTCAATTTTTATATTTAAAATATAAGAAAAAGTTTTTTAGCAGACATCGCCCCAAAAAAATTTAGTTTATTATAATTTTTAAATTTAAAAGCTCAAAATATATTTAATACTAACCGATATATAATGATAACACAACTTGCTCCTTGTATAATTTTATCATTGTATATCGTGTCGTTATATTGTGATAACATTTGTGTAACATATCGAGACATTTTTTACTTAATAGATATTAAATTCTATAATTTATGTATGTCTGATAAAATTGATAAAATTATTGAAAAAAAGCTAAAAGATTCTACAAATAAAGAGTTATATAATTTCTTATTTACCAATGATGGCTCAGTAGGTCTGTATAATAATGATGTAAAAGATATCTACCACTCAATATTTGGGGCAAAAGATGAAGGTTGGCAAAAATTTATAAAACCTCTTAATTTTGATAAAGTCTTTTTTAACAAAAAGGAGATAAATGTCTTAGATATATGCTACGGTATTGGATATAACACCAAAGCACTTTTAAAAAAAATTATTACATCATCATATAATGGCAGAGTTTTTATTGATGCACTAGAGTATAATAAAGAGCTTGTACTTCTATCACCATTTATAAAAGACGGTTATTTTAAAACATATCCGGAGATATCTCAAGTGATATGCAAATCCTTGATTGATTCAATTATTTTAAATAAGAATTCTCTAAGCCGAATTTTTATAAATAAAAGTAATCAAAAATATTTTGAACCATTTTATAACAGTTTAATTAAAAAATATAAATATTGGGGGTATAGTTATAGTATATTAAGACACAATAAAGCCTTTTTACATAATATATATTATCACTGTATATCGCAACGCATGAAAACGACCTCAAAACAACGTATTTTAAAGGATGTTACTATAAACCCTCATTTTGATGATGCAAGAGTTACTATACAAAAACTAGATAAACAATACGACATTATATTTCTTGATGCTTTTACACCGTCAAAACTTCCTACTCTTTGGTCAATTGACTTTTTTAAACAACTCTATAAATTGTCTTCTTATAATTCTCTGCTCGTTACTTACTCTAATTCAGCTGCCGTCAGACATGCTCTTATTGATGCAGGATTTTATGTAGGCAAAATTTTTGATACGAGTGGACGCAGCAGCGGTACAATTGCTTCTAAAAATACTCTTTTGATTGAACACCCGTTAACTGATTTTGATTTTGGTTTAATTAACACAACTGCGGGAATTTATTATAAAGATGAAAATCTTAATTCTACAGCTAAAGAAATTATTGATGATTATAATAAAAGACGCCAAAATTCTAATTTAGAATCATCCAGTAAGTTTATAAAAAATTTTTCAAAAAATAAGCAGGAGAATAACGATGCAATCTCATGTTAATGATAAGTATGATTTGGTAGTTTGCGGTGGTGGTACTGCAGGGTGTGCCGCAGGTTATATTGCAGCAAAAAAAGGACTAAAAACTCTAATTATAGAAAAAAATATACATCTCGGTGGTACTATTACATCTGCCTTGGTTATGCCTGCAATGAAGTCTAATACTAATGATATTAATTGCGAATTTTTAACTGATTTTATTAATGAGCTAAAATGCTATGGTGGCCAAATAACCTACGAAGATGGTAATACGGGTTGGTTTAACCCAGAGCTTACGAAAATTGCACTTGATTCAATGATGAAGAAAGTAGGTTGCAATATACTATATGATACAGAAATCCAAAGTGGCATTACAGATAAAAATCATGTTAAAGCTATTTGTGTATCCTCAAAAATGTTATCATTATATATCGAATCGTCTTATTTTGTGGACGCAACCGGTGATGCAAATTTTTCTGCAATTTTAAAAAATAAAATTTTAGAAAATAATTTATCGAGACAGCCGATGACACTTCGTTTTCACATATCAAATATCAATTTGGAAAAATTTTCAAATTGGCTTTTAGATTTTGATAAAGATAGGAATGTTACCACATCATGCAAGATAGATGGAGAAATACACCTGTCTACTGCTTGTACTTGGGATAAGGACAAGAACTGGGCGTTATGGCCTATCTTTGAAAAAGGCATTAAAAATGGCGATATTACAGAAGAAGACGCATCTTATTTCCAGATTTTTACTATCCCGGGTATGTCTGGGACTATTTCGCTAAATTGCCCTAGAATCCTTATAGGAGAGGATATAGACCCACTTAACCCTTATGACATGTCTAACGCTTTGATAAAAGCAAGAGAGCAAATATGGCGTATTTATTCATTTTTGCGCAAATATTTCCCCGGATTTGAAGAAGCATACATATCTAATATTGCAGATATGGTTGGTATAAGAGAGTCAAGAAGAGTTCAAGGCCAGAAAATTTATACAAAAAACGATATTTTATCAGGTACTTCAATAAAAAATCCTGTATTACATGCAGATTATCCTATAGATATACATTCATATAAAAAAGACAGCTCGACATTACAGCACTCAAGTGTTGATTATGAGTTGCCTATAGAATGTTTGATGTCATCTGATTATGATAATCTTTTTATTGCAGGTAGAAACGTGTCTGCCGATTTTAGTGCACAAGCAGCATTGAGAATACAAACTTCATGTTTTTCGATGGGCGAAGCTGTCGCAAAATATACATCTGAAATAATGGAAGGTCAATTTAAATAGTAATATCACTTTCTGCTATTTGCTTTTTTAGAATGTTTATACCATATAAAGAGTAGATATAAGTCGAGTCAAGTGTTACGGTGTTTATTATCGCTATTGTATGAAGTTTCGTAATAACACACCACACAACACTAGTACCGTTTGGACCTTATTTATCATCAAAATTAAGCCTTTCTTCTTCTATTACAAGTGGTCTTTTATTGACTCTTGTGTATATGGCGGCAATATATTCACCAATAATACCTATAAAAAACAATTGAACGGCAGAAAAGAAGAACAAACCAATAATCAATGATGCCATTCCTATGTTGTACTCATTCCAAAAGAGTAGTTTCATTACAAAATAAAAAATTGCAATTAAAAAACTGAGTATGGATAAGATGAAACCGGCAAAAGTCGCAAATCTTATTGGGAAGAAAGAGTTTTTGGTAATTATTGTCATTGCATAACCGTATAATCTCATCAAATTGTATGTAGATTTACCTTTTTGTCTTGCAGATTGGGTATATTTAACAATTTCAACATCGAAACCGACATCCGAAACAAAACTTTTTATCTCAGGATTTGGATCATCGCAAGATTTCATGATATCAACAATTTTCTTATCATATAAAGCAAAGCCTGCAAAGTTTTCTATAATGTTTGAGCTTTCCATTTCCGTATAAGAAATAAATTTATAAAACAGTTGCCTAAAAAACCACATTAAAGGAGATTCTTTACTTTTATCTTTAACTGCTACAGCTATTTTGGCACCATTTTCCCACTTCTCAATGAGCTTAGGAATAACATCCGGTGGATCTTGCAAATCTGATACCAAATAAACCATGCAATCACCACTGCTTTGTTGCATTGCGTAAAATGGAGACTTTACAGGACCAAAGTTTTTTGAATTTAGAATTACCTTAAAATTTTTATCTTCAGTTGCAATTTCTCTTAATATATCAGCAGTTTTATCAGTAGATTTATTGTCTATAGCTATAATCTCATAGCTATATTTGTCAAGAGAAGCAAGTACACGCTTAAGTTGAATGTATAAATCACGAATATTAGCTTCTTCGTTATAACACGCAGTAACAATACTAATTTTCTTCATTTGTCATAACCTCTTCAAGTTCTTCTCTTGAAATAAACGGAGTCATATCCTCAATCGGTGTAGATACCATTGTACCATCTTCAAGTCGCTTTGATGATACCTTTGGCATAAATGGTTGTAAAGGATTAATCAAGACCTCAACCATAACCGGACCTTTGTAGTCCATTACTTTTTTTATTACACCTTTTACATCTGAATTTCTTTTAATCCTGTAATGTCTGAAGCCGTACGCTTTTGCGAGCTTAATCGTATCAGGGCATGAAACACCACTTTTAGGATCACTTCCAACAAAATGCCCGTTGAAAAATGAATTTTGAGTGTGTTTTATACTAAGATATCCCTCATTATTAAAAACAAATATTTTTAGATTCAAGTTATTATGCTTTACAGTCTGCAATTCTTGCAAATTCATTTGCAACCCGCCATCACCGTTAACAGATACGACTCTACTTACATTCGGACCGTAGCAAGAACCAATTGATGCAGGTAATCCATATCCCATAGGAGAGAATCCTCCGTTTGTGTAGGCCAATTGATTCTCTTTAACTTTAAAAGCAGTCGTAAAGGAGTAAAAGGTTGCCCCCTGATCTGTAACCAACACATCATCTTTATTCATAAAATCAGATAAAATATCAAAGAAGTAATATGAATTTACATACTTTTTCTGATTAACAATTTCATTTGTTATAACAGGAAATCGTTTTCTTAAATCCTGTATCTTTTGAACCCACTTAGAAGAATTGTATGAAAACTTTTCAGCTCTTAACCTATCTAAAAAAGCAGGAATAAAATCTTTTAAGTCAGCTTTAATTTTTAAATCTAAAGCTATATGGCAATGTTCTAACTGTGCATCATCGCAATCTATCAGAACCTTTTTAGCATTTGGTGCAAACAAATTTGTTTCGTATCCAACTGTAACCAAAGGCAACCTTGCCCCTAAGGCAATGACTAAATCTGCATTTTGTACAGAAATATTACCTGCTCTTTGACCGTTGATACCAATTCTACCTGCAAGTAGAGGATTGTCATCAGCAACAGTGTCAAAACCATTTTTGGGCGTAACAATGGGAATATTAAATTCCTTTGCTAACTCTAAAAACAATTTATCGGTTTTACTTAATTTTAAACCGTAACCTGCGATAAATATTGGCCTTTTAGCAATTTTTATCAGATTGAATAATTCATCTAACTTGTAATCATAAATTGGTTGTGTATCTGGAATAAATCCATCTAATTTGTCAGGTTCAATTTGGGCTTGCTGAACATCAAGAGGAATATCCAGCCAGACAGGTCCTGGACGACCGTTTTTAGCGAGATATATAGCTTTTTCCAGATGATATTTTATTTCGTTTGGATTTTTTATAGTTACCGCATATTTGGTAACAGATGAGACAATTGGAACAATATTAACTTCATGGGTTCCTCTTTGTCTCATACCTGTATCACCAATAAGAGTCTTTGTTTTGGCTTGTCCTGAGAGAATAAGCATTGGTATAGAATCATTCCAAGCACAACAAACACCTGTTAATGTGTTAGTTGCAGCTGGCCCAGTAGTAACCAATGCAACACCGAGGTTTCTTGTCGCACGTTGATAACCTTCTGCGGCCATAACACTAGCTTGCTCATGATGGTTACATACATGTTGTAAATTAGGATGATTTCCGAGTGCTTCGATAAGAAACATACCGCCACCACCTGAGACCATAAAAACTTTTTCTACGCCCTCATCAGATAGTCTGTCCATAATATATTCAGAAACATTAGTCATTTATTTTTATTACCTCTCTAACTTCCCGCAAGCCATCATTTATTATAGCTGTATCAACTTTATAAACAAGAAAATCTACACCAATTTTTGTGAAATATTCATAATCTTTTTTTGTATGATATAAAGCACCTACTGCTTTACCCGCTTTTTTTGCTTTTTTAACACAATTTTCTACTATTGAGATAACCTCGGGGTGATTTATTTCTCCAGGATGACCTAATGCAATTGATATATCATACTGACCGAGATATATCATATCGAGATAGGGGTTAGACAAGATTTCATCAAGATTATCAAGTCCTTTTTGGCTTTCAATGATTACACTAATAAATATACGGTTGTTCTCATCATAGGTATAATTATCCTTTACACAATATCCACCAGCTCTGGTGTATGGAGAATATCCACGAATACCACAAGCAGGATACATTGCAAAAGATACAATTTTATCAATATCATCCTTTGATTCAACGTGAGGGACCATAATGCCGTCAGAACCGATATCCAGAGCTTTCAATATTGCTAATTCATCTAGCTTTCCGACCCTTACAACTGCTTCTTTTCCCTCGGCATGAGCAGCCATAACCATTTTTTGTGCAGTAATAAACTCGACAGGGCTATGTTCCATATCAATTAGCACAAAGTCAAGTCCTGATTTACACAAAACATTAACACATTCGGGACTCGGTAAAATACACCAAGTACCAAATTTTTGCTTATTAACTTTTAAATCATATTTTAACGACATTATTAACTCCAATTTGATTTTTGTAATACATACTATGTGATGTTGGCGTAATTATAGAAAAAGGAATTGATGACTTTTCAAGATAAGTATTAACTCTTTTCAAATCTTCTGACAAGGTTTCATAAGCTCTTATTAATAACTTTTTATCTTCTTCCGTATCAGCCTCTTTATAGAAATAATCAATATGCTGAGCATTTTTGCCAAATCCGTCCATGCCAGCGACAAATATTTCTTTTGCACCCATCTGTATAGCACAGTATATCGCACTAATCGCAACATTCACCCCAAGGTAGTTATGCCTATAGTCAGAAAAAAGATTATATAAGGAATTGTCAGTTAGTCTAACGTCAAAAAACATCGCAATGTTATTTGTATTTTGTACTACAAACTCTCTACCCATGAATGATGGTAGCAAAAGTGTACTTGTTGGTGAAACTGAATTGACATATTTAAGAAATCTTTTCCTGTTAACAAAACAATGAAAATCAGGTGTATACAAATTATTCAAAAAGTTTGTACCAATAGTAACGCAATTTTTATCTTTAATAAATTTTAAAATTTCATCTTTATAATCACTGACTGATTGACCATTAGCAATGATAAGAAAATTTCTGTCTTGGTAAAGATTCACAAAATCCGGTTTGCCTTGACAAAAAGCATCTTTAGCCGGTGTTATTGGAATTTTATTAATAATACTTATGTCATCATAATTAACAAATCTGTCTGACAAAATATTATTCATTTCCTTTTCATTGAAAGAAATAGGACAATTATTTTTGACCAATTCGGCGGCATTCCAGACCTCGTTGATAGTATACAGATGTTTTTTGTACAAACCATCGACATAATAAGGATGAATGTTCTTTAAGCCGCCAATCAATGATTGAATTCTGTACCCCCAAGGAGTTTTCTTGTTTTCTTCAAGGAAGAACCTGTCAATTAAATCAATATAAGCAACAGGATTATATTTGTTTACTCCTGTTTTTTCCAAATAGCCAGTAAGTATTTCAATAGGAAGATTTCCTGAACCCCTCCCCATACCAAAAGCAGAAGCATCAACAATGTAAGCTCCACATTCGATTGCTTTTAATGCATTTGCAAAAGCCAGCTGTAAGTTATTGTGAGAATGGAATCCAATCTTAGAATATCCGATTGATTTCAACTTACCGACATATTTAACTATGTCATCAGGAATAAAAGAACCAAAACTATCTGCAAAACTCAATGCTTCGAGAATATCTTTGTTATTCCAGTTTTTCAAAATTTCATACTCATTATCTTTGTACTCAGATATAACCATTAGATTAAGAAAAACTTCATAGCCTTTGTTTTTAAGTTCTTCGCATTGTCTTAGTGCAGTTTCAATTTCATATGGATAAGAAGCGACTCTGACAGCTCTTATAGGTGTTAAATCTTTATTACGATCTACAAACTCATTTGTGTCAGACTTTCCTGCATCAATCATTACAGTCAACTTACAATCATCTTTGACATCAAACAATTTTGACAAATACTCATCACTACATTTAGCAAACTTTCCAAAGCCTTCTTTAGGAGACTTGAATCTATAACCGACTTCAAAGTAGTCCACACCACTTTTGCATGCAGAATAATAAGCACTTCTGACAAGTTCATCTGAAAAATTCCAACCATTAAGGTGTCCGCCGTCTCTTATCGTACAATCCAGAATTTTTACAGTCATTTAATATCAATCTCCCTTAAAGAATTTACACAAAATTCAGAGTATAATTTCAGCTTGTTGTAGGGAATTTGTCCTGTTGCAACAAGAACTGAACCTCTTAATCCTGCAGTATTAGCCATATCAAAATCCATTTTTGCATCGCCTATTGCAATAGTATTGTCTTGTAATGAGCCTAACTTTTCCAATGCATACAAAGCAGGGATACCAGTTCTTTTAGGTTCGACACAGGAGTCCTTACCAATAACAGTATCAAAATAACCACTTATTTTAAAATAATCAAGGATTTTTTCTGTATTTGATACGGAATCAGAGGTAACAACTGCTAATTTTGCTCCGTGTGATTTTAATTTGTCAAAAAGCTCAACTGCTCCGTCTAGGAGTTTTATATAATCAAACATTTCATCTGCAAATTTCAAATGTACTTCATCAAAAATAACTACCAAATCATCTATATTGGCATCAATATTGATACTAAATAAAAAATCTTTAAGGACTTTGATAACATCACTGCGAGGTAAAAGAGCAATTGGCCCGGCCTCAATCAAACGACATAAATCTAAATCATAACCCATTACAAAGCACAATTTTTTAAAAAGAGAATTATCCAGATTATAAAATTTTATTATACTCTTTGCACGTCTTGAAATAATTCTGCCCCAATATACGTGCGAATCAATAAATGTACCGTCCTTATCAAAAAGTACAGTATCTATATCCGAAAATTTATTTTCATTACTAATAACAGAAATCATCTTAACCCATATATTTTAACGATGTATCAACAAGATTTTTGGCAATAATAAGTGCCTCATTAAATACATCTTTATTTTCTAAAAAATCTTCTCTATCAATATATTTTCTTACAATTTTTCTTGCATAAGAACCAATAGCAACCCCATGTGCAACTATACCGCATTGCTTTGCCAATTCAGTAGATTTAGAATTTGTTCCACCTGATAAAAGGATAAATACAGGGAGCTTTGCATTTTGGAATATTTCTGCAGTGGCAACAGTTTGCAAAGTTGTTTTAAAATCGTCATCGCCACCCGACATAGGTGCCCCGTCGGCTTGAATAATTGTAGAGTTAGGTTTACGGCACTCTAGCATTCTGTTAACTCTTTTTAGTAATTTTTCATTACCAAGTTTCGAACGGTCAATACATATACTCAATAAACCATCAAAACAACTGTTTATATCATTCCATTTATCTTCAACTTCCTGTTCATTCTCACCTAGTGCGTGCAATTCAATACAATCTATTCCTTTTGCGATAAGAGGTGGAAGTACTTCTTTTAAATCTTTAAATTCGCTTGTTATGCTAATAGCGCCAAAAGGGCACACAGAAATGCACTTACCACAGCCAATACATCTGGTTTTGTTTACAAAGTGAGAACTTTCATTATCTTGGATTGCATTTTGCAGACAAACTTTCCGGCAAGCTGAGCAATTTTTGCATAAATTTTGATTAATTGCAGCCTTACTAACGTGAGGATCGCCCTGAATACCAACACTTACGGACAAATACCTGTCATCGCAAATACCGGCGTAAGCAAGACCTCTCTTTGCTGCGTCAACAATCTCTGGTTTTGCACATAAATCAAAGAAATTACAACCGGCTAATGAATAAAGTGCAACTAACTTTTCAACCTCGGCTGCATCCTCATTACCTGCACCACACACCAACTTAAAACACTTCTTTGCAACAAATAAATCCTTGAGCATACTAAAACACTCCCCTTATTTAATAGTATCACAAATGGAATATCTTGAAAATGTTTAAAGAACTAAAAAACAGGGCAATATATAAAGTAGGATTAGATAATTTTTGCACGAAACACGAATGAGGGTAGTTATATGGTCGAAATCAATAGTTGGACAGATAAAAAAGTCATAAATGTAATGCTTCTTCCTCTTTTAGCTGTATTGTTGAGCCTGCTTTCTAATGCGACTGTGTTTGCAGATGTACCGACTCCTACACTGGATAGGGTAAAAGCAGAACAATCGTCATTTTTAAATACTAATTATTCAACATATAGCTTAACGGAAGTTAAACTGGATACAACAGTTCCTGATGGAGCAATAACGGTTAATATAGGAGATAAAAAATATTACTATACGCCAGCGGATAATAAAGATGTTCTTCAATTGCTTTCTTCAACAGGAAGCGTAGCGTTAATAGAAACAACTCAAGATAAAGCGCTTTATACAACCCCAGATAGCAAATATTATACCTATGATTCGAGTAAATTAAAAGATTCAGGTTATACGCTGCTAGAAGCTACGTCGGCAGACGAGCCTAATACTATAACCCTTTATGATAAAAATGCAGATGGAACAGTTACGCCTAAATACTATTATGTTTCACTAAAACAAACAGAATATGGAAACACAAATGGAAGTAAAATCTTAACCTTTGGTTGGGAAAAGAATGCTGGTACAGGAAACCTCGAATTTAAACAAAACCCGACAACACCTGTAGGTCAAACTATAACGTACAAGTATTCAGAATCTGATTTTTTAAAAAAAGAAACTCATACACTTAATAAAGGTACAATAAAAAACCCATCAGGTACGTCATCGAACCATACAATAATAGAGGGCGGAGCTGCAGTAAATAACCAAAGCGGTTCTACTACTGAAATAGACAATGTTTTATTCAAAGATAATATAATAACTGCAACAATAACTTCAAATACATCAGATTATAAATATGCAGATGTACTGAGCGGAGCTGTTTATAACGCAGGTGATATAACATGTATCTCAGGTGCATTTGTAAATAACGGTATTGATTCAACTACATCAAGAACAAGCGGACGTTTATATACGAATGCTTCCGGTGGAGCTTTAGCAAATACAGGTATTATTGGAGATCTAAAAGCTGATTTTATAGGTAACTATGCTAAAAGTAATGCTACCACAATGTCATACACGTACGCTGATACCAAAGGCGGAGCGATTTATAACTATGGATCAATCGGAGATATCACGGGTGATTTTATAGGCAACTATTCTCTAACATCTGCTACTGGGCCTGATTTTAATGCCTATGGTGGAGCTATTTATAACGTTGGAAATAACTATAGTTCAACAGGAAGAATTGGAGATATCACAGGAGATTTTATAGGCAACTATGTTCAATCTGATTCTAACTCTTCTGGCGAAGGTGGAGCGATTTATAGCTATAAAGGAAGAATTGGAAATATAACAGGCGATTTTATTGGAAACTATGCTAAATCAACTGGTACTGGGTCGTATGCTAATGCCAGTGGTGGAGCGATTTATAACTATTCAGTAACAATTAAATCTATCACAGGTGATTTTATTGGCAATTACACTAGCGGTTCTTCTGCCCTAGGCGGAGTTCTTTTAAACTTTTCATCGACAATCGAATCTATTATAGGAAATTTTATAGGAAACTACGTTAAAGGTTCTAGCAAGGCATATGGCGGAGTGATTTATAACTATGCTGATACAGGTACTGCAATAATCGAATCTATTACAGGTGATTTTATAGGCAACTACGCTAAAGCATCTGGTACAAACTCAAATATTTATACCAAAGGCGGAGCGATTTTTAACTATGGAAGTAATGCAATAATTGGCAACATCACAAGCAGTTTTATGGGAAACTATGCCCAAAGTTCTTCTTATAGCTCTGGTGGAGCGATTTGTAATGATGGAACAATTGGAAATATCTCAGGTGATTTTATAGGCAACTATGCTAAATCAACTGGTACTGGGTCGTATGCTAATGCCTATGGCGGAGCGATTTATAATAGCGATACAATTGGAAATATCACTGGTGATTTTATTGGGAACTACGCTCAATCAAATTTAAAAGGTGCCTATGGCGGAGCGATTTATAACAACAATTATGCAACAATTGATCTTACAAACAGCAATTTCTTAAACAACTTTGCTATATCTCAAACAGGCACAGATATGGCAAAAGGCGGTGCTATATTTACTAACTATAACCTTACCTTAAACGCTGATAACGGCACTTCTTTAATCTCAGGCAACTATACGGAATCTAACGGAGTAAAAGAAAATAATGCGATCTATGTTGCTAATTATGCCGATAAATCTGGTACTATAAAACATAATACAACATTTACACTTAATGCTGTAAACAACGGTAAAATCCAAATAGATGATGCAATCTCAGGCGGGTCTTATTATTTTAGTTCTTATAATACTACATTCTGGGAAACCTCAGATCATGCATATAACTTAGCTTTAACAGGTGATGGTACAGGTACTGTATCTCTTTACAACGATGTAGAAAACGCTAAAGTTATATCAAATAACATAACTGTTGACTTTGCTAACAATGAAACTCGAGATTACAACTTTGTATCAATGGCAGCAAATGATACAAAATTAAATATAGATGTTAGCCTAACTGACAAAATAGCAGATACAATTACAACTCAAAACACTTCATCAGGCACAATAACTATAAACCTTATTAACTTCATTGGCAAATATGAAGGAACTCCTGTAACTGTCCAAATCTTAAATACTCAATCAGATGCACTTCAACTTGCTCTTACTGAAAATATAATAACACTGCCTGTTGTTGATACTACAGTCTATAATGATCAAATAATATCAGAGGCAGGTGCAATTGAACTTTCTACAACAAATACAACAAACGACAGTATAACTATTAAAGACAAAATTTATGACACATTAGACGTAATAACAACAAAAGAAACAACAGACGAACGCAATTTTACATTCAGAACAACAGACAACTACATTGCAACAAAAGACCTTGAAATAACAAGCAAAGGCACATTGAATATAAACGGCCTTGGCAAATCTACACCATCAACAATAGATGCAAACAACCACAAAATGTTTGACCTTCAAAACGAAACTACTTTAAACATCAAAGATACAATAATCAAAAACGCTAAAGACTTTGTAATAAAAGCCCAAAATGCAAACTCAGTCGTTAACCTTACAAACGTATCATTTAAAGATACTCAAGGTACAGCAATACAATCTAACGTAGATATAAACGTAACAGCAGATGGTGCAAAATCAGAGTTCTCCGGCAATACTCAAGCTATCCAAATGAACAATGCCGATAAAACAATAACCATGAACTCTCTAAACTCCGGCGAAATTGTCCTATCCGACATCATAGACGGTACTCAAGGATATAGCCTTAAATTAAACGGAGATGACAAATCAAAAATCACTGTAAACAACAATATCAATAACGCAAACATATCATTAGATAATATAAACCTTTACTTGTCCAAAGAAAACTTACTCGACAACTCTCAATCATTAACCCTCAATTCAGGTACAATGTACCTTAATAACAATACAATAGGAACAATGCACCTTCCTACATTGAATCTTGCAGGAACAACAGACCTCTCTGTAGATGTCGACCTTGCGAATGAAACAATGGATAGAATTACAGCAGATACATACAATATAACAAATGATGCTATCCTTAATGTAAATAACCTTAACTTGCTTTCAACAACGGAAAAAGAAAGCGTAAAAATTCTCTTTGCAGATGAACCATTGGCAAACAGCGTTGTATTTACAGGAGAATCTCCAACATCATACAAAGGAACTAACACAGCATACTCGCCAATCTATAAATACGACGTAAGCTACGCAGTAAATTCTGAAGATAAATTGGGATACTTCATGTTTACAAGAGGCTCAACAGGAACCCACGAAGACTTTAACCCTGCAGTAGTAGCCCCAAGCGTAGCAACCCAAGCAGGTGCATATACAACCCAAGTGCAAACATTTAACTACGCATTCCAACACGCAGA
>CALVEK010000002.1 GCA_944326555.1 Candidatus Gastranaerophilales bacterium | reverse complement strand
GCCTTTAAACAAGGAATAGCCTGCTTTTTAGCCACAAGTGGCGATTTTGCTCAAAGTATCTGCAATTTTTTTGTTGGACTTTTGAAAAATGATTAAAATCCTGTGAAATATTTCACAAGAAAGTCGGTATTTTTTTGTTTGAAGTCGGTATTACTAATAAGTTAATATTGTGTATAATCATAAATATTTATGCACTATAATCTAAATTCTGTGCAAGAAATGGATGATTTGCAACGCTTGGATGGTTAAGTGATGGATTTTGTTGCTGTATCGGGTTGCCAAATCTATTTTGATTATTGTTATTATTTTGAGCAATGTTGTTAGTTGAATCTACATATGCACCTTCTATTTTTGTTGCTTCCTGTTTAAAAGCATTAAAAATGGAAGAAACACTAATACCTGAAGATAAAAATTCTGATGCTGTAATTAAACCATCTTCATCTGCATCAACTTTATTAAAGTCATCAATATCAATACCATATTTTTTTATATCATCACTGCTGATGGTAATACGTTGAATTTTTCCAGTATTAAAACCATGTGTATAATTTCCGCCAATAGATAAAGACATAATCTTCCTTTCCTTATATTTATAAAGCTTTTTAGAAATAGAGAATTGCTTGTATATAAATTTTTATTTACATTAGTTTACATATTCTTTATAAATAATTTGTTTCACTTCAGACACATAAGCCGGTAAAAAAGCTCCAAAGTTCCGACTTCAGAGCTAATCTGTGAGTATGGCGAATTTTGACAAGGCTGAGCGTAAGCGAACGCCGTCCTTGTGAAAAACCTGCCGGAATGTAGTTTTTACGACAGGAAAAACAAAATGAAGTGTAATGGTTTTGAACCGTCAATAATTCAAGACATAGATAAATACATACCCATACAAAAAATAGCGAAGCTAAAAGGACTCAAAAGCACACGTTCCATAAGAAATAACCTCAGCAAGTATATTTACAGAGAGGTTAAAGTCAAAGGCGGAACAAGCTACGAAATCCTTGCCACATCTCTTGAGCCTGAATTACAGCATAAATTGATGGATGAAGATAAATTCCATCCTTTAGTTCCGTTGAATAACAAGGCTACATCTTTTGTTACAGAGAAAGCTCAGCTGACTGCTTTAGCCCGTGTTGATTTAATTAAAGGTTTTCAGAATTTCAGAACAAGGTTTAAAACCCGAAAAGAAGCCATGCAAAACTTTTTAGAATTGTATAACAGCGGTTTGTACCTCAAAAAGATTTATGAATTTATCGGAAGTGTATCAAGAGGAACAATTGACAGGTGGATTAAAGCATACGATGAAATGGGGCTTGATGCTCTTATGCCTCAATACAGATATTCAAAATATGATGAATAGATGTATTTAAAAAATTAATAATATTCAAAAATCTTATTCTACAATTTTCCCCAAAGATTTTAAGTAGTCTTTGCTTTCTTCAATAGCCTCTTGGTTACCTGAAATCATATACAAAGAAGGCTGGGAAAAATAATATTTTGCAAGTTCACGAATATCTTGAGGCGTAATTTCATCAATTGCTTTGTCGAGTTCTCTAAAATAATTTGTTCCGTAAAATGAATTTAAGCCTTTATTAATTGTTCTATTTCTGTCTGCTGTTAATTCCAAATCGTTAAATATTGAATTTTTTAAATATTTTTTTGCTGTTAACAGCTCGTTTTTATCAATCAAAGTAGTCATAAGATATTTTGCAAATTGTTTATATTCATCAATTACAGTTTTTAAGTTTTCTTTATTAGTAGCTGACACCTGTGTATTTAAAGTTAATGTATTGAGATTTTGTGTATAAAAATTATCTCTTAAATCAGAACTTGGGGAATAAGCCAGTTGCTTTTCTTCACGCAGTTTTCTGTACATCAAGCTATTTTCACCTGTACCTAACAAAATATTCAAAAGTTTTAAGCCTGCAATATCTTTTATGTTGCCGGATTTTATAATTTTGTATGTTTGTTCAATTGTAATTTGGTTATCATCGTCAGATTTGATAAAGACTTTAGTTGCTTCTAATGGTTGTGTATTGCTTGTGTTAAAAACCATCGAATAATCGAATTGTTGAAATTTGGGTAGTGTTGATAATGTTTTGATTAAATTTGATTTAGCTTGTTCATTATTTGATTTTGGCATAGTAATTACAACTTTGGCCTGTCCGTTTCTTAAAATATTTTTATATAAATTTTGTACATCAATAGGTGTAATAGCACTTATATTAGATTCTTCAGAATATTCTTCACAGCCTTTGTATAGTTCTTTCTCAAACTTGCCTAATATTGTTTTATCATACGCACTAGAGTATTTTAGTTTTTCTGCTTTGCTTTTATAAAAAACATCTGTATTGTTAAAATCGTGCTGTAAAAAGTTTTTTAATATAACAGGAAGTTCTGACTCAAGCTGTTTTGGTATTCCTGTCAATTTTAATTCAATATGCTGATTATTACCATAAATCCCAAAATCAATGCTGCTTTGCTTGCATATTTTTTCTAATTCTTTCTCAAGAGCTTCCAGCATAAAAGAATATGTTTCTGACGGAACTTGTATTTTATTCTTGGCATCAATTCTAAATGTTATCGAACTTTTTATACTGTTTTGTGCTTCATCAAAAATTACCTGCATGTTGTTTGGCAATAAATATTCTTTCAAATCAATTTCTTTTGCAAGATTTAGATTCCCTTTAAAAGAAACTTTTTCACTTTTTCTTTGAGGGTGTAGCACTGTAAGTGATGCTTTTGATAAATCCAACAGTTTTTGTGTATATTCTTGAACGTCTTTTGGAGTTAATGTATCTAATATCTGCATTTCTTTTTCTATATTAATATCGGGAGAAAAGAAAAGTGCGTACGCTAATACATTCGACAGCTTTAATGAATCTTCATACAAATCCGCTCTATTAGATTTTATGGAGGCTTTAGTTTGATTGAATTCATCTATAGACAGTGGCTTTTGGATAAAGTCTTGTATTTGTGAATATAATCTTTTTAGTTCTGTTTCAATGTCATCAGAGTTTGTCATTATTCTTAAACCGGTCATATGCAAATCAGGCTTCAAATTGCTAATACCTAATTTGAAACATTCCGCATTTAAAAATATATTATTTAGTTTTTCCTCTAATGCTTTGACAATAAATTCATTGATAACTTGCTCTTTTGGATTGGTACTTTGTTTGTTTAGAAAATTTAGTGAAACTTTATAAGGAATGCAATTTTTATCGGGGTTAACCAAATCAGTACGCACAGTTTTTTGTATGGTGTTTTCTAATTGTTTTTTTAATTCAAAATTAGAATCTTTTAAAACAGGGGGGTTAATTTGATTAAAATATTTTAAAATTATTTTTATTGTATTATCATCAACATTACCGACTATTGTTGTAACCATTTTGTCAGGACTATAGTTCTGTGTGTAAAAGCTTTGAACATCATTTTGGGTTAAAGATAGAACAGCTTCATGGTTAAGATTTTGTAAAAAAGTATCGGAATCTTTTAAATTCAATAAGTTTTTAATAGAAGTATTGTATAATAGCCTATTTGATGATTCTTTCAAACTTCTTTCATAAGCTTCCTGATGAATTATATTCTTTTCTTTTTCAACAATTTTTTCATCCAGTTCTTCCTGTTTTATTGTTTCATATTGCAGCTTAATTATATTTTCCAAATCACTACTGTCAGCAATAGGTGCTTCGATATAATAATGTGTATAATCATTATTTGTTGCTGCATTTACATATAATGAAAGTTCTTGAACAATTTTTTGTGTATTAGGATTTTGGGGTGTCAAAATTCTACTACCAAGAACATGTTCCAGTAAGTGTGCGCATTCTCTTTTATCTGCTTTTTCATTATCCCAGCCAGCACGAACATAGGTGTTTACTACAGTCGGCCCTTTTTTAGGCAAAACAACAACTTTGTGACCGTTTCTTAATTGATAAACTTTGCCTACTCCAGTGTTTGGCAGCTTGAATGTTTCCAATACTTTGTACTCGGGATAAAGTTGCGATGATGCATATGCTTTTGAAACATTCAACGGGATTGTTGGTTCCAAAGAATTTTCGCAGGTGAAATTTCCAAAAACTTCTTTATTTATTTTGTTTTTTTTATAAACAACATAATTTGATAACGTATTTATTTGTTGAACTTGCATGCCAAATCCTAATAAATTTTTAGTTTTAATAAAACTCATAAAATATTTTTTTTGTTATGTGTGTTGAAATGTAAAAAAGCTATAAAACACTTGATATCAAAGGGATATAGAGCAATACTGTAAATACGATAAATGATAGAATGGAGAACTTTAGGTAGTTTTTCGATTCTTGATTTGACCACCAATAAATATAAGAGACCTAAAAAGGTCTCTTTTTTTATACCAAAATCCCGTAGTTTGCACGTTTTACCAAACATCAGAGAATCTCTTGTTCTGATTTTTGGAAGATTTTTTATAAATTTAAGCGAAATTCTCTTTTGACTAATAAAAAGAGTCCTTTTTGTGTTTTAAACTCGTATTTTATGCTAGTATTTCAGTATGAACAATATAATTATAGATTTATTTGGAACTGATAAACAAGCATTAGCGTTGTTTATTCAAGCTGGTGCTACTATAATGATAGGTTTGTTGGCTTGGACAGCCGCTAATGGTCAGAATAGAATTGCTGAAAAATCTGCGCGAAAAGAATTATTTAAATTGCGATATGAAAATCTTTATCAAGAAGTTAATTTAATGTTTTCAAAATGTAATGAATTGGTATGTGAATACAGCGATATAATTTATTCTTATTCAAAAAAAGTTAAGGAAAAAAGTAAATTAACTATTCAAGATATTCAATCTAGGTATTTTGAAATAAAAGATGAATTTAATAAAAAAATGCAACTTAATCAGTTTTTAATTAAACCAAAAGATTTTGATAAATTAGAAACATTTTGCGAAGAATATCTGCTTGAAGTAAAAAAATACCTTTGGGATAAAACAGATGATAAATGTTGTAAAAATCATGAGGTTGTAACAAGATATATAGAGCATCATAATGTTATCCCCAAAATTTTAGCACCTTATTTGTTGCATGAGAATGAAAATTTCTTATCATTTTATAGTTATAAAGTTTTTAAATATTTAAAAAATCATATCCATTTATTTTTATTAGATTATTTTCCAACATTTTGTGAAATATTGGGTGCCGTTTTGTTTGTAATATTCCTATGGGGCGGTCTTGTATTTGGATATATAGAATTTTTAAAAGAGGTTTTAAAAGCTCCTATTTCAATAAAAAATAAGAAATTTAATATGACGTTAAAAATGAAATCAAAATATTTAAAACGTAATAGACCTTGGCCTATATAAATATTACATTTTTTATAAATCTTGCCCATAATCATCAGCAATAGCAATAAGCTTTTTCACATTCAATTCAGGATCTTGAGTTCCGTTCATTATGCTTTCTATAATTTCAGGTGGTAGAAATCTTAGTTTGCGTAATCTTTTGTTGTTTCCATTTCTTGCTTCTTTAGGTAAGCGTCTTTCGGCACCGAGTTTGTTGTACCAAAAGCTTTTTATAACCGCTTGAATCAGCTTTATGTCATAATTGAGTTTTTCTGAAAAATGTAATCATTAATATTTTCTAAAGAAAATAAGATTAGTATAAAAAATAGTGTAGGATAAAATTGACGACAACGTCTTTTAACAGGTTTGTTCATCGACTTTACGAACACGCCCACGTTATCAAAATTTATGCATAACTGTGCTCATTTTTAGCTGCAATATTTGAGCTAGCATAATTGTACTAATTTATATAAAAAAGAGACCATAAAACAATGGTCTCTTTTTGTTTGTCAAAAATATAAAAAGGAGGAAAAATGGCAAAATCAACTTTAGAACAGGTTAGAGAAAAATTGTTCTCGACGAAACAACCATCAGAGAAAATGAATGAAGAAATCAAAAACAAAGTAGAAAAAATCAAAGAGGAAAAACTCAAAAAATTAAAACCATCGCTATTTGCTGATAAAACAGATGAAATTTCAGAGGAAGATTATCAGAAAATTTCTGCACTTGCTGATTTCGTTGCTGAGTACGTAAGAAAGGTTGGACCCAAACAAGCAATATTAGATTTTCAAGTTGGCATTAATTTGTTAAACGGGTATAAAAAAGATTCTTTGATTAGCTCAAAAATACAACTGGAAGAAGATTCTGACTTTGGAGAAAAGACCTTTGAAGCATTGTTTGGTGTGCTTAAAAACTATTCTATTGATGTAATTAAGCAGTATATAAAACTTGGCGCTGCAAACAATGCAATTTGGAGCACAAAAAATAATAAACAAATTGATACAGATAAAAAAATCTCAGAAATTACTCAACAATTAAATGAAAGGATTAATTAAAATGACAAAGAAATTATATGGATATGTTGTTAAAGAAAACGTAATTTATCAGTGGCGTTCAGAGTCAGGTGCTTGTGAAGTATGCAAAGAAATGGATGGAAAACTATTTGAGTCTACAGATGAAATACCTGATCGTCCACACCCAAACTGCAAGTGTCATATTGAAATTCTTGAAAAGGAATCTGATGAAACTAACAAAGATCCGATTGAAGCGTATAGAGAAAAGTTAAAAGAGAGGAAAAGAAATGAACTTGAAATGGCAAAACTTTTAGGTGATACAAAATCTTTAGAAGAAGAGATTGAAGAATATATAAAACAAGTAAACAAGCAAGAAAAAGAGATAAACAAGTTTGAAGATGTTATTGATATAAATAAACTTGAGTCAAAAGACAGGCAAAAATTAAAAGAGGTTAAAGAACAGATAAACGCTGCTAAACATAAAGCTGATAAATCAATGCAAGATATATTATATATAAAAAATAATATGCAACACTCAAATATGACTATCGAAGAAATTTCCAAATTAAAATTTGAATTTGAAAAAATAAAAAATTATACAGAAAATTTAATAACATCTACCAAGTCAACAATTTTCACATTAGGTATTAATGTTATTGGCTTTTTATCTCAGCCTGATGCAGCGGAATTATGGAATATTTCAGTTGATGGATTGCAAACAAGTAACAAATATATTAAAACTCAAGGGAAAATTTATAATACCATAACAGATTTAAAAAATGATAAATTACAAAATATTATTAAAAATAAAATACAGAAACAAATGAAAGTTAATGATAGTAGAGGCATTGTATTTAGTAATAAAAGCTCTCTTTCAGTTGCAATTCAGAATTCATTAGAATTTCGAGATTTTATAAAATCACATAAAACAGCTTTACTAAAAAATGGTAAAATAGAAGATAAAACTATTCAATTCACAAGTGGCAATTTGAAAAATGCTTTACATAATGTTGATATAATAGATACTTATATTGATAAATCTACAGGCGATTTACACACAAAAATATTAGATACTTATGATTTTAACCCAAATGAAAAAGACTGGAAAGTTAGAACCGCAAGAGAATTGCAAGAAAAGGGTAAGATACAAACATATTACACAATAACAGAAATTATAGTGCCTAAAAATATTTGGATAAATTACTAAATTTATTTTAAGGGCTATTTATATAGCCCTATTTTTGCTATAATACGTCTATGCAAAAAATGAATTTTATCCTGCTAAATCTTTGCTTATCTTCTAATTTCCCTATTTATATTATATTAAATTGGAATTGCTTTTTTAATGTAGACGACTCAATTGATATTATGGCTTATACAGGATTATTGTTTGTTGCTTTTTTATTCTTATATTCATTTTTTAAACTAGAAATCTTTTTTTTATTGACTAAATATCCTTTTGTTTTTAAATATGAAGCTCAAATATTAGATAAAATTAAAACAAATATAAAATTTAAAAAATACTTTTTAATATTAACATTTATAGTGGATTTATTCTTTTTTGTGCTAAATTATTTGTTTTTTAAGTACAATAACTGGAATTTTAATTCATTGATATTAATTTATATTTTTAGTTTAGGAGGGGTGTTTATAAGTTATGTATCTTTTTTAATTGGTCCTTGGCTAGAAAACAGATTTAAGGAAAATTGAAAATTACTATATAATAATCGATATAAAAATACCTAAAGAAAAATTAGAATTTTACAAAAAAATATAAATCTTAAACAGCCTATTTGTGTACAAATAGGCTGTTTTTTTATAGAATGTAATCTATGAATAATCAATTGAAAAAATTTGAATATTTTTTATTCATATGCCTAAATCTTTTTTTTAGTATTGGACACTTATTATCAATTGTAATTATGTATTTAGGTTATTCATCATCAAAATATATTGCTAATGTAGATGCTGCCATTTCTGACAACTATACTCCATTTATTGTCTGGTGCATTCTATTTTATTTGGGATTTATATCGCAGTTTACACTAAATTAAAAAATACTGTTAATAATTATTTACATTGACATACAGAAACTAATCTTCATCTTTAAAATAATACAGTTTCTCAACAGCTTTGGCAAAATCAGACAGAGTATCATCCCTGTTAATACTTATTTCTTCAGAAAAATCTTTTACTTCGTCTTTGTAAAATTCTGCAAATCTCTCTCTAAAAGAATAACTATCTGAACATTCTTGTCGTATTTCAAAATATGTATCTATAGTTTTAATAATAGCTTTTTTGTTCTTGGCACTTTTACTACAGTTATATTTATTATCTTTCCCTATCCTTTTAAAACCGCATCTTTTCACAATGAAATACTCTGTAGCCGCTGCGACAAAGACACGTTTCTGCTTTATAGTTTCAGTGTCATAGTGCAAGCCATATAATGTGAATATATCCTGATATAAATCTTCGCATTTAGGGTGAGTGGCAATAACTTCCGTTATAAACTCACAGCATGTTTTAATAATACCTCTCTTGATTTCAATTATATTTCTAGTATATCCCAAGTAGAATTTCCTTCCTTGTTATCCTTGTATTTGTAAGGTTTTGCAATAACCAAATAAGTGCGTCAGTTGGTTCCATTTTTCTTGTATTATACCTGAAAACTGTTTCATTTGCATAATTTTGCGTATGCTTTTTAGAAACATGTATATATGTATCTATTGTTCTGCTAAGTGTAGCCCAAACACTTTCAACTGTATTTGTATGTACATTTTTATCATCTTTGCTCACATAATTTCCCTTACTATGAACGACATTAGCCTGATTATAAAGATGAGGAACCTTTTGGTAACTTGGATTGTCGTCACTATACAAGGTTGAACCGTGTTCAACATGTCTGAGAATGCCGGCAATTAAAGTACTATCTGTCTTATCAGGAATTAAACAGATAACAGCATCTCCACCGCGTTCTACAAATCCTTGTAACAGAGTTTTATTTTGGAATATACCCTTTTCTCTTGCTTCTAATTTTTTATTATAGTGCATATTTTTCAGAGAACCGCCTGCATGAAACTCATCAACTTCAACTGTACCTTTAAGTTTTTGGAAATTTTCTTTCTCCATACATCTTCTTATTTTCTGTAGCATATACCAGGCTGTACTTTGGGTGATATTTAGCCTTTTTGCAAGCTCAGTAGATGCTATGCCCTTTCTGGATACTTGCTCTTCATATATTGCTACAAACCAGTATCTAAGCGATATCTTAGTATTTTCAAATATAGTTCCAGTAAGGATATTAAAATATTTATTCGTGTTTTTGCACTTATAGCGACCATTCTTACACTTGTATACTTTTGACGTATAGTCAAATGGACTTACGGGAACATCTTCCCAGATTAATTCTTCTAAAAATTTTATACAGTCCTTATTCGTTTTAAGAACGTCCAGCATGTCAAATATAGTTTTAAATTGTTTTATTAATGCTTCGCCTATTTTCATATATATGTAAAGTTGATGTACTTAACAAAATTGCTTCAGTAGAAACTTGTTAAGCCTAACTATACTCCTTTCTTATTTTTCCTATGCAAGTCTGGTTAATATTTTTAAAGTTTTGTAAAATTTTGTAAACTTCCTTCTTCCTTCAGATTACTCATATTCTCCAAAAAACAGACTTTAATATACACGATGAGTTCATCAACTTTATTATTTATAAATATTGTTATGTATAACAACATCTTTATTTTCTTTAACTAAAGTATTTGCTGTTATATTTTTCTTTGAATTGGATAAACGAAACGGGGGAGAAAGATTATATGGCACTTTCAGACACTTTTACGACTTTAGGTAATACTATTATAAATCTTGTTAATTCAAGGACAGAGCATAAACAAAACAAGTTAGTTGCAGGGGATGGTATACAAATCACTGAAAATACTGCTGAAAAGAATGCAGATATTTGTATTCATCCGGATATTGAAGCTGCTTTTCAGAGTGTTATTGATGAGTTGAATGGAGAAGCTGGAGTATTACCTGAAAATTACCCTGTAATATTGTTAGAAGATATTGCTGACGGGAGTGTGACCTCACCTGAAGAACCCTTTATTGTTAGTACGAATTTGACTAGAATAGAAGAACCCTATTATGCTTCCAATCTCTTATCCAATAATACGAACTTAGTTTCAGTAAATTTAAGCAAGTTAACATATATTAACTCGAATGGATTACAAGAGACATTTTCTGGATGTACTAATTTAACTTCTGTTGATTTAAGTGGCTTGGAGTGGGCAGAGGAACAGGTATTAAGTGATTCATTCCGCGGATGTATTAGTTTAACATCTGTTAATTTAAGTAATTTACGGGATGTTAATTCGAGGGGGTGTTTAATGTCCTGTTTTCAAGATTGTACGAGTTTAAAAACACTTTCTTTCCCTTCATTAGATGCGAGAACAATTTATCAAGGGCACCAGCAATTCGACTCTATGCTTGACGGATGTACTGATGTTGAAGTACATTTTCCGCGTGATATTGAAGACATGGTCAACATATCAGGTATACTTGATGACATGGGGGGTACAAATATAACCCCAGTATTTGATTTACCTGCTGTTGGAGTTTTACTTAATTTTATATTTGAAGACGATAATGGTAAATTTGTTGCGGTAGGTACGATGGGGGCACTAGGGTTATTCTCGCAATCAGTTCCCCCTGAAAAAATAACATATTATTCTTGTTCAGATTTGGTTAATGGCTTTGTCTTACTTGGAACAACCACAACAGGCACTATTGGAACTACTGTTAACATTACTCCAGACTTCACACAGGAAGGATACACCATTACATTAAATGTTGGAACCTCTGGGGCTACGGCAAATGGATATATAGTTGATAATGATAATCTGAGCGAAGCTCGACAAATGGGAACATTAATGTTTGTTGAAAAAACTCCGGGGGTTTACCAGGCAAAAGTTATAGGCGACCAGGGCGGTATGCATTTTGTTTATCAGATAGCGGATGAAACAACAGGAGCAGTAGCTAGCAATGAAGATAATCCAATGGTTACTACTGGAGAGGATATAACCCTTGATGTTACATTAACTCAAGTAAACAGCGGAAGTTAACTTACTTATTCATCAGTCTGTTTGCTAATTTCAGGACATCATAATAATTTTGTAATTCTTTTTCTGATTTTGCAGAGTTTAATATTTTAAGGGATTTTCCATATAACGGAGATTGTATAATAGCATTCTCCGTTTGTGTTTCAGAATCTATATCCCGTAAGTTAAAGTTAAGAATATCTGAAAGTTTTTTCAGTGTATTATATGACGGTGTATGAACTCCGTTTTCAATTTTAGACAAATGTTTCGCATCAATGTTGGCAAGTTCAGCTACTTTTTCCTGCGTAAAGCCTTTTGACTTTCGTAATTCTTTTATCTTTTTACCTAGTTTATTTTCTGTGTTCATGACAACTAATATACACTATAGGGTTAACTCTTTTCAATTTGTAATGATTTGTAAAACACATATAAATACTTCCTATTTTAACCTGAAGGTTAGAATAGGTGATAAAAGCATAAATACCGGAACAAATATATGTGATTAATAGTTTTGTGTTAAGATGCTGTTATTGAAAGGAATATACAAATGCTATTTGAAAATATTAGTTCAGCAGAAAGTTTTCACCGGTTAGTTCAAACACAGGAGCAAGCCAAAGCAGAACATAAACGTAGATTAAATGAGCAGGCTGAACAAACTAAAAAACAAACTTCATTATTAGAAGAAGCAAAAGAATTAAGTGCTGAATATACTAATTGTACCCGTCAGATACTAGAATGCACGCGTCAAAATCAAATATCCGGTGATAAACAATTTAAGGCATCTATTACAATTTCAATTATAGCAATTATAATTGCATTAATTTCTTTAATCTACAGTTGTATATCTTCAAATAGTGCTGCTAAACAGTACGAACAACAATTAAAAAAACAGGACAAAATTATTGAACTGTTAAATGCTAAACAACGTTAACCGTGTTATAGTATTTACATTTCTTTTTTAATGGACATCTATTACAGTCCGGTTTTATCTTACATAAATTACGTGGTAAATCCAGTAAACCATAATTGAAATAATAAAAATTCCTTACAGGGGTTAAGTTGCCTGCAAGTTCAATAAACCATTTCTTTCGTCTTGTTTCTCCGTCAGTACCAAAACCGAAGAAACGACCGTACAAACGAACAACATTGCTATCAATAATTACGGCTCTTTTATTTCTGTGTAATGATAAATAGGCAGATGCAACATATTCGCCAACACCAGGCAACTGTAGCAATAACTCTTTTGATTCTGGAATATCTTTAATTGAAAGTTCCTTTGCTAAAAGCTTAAATTCTCGATTTCTCTGCTGTAATCCCAGTGAATTAAAAATATTAGCATCTGTATCACGATAATATAATTCAGGTTCCGGATACCTTTTACAAAAATCTTCAAATACCGGTAATACCTGTTCGGCTTTAGTTCTCTGTAACATTATTTCAACAGCAAGAGAATGCCATTTATTTTGACAAAATCGCCATGGAAAAGCTGCAAAATTATCCAGCTCCCAGCTAATTAGTTTTTTGCGAAAATAACTAATCAGTTTTTTATCATTCGTCCCAAACATTATACAGCAATTAATTCCTTATTTTTTCTTGACGATTTAGCATTTTTGCTTTCTTTAATATACTTCTTCATTTGAGATGCAACTGCTGCTATTACAGGAACACAAACGCTGTTTCCGAACTGTTTATATGCCTGAGCATTTGACACCTTATCAATAATGAAATCCTCGGGGAACCCCTGTAAACGGGCAGCCTCTCTGGGAGTTAATTTTCTCGGGTTTTTACCCTTCTGAGCTATTAAAATTTCACTGCCATCTTTATAATAGCGGGCTGAAATAGTATTTGTGTATTGTGAATTTTCGTCAAATAAACTGTATCCAAACCCTTTACCTTTAAGTCTATTTGCTTCTTTTCTGCGTTGATGACCAGCCCAAAGTTTATCTGAGATAGTGAAAGAATCATCCACGTCATGTTCAAGAATATCACCTACTTTTGTTGGTATTCCTGTTGGTTCTGGAAATTCAAAATTAATACTGTGGTCAAGAAAACCTACTATAAAAATTCGTTCTCTATTTTGAGGTACACCAAAATCACGGGCAGCTAAAACTTTTACGAATGTCTTATATCCAGCTTTATCGAGATGCTCAAGGATAACTTTTAATGTATGACCCTTATCGTGTCCTTTTAATTGTTTTACATTTTCCAGTAAAAATGCCTGCGGCTGTTTTTCAATTAGTATACGTTCAATATCAAAGAATAATGTCCCGCGTGTATCATTAAATCCCTTTTTTAATCCGGCTTGAGAAAATGGCTGGCACGGAAAACCGGCAAGCAGAATATCATGGTCAGGAACATCTTCTTCTTTAATTTCCTTTATATCCCCATAGATATTTTCATCACCGAAGTTTGCCTTATATGTTTCAATAGCATGTTTGTCTATTTCACTTGTCATAACACAATCAATGTTATTCCCGAATGCTATTTCAAACCCCTTTCTTATTCCGCCTATACCGGCAAATAAATCAATTATTTTAATCATTTTTGAGCCTCCCAGTATTCTAAACAATGCGGGATTTCTCTATTAAAAAATTCTGTAAACGATATAACATTAGTGTGTTTTTTAAATTTCTCTTTAACAGAGTCATAATTTACTACACAAATATTCTGATGAGCCATTGTTTTAAGTTTACTATCTGTTAATCCTTCGTCAACTGTTAACAAATAAATTTGAGGAATATTTGTTCTTTTTATCTCTTCAACAACTTCTTGCCAGCGTTCACGAAGAGATGTTTTCATTGTGATAATAAGAGTTTTGGCTCTATTAGCAACATAACATTCTTTCCCTGGAATAATGCCATCAACAATTTTACCTATACCGTGTTCTTGAAAAAAGCCTTCCCCAACGTTAGACTGGTCAGTAAATGGATAACCATATACATCCTTAATTAAAAATTTAATTATCGCTTCAAACGTTTTACCTGAACGTGAACGACGGGAATTTGTCGTACTCAAATCGAGTTTATACAAATAAGGCATTATACTACCGGTATATTCACCGATTAAATCACTTAAATCATCATCAAAATTCGTACTATGCTTTATATTAAAGGTTTCAATGTATTCTTTTAATTTGGAATGAGGAAAAGACCTTGCTTTAATTAAATGAGCAATAAATTTTTTATTAAAAATAGCTTCATCCTTCAGATACAAATTCCAGCATCCTTCTCTGAGACTTTCAAGTCCATCGGATACATTTTCTTTTATCTTTGCAAAATTTATATTTTTATCTTGTTTTAATAATTGTAAATATTCATCAGGAGATTTTATATATTCATTCCTGAATTTTTTAATTTCTCCGGATAGCCAATCTAATTCACTATCTTCTAATATAAAAATTTCCCTACTCATACAACCTCTACCGTAAAATTTAGTATACCACAGACATTATATAATGTGTCAAAATTTATAAGAATCGTGAAGTTGTGAACATTAAATAAATTGCTATTTAATCTACTAAGGAGTACCAATATAAAAAACAGTAGTAACTATAATGTCAGTCACTACTGTTTTTTTTAGATTTACGTTTTTCTTCTATTTCACAATAAGTCTCGCCGCCTCAAACTTCTTCTGCATAGTTGGATTATTCTTCGTAAGTTTCTTGATTGTTAAATCTTCCACCTTGTTATTCGCTAACCTCAGATTGTTTTCAGAAGATAATAATGCTTCTTTAGCTTTCTGCAAACGTTCTATAGTCTTATCAATCTCATCAATAGCAATTTTAAACTTTTTACTTGCCTGCTCATAATTTTTTGAAAACTTATCTTTAAAATCATTCATGGCTGCTTCAAAGTTTGCAACGTCTATATTCTGTGCTCTTATAACAGCAAGTTCTTTCCTGTATTCTAAAGAGTTTAATGCAGCATTTCTTAAAATTGTGATTATAGGTATAAAAAACTGCGGTCTTATTACATACATTTTTTCGTAATAATGAGACATTTCAACAATTCCGTTATTGTACAAGTCATTCTCAGGTTCCAGCATTGAAACAAGAACAGCATATTCACATTTCTTTTCACGTCTGTCTTTATCAAGTTCTTTTAAGAAATCCGTATTTTTCTTCTTTGTAGAAGTTGTATCAGCTTCGTTTTTCATTTCAAACATTATTGAGATAAATTCATTACCGTCAGAATCATAATCACGATAGATATAATCACCTTTACTGCCGGATTTCACTTCATTATCTTTTTCAAAATAAGCAGCTTTAAACCCTGTAGCACGTAATTTTTCAAACTCAATCTCACAGTGCTGTTCAAGACTTTCACCTACCATTTTCGTAGATAGTTTCAGTTTGTAATCCTTTAATCGTTCAATTTCGTCATTCTTGAACTTTATCTCTGTCTCATATTTTTCTTTTAAAGATTGTTCCAATAATTTATGCTCTTTTTCAGCCAGTTCACTTTCATTAGTAATCTTTAAGATAAACTTTTCTTGAGCAGAAAGTTTATTATTCATATCCACTACAATATTTGCAATTTCACGCTCTTTGTCCTTATTGAAAGTTTCTAACCTGTATTTAAGTTCATTAACTTCATTGTCTTTTTCTGAAATAATTTTGTTAATTTCAGCCTGCTTTGCTATTTGTGCGGATTTTATTTCTGATTTTAATTGTATTATTTCAGCTTTTTTAGCATTTATTTCTTTGTCAAATGTTTTTCCAATTTCAAGTTTAGTTGATAAAAGCAGGTTCTCTTTATCTTTTTCAAATTGAGCTTCTTTGTCTTTTAAATCTTTTTGAAATTCTTTATCTCTAACCTGTTTTACTATAGCCGTATAAAGAGTTTCATCTACCTGGAAGATTTCTCCGCATTTCGGACATTTAATTTCGTTGTTCATTTTTTCATCCTTTCGTTTTCTTTGTATCAACTGTTAGGTACCTAGATGACTCATCTAAGTTTTGGATGAAAAAATTTTTGACAGGGAAATGAAAACGTGAAAAATGAAACTAATAGGGTTGAAATAATTGCTACGTGTGTTTTTTAGCCTCGTTTAGTGTAAACTGCGATATAAGTCCCTTTTATTTTGTTTATATAATACTTAAACTGATTTTATTTCCGATTTTTTATTCAATGAAAAAGATATTTCCATATATTCATGAGTTTTTTCAACAGTTTGTGAATATACCAAAAAGAAAATACGTAATATTTTTAATCGCATTGTTGTTGGATTTTATATTTCTTCTTTTAAATATACTAAACGACATTTATAATGGGGCTCAAGTTTGCATTTTTTCAACAATAAAAATGAATATTATTTTGTATTTTATTTTTGGATGCGGAGTCTTTTTCCCTTATATAGTTATGTTTATCTGGTTAAAGTTATTAAAAAGCAATCAGAACTCATAAATGTATTCTTTTACTAAATTATTGATCAATCTGTAGTTTTATCCATTCCATAATCACAGAGACAAGGTGTTCTTGTTGAGCTTGTGTTAACTCAATACCTTTTGGGTAGTGGTGCCATTTTTCAATACAACCCCTGCAACAGGTTGCTGTTGCGTGTTGTGCAATAAATACAGGGTTACCGCGCATTGGTGTTTGTTTTCCATCGTTAGGGATTACAGCTTTAAACGCAAATAGCCGCTTGTAAGAATATACAGTGCGGCTATTTTTTTATATAATCATTTTATGAATAAAAATTTGTTGAATTTAGAGAAAATATTGTTTATTTTAATAAATTTATTTTTTAGCTTTTCGCTTCTAATATTCTTTTTATCAGAACATTTTAGTTTTTGGCATTCAACCTATTTGAACAATTTTTCCCCTGTTTCAAGTGAGCAAGATGGTTATTACATATCCCTGATTATATTATTTTGGCTTTTGTATTTAATCTTAAAAGTATTTACATTTATTATTTTTTATAAATCGAAAAATGTTTTTTCTTATCTAAATCAATTTTTAGAAAACTTCAAAAGAAAAAATCATTTCAGAAAATCTGTGTTTAAAAAAGCAATTCTTTTGGATATAAGTGCTTATATTATTACAGTTCTTGTATGTTTTACATTAATTAAAAAACCTATTACTGACATTTTTTTAATTTTTGGATATTCGTTGATTCTTTATATATGCTGGGGTGGTGGAGTGACAACAAGTTATTCAATATTTTTATTATTCTTAAAAACACATTCTTTTTTGAAAAAAAAGAAACATTTGTTTCATCAATCTAATTAAAAGAAGCTGCTCGCTATAATATAATTTTCTTGCTATTTAAAGCTATTGCAAAACTTTATAAAGTAAAATCATTTTTGAGAAAGGTATTTGCTTATTTATACAAAACTTTTTCACCAGTTCTCTAATAGTTTCCTTTTGGACAAAAATGGCCTAAATTTGCAATGAAAGGATTAATTAAGATGGCAAAAAAAATTATATGGATATGCAGTTAAAGAAAACGTAATTTATCAGTGGAGTTCAGAGTCAGGTGCTTGTGAAGTATGCAAAGAAATGGATGGAAAACTATTTGAGTCAGCAGATGAAATACCTGATCGTCCACACCCAAACTGCAAGTGTCATATTGAAATTCTTGAAAAGGAATCTGATGAAACTAACAAAGATCCAATTGATGCGCATAGAAAAAAGATAAAAGACAGGAAAAGAAATGAACTTGTGCTAGCAAAACTTTTAGGTGATACAAAATCTTTAGAAGAAGAGATTGATGAGTATATAAGATAAGTAAACAAGCAGGAAAAAGAGTTAAACAAGTTAGAAAATTCTATTGATATAAATAAACTTGAATTCCAAGACCAGCAAAAAGTAAAAGATGTAAAAGAACAGATAAATTCTGCTAAATATAAGGCAGAGAAAACAAAGCAGCATGTTAACTTAATAAAAAATAAAGTGGATAATGTCCAATACTCTAATGATATGACTAGTGCAATTGATAAACTTTATTATTATTATGAATATGCAAAAGCCTACTCAGATAGCCTTGTTATTGCGTATTACAAAAACAAAAAAGAAATAGACAAGGTTAAAGAAAATATGGTAAAAGTTGCAGAAAGAAATGTAATTAAATATGCTAATAAGGAACGGTCATTAGCATTAGGAGCAGCTTATTTAAAGTTATATAATATGCCTGAATCTTATGAATTATTTAAAATTGCTTTAGGAGTAGACAATTATAATGAAAAGTATGTTAATAAAAACGGAAAATTATACAGTAATATAAAAAATTTAAATATCGAACAAAAAATAAAAGATATTCAAACACGAATACAAGAAGAAAAATTTAAAGGAAAAGAAAAAATGAAAATGATTGTAAAGTTCTTGTTCTAAATTCAAACAGTTCTATTTCAAAAAAATTGAACACAGCCATGAACTAAGTAAATTTTTAGCAGAAAACATGATATTTCTCAAAGAAGGAAAACGAATAACTAATAAAACAATGGAATTTAAAAGTATAGATTCAGATCTATACTCATCATTACATGGAGCAATGGTTAAAGATGCTTATTTAGATTCAGAAAACAATCTAATTATGCTGATAGAAGATTATTACAACTTTAACGCTGGTAGAACAAGTGTAAAGGGACAAATAGGTGAAAAATTGCAACAAAAAGGAGAACTGCAAAACCTGTGTATAGAAATTACATTCCGAAAGATTGGAAGAAAAATGTTTCTAAAAAGGAATATGTTGATCAGGTTTTGTTTTGCTCTGATTATCTTATTGAACAAGCCCAAAATGATATAAGCAAAGTCAAACAATTACTAAAAGACATAAGTTCATTGCCTATAGACAGTTTAAACAAATATTTGGATTTGCTGGATGCTGAGTTTATTATGTCGGCAAAAGAAAATGACAAAAACCTACTATGGGAAGAATTGAAAAGTTTAATTGCCAGACATAAACATTTTGTCAATTCAGACTGGGCAATTAAAGGGAATAATTTACAAAGACTTGAAAATATAGCAAATAAATTGGAACCTAAAAACCTTATAAATAAATCCGCAAGACTTTTTGAACAAGAAATCTTTGAAGAGTTTGAAAAACCATACAAAGAAGGTTCATCTTTTGATTACAAAGAAACAAATAAAAAAGTTTCTAATGCAAGAGAAAAATCACTAACTGAAATCTTGAAAGAGTATGATTTTTGGGTTGCTATAGGTAAACTTATTAATAAATCTACAAGGCCTGATATACTGGGAGAAACACTTGGTAAACTTAATTCGACTAACTATGATCCATTTTTAATACCGAAATTACTCAATAATAAAAATCAGAAACTAAAGGGATTTGTTAGAGCATACATATCAGCTAAGTTTTCTGTATGCGGATGGGATTGGATAGATGAGTTTTCTTTTTCTGATTGGCAAGACGAAGAAATATCAACACTATATACTTTTTTGCCATTTTGTAAAGATACTTGGGATAGAATTGCCAATATGTCCCAAAATATTGAAAATTTATATTGGAATGATGTTGATGTAAATCCGTATTGGACAAATAGTAGTCTAGATACAATTATTGATAAGCTAATTGAATACGAAAGACCAGCTGATATTATTAACTGTATTTATGTTGCATTATTTGAAAAGCAAAAAGTTAATTCTGACAAAATTATTCATGTTTTAAATATGCTTTTGAGTAATAGCGATGATATTAAAAAAATTCAATATCATCATATAGTAAGGTTAATAAGTGCATTACAACAAGATTCAACTGTTTTAATAGATGATTTATTCTCAATTGAAATAAAATATTTCCCTTTGTTAGATGGTACAGAAGGTGTAAGACCGGTCACTGTCAATAAAAAGTTATGTAATGATCCCAACTTTTTCTGTGAATGTGTACAATTAGCCTATAAATCAGATAAAGAAGATAACCAGAAAAAGGTCTTGTCTAAACAAGATGAAGAAACAGCAAAACTTGCTTCGAAAATCTTACAACAATGGAAAATACCTCCCGGCACCAATGCAAATGGGAAATTTGATGAACATGCTTTTGAAAACTGGTACAAAAAAGTTGTTGAAATATGTACAGAGTCAGGACATCTAAAAGCCTGTTTGTTAAGTCTTGGAAAAGTCTTATTCTATACCCCAAAAGATAAAACAGGATTTTTTATAAATAAAACGGTTGCAAAAATATTAAATAAAAAAGAAAACGAATTTTTAAGAAGAGGTTACAGTTCTGAATGTATCAATTCAAGAGGTGTTCACACAGTAGATCCTTCCGCAAAACCGGAAAAAAAACTTGCAGAAAAATACACAAAACAAGCTCAAAATGCTGAAAGTGAAGGCTTTGTTAGATTATCCTGTATTTTGAAAGAAATTGCTGTAAGCTATGAGGAAGAAGCTAAAAGGATATTAGATAAGACTTATAAATAGTATTGGTGATTGCAAATTTTTATAAAAAATTATAAATCCCCTAAATTGAAGCGTTGCCTATATTGTACAGTATTTCATTATCTAAAAACACTGAATTAACAGTGAAAAAACAGGGAAATTTTCATTTCCATGTCTTAAAACGCTTATGCAATTCTTGTTTTATAAGTTTTTTCATTTGACTTGCAAAAAATTCCCTATGCTTAGGCTCCATTTCCACCCATTGCTTTAGCAGTTTTCCATATTCTTTTTCAACTTCTGTAGAATCGGAAGACTCTTCTTTAGTGACTTTTTTGATTTGTTCGTCTTCTTGATTTTCTTCTTTTGATTGCAATAGAAGTAAATCTGCTCGATAAAGCATTCTTCTTGTTGGTCCGTCTTTTGAAATTGCGTCAATAACGGTTTTTGTCGCAAGAGCCTCGAAACAGCTAACTTTTTTCAGAACTCCATTAGCATCTTTTGTATTTACTTCTTTGTTTAGTGAAAGTTGTAATGCTTCTTGTAAATTTTTAACTTTTTTAGGGCGACCTGATGGATTCGGACTTCTGCAGCCTTTTTTCCATTTGTATTCTTCTGGTGGTTTACAGTAACCTACTTCGTATTCATTTTTTTCTTTTTTATTTTTACGTTTAGATATTTTTTCCCTCCCTGTATAAAATAGTGTGTTTTTGTTTTGTTAACTCTTCCCAACGATATATGATTACATCACAGTATTCAGGCGAAATTTCGATAATTCTTGCCCGTCTTCCGCATTGTTGTGCTGCAATTAATGTACTCCCGCTACCGCCGAAACAGTCTAGAACAATATCACCGTAGTCTGAAGCATCAAGCAAAATATCAACAAGCATTGCAAGTGGCTTAACTGTTGGATGCATGTTTCCTAGTATTTATGATTGCTTGTTACTAATATTCATCCCTGTGTAATCCCAGACATTTGTTCTGTTTCTGCCATTTTTCCCTAAATTAATGTTATTGTTGTGTGTTCCAGAACCATTTTGATAAACAAAACAGAGCTCATGTTGACTGCGGTAAAAACTACCCATTCCTCCTCGTTTTTTATTCCAAACACATATATTAAGAAGTTTTTGGTATACATATTTGCAGGCAGATTGAATTTCTGAAATGTGTTTCCAATCCATAAAAAGATAATGAACAGATCCTTTCTTTGAATAAGCCGAAAGATTTTTTACACTCTGGTTTAAAAACTCTGTAAATTCAGACTGAGTCATTTCATCAGAAGCTTGTGTAAATTCTTTGTGATGATGTCTTTTTGTCACGTTTCCACTGATTTTTAAGTTGTATGGAGGGTCTGTGATTACAATATCTGCTAATTCTATACCCAATAAAGTTTTGTAATTTTCCACTTGTAGGGCATCCTCACAATACAATCTATGTCTGCCAAGTTGGATTAAATCACCTTTTTTTACTACTCTAGGTACTTTAGGTATTTTTTTTATCTCTTGAACTTCAGATTCTGAAGATTCTACATTTAACGTAAAAAGCAAATTATCCATTTCGACTGAAGAAAAACCAAGTTCCTCTGGCGTTATATCAATTGTTGTATCGAAAAGCCATTTTTTTTTAACTCCTCAAGTTGTAATTCGCCCATTATTAAGATTTTATTCATTGCCAATGCAAACATTTGAATCTCATCTTCTGAGAGATGCTTTATTTCAATGGATGGTATTTCTAACAGACCTAGCTTTTCTGCTGCCTGAACTAGATGATCCCCAAGAATTATTTGTTTTGACTTATCTATAATTACGGGCAAAACTACCCCAAAACGTTTTAAGACCTTGGCTGTTATGGAAATTTCATGCTCTGTGTATTTTTTCATCTTTTTAGGATTTGCTTTTAAATCCTTTAAAGTTACACTATTTACAACTATTTGCGTATTATCTTTTGCCATTCTATTTCTATCTCCTCTAAAATTCTTTTTAGTTTTTTAATCAAATTTTGTGTTTCTTTTCCTTCTGTTTTAGTTTTAAAATCCTTATACGCAGCATCTCTTTGTTCTTTCTTTTTTTTCTTTTTCTCTTTTTTGCCGAGATTTCTCCGTTCGTATTTTGTTGTTAAGATTTGCTTTTTCATATGCCTGATGGACAAGCAGTTTATCTTTTTGAGCTTCAAGATCATCTAGTCTTGTTATTTTTTCTCCTTTCTTTTTCCTACAAAGTTAATATATGTAGATCAAAAAAATTATATAAGTTGTCTTAATGCATTGTTATTACTCATTTCCCCTTTTGTTGTTTATAAATACAACAACTATTTTGGATATTTTAGTTGTTATTGAATTAATTTTGTTTTAAAGTTTAGAAATGATTTGTGTTTTTTGTAATTCTAAAAAAGTTATCAAGCATGGATTTCAGTCGGGAAAGCAGCGTTATCGCTGCAAAGACTGTAAAAAAGTATTTTGCGAAACCTCAACAGGACTTTCATACAGTCGTAGTGAGAAACGATTGTTGTCAATGTTATTGAATATGCTTGAAAACGATTTTTATGGTAAGGCTGATCTGCAAGAAGTGTTGAAATTATCAAAAAAATATCACAATGGAATTGGTAAAATCAGGTTTAATACAAAATCAGTTAAACAAGATCATATGAAAGATACGGCACTAACAATAAATTGCTATAATCCAAAACTCTTAATCTGTTCTGATGACAAAAATATCACTTTTTACCAAATTCCTGCGGGCAATTTATCTGATGATGCATCTATAAGTGATAAATCGAGGTCTCAACGACTGATTAATATTGTTGATAATGTCGCGCTAAAAAATATTGTTTTTATTCAAGAATGATAATTTTTGTATGAAATCTCTTGTATTATTTGCAAGATAGAGCGATTTATATTGTAGCAAAAACTAAAAAGGAATAGCTATGATGAAAAACACTTATGAACAAAAAGTCAACCGATGGAAAGAAATGCATGGGGCTTTGTCATTAAAAGCGCAAAGGAAACTCAATCGACTTATAAAGCAATACGAAAAAACGAGGTCAATAAACATAGAGAATGAAAAGACAACAACAATAATTCCGGGGACAAAACTTATAAGAGAATTCAAGGGTAATAAATACGAAGTCCTTACTGTCAAAGACGGATATTTGTTCCAAAATAAAGTTTATAAAAGTCTATCAGCAATTGCCAATGAAATAACTGGTTCTCACTGGAACGGAAATAAATTTTTTGGAGTCACGTAACCTGCTTTAAAGATAAAATAAGTAAATGATAACAGGATTTTTAAATATTATCTTTATTAAAAAAGCTCCAAAACGATAGGCTTAAATAGGCAGGAATCACTCCCCCACCGCAAAGGATAAATACTAGAATCAGCATGAAAAAACCATGACATCTTTCATTTGCTGTTAAGACAGAAGCACCTAATAATAAAATACAGTCAAAAATTAAAGCTTGAGGAACAAGCCAGCCATTACTGGCAATGCTATTTTCTATTTTTTGGACCGTTGTTTTTGTATATTTAATCTTTCTTCCAATCATTAATAAAGCCGGAAACAAAGCGAACTTAACTATCCATACCCAAAGAATACATACTAAAAAAATATCAAAACCTTCTAATGAATCGATATACAAATGTGTGTTTAAAACATCATAATAAATCCATTTGTAAAATTTATAACAAAGAAAAAAATTAATGCATAAATACACTATATTAAATAAAATTAACCCTAAGAATTTTAAAATTTTCATATTCAAATTATAACAAACAGGGATAACAATAGCTATCCCTGTTTGTGAATATTAATTAGTCCAGATATTCTTTCCACTTTTCATACGGGTATTCAATTTCAACTATTATATAATAATTTTCGAGAAGTCCGTGTTCTTGCACCGCATGCGGGTATTCTACCCAAGGTTCATCAGCGTTGTAATCTACAGTATCAATTACTTTTGCATGTATAGTGTTCTTGTTGTCTAAATAAATATCAACAATATCACATCGATGAATAGCTAATGAGTTGTTTGATGAAGAATTTAAAAAGCCAAAGTTTAAGCTTTTATCAGGAACTCTGTCATTAAGGGCTAATTCTACAGCATTGTTTTTAACAAAATCTTTGAATATATTAGCGCCAGTTATACTTTTTGCTAAAGAACTGTTGCTGTGGAAAACAATACCCTTAGAATTAGTATTGAGCCTCTGTGAACGTAATTTTTCTGTTACTTTTTTCTCTAACTTTGAATTTTTTAAAGAAGATACTTGTGATACAAGATAACCGTTTTGCTTTATGTAATCCAAGCCATCTTCAAATTTTGTAGCGGACAATTTCCAAAGAGCTGCTGCATCAGGGGCCAAAAATTCTCCTTTTTTTACAAGCTCATTAACAGTTTCTTTTTTAATTTTTACAATTAAATCTTCTATTCTTTTATTTAAAGAAATTACTGCTTGCCTTAAATTAGAAATTTCTTGATGCTTCTCTTTTATATAATTGATATTATAAATAACAACTTTTGAATTCAGGCCGGTTATTAAATCATTTATTTGACTTTCTGTATAATCAGCCTCTTGTAGTAATAACGTTTTTTCATTTTGTGTTTCAAGACTTAGCTTGTATGACCTTGTCGATTTAAGATTGTTTTTTGATGCCCGTATATCCCCAATAATTTCTCTGCTTCAAGTTTTAATAGCTCTATTTCTTCTTTGTATTCATATTGAGCACTGATTTCAGGGTCTATTACACTAATCTCTTCAACATGACAACTGCAATTTGGATGAGGTTTTTTAGGAACTCCTTCTTTGTCATAGATTTTGCCATGCATTGAAAGACAGGTTTTACAAGCACCGGGCTCTGTCAACCATTTGTATTTGGTTTTAATACTGTAACTAACGTGACCTGACAATTGAAATTCTTTATTTTTCATACTAAATCACCTCCTTGTTTATATTTAAATTTTTATTTATGTTGTGTATAAGAAAATCAGTGTTAATTTTCGGATTTTCTGTTTTATCAAGAACCGCATTACTCACAGCACCCTTTCTTATCGCTTCTTTGATAACATCAAGCCCGTAAAATTTGCATATTTCATAAAATGCTTTAAATGTGTTTTCTCCGAAGTCACCATCTTCTTTGATAAAATCCTTTATATCAATATGCAAAAAGTTAATCCCTGTTTGAAAATCCTTAATAGCTTGCTCCTTACCGATAGAAATAATGTGCTCTTTCATAAAATCTGCAATTTCTTTGTACTTCTGTTCTTGCTCAACTTGCGGTGCTAAATTTGGATTTAACTTTTTAAAACGTTCTTGTTGCATATTGTAAAAGTCGCTTCTTAAGATATCATCAAATTTTTGGGATGCATTTTGAGGAAGTTCTTGTTGTTCTGGAAATAATAATTTTGATACGGTTTTGTAATCTAAATTTTTCATAAAAATCTTTCTAGCTGCATAAATGCAGCAATTGTGTAATATTATTAAGGCGCAACAAATTAAAACAAACTATTACTTAAATAGTTGTTATTTGTTTATTAAATAGAACAAAGATTACCTGAACCTTTGTGAGATAGCCTCCCGGGCTAAAAGAACAGTGTGTGAAACCCGACGGGGTTCGAGAACTCGAAGCCCAAATGGTGTAACCTTTCTATGCCGCCGTTGAGAGATAAACAAAGTTTATCGAACGAAGCAATCTATGATTGCACAGGCGGATTGTTTTCTTCACGGAACCTGCCGCTACTCCGTACTTCGCATACGATACCTGACCGTATTTTTTCAGGGTCTTTCGACATTATCAGTTTAGCTTAATTTTTCTGAATATTTCAAAATCTTTATAAAATATTAATGATTACTTTATTGTCAAATAAAACTTATAAAGCAGTTTGAGCAAGTTTTCATCATCCATAGCTTTTATTAATTCCTGACGCAATTCATTTGCAGGTTTTAGGGGTTCAAACATATACAACTCAAAGGGTTTTACCTCGAGGACTTCTGCTATTTTTTCAAGAGTATCCATTGATGGTGCAAATTTTCCGGTTTCAATATAGCTGATATTGGGCGTGCCAATGCCTACCAGTTCTGCTAGCTTTTCTTGTGTCAAATTTTTGGAACGTCTTATTTCTCGGATTCTGTTACCCAATAATTTTTTTATGTTGCTCATAAAGTTATTATCGAATATTGGGTAAAAAAATATAATACTATAACGACCTATAAAATCCCTTGATTTATATTATTACATAGTATAAAATTACTATGGTATTAAATAAAAACAATAAAAATATAAAATATTACAATAAGTTTTAGTTTGGAGTTATTAAATGGAGAAAAAGATTTTTAATAAAAGCAGAGTCTATACTCCCTTGCTTTTAGCTGTAATGCTTACCGTAGGGAGTGTCACTTTTGCTAATGACAGAGTTGTTGTTCCTGTTCCTGATACGTTAGATATAAACAATGACCGTTTTGAAAGTCTAAAACACGAATCTTCCGGAGCCGGTATATACAATGAAGGTACGGTAAATATTCAAAACACTTCATTTAAAAACAACTCCATCGAACCAGATTTTCCAACAGAACAAACAGAAATATCACCTTATGACTACACTGTAGAAGGAGCAGCTGTTTCAAATTACGGTGAAATGAACATAGAAAACTCAACTTTTGAAAATAATACAACCTCTGCATTGTATCACTATTTTTTTAAAGTACCTGAACAGCAAGTTGGCAGTATTGTACAAGAAAATATTGATATGTCCCTCGGTTATGGCGGTGCGATTGCAAACCATAGTAATACAACAATTTCTGACTCTATTTTTAAAAACAATATTGTCGCGCAAATGGGTGGTGCTATCTTTAACGATAGAAATGGTACACTAAATCTTATTGGAAACAATGAATTTATCGGAAACAAAGCGTATTCTGAATACTTTAGAGTTAATACTTACAAAGTAAACAATGAACTTATAGATGGCTATGACAATGATTACAACGGATTTGGCGGGGCAATTTCAAATAATGGTTCGCTAAAAATTAACGGAGCAAAATTCAACTCAAATATTGCCGCTATTCAAGGCGGTGCAATAAATTCAGAGGGAAAAACAGACAGCTCAGGCACAGGCAAACTCGAAGTTCTAAACTCTTCATTTGAAAACAATATTGCAAAGTCAAACCGAGACTCAAAACTATATGATGAAACAAATTACAAATGGAAAGAAAGTCACATAATTCAAGGTGCCGGCGGAGCTATAAGCACTAGTTCCGACACGATTATAAAAGATTCTACTTTTATTGCAAATGAAGCAGGTACACATGGCGGTGCTGTCGATTTTTACGGTTCTAATTTTTTTAATTCAAAACTAAACATTCAAAATTCGATCTTTGATTCAAACAAATCAGGTCAGCAAGGTGGTGCTGTGAACTTGAGTTTTGAAAAATTCGATGAAGATGTAACTATTCCGGCTGTTGAAATATCGAATTCAGAGTTTAAAGGCAACTTTGCATCACTGCAAGGCGGTGCCATTTGCAATGAAAAAGACACAATACTAGCATTGTCGGAGTCAAATTTTGATTCAAACAAAGCATATACAAAATACAAAAATGAAGAAAATAATGAAGATAATCCTTCTCTTATTCCTGAAATAATAAATCAAATCGAAACAGGTGCAAAAGGTAATGGCGGAGCTATTTACAATGAAAACATTGCAAATATAAATAATTCGACATTCAATAATAACATAGCTGCTCAAAAAGGTGGTGCAATTTATAACAAAGGAACTTTATCCGTTTCAGGCGGCAGTAAATTTAGCAATAACACTGCAAAATCAGAATATGATTTAAAAGTAAAACATGATTTTACAGATAAAACAGGTTATGTTTATACAATCAATGGAATTGGCGGAGCTATTCATAATGAAGGAACAACTGTAATTGATAATGCAGAATTTAGCAATAATATAGCCGGATTTGCCGGTGGCGCAATTGCGAACGGCTTGGATAACAATGTTACTGATTATACAGATACATATTCATTAGACATAAAAAACTCAACATTTAAAAACAATTCCACATCTGTTACAAAATGGGAATCACATGTTCTTACAGTAGGCCTTCCTGATGAGAATTTAAAACCAGAAGTTATTGAAATTCACAATGAGGGGATACGAGGTAATGGTGGTGCCATATTCAATGGATATAATTCGGTAACAAACGTCACAGACTCATATTTTGTCGAAAATTCAGCATATTCTGGCGGAGCTATCTATAACCTGGAAGCGGATGTGAATATAAAAGACACTTCTTTTGTCGGAAATAAAGCCGAATTTGGCGCTGCTATTGCATCAGAGAGCTATGCTTTGGATATAGATAAAACACCATCTGTTAATATCAGTGCGGAAAATAAAAATATTGAGTTTAAGGATAACACGGCAAATCAAGGAGCCGACATATATCTTCGTGGTTCGAACCTAAATCTAAATACAACAAGCGGTAAAAGCATTACGTTTAACGGTGGTATAACAGGTGAAAGTTTTGCAATAAATTATCAAAACGAACAAGGCGAAACTATAACAAAAGAATATATTCCAAATATCAATATAAATAATAAAACAGTAGGTAATGCTGGAACAGTTGTTTTTAACGCTCCTGTTGTGCCAGTTCCTTCATCAAGAATACAAATAAACGTCAAAAGCGGAAATGTTGTTCTAAATAACGATTCAAATTTGAATGACACAGAAGTAATACTTGCAAGTGGTACTTTTTTGGATCTTTCAAATAACAAAGCAGGTACAATGAGCCTGAATACGTTTAGTGCTGACAATGCAAATATTGCGATAGATATAGATGCGGAAAATAAAAACTTTGATACTATTGTTGCAAAAGGACCGTCAACAGGTACTTTAAACTTGACAAATGTAAATCTCGTATCTGATTTTGAAAATGGTGTAAACAGCTATACTACAGCTTTTACAGATAAAGGGATGTCTTCCGATTTGAGCATAAATTCACATCAAAACTTTGATGTTTTAACAAATAAATATCTTTATACAATCAATGCCGATGGCAAAAATTTGAATATTTCAAGACTGGTTGATGATGAAAACAAGACTGTTGAAATAGACGGATTTTCACTTGTAATAAGCGGTTCAGATACAATATCTCAAAACAATAAAGACATAAATCTGGCAGATGAAAGAAGCTTTTCTGCAAATGAAGATATTGTTATATCCGGGTCAGGACTTCAGACCGGATGGACAGGAAATCTCGGCGGTACCGAGTTGACTGTGAACGGAAACGGTTACACAATAGACGGAAACCAGAACAGCGGAATAGTTGTTAACAACAACCAGACTTTAAAAATAAGCGATGCAAATATTTCTAACTTTAAGACCTCAGCAGCAAATGAAGGGGCTTTAACTGTAAAAGACGGAGGAAAACTTGAAATTAATGCAATAAATAATGATATTTCAATAAACAACATAATATCGGAAGCCGATAAAGCAAACGCAATATATTTGGATGGAACAACAGCAAAAGCAGATATTTCCGCTTCATCAGGCAGAACTGTTGAAATCAGGAATGATATTCGTTCAGCAAATGTTTCTAATGAAATGACTTTGCGAGGAGACGGAAGGATTGTATTCAACGGAAAAATAGATCCTCTTACAATTAACAATGAAAACAAAGACACTGTTCACAACAACTACATAGACGCTTTGCAATACAATATAAACAGCGGCAGTGTTACTTTCACAAAAGACGAATACCTGTCAAATCCTGATGGAAACAAAAACAGCGTAAACTTTAGCGGAGGTTTGTTGAACCTTGCAAATGGAACAGTTAATGACATTTCTCTTGCTTCAATTGAGCTAAATAAAAATTCTAATATATCTGTGGATGCAGATTTGGCAGCAGAAAAAATGGATAGCATTTCTGCAGACAGATACAAGGTTACAGACGGAAAATTAAATGTAAGCAATATAAATCTTTTGAGTGATGCTAATAAAGACAAAACAGTTATTTCCTTTGCGCCTGATGAGTTAAAAGGCCATGTGACTACTTCTGTAAAAGATGTTGCTTATTCAGCAATTTATAAATACGGTGTAGGCTATGACCCAACAACAGGTGAATTTGCATTTACAAGAGGTTCATCATCTGATTATGCAAACGTAAATCCGTCTGTTATGGTATCTTCTGTTGCTGCGCAAGCAGGCGGATATTTGACATTATTAAATTCATACGATCAGGCATTTGCCAATATGGATATCACGATGCTTATGTCAAAAGCTGACAGAGAAGCTATGAAAAACAGAAATAAATATGCATACTCTGATTCAATGTACACATACGCTCCGACACAGTTGCCCGAAGAAAACAAAGGACTCTGGGCAAGACCTTATTCATCATTTGAAAGCGTTGCTTTAAGAGGCGGTCCGAGAGTTTCTAACGTAATGTACGGTTCTTTTATCGGAGGTGATTCTGCAATAAAAGAACTCGGTCACGGCTTTGAGGGAGTGTTCAGTCTCTATGCGGGTTACAACGGAAGCCACCAGGCATATCAGGGAAACAGCATATATCAAAATGGCGGTACACTGGGGACAACAGGTACATTGTACAAAGGTAACTGGTTTGGTGCGTGGACGGCTAACGTAGGTGCAAACGGAGCAGATGCAAATACCTCAAGAGGTTCTGAAAACTTTGGTATGCTTTTAGCCGGTACTGCAATAAAAACAGGATATAATTGGGAACTGTTTAACAGCAAAATGATACTACAGCCAAGCTATTTAATGTCATACTCATTTGTAAATACATTTGATTATCACAATGCAGCCGGTGTAAATATTACTTCTGACCCGCTAAATGCAATTCAGGTTGTACCGGGAATAAAACTTGTAGGCAACTGTTCTAACGGATGGCAGCCATATCTCGGGGTGAACTTTATCTGGAATATAATGGATAAAACAAAATTTCAGGCTAATGATGTAAGTTTACCGGAATTAGCCGTAAGACCTTACGTCGAATACGGACTGGGTGTACAAAAACGCTGGGGAGAAAGATTCACAGGCTATGGACAGGCAATGTTCAGAAGCGGGGGCAGAGAAGGTGTTGCGTTCTCAGTCGGTTTAAGAAGTAAAGTCGGTAAGTAATGTTTCTCATTATGCTTTTGTAATATTTACTTAATATGAAATGAAATGTTTGATTTCTGATGTTAAAATTATCATGCATCTATTTAATAGTAAAGGTAATAATAAAAATGGCTTTGGATATCAATACAGAAAAATTAAGAACAATTGAAGATTTGGCAACATTTATAAAAAACAAACCAGAAGACAAACAAGCTTTGTATTGCATGTTGCTTGGTGCTGGAGCTTCTGCGTCGTCAGGTATTAGAACAGGTCAAGTTTTAGTGGAAAAATGGCTTACAGAGGTTTATAGGAGATTAAAAAATGAAGATATAAATGCAATTAGTCCTGATGAAATTAGACAATATTTAAGAGAAAATGAACGCTCTTGGTATGATGAAAACAATGAATACGGGTCATTATTTGGTAAATTGTATGATTTACCAAATCAACGAAGAAATTTTATTGAACGTGAAGTCATAAAAGCAAAGGAACCGTCGATTGGATATAAATATCTCAATCGTCTTGCTCATAACGGTGAAATTGACACTTTTTTTACAACTAATTTTGATGATTTACTTGAACAGTCAATGTCTCCATATAACGATATAAAACGTCCTATTGTTTGTGCACATGATTCTTCGATTTTTAATATTAGCATTCGTTCGCAGAGAACTAAGATCATAAAATTACACGGTGATTTCCTTTTTAAGAAACTTAAATCGACAAATGATGAACTAAGCGATTTAGAAACAAATATGAAAAGTAAATTTGAAGAATTTTTAAAAAATTATGGATTGATTACTGTGGGGTATGCGGGTAATGATGACTCTATTATGAAAGTTTTGAATGATTTATTGACTAAAGAAGAATATCTTAATAATGGAATATATTGGTGTATAAGAAAGGAAGATTTTAATAACGGTAATATTAGTAAAAAAGTTATAGATTTATTAAAAAAAGATAAAGTATATTACGTTTTAATAGATAATTTCGATGTTTTTTGTGCACAGCTAGCACATCTTGTATTAAATGAAGAAGGTAAAGTTAATTCTCCTATACAATTAGGTATGTTGGCAAGTGCTCGTGTTACCAAACAGCAAGAATATTTTATGGAACAAAAAGAAAAGTTTAATGATTGCGAATTAATCGTAAATGATATAAATAATTCACAATTTGATGCTTCATATTCTCATGAGCAGATTGAACAAAATAATATGGACCAAAATTCTAAATACGAGATAAAAGAAAAAGAACTAAAGAGTGAATATAATGTACCAGAAGAAAAAGATATAAGAATTCTTATTAAAAATAAACAATTTAATCAAGCATTGGAACTTATTGAGAAAAATATAACAAATAAGGATGTTCCCTCATTTTTATATAATGTATATGTGTACCACAAAATTAATTGTCTTGTTGGATTAGAACAGAAACAATTAGCGTTGCAGACAATTGACAAAGTTATGCAATACAATAATGAGCACAAAAAAGATTCTAATATCCCTTATTTAATAAAAAAAGCAAGCCTTGTTCCGGATATAAATGAAAAAATATCTATTCTTGAGCAAGCTTTTAATTTGGATTCATCCAATTATATAATTCTTAACAATATAGCAGAATATAAAATAGAGCTAAATGATTTTTCTAAAGATTCCTGGAGGGAAATTATGCAACTATATGATAAATCGATTGATTTATCAAAAACGTCTGATAATGATGCATATATGGATAAATTGTCTTTTGTGATTGAACGACATAATGATGTCCAAGAAATTATTGATGTTTGTGATCAAATTATAAATGATCTGGGTTCTAAAGATAATTATTCAATGCCTGTTTATGATGCAAAAATAGAAAAAATTTATAGAAAAATTAAAAATGATAAAGATAATGAAAAAAAATATTTGTTAGAACTTAAAGACATCTTTAATGAGTATTTAAAAAATAATAGAATTTATGAAAGAAACATTTTTTACTTATCTGAATATATTAAAATTTTATCAAAGTTAAACAATTGTGATGAATTAATAAAAATATTTTCGGATAATGACCTTCAATATAAAGATAGTATTTTATATAATTTAAATAAAACAAGATGTATATTAGTTAATTTTAGAAATTTAAACTTGGCGATAAAAAATATAGAAAGTATTGACCCAAGACTATTAAAGATTGCGAGAAATGACAGATTAAAGTATTTTTCTTTGTATATAAGTTTGTTGTTTTTTAATAATGAATATCAAAAAGCTTTTGATATTATAAATAGACAGCCTGATGCATCTGAGTTAATGAGGCTAGATGTTTATAATGAAATTTTATTTCACATAGATAAGAATAAATTTTTTGATAAGATAATGGATGAGTTTGAAAAAAGTGACAAAACAACATCTGACTATATTACATATACATACAATCTTTTGAAACTTGAAGAATATGATGAAATTTATGAAATATACCAAAAATTAATCAATGATAAATCTAATATATTAGTTAATAAAAATGATAACATTTTAAAAATCAATTATAATTTAGCAAAAAAAAGAAGAAAAAATCCATCTAAAATTACAAAAGTTAATTTAGAGCCTATTTTTGATAATACTAAAGATACAATGGAAAAAGCCGCAGCATATATTTTGATAGATGAACAAGAAGAAGCGCAAAAAATTATTAAAGCTAAAATAGATGAAAATTATTATTATTACTTCCGTTATCAACAAATGCCAGTTTTTGAAAGTATAAATTTTAAAGAATTAGAGAAAGAAAAAATATCAATAAAGATCTAAATTTTATATTCAATATGTCCAATTGATACAAATGTCTTGAATTCACTTTAGAACATAATTTTTTAGAGTGATAGATACAGTATGAAAAAAATCAGATGTGCAATTTATACAAGGAAATCAACAGAAGAAGGTCTGGAGCAGGATTTTAATTCACTAGATGCTCAGCGAGAAGCTTGTGAAGCCTACATTAAATCACAGAAGAATGAGGGCTGGATATTGATAGATACGCAATATAATGATGGCGGGTATTCCGGTGGAACAATGGAACGACCTTCCTTTAAAGCACTATTGCAAGATGTAAAAGAAGACAAGATTGATATTGTGGTTGTTTACAAGGTGGACAGGTTAACCCGTTCTCTTATGGATTTTTCAAAAATCATAGATATTTTTGATCAGCATCAAGCTTCTTTTGTTTCTATAACACAACATTTTAATACGACAACATCTATGGGTAGACTGACATTAAATATTTTGCTATCCTTTGCTCAATTTGAAAGAGAAGTAACGGGAGAAAGGATTCGGGACAAATTCGCAGCATCAAAGAAAAAAGGTCTATGGATGGGAGGGGTTGTACCTTTGGGGTACGACAAGAATAATAGAACTTTAAAAATCAATGAGAAAGATAGCTTAAAAATAAAGCTTATTTTTAATAAATATTTAGAGTTTAAAAGTGTCTCAAAATTAATGCAATACCTGAAAGATAGCAAAATCAAAACAAAATCCGGTAAAAATTTTTCAAAAGGAAATCTTTATTACATACTGAAAAATAAGATTTATACAGGTAAGATTGTTCATAAACAAAACGAATACGATGGTGAGCATCCTGCTATTATTCAACCTTCTCTTTTTGAAGAAGTGCAAAACATATTGTCTCTTAATGCAATTGAAGGCACAAGTAAAAACACCAGTGATTCTTTTTTAAAAGGTTTGTTGTATGACGACAAAGAAAATATAATGACGACTAGTCTCAGCAATACAAGAAATAAGAAATACAGATATTACGTAAGTCAGGCTATACTCGGGCTTAATAAAGAAAAATCTGGTTCTGTAACAAAAATTCCTGCATTAGAAATTGAAAAAGTTGTCAAAGATGAAATTACCGGTTTTCTAAAAAATACAAATCAAATACAAGTTTATCTTACAACTTTAGATATAAAGCAAGAAATTGCAATAATCAAATATCTTGAAAATACAGAAACATTTGAACCTTTTTTCATAAGAGCATTAATCTTCAATGTTATTTTATATGCAGATAGGATACAAATTATAATAAAGAAAAATACATTGATCCCAGTTCTTTTATCAATTGTATATAAAAGTAAATTAGAAATATCGTGTTGTGAAGAGCCTACAGAATTTATTTCATTTGATAAGAAAATAAAAATTGCTAGAACACCAACCAAAGGTAAAATTTTGATAATTCCAGAAAATTCCAAAATTCAAAAATATAATTTGACACTAATAAAAGCACTAACAAGATGTTACTATTGGCACGGTCTGTTACAGAAAGGTCTTTGTAAAACAATAACCGATATCCAACGTTTTGAAAATATGAAAGATAAAAAATATATTAGACAAATTATGTCACTCAGATTTTTGCCGCCAAACATACAAGAGGATATTTTAAATGGAACTCAGGATGTGGACTTGAGTTTAAGAAAACTTTTTAAAAATGTATTAGTCTAAAAAAGGACTTTATGCGTTCTATATAAGGAAGTGCTGCCAAAAATAATGTAGCAAGAGTGATTAACGTTGTTATTACAAATTGGCTATTAGACCTTTTTTGTGATTCTCTACTTTCTTTTAAAAGTAGTCTTAGTGTCTCAGAAGAATTATATGTATTCTGCGTTAAATCGTCTATCGGATTTTTGGTTATCTGTGATGCACAAGATGGTTGTTGAAGTATTTGCCACATTGTTTCTTCCTTTATTTTAAATATTTCATACTATAATTCTACATAGATATCTTGATATTCAATAAAAAATAATAAAAAATTAATTTTTAGGGGCTTATGATGTGTAAAAAAGAGAATTTTATTGTTTAAATATTTTATTTTCTCAAAAATATTAACTTTGTGTTCTCTGTTTGATGCTGATTAACAAAAAGCTCGCTACTGACGGTAAATTTCGCAGTAAAAAAGAGGCTTTATAGAAGCCTCTTTTTTAAATGGTGGGCGATACTGGACTCGAACCAGCGACCCCCACAATGTCAATGTGATGCGCTACCAACTGCGCCAACCGCCCATTTATTGATTTGTCAAAGCTCTGCTTTGAGATGCGCTACCACCTCTCACAAATTGACATTTAGTCAATTCGTTCGGCAGAGTGCCAACCGCCCATTTATTGATTTGTCAATCTTCGCTAATAATAGCATAAAAAAATTTTTGTCAAAACTGCTCTCTTATGACTTTCAACTTCTTTTGTATCGTTTCAAAAAAATATAAATAAACAACAGGTGCAGTATTTTCAGGCTCGTAGCATATTGAGTTTATGCAAACCCCTACAATAGAGTCTATATTAGCTATGTTGCTTTCTATAATATTTAGTTTTTTTGATTCCATTTTTTCATCTAACTCAACTTATTAATTGAATACTAAAACATATTGTATAATTGTTAATCATATAGTTGAATTTAGGTGCTACTAGTGATTATTAAAGAAATAAAACAACTAATTTTAGATAGAGATTTTACACTAACAGACCTAGCAAACGAACTGTCTAAGAAATTAAACAAAAAATACACAATGGCAAATCTATCTCAAAAGCTCAGAAAAGAAACGATTCCCTATCGTGAGATTAAGCTTATTGCTGAGATTTTGGATTATGATATCAAATTCGTCGATAAGAGAAAAAGATACTAAAAAAGACCTCTTTTGAGGTCTTTCTATTCAAAAAGGCGGCACCCAGATTCGAACTGGGGATAAAGGCTTTGCAGGCCTCTGCCTTACCACTTGGCCATGCCGCCATACAACAAATGGAGCGGAAGACGGGACTCGCACGACATTCAAAAAATCTATGATTTTGTAGAATGTCGGGTGCTGGCGATTTGCTTTAGCAAATCGAACACGTAAACCGTATTTCTTGCAAATTTATTTGCTTAGAAATACGTGTGAGAGTCAATATCTTTCATTTAATGTGCAAATGGAGCGGAAGACGGGACTCGAACCCGCAGCAGCCTGCTTGGAAGGCAGGTACTCTACCATTGAGTTACTTCCGCAAATTTAATTGTCAATCCTGCCTTCTACGGCAGGTAGTAATCTATACTCGAGAGCTTTGCTCTCTAAGCATTGAGTTACTTCCGCAAATTTAATTGTCAATCCTGCCTTCTACGGCAGGTAGTAATCTATACTCGAGAGCTTTGCTCTCTAAGCATTGAGTTAATTCTTCTTACTTTTGTTTTTCAGTGTACAAAATTTAAAAAATCGGGATGACACGATTTGAACGTGCGACCCCCTCGTCCCAAGCGAGGTGCGCTACCAAGCTGCGCCACATCCCGTTTTATAATTTTAGTGTAGCGCACCTACGGTGCTACCTCTCCTCGAATGATAATCAATCATTCTCGTCGGCAGAGTCAAGCTGCGCCACATCCCGTTTTATAATTTTAATGTAGCGCACCTACGGTGCTACCTCTCCTCGAATGATAATCAATCATTCTCGTCGGCAGAGTCAAGCTGCGCCACATCCCGTTTTATAATTTTAATGTAGCGCACCTACGGTGCTACCTCTCCTCGAATGATAATCAATCATTCTCGTCAGCAGAGTCAAAAGCTACACAACATCATCAAATATATTGAGCAATGCAATCATATATTACATTGCTCAATAACGTAAATGTATAAAACGTTTAGTATTAAATTTTCAATGCACTATCTATCAAGTATCTAAAGTTTATCAACAACATATTTTGTCGTCAAGAACTTTTAAATAGTACACTTGATTAATATGTGCGAGATATCATTTTGATAATAACCCAACCATCTTGTGTTTCAACAGGGTTAGATATTTCTCCTGATTTCATTGTTTTGGCAAGTTCGCTTAACTCTGGATAATTCTGATCAATTTCAGTTTTGGTCATTGTTCTATAGCTATCCAGCTCAGATATTGAATATTTCTTTTCTATAGCATAAAAACTTCCGCCGTTGTTAAGTTCTGATTTTACTTTGTCGGCTTCTGCTTTTGAATTAACAACTATAACCTGTGCTTTTACAGTTTTATAAGTTGGAGCTCCATATGCAACAGATGATTTTTCATTTAATGCGGGGATTACCAGCATTGTTGCAAACAAAGCTACTACTGTAGTCAAAAATAACTTTTTCATGTGAGATTTCCTCCATACATTGTGTACTATCCTCTATATACCCATATTATAGAATTTTTAAAACATTTGCAATTTATCTTGCCAACATCTTTCTTGTTACTTTGATTAAATGCCAGCCGAATCTGGTTTTTACAGGATCCGATACTTCTCCAACTGGTGTGGAAAATGCTGCGTATTCAAATTCAGGAACCATTTGTCCTCTGTTAAAATACCCTAAATCTCCGCCTTTGTCTTTTGATGGGCATTTTGAATATTCTTGTGCAAGTTTTGAAAAGTCTTCTCCCTCTGTGATTCTTGTTTTTATTGCCCATGCCTGATCTTCTGTATCAACCAGAATATGACTTGCTCTAACTGTTTTGTATAATGTTGGGTCTTCTGCTTCTGCTTGCGCAGCTGTTGAGGGTGTTGTTATTGTTGCTGTGCACAAAGATAGCATACCTGCAAAGGCTAAAGACAAAATTATCTTGGAAAAATTACTCATTTTATAAACTCCATTCTTTTTATTTAACTGATTTTATAAAAAAATGTTCATTAGTACAATCATATAAAAGGTTAAATTTATAAACTTGCATAATAAGAAACTTTTTCACCCTTATCAATTCGGTAAAGATTTAAAAAATCAGCAATTGTGCCTGCCTTTTCTTTATCTAGTGGATCAATCTGTCCTCTAGGTGTGGCATATACAGAATATCTTTTGTGTAAGTCTTTCCAAAGCTTACTATGTTCTTGTTCTTTTTTTATGTTCAAATCTTCTACAGAAAAATGTAGATGCCACACAGCTGTTTCTCCTGTATGGCCAACTGTTCCCAATGTATCTCCTGCATGGATTATGCTTCCTATTTCTTTTAATTCTGTATATTTTGCACCTTTATAATCTTCTCTTCTTCCTAAATGGTCATAAGAGTATATTTTTCCATCGGGAGCCATAATCTTTATGTTGTTTGCAATCAAATTGTTGGGGTCATTTTGCGGAGATTTTTTTACACTTACAACAATCCCATCTGTTGCCGATACAACGGCTACAGGTTTTTTAGGTTTTCTTCCGTATAATCTTGGGTAAATATCTATTCCTAGATGCGTCCTTCCTGCTGGTCTTATCGAACCAAACTGACCGGTTGATGGTATATATGGCTTTATTGCTGTATCAATAGGGCAGGTGTATTGACCTTTTATTCCCGTATTTAAAAGTCTTTTTTGTAAGACTAACATAGAACTATCATTGTAACAGTGTGTTACGCCTCCTCTTATATTTATATTTTCTACAATTTTTAGTCCCTTTGTAAGTGATTTATTAAGTTTTGGGACAATATGGCGTGGTATTATTTCTGTAATTTGTGGTGTTTTTGTAAAAGTATCTTTGGCCAAAGGTGTGGGCAATGACAACAAAAAACTGCTCATCAGTACTTTTGTTGCTGTTGATATTTTTCTGATAAAAATATTTTTGCTATTTGATATCTTCATAGATTTTTTATCACTTCTTTAATTTTCTAAATATTGTAATAAAAAAAATTTGTTACTTGTAAGCAAATAAACTAATTGCGATGTAAAGTTTTATCAAACAATTTTTAGAAAATAACAACTATTTTTAGCTTTGGTTTTTAGTGCAAAAAAAGGAGAATTTGTCCATGTTTGTTCAAAAAGTTATATCACCAATTCTATATAATAAAGCCGGCAATTTAAAACAATCAAACAAAATTAATGTGGATAAAAGCTCTAAAACAGTAAATACTAAAGATTTTATATATTTTTATCCGTTATCTTTTGGCTCAACAATAAACAATAAATCCGAAGATGTGAAGTTTGAAGAAAGTTTGCACAAATATTTTAGACTTAAACCTGATAAGTATCAAATAGAGGCTGCAAAATATATATATGATGGTGCGGATCCTCTCATTTTGGCTCCGACAGGAACGGGTAAGACTCTTATTGCCGAGTATGCGATAAATAAAAATTTATCTGAGGGAAAGACTACATTTTACACCACTCCGTTAAAAGCTCTATCAAATGAAAAATATACAGATTTTTGTAAATTATACGGTAAAGAAAATGTCGGGCTTTTAACCGGTGATATAAAAATTAATGGTAATGCTCCTATTGTTATTATGACCACTGAAATTTATCGTAATATGCTCCTTGGAGATAAGAAAAAAGAACTTTCAGACAGATTAAAAGATGTTGCAACTGTTATTTATGATGAATTTCATTATATGAATGATCCGGAAAGAGGCGAAGTTTGGGAAACTTCTATAATGTATACACCTCCTAAGGTCCAGCAGTTATTACTTTCTGCAACAGCACAAAATGGCGAAGTCTTGCAGAAATGGATGAATAGATTACTTACTGAAAAATCTTCTCAACGAGTTTCTCAAATAGTCAATGTTCCGTCAGAAGAAAGACATGTTCCTCTTAAATATTATGTTTTTGACCCCAAAAGATCCAAAACTTCTATCACCCCACTTACAGAGGAGTCATATAATTTGCAAAAACTAGGTAAGGCATTGAATCCTCAAAGTAAGAAAAATCTTTCCGATAAACAGACAGATGTTTTAATAGAAATAAGTGCAAAATCAGGAGGAGATTCTTCTGCTGTAGATGGTTTGCAATTTTTGATGAAGAACATTGATTTTAAAGGCAAGCCCGAGAACTTGTCTCAATTGTTGGTGAAAAAATTAGGTTATTCTAAACAGGATGCCGAAAGAGCTGCTGCTATTTTGTGTGATAAAAGTGAGCGTAAAATTAATGAAAAACTGAAAACAGAAAAATCCGATAAAGAACAAAAACGTTCGTTTTATTCGAATGGTGCAATGCAAAAAGTTATAAGTACTGACAAAGTTTCTCAATATTTGGAAACTGATTTGATGTCTCATAATACACAAAGAGCCTTTGCCCAATATAGCAGGATTACGGGGGGTAATGCTACTGCCAAGGATGGGCTTTTGAAAATAAAATCTATTTTGAATAACTCTGATATGGGTGTTAAAGAGTTTAATAAAAGATTAATTAACACAGGATTAAAGCCGATGTTGGCTGACAAGATTGCTGCTTCTCTTACCGTTGTAAAAAGAAGTGAATACACTCCTTATGAGTATGACTTGATAAAGGTTCTTCAGACAGAGGATAAGTTGCCCGCTATATTCTTTAATTTTTCAAAGAAACAGTGCAATAATTTAAGAGCAGGCTTTTTAAAAACTGGAGAAAGTCTTTTAAATGATGAGGAAAAAGAGAGAGCCTCAGCGATAATAAAAAAACATTTAGATAAAGGTGTCTTTTTGGGTACTAATGAAGATCCGTCAACTTTATTGACAGGTGTTGCCGTTCATCATGCAGGTAAAATGCCATCATATAAAGCTCTTGTCGAAGAACTGGCTCAAAATAAACTTATAAAGGTTGTGTTTGCAACTTCTACTCTTGGTGCAGGTATAAATGTACCTGCAAAAACTGTAGTGTTTACCCAGCTTACAAGGTTTTCAGGTGCTAATGAAAATCAAGACGGAGAAAAATTTGTTACCTTGACCCCAAGTGAATTTCAACAAATGGCAGGTAGGGCTGGTCGAAGAGGTAAGGATTCAATAGGGAATGTTGTTGTCATTCCTGATAAAGACCACGGAGTAACAAGTATTTATAATCTTGCTAATTCCGAACCCGACCCAATTAACAGTAGTTTTAAACCGACCTATAGCTTTATAAGTCATTTTATCTCAAATGAGGGTTCTGCTGATAATTTATCGGATGCAGTTGATAAATCTTTCTTAAAAGAAAGACTTGAATCGATTGGTCAAAAACCATATAGAGTGATGGGTGGAATAAAAAAACAATTTAATGCAATGGCAAAAGTTCTTACAAATCCTGAATTGAAATGTTTTGAAAATATAGATGGTGTTCTTATTCCTACAATAAAAGGTGAGATTGTTGCCAAGGCAAGAGGTGTTGATGGCTTATTGTTTGCTGAAACTATTTTGAATTCAGGTTTACAGTATTTAACTCCTCAAGAGCTTGCTTGCGTTGCTTGTGCTTTAACTCCTTTTGATGATAGGCCATCTAATGATGAGTTTGAAGAGCCTGTCCATCTTGAAGAGACTGTTTCTGATACTTTGTGGGGAATAGATAAGTTGTATCAAAAAGTTTTAGCCTTGCAGGATTCAGAGCACGTTAATATCCCTGATAACAAACTTAACAGAAAAGATGTTCAATATATCTCACAATGGGTAAATGTTGAGTCATCCAATGATGAAGAATCAAGATTAGGGTGGGAAAAACTTATAAAAGATAATACAAAAACTTCAAAAACTTTTAATGAAGGAGATTTTCTAAAATCTGTAAACAGAACAGTTGATATCCTTGAACAAATAAAAGAGGTTTCAAGATTTGTTATAGACGAATTGTCTGCGGACAAAGATTCAGAAAATCTGGTTCAAAATATGAGGACAATAAATAATACAGCTAAGAACGCTCTTAATCTTTTAAACAGAGATCCTGTTTCTTATGAACTCTAGTTTGATAATAATGTTTGAGAATGTTAAAATTTAATTCATTGTAGTTGTAAGGAATAAAATCATGCTTACTAAAGATATTCTTAAGAGCTTTGAAGAACTTACTGTGTTGTGTGTTGGCGATATAATGCTGGATAAGTTTTACTATGGAGAAGTAGAAAGAATTTCTCCTGAGGCGCCTGTACCTATTTTCAAGATATTAAAAGAAAAATCTATGCTGGGTGGAACGGGTAATGTTATTGCCAATCTCGCTTCTTTGGGAATTAAAACAAAGTATGTCGGAGTTTCGGGCGATGATGAGTCCGGTTTAATGTTAGAGGCTTTTTTGGATAAGACAAATTGTGAATATAAGCTGATAAAACCTGAAAATTATCCTACAACTACAAAAATTAGAATGATTGCCAATAATAATCATTTGATAAGAGCTGATAAAGAGACTTTTTTAAAGTTGGATGCGTCTTTGATTAATAAATTTAAGGAGCTTGTAGAACAAGAAATTAAAGACTCTGATATTGTGTTGGTTTCTGACTATAAAAAAGGGCTTTTAACTAATGAAACAACTCAAATAATCATATCGTTGTGTAAAAAGTATGGTAAAAAAGTTCTTGTTGACCCTAAAGAGAGAGATTTCTCAAAGTATTCGGGTGCTGATATTGTAAAACCAAACCTCAAAGAGTTTGAACTTGTCAGTGGGGAAAAGTTTGATACCAAGGATGATGATTTTAAAATTAAAATTCAAAAAACAGCCCAAAAAGTAATGCAGCAATACAATATCAAAAATCTTTTGATTACATTGAGCAAGGATGGAATGATGTTTGTTCCCTCAAGTGATGTGAAAAGTGCTGTCCATATCAGTGCAGAAGCTAAGGAAGTTTTTGATGTGTCAGGGGCAGGGGATACTTCTTTGGCTGTTATGGGGGCAGCTATTGCAGCAGGTATGCCTATCACTAATGCGATGAGATTGGCAAATTTGGCTTCGGGCATTGTTGTAGGCAAATTGGGTACTGCTTGCGTTACGCCTCAGGAACTTTCTATTGCTATTGATAGGGCAAACGGTGTTCAAAAACTTGCTCAAGCCTCAAAAATAATAAGTTTGGAAGATGCTAAAAAAATTGCTAAAGAACTTAAGTCATCAGGTAAAATCATTGGTTTTACTAATGGCGGCTTTGATGTAATGCATCTTGGGCATATTCATTCTTTTGCGGGTGCAAAAAATGAATGCGATTGCTTGTTTGTTGGTGTAAATTCTGATAAATCCATAAAAAATATAAAGGGAGAACAGTATCCTTTGCAAAATGAAAAAACAAGAGCTTATGTTGTTGCTTCATTAGAGTTCGTTGATTATGTTGTATTGTTTGACGAGGATACGGCTCTTGAGCTTGTTGAAGAACTCAGACCTGATGTTATAGCAAAAGAGGGATATAAAATAGAAGATTGGCCTGAAGCTCAAAAAGTAATATCATATGGCGGAAGAGCTGTTGAATTAGAAAGAATAGAAGATTACTCTACAAATGCAATTCTAAAAAAAATAGATAACTTGGATTTAGTTGAGACAAAATAAGAGAGTGTTAAGAGGAAAATACGGATGTACAACCAAATAAATAAAGATTTTGATACAATTTCTGAGAATTTTTTGAAAATAAAAAAATTGACTCCACAAATAGAACAGGCATGTAAGGTTTGTATTGATTCTCTTAAAAACGGCGGTAAGGTAATGTTTTGTGGTAATGGCGGCTCTGCTGCAGACTCACAGCATCTTGCTGCTGAACTTGTCGGACGATATAAAATGAATAGACCGGCATTAAATTCTATTGCCTTAACAACCGATACTTCTATTTTGACTGCTGTTGGAAATGATTTTGGCTATGACACTATTTTTGAGAGACAAGTAGATGGGCTTGGAAAAAAAGGAGATGTTCTTGTAGGGTTATCTACCAGCGGTAACAGCAAAAATGTTCTGCTCGCAATGGAAAAAGCCAAGACTCTTGGAATTACAACAATTGCATTTACAGGTGAAAAAGGCGGAAAAATGAAAGATGCAGCAGATATTGCAATCAATGTCCCATCTGATGTTACAAATCATATTCAAGAAATGCATATTGCTGTGGGCCATATTATCTGTGGTTTTATTGAAAAAGAACTTGCTCCAAAAATTAAGGCTTTGTTTTTGGATAGAGATGGGACAATAAATGTTGATTATGGTTACACTTTTGAACCAGAAAAATTACATTTTATAGATGGTATATTTGAACTTTGTAAAAAAGCCCAAGATAATGGTTTTAAAATTTTTGTTGTAACTAACCAATCAGGAGTTGAACGCGGGTATTATACAATTGAACAAATGAATAATTTCAATAATTTTATGAAAGAAGAGTTTAGTAAAAAAGGTATAGATATTACTGATATTTATTGCTGCCCGTATTTAGAACATCCTGATAGAAAACCATCTCCAGGAATGTTTTTGAAAGCTCAGCAACGCTATAATATTGATATGAAAAATTCTATAGCTGTAGGTGATAAAGAAAGAGATGTTGATGCAGCTTTGAATGCAGGTGTTGGAACGGCATATCTTTTTGATTCTGAGTCTAATGTGAAATCATCAAAAGGTCAAATTGTAGACAGTCTTTTAAAAATTAAATTTTAAAATGACTGAATGTGTTTGAGATGCTGGTGTTAAAATAATCAGTTTGTTTAACAGCAAGTTGTGTTTTGTTTTTTATTTGTTGTTGACGTTTTAATACTCTCTTTTGGTATGCACTGGCTGTCATATTTCTTGTTATTGGCGTAATAAGGTTACAAGCTAAAATAGATGCTCCAACTGCAGCTACAACCCCCATACCGTTTTTGAATCCGGCATATTCTTTGGCTGCTCTATTTAAAAAACGGTCAGTTCTTTTAATCAGCTCATCACTGCGTATATTTCCAAATGTACTTTTTAGCATTGGATTATTATCAAGAATTTTATCTACCTCAGCCGGCTTTTTTCTAAATAGTTCAAGCATATACATAGAACCATTGTAAAAGTTAGTTAAAGGGCCCACTGATTTATTTTTTTTGACAAAACCTCTTGCCAAAAAGATTTCGTTCATACCTTTTATGTAATCGGAACAAGAATTGGGGGTCGGTTTTAGTTGCAAAATTGTTCTTAGGGATTTTTCTGTTAAGATATGCCCTTTTTCCAACATTTTGTCGCAACCGGATTTTATACCTTGGCAAATTGTATAGTACAATCCTACATTTATTACCCCATCAGCAATTTCTTGCGGAACAAGGAATTGTTTTTCTTTTTTATCAATATCCTTGTTTCTTATAATCATTGTAACTTGTGCAAGTGCACTCAAAAACCAACCCAACGCCCCAAGATGTATTAAAGATTTGCCGACATCTTGACCATAGTAGTTAAAAATTTTGGATAGTAATGCATTATACGGATTAAATGGAGCCATTATCAACCTCCATTTTCTTTGCTTTTTGATTGTCTATGTGTTTTTTTACTGTCGGGGTAAGGTGTTTTGTTATTATTCTTGTCAGCGGAGCATCTATTAAAAAGTTTGTAAAGACCATCGCTCCTGTAGCAAGAAGCGTTCCCATCGTTTTTGCATAATTTTCATGCATCGCTTTAAATTCTTTTGGCGTTTTACTGGGGATTGCAAACTCATAGTTTGGCATGAAGATATCTCTTCTTCTTTTGGGACCAACTTTTTTTACGTATCCGCCAATAATCTCCTTGTATGCATAAGCACTAAATTGTTTTGCTGCATGGATTGCTATGTATCTTATAGCAACTCCGGCAACAGTACCTGCAATAATTTTACCTATTGTCCTTGCTACTGATACAGCTCTCGTTTCATCATCTGCCTTGTGGTTGTAGTAGTCTATTAAAGGTTGCATACCAAGAGCTGTAATCCCTTGTATCAACCTTTGTTCCGGTGAGTTTATATATACTCCGATTTTGTTTGATACAAAACGTCGTACTTTGTTATTAACTACTATAGACATCTTTTCATTCCACTACATCCTTATGTACAACGCTCAAATTACTTTTTTTTTGCTAATTATCTGTTGTTTATTTAAGTATTCGTAACATTAGAAAAACCTTTTTATTTATGTGTTTTATATTAAAAAATCACAATATTACTAATATTCAATTACAAAACCTTTAAACAAATCTTTGAACTTAGTTTTTTCTTTTACCATTTGTTCATCTTCTTTTTTACTGTCAGCGGAGTTTTCTTTTTTCGGTTTTTGCTTATCTTCAATTTGCATTATTGCTTTATTGGTATATTGTGTTCTTTCTAGGTTCATTAATGGTTTTGTTGCATCTGTAGAAAATATATGCGAATTTACCGTATCGGGTAATGACATCATTTGATCTGCTATTGATGGGTATGAACAAATAAGAAATAAAAACAAAGTTAATAATATTTTTTGCATAATCTTCTCCAACTCATTCAATTTACCGGTTTATAAGTTTTCTTTCTTATTCTTATTTTGTTTAGGATGTCTTTCTGCTACAACTCGGCCTATATCAGGGGCACAAGTTATATCAAAATGGAATCTGCCGAGTTTTTGATCAACATCATATTTGTTGTTGAGTCCAAAGCCCCAATATAAACGAGCTGCAAGATCTTCTCTTAAGTTTATTCTCAGTCCCAGACCCCAACTCATAAGGAAGTCTCCGCTATCAATACTTTCGTTACCGTATTTATAAGGGAATATCATACCGTTATCCATAAATACGGCACCTTTAATCATTTCTCTGGGATATATATATCCTAGTTTATCGGAACCGATTCTTTTAGGAAGAATTGGTAATGGTGTTATGATTTCCGCACTGGCAAAATAACCGCTTTTTCCAAGCAACAGACCTTCAGAATAGCCTCTAACTGTGGAAAGACCACCAATTTGGAATTGTTCCATCCAAGGAAGATCGTCATTAGGAGAATACTGTCCTGATATTCTAAATTGTCCTATTATACCTTTACCAAAATCGTGGAGTCTTGTGATATTACCTTCATACTTGAAGAAATCATAATCTCCATTCATTGCTTTCATACCAACAGAACCGTAATGCCCTGTATACCATATACCTCTTTGGGTATCTTTTCTGGCGGTGAAACCTTGAGATAGAGAGAAAGAGTTTTTGTCATAAATTTTGAAATCAGCAATATCAGAAGTAGAACGTTTCCAGTTTACAGAGGTGTAAGAGCTTATATTGGCATCTTCTCTGTCAAAAAGAGGGTGTGTTGCGTAGACTGTGTAAACCTGAGATGTACCTCCAACGCCAAAAGCTCTCATTGGCCCGTTTACAACCGATATGTTTCCTGCAGAAATCGATGCACCAAGCCTTGTTCCGAATCTGTTAACAGGAATGTTATAATCTGCAAATCCGACTCTGTTTCCTCTTCCTAAATATCCACCAAGTGATAATCTGTCTCTAAATCCAAAAAGACTGTCAGCAGCAAGCATACCGCCCCAACGGGTTGTGCCTATTGCTTGACGTCCTTGGTTATCTGTCATAAATGCTATATGAAAAGGAAACGGATCCAATGCATTGAGCGTTATGTCCGATTGTCCTTGTTCTTCACCTGCACTGAGTGCAACATTTAATTTTACCGTATTGTTGTTGTTAAACTTGATGATATCTTCTTCTATATCGCTGACTTTTAATAGGTCGCCCGGAGTTGGTGCAACTCTTTTTGTAATGTATGAGGTTCTTGTCCAACGATTACCTTGAACAGTAACTTTCCCTACAGTTCCTTCCATTAATCCTATTTTTAGTACTCCGTCAGTCAGATCTTGCGGGGGAAGGTATGCTTTTGAAGTTGCGTAATCTCCAAGGATATAGCATCTTGTTATTCCGTCAACAACTTTTCTTATATCTTGAATTGTTACAGGTTGTGAAAGCAGTGGTGCTGCTAACTTTTGAAGTTCTTCTTGTGTAAATACTTTGGATTCTGAAAATTCAACTCTTTTTATGGTTGCACGAACTTCATTTGAATCTGTAGGTTGTGATAGGTTATCTTCAACTATTATTGGTGGTCTTGATGACTGTTTTTTCTTGTATTCAGCCCAAAGATTTAATTTTTTTTCTTCTTGCTTTTCTTGTGTTGGATTTAAAGCATTTTGCAGTTTTTTATCACTATATATTTTGTATTTTTGTTCATCTTGAACAGTTTTTATGTATTCTTGTTTAACTTCTTCGTTTGATTTTGGTGTTGGAGGACCGACTATGCGTAGTTTTCTCTTGTTTTCTTTTTTTGCATTTTCGGCATTGTCTTCTTGCTTAACAAGGGTATTCTTGTTTTGAAGAAGCATAGGTTTCGGTGTTGTAGGAACCGGCTCATTTTTAACGATTTCAGCTTTTTCAACATAGGAATTAACAGATGATTCAACAATTTGTCTGTTCTCTTTTGGAATAGGCATATTGTCTTGTTTTTGAAGCATAGGTTTTGGTGTTGTAGGAACCGGCTCATTTTCAACGATTTCAGCTTTTTCAACATAGGAATTAACAGATGATTCAACAATTTGTCTGTTCTCTTTTGGAATAGGCATATTGTCTTGTTTTTGAAGCATAGGTTTAGGAACTGTTGGAACCGGCTCATTTTCAATGATTTCAGCTGTTTCAATATAGGAATTAACTGATGATTTGATAGTTTGTTTGTTTGAGTCTTGTGTTGTCATTTCTTCGGTCTGAAGAATCATAGGCATAGGAACCGTTGGGACAGGTTCGTTTTCAAAGTCCGTAGGTATTGCTTGTTGTTCAATCTTACTATTTGTTTTAGGCAGGGGAACATTTGCCATCAATTGTTCTTGAGGCTGTATTTTTTTTGTTTCTTGCAATGATGAAGAAGGCTGCAAAACTTCCTCTGCACCCGCAATGGTCGGCAAAGGTACTGATTTACTAAGACGATCTCTCCCGCATTCTGTTGCTATGGTAAAGCCTTGACTTAATAAACATACGCTTATTAAGAATAGTATTTTTTTCATCCTAATCTACAATTCCTACAAATAATATAAATATATATTACTTTTTGGTTTAAAGTCAACAAAACGTAAAAAAGTTATTAATACGGATATATTATTTACTGTAATACTAAATTGGGTTATGATATAAATGGTTAGATAAGTTGGGGATATAGATGGAAAAAGATATCAAGAAAAAAACAGATATTGATTATTTAAAACTTTTTAAAAAGTCTCTTGCAATGTCTTTTTCTTTATTTATTTTTGGTGTACAGGGCTCTTATGCCACAACAATAACCGGAGATTCTGCGTTTGACACAGTTGCAAGACCTGGAGCTGATGGTGAGTGGATAATTTCAGGTGGTAAAATAAATAATGGTACAGGTTTTCATCACTTTTTTGATTTTATATTGTCGCAAGGTGATACAGCCAATATGGCTTGGGCTTCTTCTGCCAACAGATATGTGAATTTGGTGGATAATCAAATTCAAATTAACGGTATTTTTAATGCCTTTAACGGTAGTGTTCCAGGTAATGTTGTTTTTGTTTCTCCTAACGGAATGATAGTTGGTGCTTCGGGTGTTATGAATGTCGGCAGTTTGCAGACAATTACTCCAAATGTGTCTGATTACAATGACGTTGTTGCTTTAGGCAGAAGAATCAAGTATGAAAATATTACAGCTTTAAAGAATGATAGTTCTACCTCAAGTACTGATATAAGCGGTAGTATTTTTGCACAAAATAGTGTAAACATAGGTGAAGCGAACAAGATTACAATAGGTAGAAATGCCAATATTGTATCAGGGTTTAATGCAGATGGTTTTAATAAGACAAAATTGGGGGATTTGTCAGGAATTGTCAATTCTTCAGGTATTGTCGATTCTCAATATTTGTCAGGAACATCAGGAAGTATAAAACTTACTTCAAAGGAAATTACTTCTCAAATTCCTGGTGTTCGAGGCAGTTTAATACATTCCACTGGTAATGTCGTTATTGATACTCCATCCGCAGCAGCGGATTCCACTATCAGCATTGATTCTCGAATAGAGGCAGGAAAAGATGTAACAATCGGTCATAGGAATGGTGAACAAACTACTGATATTACATCAAGAGTAGAGTTGGGTGATAAAATTAATGCCCAAAATATAAAGATAAGCGGTGATACTGTTTCTCTTATGGAAGGTGCAGATTTAACAACTACAGCAGAAGATGGCTCAATTACCGTCGATGTCTTTAGAGAGTTAAATGCAAATTCTAATATGACTGCTGGTGGCAATATAAGTCTTGATGCAGGTACAATTTCTCAAGGGGAAAATACTACAATAAAAAGTACGAATCAAGGGAATATTGTTGTTTCCGGTATATTGAACCAAAGCTCGGGTTCTGAGATTTTAAATGAAGGTATTGGGAATATTTCTGTAGAAACTCCTAATGCTGTTAATATTGAAAAATTGACCGCAAAAAATGGAGGAATAAGTTTAAACACAGGAACGATAACCTTAAATAATACAATATCGGCAACTCAAGATGTTGACATTCGAGCCAGTAGTATAAATCAAACAAGGGATGATTTTACTGCAATAGAAACAGACGGAGGCATTAATTTTAATATCTTAACAGGTGGTTTGGGTTCTGACGATCAGGCCATAAAGGTCTCTGCCGGTGATGATGTAACAATAAATACAGGCAGATACGGTGCGAATATACATGGCACAGGTGATAATGATTTAACAATATCTTCGAGTTCTTCGGCTTATTTAAAGGCCACATCTGATAATGGTATTAATATAACAGGAAATATTACTGCATCTACTGGTGATGTAACATTTGACGCTAATACCGGAATTAATCAGTCTAAGAATTCAGAAATATACACGTATGGTGGCGATGTCAGTTTTACTAACAAAGTTTCAGGTGATATTTCTACCGGCAAAGTAAATTCAGAAACAGGGAATATTGTTGTTTCTAATACAGCAGCTGGTGGTGTCGTAAATATTAATAATTCCCTAACAGCCAATGATTCTCTAACAATATCTTCTCAAGGAGGCATTAATCAAGCTGCAGATGCTGATATTGTACACAATGGCAGTGGAGAGCTTTCTATTACCAACTCTGTTGCAGGAGATATGAATCTCCATAATATAACAAACAACACCGGTAATATTGTCTTGAAAAATGATGCTGAAAATGGAAATATTGCATTCAATAATCTTACGGGAACTCATGGCTTTGTCGATATAACAACCAAAGGCAATGTTACGCAAAAACAAGACGGATTAATTTCTGCTGGGGCTAAAAATCCATTAAATAATAACTCAGTTAATATTAATGCTGGCGGTGAAACGAGTTTGCAAAAAGTAACCGGCACCGATAACATTGACATTAATTCTGACAGTGTTGTTTTGAATAATCTTATTAAGAGTGAAAACGGTACAATTGATATAACTTCAAAGAATGATATAACTCAAACTATTCAAGACAGTACTTTGGAAGCTGCAGGAGATATCACTCTTACTTCAACTGCAGGTAATGTTGGTTCTGATGGCCAGAGAGTAATTGTACAGACTGATGGAAATGTGAATGTTGATGCAAATCTTTCTGCCAATATAGAGGGTAAAGACACTGATATAATTTTGTCTCAAATCAAGGCAGGTACTGATTACAATTTAGGAACTACAGGGGATGGAAATATTATCCTTGGTGGTGCGTTTCATAATGAAAACGGAAGTATAAAACTTGATACTGATAAAACTCTCAATATTACCGATGATATAACGGCAGCAGGTGATATATCGTTAATTTCTAAAGATGGTATCATTCAAACTGATGGTACAAATATAGAAAGCGGTTTGGGTGATGCTGTTAGTGGAAACATAGAAATTACTAATTTTGGCGGTAATGGAATTACTCTAACCGATGTTACTGCCCACAAAGGTGGTGTTAGAGTCGAAAATGTGGAAACTGCCACAGGTGATGTTTCTGTTGGAAATATTTCTGCCACAGGTGGTGATATATATGTTTCAAATAATTCGACAGACGGAAATTTGATTTTGAATTCTGTTATTTCTACAGATTCAAATGTTGAATTGGATGCAAGAGGTGATATTAAACAGTCAACAAGTAATTTGGCTATTAATGCCGGTAACAATATAGATTTGACCGCCGATGGTAATATTGGCTCTTCTGATAGTTCAATAAAGCTAAATGCAGACAATCTTGTTAATGCAACCGGTTCTGATATTTATCTTGACAGCCCAGGTGCAGATATTAGACTTGGAACTGTGTCTTCTGATTCTGACGGTGGTGTGATTCGTATAACCACTTCTGATTATTTAGGAAATACGAATAAGAACATAATTCTTACGGATCTCGTTTCCGGTGCAAATATCGATTTGAATGCAAGAGGAAGTATTCTTCAAGAAACTGATAATGTAAAGGATAAGACCATTGAAGCAGGAAATAGTCTTAAACTCACTGCCAATACAGGAGATATTGGCGATTCAACAGGCGATGAGGTTAAGACGATAGGCTTTTCGTCAGGCGGGACTCTTTCTGCAAATGCAACAAGCGGTTCTATTGCCCTAAATGGTATAGATACCGATATTGATACAACTAATGTAAATGCAGCAAAAAATATTGACTTATTCACTACAAATTCCGGTAATATAATTGTTTCAAACCCTCAGAATGTTACTGGTCATATAAATCTTGATTCTGCTGAAAACGTTGAGTTAAAACAAAAAATTAATGCAACGGATAACATTACTATAAATGCTCAAAAAGATATTATTCAGGATTCTTCTTTGACAGGGGCCTCTTTAACAACTGATAAGGATATAAATATAACTGCAGCAAATGCAGGAACTGCTGAAAAAGGTATTGTTGTAGATGCAAAAGGTGAGGTTAATGTCGGTACTGCTGACAGGCATGCAGGAAATATATATCTGGAAGACGAATCAGGTGATTTTGTAATCGGGCAGATGTATGCTGATAATAATCTTTCACTCAAGGCTCAAGGTAACATTCTCCAAAGCAATCCTGATGAGGTAGCTATTTATTCTGCAGGCAGTATAACATTGAGAAGTGAATTGGGCAGTATCGGAAGTGCACAAAGTGGTGTTGAAAATGCTCTAAAGGTTAATATTACAGGTGAAGATGCGTCTTTGAATATTACAAAGGCTCAAGATGTTAATGTAGCAAGTCCGGATAGTAACCTTTCTGTAGGTAATATAGATGCGACAGGAAATGTTACATTGTCAAATACCGGATCATCAGGAGGTATGGAGCTAAACGGGCTTATTAATGCACAAGATGTTACGTTAAATGCCATTGATGATATTGTTCAAAGCAAGGATTATACGGATAAGGCTATCAATGCATCTGGTGCACTGACTCTTGTTTCGTCTACAGGAAACATTGGTGCATTAGAGGAAAATGGCGGAGCTATAAAATTCTCAAGTGATTCTTTGAGCGCAAAAGCTGCACAGGGGTCTGTGTATCTCAATGGTATTGAGACAACAATCAACACGCAAGATATTGTTGCTCTTAATGATATAGACCTCACAACAACAGGTTCCGGAGATATTAATGTAAACGAAGATATTACTGCAAAAGGTCATATTAAACTTAATGCTGCCGATGAACTTAATTTAAGCGGAAATCTCACCGCTGATGATTACATTGATGTTGCGGCTAATGGCGGAGATATTCTTCTCAATTCGATATTAACAGCAAAAACAGATATTAACGTTACTGCCAACGGAAGTATAAAACAGGAAGTTTCTAATAACGATACTGTATTAAATGCAGGTAGAGATATTAATTTGTCAGCAAATTCCGATATAGGCTCTGTTGACAAGTCTATATTACTCAATGCGGATGGTATTGTTACTGTAAATAAGGATTCTTCTGCTGTACCGCTCCCCGGTAATGTTTATATAACAAGTCAGAATAAGACTCTTAATGCCGGTGTTATTAATTCAACAGGTACTGTAAAAGTATCTGCCACAGGTAATAACACAGATGGCTCAAACAGTGATGTTGTTTTAAAGGATAAAATATCTGCTCAGGATATCGATATAAATGCTCAAGGCAGTATTATACAAGATATTGCTGAAGCTGATACTTCATCTTTGGATGCAAAAGGAAATTTAACTCTTACTGCAAATAAAGGCAATATCGGACAAAGCGGTAATTCTTTAGACTTTTCTACAGGCGGCTCTTTGTCTGCGTCTGCGGCTGAAGGCTCTGTATATTTGAATGGTATCGATACTGATATAAATACTTCTTCGATTATTGCAAAAAATGATATTGACCTTTCGACTCAAAATTCGGGTAAAATAACGGTTTCTAATGATATAGAAACCTCAGACGGATATGTAAGACTTGATTCAGCAGAGTCTTTGGTTATAGACAAGAATATTAAAGCCGGTAAGCATATAATCTTAAATGCAAATGGCGGAATTAATCAAACTGCAGGTGTTATTCAAAGCGGAACAAATGCTGCTACTGCTCAGGGCGATGGTGGAATAAACATAACAAATAAAAATGGCGGAGATATTAATGTTACAAATGCATCTGCAAATAAAGGAAATATCTCTATAAATAATGAGGCTGTTACAGAAGAGAGCGGACTTCAAACAGGCAATATAACTATAGGGAACATAACGTCTTCCGGTACATTAGATGTTACTAATGCTGTACAAGATGGTAATGTAACAATACAGGGAGGTATCAATTCAGGTAAAAGTATTACAATCGGAGCTGCAGGCAGTATTTTTGATGACGGCACAATATTATCAGCTGGTCTCGTTGCTCAAGACGGTAATATCATATTAAATGCAATTAAAGATATTGGTACGGATGAAAATCACGTAAGAATAAGCATAAATAACGGTTCTTTTACTGCTGATGGCAATAATATTTATGTTGACAGCTATACAAATGATCTTAATATTGCAGGAATAAACAGTCATAAAGATAACGCAAACGGCACTGTTGATATAAATACGGTTGATGGTGGAGACATCGTTATTAACGGCCTAATCAAAGGCGGAGATGTAATTCTTAATTCGTCAGAATCAATTCAACAGGGTGCATCTATTACAAAAGCTATTGAAGCTGTTAAGGATGTTTCTTTGACAGCACAGAACGGAAGCATCGGTTCTGCAGGTTCTGCAATAATGTTCTCAGCAGGTGGTAACTTGTCTGCATCTGCAAGTGAAGCCGTTGTTCTTAACGGTATTGATACTGATATTATAACCAGCTCTATAAATGCCGGTACTGATATTGATTTGTCTACAACGATTGATAAAGATCCATCCAAGGGAAATATTATTGTCAATAATTCTTTAAATGCGGATAATGGCTATATTAGCTTAAATTCTGCAAAGGGACTTAATGTTAATCATGATATAACTGCATCTAAAAACATAAATCTTGTTTCTCAAGATGGAAATATATCAATAAATTCTGCAATAGTATCTGATTCGTATATCGGTATTAATGCAAACGGAGATATTATCCATTTGGGTGGTTCTATAACGGCAAATGGTGCGGATGTTTCAGGTAATGCTATTGACATTGATGCAACCGGTGATATTACTTTGGCAAATATAACTGCGCAAGGTGGAAAAGTTACGGTAGATGCTACTGTTGAAGGTAAAAATGTAACACTTTCAGGGGTGATTGATGCTACAACAAATGACATAGAGATTAATTCTGCAGGTAGTATAAATCAAACAACTTCTGATAATGCTTTAACGACATCATCTAATGTTGTTTTGAATGCTGCTCAAAATATTGGTTCAAATTCAAATTCTATATTGATTAACGCTGATGGAACAATAAAAGCAGATGGCGGAGATATCTATCTTGGCAGTAAGGACAAGAACCTAAATATTGCAGGCATAAATAGTGATAAACCTGATGCAAACGGCATTGTAAACCTTAAAACGGATACAGGTAAAGTTCATTTTGTCGGTCTGGTAAAAGGCGGCAATGTTACGGTTGATTCTGCTACGGCAATTTCTCAAGATTCAGGATTGGATAAATCAATAGATGCTCAAAATATTAATTTAATTACAAATAACGGCTCTATTGGCGAAAGTGGAAATGCTCTTGATATAAAAGTTCAAGAGGGCGGAAAGGTTGATGCATCTGCTCAAGGCGATATATATCTAAACAGCCCCGAGGGAGATTTGACTACTGGTACTATTACTGCAAATAATCATACGGTTGATATCAATTCTTCTGCCGCATTGCGATTAGATGGGCTAATTACAGCAAAAGATGCAATTTTGACTGCTGTTAATGATATAACTCAAAATGAGAGTCTGGATAAGTCAATACAGGCTTCTACTGTTAATCTTACAAGTACTCAAGGCAGTATCGGTGAAAGTGCTCAAGAGGGTAAGCCTGCAAATGCAATCGATTTTTCAGCAACAGATAGCTTGAGAGCCTCTGCTAAAAAAGGTTCTATAGTTTTAAACGGTGTAAACACAAGTATTACTACCGATTCTATCGAAGCAGGTGTGAATATTGACCTTTCAACAACAGGTGCAGGTAGCAGCATTACTGTTACTTCTCCTTTAAATGCGCAAGAAGGCTATATTAGCTTAAATTCTGCCGATGCTTTGGTCTTAAATGGTGATTTAACTGCAAAAGATTTTGTTTCTCTGGCTGCTAAAACAGATATTTTGTTGAATCATATAATTACATCAAATACAAGCGATATTATAATAAATGCTGCAGGAAAAATTACGCAGGATAGTAATAATACTACTTTGAATGCGAACAAAAATATTTCATTGTCAGCAGGTGGTGATATCGGTGCTAATAACCAGTCAATTATGCTAAACGCTGGTGGAAATGTTGATGCTACAGGACAAAATATATATCTTACAAGTCCAAACCAACAATTGAATATTTCTTCCGTAACTTCTACAAACGGTGGAACTGTAAAACTTTCAACAACCGGAGACGGTAATGTTCATCTTGCAGGCTTGGTTAAGGGTGGTAATGTTACAATAGATTCAGCAAAGAGTATCACTCAGGATTCTTCTCTTGATAAATCGATTGAAGCAGATTCTAATTTGTTATTGAATGCCAATGATGGTGATATTGGAGAGGCTGCCGTTGGTGATGTCGAAGCCAATGCCATCGATTTTTCTGCAGGAACTGTAGAAGCTCATTCAACGGGCGGTTCTGTTGTTTTAAACGGTGTGGAATCAGATATTAATACAAGTTCAATTATCGCAGACAAAAATATTGATTTGACCACAACAACATCAGGTACTATTACTGTTTCGTCTGCGCTCAATGCAGCGAACGGCTATGTAAATCTCGATTCTGTTGACGGGTTGACTTTGAATGAGAACGTTACGGCAAAAGAATTTGTTTCTCTTGGCTCTAAAAACGGAGATATTATTTTAAATTCAATTGTAACTGCAGGCACAGATATAAATATTGATACAGATGCCAATATTGTGCAGCAGATAAATGATGTTGCGTTGAATGCAAATAATGACATTAACATAATAAATGCTAAAGATGTTGGTTCTGCTGATAAATCTGTCTTGGTAAATGCTAACAATTCAGTTAATGTTGAGTCTTCAAAGAATGTTTACTTAGAAGATACTTCCGGTGATTTTACAATAGGGCAAATTAACGCTGATAATTACATTAAACTGACCGCTAACGGAAATCTTTTGCAGGCTGATTATTCTAAAAACGGTGTAATATCAGGTGGTAATGTCGATTTAATAAGTAAAACTGCAAATATTGGTGAATCTTCTGCTAATTCTATCAAAACATCTGTTTCAGGATTGGTTAACGCAGATGCCGCAAATGGAAGTATATATCTAGCAAGTGATGGAACGTTTAAAGCAGGGAACATAACTGCTAAGAATAGTGCTAATGTAAAATCCGCACAAGATATAAGTCTAAATGGACTAATTAAGGCAAATGAAGTTAATTTGAATGCTCAAAATGATATTACTCAAATTAATGACGGCAAAACAATTGAAGCTACAGGCGGCAATATTAATTTGTACAGTGAGTCAGGAAATATAGGTACACCAAACGGCAATGCCATAGGCTTCTCCTTGCAAGGCGGCGGTGTTGTTAATGCCGATGCCGAAAGAAACGGTTCAGTTGTCTTAAAAGGTATTGATAGTGATATCAGCACTTCGACCATAAAAGCTAAAAATGATATAGATCTAACAACTACAGCTTCAGGAAATATCACTGTTACGGATGCTCTAAATGCAGGAGGGTATATTAGTCTCGATTCTGCAAATTCTCTTGAGTTGAACAAGAACTTAACCGCTCAAGGTAATATTGAACTTGTTGCAAGAGACGGTGATGTGCTTATTGATGCCATAATTGATGGTAGTAGTATTAATATAAATTCTTCACAAAATGTTTCTCAGGTCGGAAATTTAACAACACTTATTTCTGATGGAAATATTTCGATAATCGCCGGAAATAATATTGGTTCTGACAGTCAATCAATGATTCTTCAAGCAAATGGAGATGTTACGGCTACAGGTAACGATATTTATCTCTCAAGTCCTGATACAGATTTTAATATTGGCTCAATCACAGCAAATGGGCTTGTTCAATTGGAATCAGGTGCAAATATAAATATTAATGATAATATTTTGGCTAACAATTCTGTTGATATTAATGCCCAAGACGGTATTTCACAAAATGCCCAGTCTTCAATAACATCAAATAACAGTAATGTTTCTATAATTGCCAATAATGGCGATATGAACCTTGCAGGTAGTGTAGTTGCTAAAAATGGTGATTTGACAATTACTAACAATTCAACAGGAAATAATTCACTGTCTGTAAACAAAATTACGGCAGGCGGTAAATTTGATATTACCCATTTTGGAAACGGTTTGTTATCTGTTAACGGTGCACTTAATAATAACGGAAATTCTACTATAACTGCTAATAGTTCAGGTAGTGATTCAGGCATTGTGTTGAACGGATCAATAAACAATAATAAGGGTTCTTTGAATATAACTTCGAACGGTCAAGCCGGTACACAAATAAAAGGAAATATTAATAATGACCTTATAAACGATTCTTCGGGAGCTCATTCTGATATAACTATTCAGAATAATGCCGGAGCACTTTCTATTACATCTTCTCAAATTGAAAACGGTAAAACAAACGGGTCAGGTAATACTTTAACCATCATAAATAATGGTGATGGAGGCTTATCGATTTCTTCAAATATTATAAATAAAGGTGTATTGAATGTAGAAAATAACTCAGGTTCGATGAATATTGCCGGAGCAATAGATGCTGAATTGGGCTCAAAAAATACCTTTACACAGGGCGGTAATGCCGATTTGACAATAAATTCCGATATTGAAAATAAAGGAACGGAATTAACTTTTGCCAATACAGGTACAGGAAATCTTGTTCTCGGTGAAAATGCAATGATAACTGTATATAGTGTACTTGATAACGGCAATATTTATACAGGTACATTGAATTTGAATAATTCAGGAACTGGTGGAAAGATTCAAATAGATGGAAAAATATCCGGTTTAGACAATGCACCTGTTGGTTCAATAAATATTACAAATTCTGCAACAGGTTCTGATAGCGGTATTTCTTTTGGTGCAACATCAGGCATAGATGCTAAGAATAATAGTGTTACTATCTCTAACAACAAGGGTGGAATAGGTTTTTCTCAAGGTGTCGATGTAAAAACTAATGATAAATTGACTATTAATAATACCGGTGATGGAGGTATTACTCACTTGGGTGGCGGAGAATTTTCGGCATCTGGTGTTGAGATAACTGATGAAGGTATCGGAAATATATCTTTTGGCGATGATATGGCTATTTCTTCTGATGCTGATTTGAATATTACAAAAGATGCTCAAGGTTCTATTATTTTTGGAAATAATGCTAATCTTTCATCTAATTCTTCGATTAATCTGTCCAATAATGGTGTGAATACATCACGAATAACTTTTGGAAACGATGCTGTGTTGTCTGCAACAAAAGATATTACGCTGGTAAATATGGGTACAGATGGAATTTCTTTGGGAGCTTCTTCTCAAATTACATCGGGTCAGAATATAAATATTGAAAATAACGGTAATAGCGGTATTAATTTTGGAGATAGTGCTGTAATTACATCAAAAAATGATACAAATATTACAAACACAGGTGCTAATGGTGGTGTCGTATTTAACAATAATGCAACAATAAATACAGACGGTAAACTTGTTATGACTAACAGTGGTTCAGCTGGTATATCTTTGGGCTCCGGTTCAAAGGTTAATTCCAAATCTGATATGACTTTGGATAACCAAGGTGCTGAAGGTATAGATATAGAGCAAACTACTACTTTAACATCCGGCGGTAAATTGTATCTTAAAAATACAGGAGCACAGGGTATAACAATAGATGGTGTTGCCAAAGGTAATTCTGTACAAATAGAAAACGAAAACTCAGATGTTAATATTGCTCATGATAAAGCAAATGGTTCTTTGATTGCTGATGGAGCAATAGATATTGATATTACAAACGGAAGCCTGTTGAACAGTACGACAAATTCACAAAATAATACAGGTATCTTGGCCGGTTCAACTGTTGATATAAATGTAACAGGCGGAAGTATTGGAAAAGTTGATGAAAATTTAAATATTGTACAAGACGGCTTTAGTAATTTGAATCCTGATAATGCTATTCATATCTCTGCAGGAGGGGTTGTTAATGCAAGTGCTGATAATGATTTGAATATTTTGTCAAATAAAAATATTAATTTTGGAACGGTATCTGCACAGGATGCAATTTTAGCAACGATAAACGGTTCTATTTCTGCAAATAATGTTAATACGAATAACTTATATCTCTTAGCTCAAGGCAGTGGTGCTTCTATTAATATTGATAGCTTAACAAACTCAGGTACTTTGTCTTCTGAGTCTGTACTGGATACTGTTATTAACAGCGAAATTGCATTAAATGCTGATTCTATGCTGAGTAAAAATGGTTCCATAAAAATACATTCAGAAGGAAATACTTACATTAATGAAATTGCTGCGGCAAATGATATAACCATAAATGTAGAAGATGAAAAACTTACTATAAATAATTTAGGTCGTGTGGAAAGAGACACAACAATAATACCAAAAACTGTTAATTTGACGGTAAAAGATGCAAAAAGACCTCATTCCGGTTCTGATTATCGTCCCGGTATGTCTTATGATGAAATAAATAACGTAGGTCCTAACAGTAAACTTGATATATATAATGCCTATGTACAAGATAAAGTAACACTAAAAGCCGATACAATAACCGCTCAGGTTTACGATATCTCTGACGGTGCACAAAAAGGCGATATTAGAGTAGATGCTAATGGAAATAAGGCTACAGGATTCCATAATGCTAATAAAAACGGACAATTACTTGAGTTTGATATACAAGGCGCAAATTATGCTCAAGAAGATGTCGGTTCTAATCCTCATAACTCTTATTATCAACCTGATGCAGATGATAAACATGCACTCAATGTTCATATAACTATTGGTGATTCGGTTGATGGTGCTGAGTTGGGTGCAACATTTAAAAAACTTTATTCTGATTATGCTTTTGTGGATACGGTTGTGTCAGATCCTTCTGCTTATTCAACAATTATGTTGGAAAGCGGTATTATTGGCGAAAAAGCTATTTTTAGAAATAATAAGTTCCGTGTTGATGTTAATAACACTGATATCTCTCAGGATTATCCGATAAACATACATTATGATGATGAGCCTGATGAAGTAATCAATAATAAAACTTCATTTAATCTTAAAATGTCAGATACTATTGAGGTTGATGTGAAGCCAATTAGTCCTGTTAATCCGGATTATGTGTTGGATAATGATCCTAACAAAATAGTAAAAATACCGACTGTGGATTCTCTGACAAAAGAACCTAATCCTGATGGAGATGATAATAGTGCAGTAAATAGTGAAAAGTCAACTGCTTACAAGAATATAGCTTGGGTTGTCAGAAATCTAAATAACGATGTTATAGGTGCTTCAGACCAAATTCACGATCCTATTGTCAAATCACTTGTCGGTATTTCTCAAAAAGGCGTGTTAATGATTGCTGATACAAATCCTAAAACAGGTCTCAAAAAAGGTGATGTATTGCATATTCAGATGAAAAAAGACAATGCATCATTTAATATAGACGGTAAAGTTTCTGATATAAACGGTGAGATTGTTGAAATCGGATTTATAAATATAGATAAATTAACAGAAAATGTTATGCTGTTCTGGTGTATGGAACAAGAAAATCTATAGAAAAAAGTTGTTTACAATTTTTTTGAGTAGAGCAATAATATTTTGTGTTAAAACAAAATATTTTAAGGTTGGAGATTTTATGAGTATTTTTGAAGCCGGAATGATGGTTTGCTTTGGTATAAGTTGGCCGATTGCTGCTTATAAAACATATAAGAGTAAGTGTGTACATGGGAAAAGTATTCAGTTTTCATATTTAATACTTGCAGGTTATATATGCGGTTTGCTTCATAAGCTGATATATAGTCTTGATTTGGTAATTTGGCTTTATATAGCAAATATGGCGTTTTTAATCACCGATATGATTTTATATTACAGATACAGAAACAACCCTGCGCCTGTGTTGCAATCTAATGAAAAGTAGTTTCTAGTGCAAGGAATCGGAATTTTTTTCTTCGGAATGTTTGTGAAAATGCCCCCATCTAAAGGATGGGTAAGTTTCTTTCATCTGTTCCCAAGCAACATGTACATCGTAGTTTAGCTCTTTTGCTTTAAGTTCACTTTGACGTTCTTTTTCCCATTCTTTTATGAAGTCAATGCAAGCGTGGTCAATGTAATGAAGTCTTTCTGCACAAAGAGTGATGTTTTTGTCTTTTGGCAAACTTTCTAATGCATCAATAAGAGTAGGCAACTGTATGAAAGTAATATTTCCATGTATTTTTGCCGTTACTGTGTTTGTTTCTTCAGAGTATTCTGTATCTATATCTACTTTTAGCACTTTGTATGCGCTTTTGACCAGTGCACAGAAGAAACCAACAAGTATACCCTCAAAAAGATTTGTAAAAAGTATACTGACTAGTGTAATTGCGTATATAACAAATTCACCTTTACTTAGCTTTAGAATATGTTTAGCCGCTTGTACATCAACCAATTTATAGCCTGTATAGACTAATATTGCTGCGAGTGAAGATATCGGAATATAGTTTAATATTGCAGGAAACAAACTGACAAAAAGTAATATCCAAAAACCGTGCAGTATTGCTGATAATCTGGTTTGAGCATCAGCGTTAATGTTTGCTGCACTTCTGACTATTACTCCTGTGATTGGAAGACCGCCAATTAAACCGGACAGAGAATTTCCTATTCCTTGAGCTATTATTTCTTTATTATAATCTGTTTTAGATTTATCGCTCATTTTATCTATTGCCGTTGAAGTCAGCAATGTCTCAGCACTTGCAATAAATGTAATAACAAGGGCGCTAATCAATACTTTTATATCAAATATTTGTGAAAACTGCGATAATTTTAGAAACGAAACATCACTCCAAAAATTATCTCCAACCGAAATGTAATTTATGTCAAAGTGTAATAAATTTGCCAATAAAGATGCAGCAATTACTGCAACGAGTGCCGCCGGAATGGACTTCAATTTTTTTGATGGGATAGCGTTCCAGATAATTATTATTGCTATTGTTACGATACCTACAATACTAGCCAAGTGGTGTGGTGAACCGTTAAGGGGCAAAACTGATTGGTATATTACTTTGCCCAGGTCAAAAATATTCTCCAAAAAAGAGTTTTGGGGTTTGCTGTCAAGCATTATGTGAAACTGAGACAAAAATATAGAAATACCGATACCTGCAAGCATCCCTTGTATTATTGCAGGTGATATTGCTCTAAACCACTTACCAAGTGAGAGAAATCCAAAAAGAATCTGAATCAATCCGACAACAAAAATTATTAAAAATAATTTTTCTATTCCAAGTGTTGCTATAATGTCTACAACAATCAGTATTAACCCTGCTGCAGGTCCTGATACTTGTAAGGAGTTCCCTGAAAATGCTCCCACAACAATACCACCTATAATACCCGAAATTATCCCCGAGTATATTGGTAATCCGCAAGCTATGGATATCCCTATTGCAAGCGGAAGTGCAACAAGAAATACTATGACTGATGCCAAAAAATCTTTTTTTATTGATGTAATATTAATCATTAATGTTTAGCCTGTTTTATAAACCGAATTTTATCATAACGGTTAATTATAAAACATGCAATAATTTAGATGATTAATGTTACACAAGAGCTGTTATGGCACTCGTTGCAAGTTTTGTCATTGTAGATGATGCGTAATAATTTTTGCATAAATTTTGAGTCAAACTTAAAGCAGCATTACCTAAGTTATTTGAGTCTGCTTTGTATTGATTATATGCTGATTTTAGTATTCCTGACAGATTTCCGTTAGGATTTGTTTCACTGTAAGAAATATTTCCATCATCATTAGTATCGATATTAGCAAACATTTTTTCAAGATTATTATTGTTTATAAGTTTTTGTAATTCTTGGTTTCTAATATCTTGTTTTACTGCCGTTGAAATTTCATTTTTTGATAACGCACTGTCTTTGTTTGAGTCAATAGAATCAAAATTTTCTTTTAAATACTTGCCAAAATCCCTTGTATCTGTATTTAAAAACTGAGAAGTATATCCCTGTACTTTTGTATAGAGATTATTTATTACCCCATTTTGCAGGCTTGTATCATTTACCTGTATTCCCATAAAAACATTCTCCCCATATTTTATTTCAGTATAAACATATTTTGATTTAGTTTAATCGGTTATTTAATGTATTCTTTTTTCTACTGATATGTCTAATTGAAAAGAGTAAAAGAATTGTTTATTCTGCTTTTTATCAATCGGAGGGTTATATTATGAAGAAAATACTGCTGGCTTGTTTTTTAGCCTTATTTAGTACTAATCTTACATTTGCTCAATGTAATTCAGATGTTTGTGCATCTTGCAGTTATCGGGTGCAAAAAAAGATGCTGCATAACAGGAAAATGGTGAAAAATAAGGTTATAAATGCACAGGTAAAAGGGAAAATGCTGGCTATTCAAGAATTGTCAAAGCAAGACTATTCAAATAATATAGAAACAAGACAAAAAATACTTGCCTATCAAAAACAAATAGAAGACTTAACTAACCAAAAGATATGCCTCAAAAGAGAATACAAAACCTCATTGCAACAGTTAAAAGCAAATCGTTAATCAATCTTTTTAAATATTAAAGATGTGTTTATACCGCCAAAGGCAAAGTTATTTGACATTATTATGTCGGTATCAATGGTTTTTCCCTCGCCTCTTATGTAATCCAAAGGAGCACAATTTGGATCAACCTCCTCAAGATTAATTGTCGGAGCATACCAACCTCTATTCAGCATTTCTATAGAAAGTATTGCCTCAATAGCTCCGCAAGCACCAAGAGTATGACCTGTATAGCTTTTTAATGAGCTTATCGGAACAGCTCTTTTAAATACATCGTATGTTGCAATGCTTTCTGCTGTATCTCCTTGCATTGTTGCCGTTCCGTGGGCATTTACATATCCTATTTCATCAGGCGAAATTTTTGCATCTTTAATTGCAAGCTCAAGCGCAGTTCCCATTGTTTCGTGGCTTGGGTTTGTAATGTGATTGCCGTCTGTTGAAGTGCCAAAACCTATTATTTCTGCGTAGATTTTTGCACCTCTTTGTTTTGCGTGTTCATATTCTTCAAGAATTAATGTACCTGCACCTTCTCCTATGACAAGTCCGTCTCTGTTTTTGTCAAAAGGAGATGGTGAAAGTTTGGGAGTATCATTTTTAAGACTTGTAGCATATAAAGTATCAAAAATAGCAACATGAGACGGGTGGAGTTCTTCTGCTCCACCTGCAATCATCACTGTTTGATAGCCGTTTTTTATTGCTTCATAGGCATATCCTATTCCCATGGAACCTGATGTGCAGGCTGTGGATGTTGGAATAAGTCTGCCTCTTGTTTTGAAATAAAGTGATATATTAACTGTGGTCGTCTGGGGCATCATTTTTATGTATGAGCCTGAGTTTACACATTTAACCTTTTTTTCGACATCCATTGTGTAAAAATCTATTATGGACTCTAAAGAACCTGATGAAGAACCGTAACTGACCCCTGTTTGTCCGTTCGATATGATTTCATCACCGATAAGGCCTGCATCAATTAATGCTTGTTCTGTTACAGAAGTGCTGTATACTGCAACTTTTCCCATTGTTCTCAAAACTTTTCTGTTGAAATGTTCAGGAACAACAAAGTCCTTCACCGGAGACGCAAGACGAGTGTTCATATTCTCAAATTCGTCAAGCTCTTTCCAATATTCCACACAGTTTTGAAATTTTTTAAGATTATCAAAAGCAGTCTTTATGCTACAGCCCAAAGAGCTTGCAAGAGCCATTCCTGTAACTACGACTCTTCTCAACGATACATCCCCCCGTTAACAGAAATTACCTGTCCTGTGATATATGAAGCATCCTCGCTCATCAAAAAGTTTACAAGTGCAGCCACTTCTTTTGCTTTTCCGAGTCGCTTCATCGGGATTGCTTTTTTTACTTCGTCAAGAGGCAGTCCGTCAAGCATATCGGTTTCTATTACTCCAGGGGCTACGCAGTTGACTGTTATCCCTCTTTTTGCCAGTTCAAGGCTTAGTGCTTTTGTTGCACCTATAATACCAGCTTTTGAAGCGCTGTAGTTAACCTGTCCACGATTACCAGCCAAGCCTGAAATAGAAGACATTGTTATGATTCTTCCCTTTATTCTTTTTTCTATCATCGGCATTACGATGGGTTTTAATACGTTATAGAAGCCGCCAAGGTTTGTGTTCAGTACATCATCCCATTCTTCATCTTCCATTACGGGGAAGACGTTATCTTTTGCTATTCCTGCATTTAATACAACTCCATAATAAGGTCCGTACTGTTCAATGTCTTTTGAAATTATCTCATTGCAATGTTTTCTGTTTTTTATATCAAACTGAAGAATGCGCGCATTGCAACCCCATGATTCAATTTCTTTCTTAACAGCTAATGCCTTTTCTTCATTGCTGTTATAGTGTATAACTATATCCAGATCTTTATTATGTTGTGCCAAATAAATAGCCGTCTCTTTCCCGATACCTCTGCTGGAACCGGTTATTAAAATATTTTTACCCATAAATCCAACCACTAAATAATATTTTCCGTGCTTTGCGGCTGATAAACATTCACAGTCGCTCTTGCGCATTCCATACTATCATTATAGATAAAACACTCAAACGAGACAAGTTCATTGTCGGCAAATACTCTTTTAGCTTCTATTGTGTATGTTTTATCCTTTTCAAATTTTTCAAGGGTGCATTTGTATCCTCTGCTTCCCAGAAGATAGCCTATTTTGGGTCTTTGTTCACCATTTTGAAAATATGCATAGCAACCTATTGTTTGTGCCATAAATTCTATCCCTACTATTGGAGAGATTCCTTCTATTGATTCATCATAAAAGATTTTGTTTTTTGTTATTTTTACTGCTGTTTTTACCGTATTGTTTGATAAATCCACGTCAAGAAGTTCATCTATTAATATCATAGGGTAATCGTGCGGAAGAATTTTATCTAAGTCTGTTCTTTTGTATTTATTCATAATAATATTAGCCACCTTTTTTCCCTAAAATAATAACGGCATTTGAACCGCCAAAGCCAAAGGCATTGCACATAACATTTTCTAATCTGTGTTTAGTTTCGTTATATTCAGTCATTTTTAATTGAGGCAAATTTGTGTCATACTCTCCGTCATACTTGTGAGGAAGTATGTAGTTTTTTGGATTAATTTTTTTATCCAAAAGTGCGCAGCACAATGCCGTTTCGACCCCTGCAGAAGCTCCAAGGCAATGACCTGTCATTGATTTTGTTGAGCTTACGGGAACATTGTTTTGAAAAACGTTATAAACTGCATTGGCTTCCATTAAGTCGTTGCTGATTGTTCCTGTCCCATGCAGATTTATGTAATCTATATCAAGAGGTTTAAGATTAGCTTGTTCCAGTGCTTTTTTTATTGCTGTTGATGCTTGTATCCCTTTGGGGTCAGGTGTTGCACAGTGATAAGCATCTGAGGTTTCGCCAATACCTTTTATTCTTATGGAGTTTTGATTTGCTTCTTTTTCTAACAAAAACAGTCCCCCTCCTTCTCCTATATTTATTCCGTTTCTGTTTTTGCTAAAGGGTAGAGATGGTCTATCTGATAAAACTTCCAAAGAGTGAAATCCGAATACTGGCATTTTGCTTAATGCATCTACAGAACCTGCTATCACTGCATCACAAATATCATTTTGCAACAATTTTTGAGCGGTAGAAAATGCTTTTATTCCTGAAGTGCAAGCTGTTGATACACCGCTGTAGTAGCCATCCAACTTTAAATATTTTTGTAAAAATCCTGCAGGATTACCTATTTGAGAATGGTCAATATCTTTAGAAATTTCATACTCGTCTATGCCTGAATTTGTTGTTCCTATAACTATACCGATTCTGTTTTTACCATATTTTTTTATTGCGTTTTGCGCATCGCTTTCTATCTGATTTAAGCAATGCAAAAGAATTCTGTTGCAACGAAGATTATATTTTTCAAGATTTTCGATATTTTTGATTTGCGGCAATTCTGTTTTTATTTTTCCAAGAGGAAAGGTTTTTCCTTTAACAATGTTGTCATCATTGGTTAGAAAATTTGCGTTTATATCCAATGCATTTGTGAAAATTTCAGATATTGAATTTCCCAAATTGCAAACGGCTCCGTATGCATTTATGTATATTTCAGACATAATTGATTTTTGCTCTTTTGATAAAAAAATAAATTTATAATAAAATCTATATTACCATAAATTGTGTTTAAACAAATAAAAAAACAAGTTATAAATTGGGGTAATTAGTTGGAATTCTATATAAAGAAATATGAAAAAGAAACAGCACAGACGGCGGATATTTCTTTTTTACCGACGATGGCAAGGAGAAAGCTCACAACTTTGGATAAAACAGCTCTCTCTGTTATGAACAAATGTTGCAGAGAGATGTTACCGGATAATTTGCAATCTTTAAAGCTGGTTTTTGCTTCTCAGTACGGCGAACTTGAACGGCTTAAAAAATTGGTCGCTCAATATACAGAAGAAAATGAAGTATCTCCCGCAACTTTTAGCGGGTCTGTGCATAATGCCGTTATTGGGCAATTTTCTCTTTTAAACAAGATAACGCAAAGCTACAATTCTATATCTGCAGAAAACTATACATTTGAAGCAGGGTTGATAGAAGCGATTGTAACTGCAAATGATTGTGATGTTTTGTATTGTTATTGTGATTCAATGGAAAAAGATGATGCCCGAGCTTTTGCGTGTTTAATTCAGCAAAGTGATTATAATAATGCTGTTTTAAATGACGGATGTGTTTCTTTATTCGATGGAGATTTGATATGGAAATAATAAATACAAGATTCTTTCGTGGAGTTGTTGTTTTATTATTATTTGCGTTCTTTGGGATTGGGGCTATGACTATTGGATTTTGTCTTTTCCCTGTAATTTGTATCTTTGCTCCTGTTGATAAAAGAAGAAAGCTCTGTTGTGATGTTATACATAATGCTTGGAGCTTCTTTTCAAACACTATGCAAAAAACAGGTACAATAAGACTAAAACTAAATAATCCTTCGGAATTTGAAAAAATTATAAACAATAAAGGCTGTGGCAAAATTATTGTTGCAAATCACCCTAGTTTTATTGACATTGTTCTTTTGATTGGTCTTTTCCCAAATACTGTTTGTATGGCAAAAAAAGAGTTGAAGAAAAATTTCTTTATGAGAAATATTGTAAAAACACTCTATCTTATAAACGATGAAGATAACGATAAACTTGTAAAAGATGCAATTGGTATTATGCAGGAGGGTTTTAATATCGTTATTTTCCCCACTGGAACAAGGACAACGGAGGACGAAAATCTAAAACTTCATAAAGGTGCTGCTTTTTTGGCTTTGCATTCCGGATGCGATATTATTCCTATTAATATTTCTTGCAGTTATAAATTTCTTGCAAAGAATCAAAAAGTTTACGATGCAGGTGTAGAACCTGTTGAGTATTTGTTAACAGTAAATGAAACAATTAAGATAAGTGATTTTATAAGGAGAAATTCTTCACTTTCTGATATTCAGTTGCGAAATCGTGTTAATAATGAAATTAAAGAAAAATTAACAAAAGTATCTGTTTAGTTGTCTTTCAATTTCTGTAAATTGACTTTCTTTAGAAGTTGGGCTATATATAAGTATATTAGAGGTCATATATATGCTGGAAGAAGAGTTAAAAAAACTTATTATAGAAGTTCTCGAGTTGGAGGATATAACACCTGACGATATCAATACTGATGAAGCGTTGTTTATTGATGGATTGGGTTTGGACTCCATTGATGCGTTGGAATTGGGTATGGCATTAAAAAAACGCTATAATCTTAAAATGGGAACTGATAAAGAAGAAAATAAGAAGTATTTTTATTCTGTAAAAACATTGGCTGATTTTATAAGAAGTCAACAAAATTAGTAATTAAAGGAAAAAAATGGGCACCGCATTCAGTAGAGAAGAAATAGAAAAAGAACTGAAAAATATTCTTGTCAATGATTTTGAAATTGATGAGTCTGAAATATTGCCTGATGCAGATTTGTTTGAAGATTTGGAATTTGACAGTATTGATGCTGTAGATTTGGCTGTTAGATTGCAAGAGTTTACAAAACGGAAAATTTCTCCTGATAATTTTAAACAAATAAAGACAGTTAAAGATGTCGTTGATGCTGTGGAAGAACTTTTAAAATAACAATAGTGGTTATGTGGGGAAAGTTTGTAGATTTTTTTAAAAAATTTAGTTTTGTTTTTTCAACGTTGTTTACTGTGTTTGTTATATTGTTGTTTCATTTTACTCGATTTGGCGGGTTAAAGTTGTATCCTATTGTTGTTAATTTTTCGATTTTTATGCTGTTTTTTTTGTCTGTTTTTAAAGATGAGACAATAATTCAAAAATTTGCAAAACTTACAGAGGGCGTGTTGAGTGAACCGGTTAAGGTTTATACAAGAAATCTTACTTATATATGGTGTGTTTATCTGTTTGTTCAACTTTTTCTTTCAATTATAACTTGTTTTTTGTCTGATAAAATATGGATGATTTATAACGGATTTTTGTCTTATTTTTTTCTGGGGTGCTTTTTTATGATAGAATATACAGTCAGATTCTTTTTCATGCGGAAGTATAAATGAACATATTTGAACTTTTTAATAAATCTGAATATCAGTCGATGCCTTTAATTTGTAATGATGGCTCTATTTATAAAATAGAAGACGTGAAAAAAATAATAACTCCTGTTGCAAAGAGTTTAATGCAAAATGATTGTAATAAAGTTGTTATCGTATCTGAAAAAAATTTTGATTTTGTTATAAATATATTGGCTTCGTTTTTTGCCGGTAAAGAAATTTTTTTGCTAACTGATTCAAAGAAAATATCGATATTGGATTTTGATTTTATCAAACTTGATGAAATAAATTTAAAAAATCAGATGGATTGTGGTTCTTTTTCTTTCGATTTACCTGATTTTGATAATACTTTTTTGACTCTTTTTACGTCAGGTTCTACAGGATTGCCTAAAAAGGTTCGAAAAAGCCTTCGGAATATTATTGAAGAAGCTGTCGCTTTGATGGAGGTAATGGGGGGTGATAAAGATAAGCGTAGGCAAATAATTACATCAACTACAGCAAATCATATGTATGGATTATCTTGTTGGTTTATGACTGCTTTGTGGGGGTATGAGCAATTTTTATTGGATACAACAGAAGTTCTTTATCCTGATGCTGTAGATTTGGATGATAAAGTTCTTATTTCTACTCCTACTTTTTTGGATAAGTTTTTAAAATTTGATGTGCCATTGACCCGTCCGCCAAGATTAATTATGTCTGCCGGTGATAAATTAAAAATCAGTACATATAAGTATCTTGAATCTTTTAATACTTGTGTTTTGGAAATATATGGTTGTACTGAAACCGGAACAATTGGTTATAAAAAGTCTTCTAGTGATGATGTTTTTGCTTGTATGCCTCGTACAAAAATTGATGTAGATGAAAACTCTCAGTTGGTAATTACATCACCTTATTTTTTAGAAGACAGTATTACATTGTTTGATGTTGTTGAAAAAATAAATGAAACATCTTTTATTCCAAGTCATAGAGCTGATAGAACGTTAAAAATTCAGGAAAAAAGAATTAATGCAATTGAAATAGAAAACTATATCTTGGCAACAGGATTGATAGAAAGTTGTTATTGTTTTAAACATGGTGAAAAACTTGCTTGTGCTGCTGTATTGAATGAAAGAGGTAAAGCTCTTTATTTGGATAAAATGGGCGGTCGTACTAATTTGATTAAGCATATAAAAGCAGCCATTAAAGATAAATCTGAAATTATTCCTCAAAAGTGGCGTTTTGTGCATGAGATTCCAAAAACAAATATGTCAAAAAATGACAAAGAAAAAATCAACGCACTTTTCGATGTGAATTTATCATTGCCGTTGGTTTTGGATTATAACAGGACTACTGAAGAAGCTATATATGATATTGTTTTTTCAAAGTGCTGCAATTTTTTTGATGGGCATTTTAAAGATTTTCCTATATTGCCAGGGGTTGTACAGCTTTATTTTGCACATAGATTCGCTAAAGAATCTTTTGGAGATAATATTTTGGAAAGTCCTGCTAAAAAAGTTAAATTTTCTCATATCATAAGACCTGATGAAAAGATAAAATTAAGTTTAAAATTAAGCGGAAGAAATATAGTGTTTAATTATCAAAAAGATAATATAATATGTTCAAGCGGTATTTTTGAAATATCAGATTAGTATAAGATTAATAAGTATGAAAAAGATAACAACATTTTACGAAACAGAAGTTGAATTTTATGATTTGGACCCAATGAATGTGGTCTGGCATGGTAATTACATAAAATATCTTGAGGCAGCACGATGTAATATGTTGGAACAAATCGGCTATACCTATGATGATATGCGTGAGGATAATTCGGCATATCCTGTTGCTACTATGGAGCTAAAATATATAAAACCTGCACATTTTAAACAAAAACTAGTCGTAAAAACGGTATTGGAAGAGTTAGAGCCTGCTATGGTAATTAGCTATTTTATAAGTGATAAAACGACAGGGGAAAAACTTTTTAAAGCTAAAAGTATGCAGATAAGAGTTGATATAACTAGTAAAAGCTCTCTTTACAATGCATCAGAAAAATTTTTAAAAAAAATAGAGGAATATAATAAATGAAAAAATTAATAATATTTTTGACATTGTGTATGGGGTGTTTTTCTTTATCGGTAGCAGCAAGCGATGTTTTTAGCCACAAAGTTACTGCCCAAACTGCTGCATCTCAAATGCCAGAGTTTGAAAGTAAAACTTGTAAATTTAATCAAAGTAAGTATATGACGACTTCTACCGTTACGTTAAAATCAAGCGGTAATTTTAAGTTTATAAAAAATCAAGGTGTTACTTTTGAGACAACATACCCTATTCATTCAGAAAATTCCTATCTTGCTTCTCATAACAAAAATATAAATGCAATAGTTAAGTCTGTTGTAAATAAAAACTATACTTATGTTGAAAAAAACTTTGATATATATTTTATGAAAACTTCTTCAGATTGTTGGATTCTTGCTCTAAGACCAAAAGAAAATAGTCCTTTAAAAGGCGATATGAGAAGTTTGCAAATTGCAGGACAAACCATTGGAAAAGACGGATTAATTCAAAAAATGGTCATTGAAACTATTAATGCAACAACTACGATTAACTTTTCACAGTGCGGATAATTTATGAAAAAGAATGTTTTTATTAATGTACTAAGGGTTGTTTTTTGTATCATTTTCTTTCTGATACTTGCCTTTGTATGCAATCATCCACCCGAAAATCAAACTAATATTTTGAATGCAATATTATCTGATAGTCCGCAGGATGAGTTGTTGGTCAATATGAGCCAAAAGCATTCTGGCCGATTCAATGTTATTTTTGAGTCGGAAGATATTGATAGCATCGAAACCGTTCAAAAAAAGTTCTTAAAACTGAGTGATAGTAGTGCTTTTAGAAAAGATTTTTCTTCCGGTGCTGAGATTTCTGAGCTTTTAAATACATACAAGTACTATAACAGGAATTTATTGTCCATAAATACGGAAAGAAATATCGTTGATGGTAATTTGGAACTATTAAAACTGGAAAGTCTCGAGAGATTATACAATCCTTTAGGTATAAATCTTTTGCCGATTGAAGAAGACCCGTTTATGCTATTTAGCGATTTTTTGAGTATGTTAGAGTCTCCTTATGCAGGTGAATTGACAGAACTTGACGGAAAGTATTATGCAGTATCAAAATTCAATTTTAAAGAAGAAATTGCTCTTTCTCCGTCGCTTTTAAATACAGAGATGAAAAAAATTATAAAGGCAAGAAATAAACTTGTTAAAGAGAATAATAATGTAAATATCTATATAACAGGTTCGCCAATACATACTTTTTATGCAAGCTCAAAATCGATGAAAGAGATAAATATAATTTGTGTTTTGTCAGCTCTTTTTATAATACTCATCTGTAAATTCTATTTTCGTTCATACAAAATTCTAATACCTGTTTTTGTTAGTTTGGCTTTGGGAATGTTATTTGGGTATCTTTTGACTTCTTTATTCTTTAAGTCAATACATATTTTGACATTTGTTTTTTCCACTACTTTAATCGGTATATGTGTTGATTATTCTTTGCATTATTTTTCTCATGACAAGGACATCTCAAAAATTCTTAAAAGTTTAACAATGAGTATGCTGACTACGGTTAGTGCTTTTTTGGTTCTTTTGTTTTCTAATATGGAATTACTAAGGCAAATAGCTGTATTTACGGCTGGTGGATTGGTTTTTGTATATCTTTTTGTAATTCTTTTTTATCCGGTACTTTGTAAGAAAATTGAAACGGATACAATAAATTTAGATTTATCATTCTATCTACATCCCATAGCTCCTAAATACAAGAAAATAATAGTCTCTTTATTAATTCTGGTTATTGTAATTGGATTTTTTAAATTGAAATTTAATGACGAAATAAAGGATATGTACAGGCCTCCGCAAAATTTGGCTAATGCAGAAAAACTTTACTCCACTCTTAACAAAACATCTGAGACTCCGACATTTTTTATTGTAAAAGGGAATGATAATCAAGATTTGTTGGAAAAAGAGGAGGCAATTACGCATTTGCTTAACCAAAAAGATTTTTTTGCTTTGAGCAAATTTGTTCCGTCCATAAAGCAGCAAAAAAGAAATAGAGAGCTTATTAATTATCTTTATAATAGTGAACTTGATTCTTATGCCAGTTTTTTGCCAGCTGCAAAAAGAAATGAAATAAAGAAACAAAAACCAAGAAGAGGTTTTATAACCATTGAAAATATAAAAATTCCTATTATCAATGACTTTCTTTTACAAGATAGGGTGTCTGTAATAATTATGATGACTCAGCCATCAAGAGATTTTGTTGCTAAAGTCAAAAGTGAAAACCCATCGGTTGAGTTTGTTGATTTGAAAAAAGATATATCTGATAAAGTCAGAGCATGCAGAGAATCTTGTTTGAAGTTGATTATACCTGCAATACTTGTTCTTTTGCTTTTGTTATCGATTATATACAAGCCAAAGAATGCTGTTAAGTTAATAATGCCTTCTGTCCTCTCAGGGGTGGTTGTTATAGGAGTTTTGAGTTTCTTTAATCAGGATATAAACTTTTTCCATATTTTGGCATTGTTTTTGATTGTAGGATTCAGTTTGGATTATTCTATATTCAGATTTAATTTTGTTAAAGAATCTTCTTCATTAAGGATAAAATCAAACTGGGCTGTGCTAATTTCTTGTGCTACAACAGTGTTTTCATTTTTCTTGCTTTCTATGACAAGTTTTAAATTGATAAGTTCTTTGGGGTTGATATTGTCATTAGGGCTTATAAGCTCGTATATATTGAGCATTTTGCTGATATCTCCGCAGGAGGAGTCAGAGATTGCAAGTGATAACATATAGTCATTTAAAAATTTCATAGTGCAAATGCTTTTGGCATTATCTTGTAGTTTTATTTTTGCTTCATATTCTGTCCAAAATTTGTAGAAAGATATTTTGTTAATCTTTTTGGGCTTTATTTTGTAGTATTCAAATAGTCTTGCATAGTCTCTGTCTTTGAGTTGCTCAACATCTACACCTATGTTTTTGTTAAAAAGAGCGACAAGAACTATGTCTTTTGAGTGAGATATGCTAAAAAATATTTTGTTTGATTCTAATTTGGGTTTATTGTTTTCAATTGTTATTTGGGGCGTGTTTATATTGTAGTAATTTTTTAGTACATATTTTAGTAAAAATCGCCCAAGACAAAATTCTTCGAGTCTTTTTTGGGACTTAAATGTTCTGTTTTCAAGAAAATATTTTAATGAATCAGGATTAACATTGTTTATCCATTTTCTTTTATCTATAAAAAATATTTTTATATTATCCATGATATAATTTTAATTGCACTATGGAAGAAAAATCAACAAAATTTAAATATAAAAGGAGACAAAGAGGCAGTTCCAAAACTGTAGATTCTCTTACTGAAGCACAAAAGATTGCGTTTGCTCCATTTACTTTTCAGGTCGTTGCCGCAATGCTCGAGTTTGGTGTTTTTTCTTCGTTGAATGAATCTCCGAAAACCAAGAAGCAAATTATTGATGCGTGCAATATTTCTGAGTATACCTTTGATGCCCTTTTTGAAGCTGCAATTTGTATTGGTCTTGTAAGTGAAGATGAAAATAATATTTTTTATAATACAAAACTTGCAGAGGCATTTTTGTTTGATGAAATGACGAAGATGAACTTTAATTTTATGCGAGATATTTGCTATCTTGGCGCAAGTGAGTTGATTGAGTCTTTTAAAGAGAGTAGACCTGTTGGGCTTCAAAAATACTTTTTTGAAACGCCGACAATTTATCATATTTTGACAAAGCTCAATCCTGTTATGCAAAAAAGCTGGTATGAGTTTGATCATCATTATTCTGATGATTGTTTTGGTGAGGTTTTAAAAATTATTTTTGAAAATAATCCAAAATATATTTGTGATATTGGTGGCAATACCGGAAAGTTTGAACATGCTTGTCTTGAATATGACAAAAATTGTAACTTGATTATGGTTGATTTGCCTGAAAATATTGAAAAAATTAAAAACTTATTTGCCGATTCAAGATGTAGCTTTTTGTCAAGCGATATTCTTTCTTCGGCTAATTTAAGTTTTGAAAATACTCCTGATGCGTTTTTTATGAGTCAGTTTTTGGATTGTTTTTCAAAGGAACAAATAAAATTTATTTTAAAGAAAGTGGCAAAGGCTTCTTCTGATAAAACAAAAATTTATATTTTGGAGCCGTTTATTGATAACCAAGAGTATTCCGGTGCAGCATATTCTCTAACTCACATTTCTCTTTACTTTACTTGTATGGCAAACGGCTGCAGTAAAATGTACAAAGAAACTGACATGAAAGAACTTGTTAAAGATTCAGGTCTTAAAGTACAAAAAACATACTATAATATTGGCAAGTATGATTACACTTTGTTGGAGTGTGTAAAAGATGAGATGGTATCAGCTTAAAGAACAAGCTGCGGGGGAAAGACGTTTAATTGTTTCTTGGTTTGTGTACAAAATTCTTGGGAAAAGAGCTTTGCAGCTTATAGCTGTTTTTGTTTCATTTTTTACATTTGCATTTGCGCCGAATGTGAGAAGATATTCAAAGAAAAATTTGAGTGTCATATATAAATTCACAAAAAATAAAAATGCAAAACCCACAATGCTAAATCAGTACAAGAATGTTTTGAACTATGCACTTTCTCTTGTTGACAAGATGGAGACGTTTGCAAAAAAATATGATATTGAAAAAATAGATTTTGCAAATACAGAAGAGAAGGAACTGTTTATTCAGTTGTTTAAAGAGCAAAAAGGAATGTTCTTTTTGTGTTCTCATATTGGAAATATAGATGTTTTAAGAACCTTCATTGCTAACCCCAAAAACGGTATATGGCCTCTTAATCCGAGAGTTAATGTTTTTCTAAGTGAGGACCATTGTAAGGTCTTTAACGGCTTTTTAAAAAAAATTGATGCTACACAGAATCTTTCAACTTTTCCTGTGGAACAAATTAATGCAGGAACAGCAATAGAAATTCAAGAACGGTTGGAAAATGGTGAGATTGCCTTTATGGCAGGAGATAGATTATCTGCAGGGTCTTCAAATATAGTATTTAGCGCAAATTTTTTAAATCAAGTTGTACAGTTTCCGACCGGAACTTTTAAACTTGCACAATTAACGGAGCAAATAGTATTTTTTATTTGTGCTGTGAAAGAAAAACACGATAGGTATAAAATTTATCTTGAAAAATTTGAGCTAAACACTCAGTTTAATAAAAAACAGAACCTAAAAAAAATGCAAGACGAGTATGTGAGTTTTCTCGAAAAAATGGTAAATATTGCCCCACTACAGTTTTACCATTTTTATGACCTTTTTGAAGATTAAATACATTTTTAGTATTTCAAATAAGATTTGTTGTGGTCATTTGGAAATGTTATTTTTCTATTATCGCCTGTAATATCTTTGTAAGTGGATTTTGGTACAGTTTTAAATTTATAAATGTTGTTAAATTGATCAACACCTTCTCCAAAGCCGTCTTTGAAAGAACCTTTTCTTAACTGCCATACTATGTCGAGAATTTTTCCGTCATTACAACCTAATTTCATTTTTGCATCAACACGGTCATTTTTGAAAGTAATACTTCTCGATGGTGCGTTAAGGTATATAGAACCATCACAAACAAGTTCGGAGTTTTTTTTGAATAGTTTTACATCAGCGTGTGTAAAATCTCTTCTGTTATATGCACCATAATAAGTGTTTTCGGGTGTTGTTGAGATAAAATATTGATTACACCCGCTGCAAATTAGTGTTAATAGTGATACAAAAATAATATTTTTTATATTTTTCATAATTTTTCCTCAGAAACAACAGGAAATGTCATATTATACATTTTTTTCATATCGAATGAAGCATTTGTTATTTTAACAGCTTTTATATTTAAATCGTTTGGGGCCAATATTCTTATTTCATAAGTATTTTTGGGCTCAAATCTTATGGGAAGGTCTTTATGGACGTTTAAGTCTTGAGCTATTTTTACATTATTTCTTACGGCTTTGTCTGTGGGTACATACATGCCGACTGCAACAGCTGCACCTATTGGTGCTCCTATGAATAAAGTTATGCCCGTAATTGCTCCGCCAATAATACACCCAGGTATCGCAATCCCGTAGTATCTTCCTATATCTCTTTTTCTTGTCTTTCTATAGATATCTCTTCTGCTTAGAGATGTAATATCTTCTCCATTATCAAGTAGAAAATGCAGCTCACTGGCAGAAGATAAAATTATTGGCTTTGAATTGTTATTTGTAACACTAAGTACGTATGGAGAAAAGTGCTTTAATACGGTTTTATGCTTATATGTTTTTTCTTTTTTTGTATCACTGTCTGTCTTTATTTTTACAGGTCTAACAGAACCATCAACACCTTTCATTACAGATTCTGTTGCAAAGGTGCAATTACCTGCAATGTAAGAAACTAACAGTATATTTATCAATAACTTTTTTAAATTCATAGGAAAATATTATCAATGTAAAACGCCTAAGTCAATAATGATAAGTTGTTATTTTAGAATTCTTAATGCATTTAAAACAGCGACCAATGTAACGCCAACATCTGCAAAAACAGCACCCCACATTGTCATAACGCCTATAGCACCAAGGACTAAGAATATAATCTTAACGCCTATTGCAAAAACAATATTTTCTTTAGCTATTTTCATTGTTTTTTTAGATATCTTTAATAGTGTAGATATTTTTGATAATTTGTCATCCATTATAACGACATCAGATGCTTCAATTGCTGCGTCAGATCCAAGGGCTCCCATTGCTATGCCAATATCTGCTCTTGTTAAAACAGGTGCATCGTTAATTCCATCACCAACAAAAATTACAGAATCTTTGTTAGTGCTTTTTGCCATTATCTCTTCAACCTTTGTTACTTTGTCTGACGGTAAGAGTTCTGCGTAGAATTTTGTTATTCCTGTTTTTTTAGATATATTCTCTGCTGTACTTGTAGAGTCGCCTGTTAGCATTATCAATTCTTTTACTTGTTTTTTTATTGAATTTATTGCAGGGATTGTATCTTCTTTAAGTTTGTCTGAAATGACAATGTAGCCCAAGTACAATTTTTCATCGTCTGTTATTCTTGCAACATGTACTATAGTGCCTGCTTCTTGAGATTGTTTGTATGAAATAGCATATTCTGTCATTAATTCATTGTTGCCGACAAGAATTATCTTGTTATCAATTTGAGCTTTGATACCTTTGCCTGCAATTTCTTCCATATTTGCTATTTGGAATATGGATTCTGTTTCTGTTTCATTATTTTTGTATGCTTGTTTTAGAGATAAAGCGATAGGGTGATTTGAGTAATGTTCTGCTTTTGCGGCTAGTTCTATCAAATTTTGTTTTTCAATTCCGTTAAAAGGTACGACCTTTACTACTTCAAATACGCCTTTTGTTAGTGTACCTGTTTTATCAAAAATTATAGTATTAGTGTGCGCAAGTCTTTCTATAAAACTGCTGCCTTTTATTAAAATACCGTTTTTAGATGCGGCTCCAATGCCTGCAAAAAAGCTGAGAGGAATAGATATAACTAATGCACAAGGACAGGAGATAACAAGGAAAATTAATGCTCTATATCCCCATATTTGAAAGTTTTGTAATGTTATGCCAGTAAAGATTGGTGGAATGATTGTCAGTAATAAAGCTAGCAAAACTACTATAGGAGTGTAGTATTTTGCAAATTTTGTTATAAAGTTTTCTGTTTTTGTTTTTCTTTCGCCTGCTTCTTCTACTAATTTTAATATTTTAGATACAGTTGATTCTTTAAAAGATTTTGTTACTTTGATTTTTATCAGTCCGTTTGTGTTTATGCATCCGCTAATAACTGAATCTCCTTCTTTAACCTTTGTTGGAACAGATTCTCCTGTTAGCGCTCTTGTATCTATTATTGCGTAGCCATCTGTGATAATACCGTCCAATGGTATTTTTTCTCCTGCTTTGACAAGAACTATATCATTAATTTTTACTTCTTGAGGTGCAACTTTTTTTGTTGTTCCATCACTATTTTCTATATTTGCGTAATCCGGTCTTATATTCATTAATTCGGATATCGATTTTTTTGATTTTTTTACAGCTTGGCTTTGTAAAAATTCTCCCGTCTGATATAGAATCATTACCATTGCTGCTTCGGGATACTCTCCAAGAATAACAGCACCTATGGTAGCTATGCTCATCAAAAAATTTTCATCAAAAATATCTTTGCTTAAGATATTTTTGATTGCTTTTAGTAATATATCTCCTCCGGCAAGCAGATATGCAAAAATTATAATTGATGTTTTTATTGCGCTTGCAGGATTAAAAAATAATGCTGATGATAACAGTAAGATTGAAATAATAATTCTAAATATTGTCTTTTTATCTGTTGAATGGTTGTGTGAATGTTCTTCACAGCAAGCTGAATGTTCATGATTATGACACATAATTACCTCACAGTTGAATAATTATTCAATTATATTATTAGTATAATTGAGCAACTGTTCAACTGTCAAGTGAGATAAATGATTTCTTATTATTTTGTTACATAGTTGAGCAACTATTCAATTATGGTATAATTAATTTATGGATATAAAAAAATCAGATTGCGAAGCTATTAATTTAGAACTTGTTAATCAGGTGAGACCCAAAATGCCTGAGATGAGTTTGTTGTACGAACTTTCGGACTTTTTTAAAGTGATGGGCGATGGCACCCGTATCCAGCTTTTGTGGGCGTTAGAAGAGAGTGAAATGTGCGTTGGAGATTTGGCTGTGTTGTTGAATATGACAAAGTCGGCGGTTTCTCATCAGTTAAAAGTTTTGAGGACTGCAAAACTGGTGCGCTCTCACAAAAGGGGGAAAAATGTTTATTACGCTTTGGATGATTACCATGTAAAAAGTATTTTGGAAAAAGCACTCGAGCATGTTTGTGAGTAGCTATTGACCTAAAAATATGAGCATAGAATTATAAAAAAATCGTGTTATTTAATAACACGATTTTTTGGTTTAAAACAATTATTCTTTTTTATTTTTTATCTCTGATAAAGCTCAATACTCCGTTGATAAATGTTAGAGGATGAACAGGACATCCCGGTATATATAAATCAATGTTGTATTTATCGAGGAATTCTCTGTTTATTTCTGATGCTTCTTGGTAAACACCACCTGAAATTGCACAAGCTCCGCAAAGTATGACTATTTTGGGGTCAGGAACGGATTTGTAGCAGTCTTCCAGAGCATAAGCCATGTTCTTTGATATTGGACCTGTTATAACAATTCCGTCAGCGTGTCTTGGTGATGCTACAAAATCAATACCAAAACGACCCATATCAAAGTTTACGTTAGAGCAAGCATTTAATTCCATTTCGCAACCGTTGCAGCCGGCTGCTGATACTTGTCTTAGTTTTAGTGATTTTGAAAATACCGATGTAATTTCTTTTCTTGTTTCGATTGCGACTTTTTCGTAATCTTCAGGTGTCATGTTTTCTGTTATTATCAAATTTTCACGTTTTGTTGATGATAATTTGTAATAATTAGAAAAATCAATTGCGTCTGAGTTACAAAAATTTTTGCAAGCATTCTTACAAGCACTACAGAATGTACATTTGCCCATATCTATAGACAGAGGGTTCAATTTTATTGCACCTGTTGGGCAAACATCTACACATTTTTGCAAATCAACATTATTTGCATTTTTTAATATAGGAAAACCTCTAAATTGGTCTCTCATTGGAGCATTTTGTATATCTTTTATAAATTGTTTTCCCTGATATATTCTTGATTTTAGTGTATCTAGCATAGTTATTTCCTTTTTGTTTTTTATAAATCGTTGCCCGAATATGAGAGATTGAAGCTCTTGTTGCAAAGCGGAAAATCTGACACTCCGTTATTCCTTACGGCAAGCGCAAGACCGAACCAGTTGTTAAATGAAGGATCTTTAATCTTATATCTGGATAACTTTCCGTTGTCATCGGTCATTGCAATGTGAACAACTTCTCCTCTCCAACCTTCGACTATTGATATAGCAAAGGAGTCTTTTGTAAAGTCGTTATCAGAGTATGTTAAAACGGGCTCTGATTTTAGATTTTTTAATTCTTTAAATATTTTTCTGATGATATCAAGAGATTCTTTTATTTCTTTGTATCTGAGTTTAAATCTAGAGTTTACATCACCAATACCGTTGAAAACTTTTTTGTTTATATTCAATTTTTCCATCCATTTGTCAGGATAGTCGAATCTTGAATCAATCGGTACGCCTGATGCTCTTGCTGCCATACCAACAAGACCAGTTTCCATTGCTCTTTCTGTACTTACAGTACCTGTTTTTTCAAGACGAGACATAACACTTGAGTTTTTGAGCATTGTTTTAACCATTCTGTCTACATCTTTTTCAACTTTGTCTAATGTTTTTTTGGCTTTTTCCATAATTTCATCAGACAAGTCAAAATTAACTCCGCCAACCGTAACAAATCCTCTTCCGAATCTGCTTCCGCAAAATTCAAGCATTGTATTTATGACAAGAGTTCTTGTTGCGCCAAAAACCGATGCCCCCATAAGGTATGCAATATCTCCTGCAATTGCACCTAAATCTCCTATGTGAATAGCTGCTCTTTCCATTTCGAGAGCAAGTTTTCTTATTAACTGTGCTTTGTCTGAAATTTTTATATCTTTAAGTGTTTCAACAATCTGTGAATACGCAGTATTGTAGGCTATTACGCTGTCTCCCACAATTGACTCTGCCAATTGATTGGAGTGCTTTTTCAACATCAATTCTTCAACACCTTTGTGCTGATATCCAAGCATTATTTCAAGGTGATAAACAGTTTCTCCGTTACACATAAATCTAAAATGTCCAGGTTCTATTACTCCTGCGTGTATTGGTCCAACAGCTACCTGATGGACTTCTTCACCTTGCATTTCAAAAAATGTGTAATCATCTTGATTCTTTCTTACAGGTTTTAACCAAGGATGATGTAATGGTTCAATACCAAAATCTTCATAGAATTCTCTTTCAAAGATGTGGAATGATGGAATATCTTGTGTAAATGATTCATAAGATTTTTGAAGATTCCCAAAAATTGTAGAACTTACATACAAATCTCCCGATGTGTCATCTGCCAGAATAACAAACAGTCTTACGTTTCCATTTCCCCAATCTTTCCCGAAAAAAGCAACAGGTCTTTTGTTAAGTGCTTTAACTTCTGTCCTTAAATTTTCTATATCTAATACAGGAATATCTGCAAGATTTATTTTTGTATTGTTTTTTGTTTTTACCCAATTTGTCATATTTTTTATCCTTCAAAATTTTTGAATATTAAATATTTAGTATAAAGCTGCTGAGGCACAGCTGATTATGTTATTTAAGAATGGTGGTACATATACACCTAGAATAAATACAATTATTAGCATAATGAATTGAGGAATGTACATAAATGCTGATAATTTTGTTTTATTTTCTTCCAGAATTTTTACCTTGTCTTCGCTGATTTCACCAAAGGCCATTTTTATAACTACTCTGCCTATTCCATATAATACAACTGTGAGTAATAACAAGAACAATACGCAGAGTATATAATGTTTTTGGGAAATCATTGTTTTGACAATTAAAAATTCACTTATGAAAAGAACTGAAGTTGGAAATGCGCATATCGCAAGCATAGAAAACATCCATAGCCAACCTGTCTTTCCGTCTGCTTTTATAAGCCCGTTTACTGATTTTATTCTTTTTGTTTCAAACAATTCAAGAATATTTCCTGATGTTAAAAAGAAAGATGCTTTTGCAAGCGAATGTCCTATTAAGTGGAGCATTACTGCAATATATCCTACACCGCCCAACGCTGTACCTATCGCAAGGATTCCCATATTCTCAATAGAAGAATATGCGAGCATTCTTTTGTAATTTTTTATATGATAAACAAAAACAGCCGTTACAAATAATGATAAAAATCCCATTACAAGCATCATTATTCTTGCATATTCATCACAATTTGCTATAGTCATCAATTTAAATACTCTAACAATAACAAGAAATGCCGAGTTTAATAATGTTGCTGACAATAATGCAGAAATAGGAGATGGTGATTCTGAGTGAGCATCAGGCAGCCAAAAGTGAATTGGTGCAAGACCCATTTTGGCACCAAAGCCAAAAAGTATAAAGACAAAGGCTGTTTTTAGCCAGAAAATATCAAACATTGGTGCATTATTGTACAGTACATTGTAACTAAGTGAGTTAATATCTCCTGTTGATACGTTCAAAAAGATTATACCTACAAATGCAAGAGCAATACCTATAGAACAGATAAATACATATTTCCACGCTGCTTCGATTGCTGTTTTTGTCCTATGGAAAAATATTAAATAAGCACTTGATAGTGTAGTTGCTTCTATAAATACCCACGCAATACCCAAGTCAGTTGTAAGTACGGTTCCTGTCATTGCCCAAACAAAAGCAAGTGTCATAAACCAATACAGACATATTTTTTTGTCTCCTACCTGTACTCCGAAAGATGGAAGACTCTTGGAGTAACCGTTGTTATACAGCGTTACCATCAAAAATACAAATGACAGTATTAACAGAAATATCTTATTTGTATTATCTACAGCAAAATATGTGCCTTGGTACAGTTTGTTGCCAAATACCAGAAAAAGCGTTATTGCAAAATGCAAAAATGCGTATATGTTTAGTAAAAGATTGTCTATAAATCTTTTTCTGAATAACAGCATTAATATGCCGGCAACTATCGGAAATAATAAAATAGTTTTAATCATTGTATTCATAGTCCTTTAAATCTGATAAATTAGACACTTCGAGGTCTTTAAATTCTTTGTTAATTACGTTCACAAACAAACCAAGTATGTATACTGCAATAAATACATCAAGCAGTACACCCATGTTTACAAGTATCGGCATTTCTTTTGCTACAGAAAGCGAAAGTAAGAATATACCGTTTTCCATTGTAATAAACTCAATTACGTTTGAAATAATTTTGTGTTTAATTGTGATAAGCCATAAACTTATTATTATTGTTGCAACGGATACTCCGAAATATATCGGAGATATCATTTTTACTGATGAGATAAAATAGTTTGAAACAAGAAAACCCGCCATCAGTATTACACTGGCAATTACCAAGCAATAAAAATGAGGTACGTTAGCTGCAATATCTCTGTTTGCATTTGTCTTTTTTAAGACTCTATACAAAAACCAAGGAATAATAATAGCTTTTACAATCAAAGTTTCTACAACCAAGAATCCGAAATTTAACCATTTCATATGGATTCCTAAAATATGATTCATGTTGCAACAGCATATTAAAAACAGTAAAATACCCTGTGCTATCAAAAGTCTTATGTGGGCTACTATCCTGCTTGTTGCCGCAAGGTATAGCATTGTAAGCCCGAAAAGTATTATAAATCCGTTTTCCATTTTTTATTAACCTCCAAACATCCTTGCAACTACCAATGATAAAACAACAAGAGCGAATGAACTCATTACAAAAACAAATTCAAAAACGTGAGACATTCTTATTCTTGCCATTCCGGATTCTATGGTTCCGATTATCACAGAGATTGCAAAAATGACAAACAAATATAGTAAAACAGATGCCCATTGGCTCAATGAGCTTGGTATTATGATGTTTGCTATTAATGATGATATTAATAGCATTTTTATTGAATTTGCCCAGCTAAACAAAGCTAAATCCAAAGCCGAATTATCCAGAATCATTACCTCATGAATCATTGTTAATTCAAGGTGAGTTGTAGGATCATCAACCGGAACTCTGGAGCCTTCGATTAATATCATTAAAAATAATGCAACAACTGCAAATATTGCAATCAATATACCGTAACTTCCTGTGTTAGTGAATATTTTGGAAAGGCTGTCAAAAGTAACGTTACCTGTCATTGCCATAATTGAAGCTATTACAATGAAAAATGCAGGTTCAACGATTGTTGTAAAACAAGCCTCTCTTGATGCTCCCATACCTTCAAAACTGCTTCCCGTATCCATTGCAGAAATCAGAGAAAAGAATTTTCCTAAACCAAGGATATATGCAAATAATACAAATCCTACAGGCAAGTTTAAGATAATCGTTCCTGCAGACATTGGAACCAGTAGAGCTGCCGCCAATACTGCAGATAGATTTACTACCGGTGAAATTTTGAAGACTGCAGATGTCGTCTTGCTTATTACAAAGTCTTTTTTTATTAATTTAGTAAAATCCCATAGCGGTTGGAATATAGAACATCCCTTTCTTCCTCCCCAAAAGGCTTTTGTTTTTCTTATAACGCCCATCATTAAAAATGGAACCAACAACAGTATTAATAAATTTAAAAGTTTAATTAGCATTTTTATATCCCGTAATTTCCTTTTTGTTACTTAATTATCAAACTTCCTATTATGATTATTACCAGAAAGATTAAGCTGTATTTTATGTAAGATTGAATGTTACCGCTTTGTATTTTTTCAAACTTTGATAAAAACCATTCGTCAAATTTTACCAAAGGATTGATAACATAAGCCTCTTCTATATCATCTATATGCAAACTAAAATGAGCATTTTTAGGGAAAAGTTTTTTAGGCTTTTCTACATCAAAAATCTTTTTGAATAGAGGTCTTAGCATTGCAAGGAAAGGACTTGCATAAGATGAAGCCGTATATTGCATGTGGCAGTTTGGTCTGTTATATCCGCAACCCCAAGTTTCGTGCAAAACGGTTTTGTTTGAAAATTTGAGTTTTGCAAATATAAGAACAGAAACAAACACAATAAAACCGAATGCAAACAGCGATATTTCTTTCATTATCTCTATTGGCATTGTCAACGTAACAGATGGTGCATGTGTTATAACAAATGCAGGTTTAGTTACCATTTCGAATGCATATTGAGGTAGCAATCCTATAACAAGAGTCAATATTGCAAGAAATCCCATTGGTGCCAACATTGAAAATGTGCTGTCAGATTTTGCATTTTGTGCATTTTCGCTTCTTGGCATACCCAAAAATACTATGCTGAATGCTTTTGTAAAACATAAAATGGCCATTGTGCCGACAAGAGCCAATCCTGCAATTGCAAATAACAGAACAACTACAGCAAAGAAATTATTTGTGTCTAATCCCTTTACCATACCAAAGTAAACAAGAAATTCACTTACAAAACCGTTGAAAGGAGGTAAACCGCAAATTGCAACAGATCCTGTTAAAAACAGCAAGGCACTATACGGCATAGTTTTTATAAGTCCGCCCAATATTTCAACGTTTCTTGTATGAGTTTTAATGTATACACTTCCTGCTGCCATAAACAGCAATTCTTTAAATATTGAGTGATTCAATATATGTAAAATACCACCGGCAAAACCAAGTATTGTAACGATTGGGTTGTTGTATGCCATTCCAAGCATACCAACACCAATACCTATGCCGATTATTCCGATATTTTCTATACTGTGATAGGCAAGTAATCTCTTTAAATCGTGTTGTGTAATTGCATATAACACACCGTACAATGCGGAAATAACTGACAGAATCAAGACACCGTAAGCAATAGTTTTTGTTGGTGTGCCGCAAAGTGATAAAACTCTTAATATACCGTAGATACCTGTCTTAATCATTACACCTGACATTATTGCACTTACGTGGCTTGGTGCCGCAGGGTGTGCATCGGGTAACCAGTTATGAAAAGGTACAAATCCCGCTTTTGTTCCAAATCCTATAAACGATAGTACAAATACTATCGTTGCAAGATTTTTATTTGATTCAAGTATGTTTGTAAATGTCGCAAAATCAAAACTTCCTGCTTTCAAACTGCATAGAGCAAATGCAAGCATTATAAATAATACGGATATGTGCATAAATACAAGATATTTTACGCCCGCTTTCAAAACTTCTTTTTTCTCGTGTTCAAATATAACAAGGAAGAATGAACTTAATGACATTATTTCCCAAAAGACCAAGAACATTAAAGCATTGCTGCAGGTTACAACGAGTAACATTGATGCTATCAGTAATGTTAAAAATATCAAATGAGAATTTACATTTTTGTTTTTTTCGATGTATGGAGCAAGATACCCCTTAGAATATATTACAGAACAAAGTCCCATAATAGAAATTACAATAATAAAGAAAGCTGATAGCGGATCAATCGAAAAACTGACTTCTCCAAAAATTTTGTTTAATTCAAATCCAAACAAAAATGTTTGAGAGCCTAAAATACAACTCAAAGCAGGTATTAAACAAAGAACAGTTGCAATTGTAGTAAACATTGCAACAGAAAATACTTTATACTTTCTACTTACTAACAGTGTAAAAATACCGCCTAAAACCAGGAGTAATACTCCAACAAAAAAAATATTCATTTATTCCATCCCAAATTTATAACTTTCGGCTAATTTCAACAAGCACTGTTTTAAATCTAACAAAGTATAAAGTCAAGTTTATTTTAATTAAAATTTTTACTTGTAATTAAAAATTTTTAGTTTTAGAATCAGACTTACACTAGCTCAAACAAATGTGATTAAATCCTTTTGTTTTTAACAATTTAAGATTAGTAAGACGCTTTTATAACGCCGCTAACGCCAGATTTGTATTTTGGCGGATTGTTAGTGTGGAGAGTGAATTAGGAAATTAGAGAAAGATTATCAAAGGAGATTAAGATGTCTGAACAACAAACTTTCGATGCAAGAGATTGCGTTACACCTAATAGTGTTGCTCATGAACTTGCAGATAATGTAATGCCGGCTAAGGCAAATTTTAGAAAATCAAAAACATTTGTACTTGCAATTGTCGCAGGTGCATTAATTGCTTTTGGTGCACAGGTTTCTTTGACTGTAATGACAGGTACTGCAGAAAACTTGAGCTGGGGAATTGCAAAACTTGTTGGAGCAATGACTTTTGCGACCGGTCTTATGATGGTTGTACTTACAGGTGCTGAATTGTTTACAGGTAACGTTATGATGACGTTTTCCGTTATAGAAAAGAAAACAAGTTTTGTAAAACTTTTGAGAAACTGGACAATTGTTTATATCGGTAACTTTATAGGTTCTGTTGTTCTTGCTTTGCTCATATATTATTCAGGATGTTCTCACAATTCACATGAGGCTCTTGGCGTATTGAGCCTGACAACTGCTTACCAAAAAGTTAACCTGACTTGGGTTGAAGCATTTACAAGAGGTATCTTATGTAACTGGTTAGTTTGCTTGGCTATATGGATGGCTTCTTCTGCAAGATTGGTAATAGGTAAAATATTTGCCATTTTCTTCCCTATTATGACATTCGTAGCTTCAGGGTATGAACACAGTATTGCAAATATGTTTTTCCTTACTAACGGACTTTTTGCAAAACATACAGCTTCAATTGTTGCTGCATCAGGCTTGACAGCTCAACAATTGTCTACTTTAAATATCAAAAGTCTTTTTATAAACAACCTTATTCCTGTTACTTTGGGTAACATAATAGGTGCTATTGTATTTGTCGTTCTTCTTTTCTGGACAGCTTACTTAAGAGATGATCATAAAAAAGAAGAAGAACAAGTTGAAAAAGAAATGACAGAAGAACAAAAATAAGTTGGATTTATAAGCGGCTGGTTAACAGCCGCTTTTTGTAAGTATTTTATATAAGTTATAATGTTAGTGTCGTGAAAAAGATTAGTTTATTTTTTATATTATCAATATTTTGTTTTTGTGCCATAAAGGTTGAGGCGCAAGAAGTTATTACCTTGAAGACAGAAGATAATAATTCTTTTTTAGAAACTGTTCTTGATGAAAATGATGAAGATGACAATCCTGTTATCGATATTGATGAAAATACTGTCTATGTCGATGGACCAAGAAAAAGATACAAGGAAAGACATTTTGGACCATTCATTAGTGCTCCTAAAGAACAAGATTTGAAAAATGACAGTTATTATGGCGACCTGAAAAATGGTGTAACAGAATATGATCCGATGAGAGATAGTGCAGCGCCAAGGTTCTCTTTATTTAGTTCTTTGGCTCAAACAGCAAAAGATGTGTATCATCTTGAAATTGAAAGAACCGATGTCCCATCTGCATTGTTAAAAGATCAACTCACTTTTAGAATGGAAAAAGGTCCTCTTGAAAGTGTGCATATTTGGACGGCTGTACAAAGTAATTTTTCGACCACAATTCCCGAACGTGGTGATACTGATTCTAAATTTGATGTAGGCCTTATAAATATACTTATTGACGGTCAATTTAAAGGCGGAAAAGAAAATTTCAGAATAATGCTTGACCCTACTCACAGAAGCAGCCATTTGCCTTTTATGCAACCGTTTTTCCAAGATTTGTATATAGAGTCTCACAGAATTCCTCATACAAGCGTGTTAGTCGGTAATTCAAGACCCGGAGTTGGGATAGAAGGTGCTCAGTCTCCTTATACTTTAGCTTTTATTAATCGTTCACAAATATCTCGTAATCTTGCAAATATTCGAAAATTTGGTGTAAGAGTCAGAGGTGATTATTCTCTTATGGATTACGATATGGGTATTTACAGTTCTTCTACAAATTTCACTTCCTTTTTCCCGGGGCATGAATTTGATGCTTGGATGAATATAAAACCACTGGGAAAAACTGACGGCAGATACGGTAAACTTGTTACCGGTGGAGGTATACAATCAGGTGAAAAACATGGAATGAATTACTACCTTACAGGTGCTTATGTCGGCTATGATTACAAACGTTTTTGGACAAAATTTGAATATGCGAGAGCTAACGGTTCAAACGGTGGTTCCGGTTTGACAAATAAACGTTCTCAAGGCTTGTTTGTTACAGTCGGGTATCATTTGACAAAAAAACTTGAGCTTTTGGCAAGGTATGACCAGTTTGATCCTGATAGAACAGTTTCTAATAATATGCAAAGAGAGTATACTTTAGGTACAAATTATTATCTTAAAGGTCAGGCGTTAAAACTGATTTTTAATTACATATATTGCCAAAATGATAATAAGGTAGATTCACATAGATTGATGGTTGGTACTCAAATATTACTTTGATTTTAGGGTTATATTACAACAACTTACCACTCAGGGTAGTAATAGACTTCTATAATTTCATTGGTTTTTAGCTTTGCGTGTCCGCCTTTTATAAAATTAGTAAGCGTGCCTGTTGGCGGTAGTATAGTGAGTGCCCATTTCATAGGATATAGTATAAGGCTTCTGTCTTGTCCGTATTTTTCAACATCTGCCATTATTTTACCGTCTTCAATATTTTCAAATTTAAAATCACCCAACACTATACTTGCAGGTATTCCGTTCATTCCGCTTGTTATTATGGTTTCTACTTTAGCGTATACAAGATCACCCTTTTTTATTATTTTTTTTCCCTGTCTCCAAACATCATTGTGAACCTTAAAAACAATGTCTTGACCTTCTTTAAGTTCCTTTTCTGATTTTACGTCAGCAATTACTGATAATTGTATGGGGATTTTTCTCGTACTTTCATAATTGTATCGATATTCACTATATGGCTTTTTCAAATTTTTTCCTGCAAGGGTCGATTCGACCAGCTCATCTTTAAGTATTTGATTGGCCATAACAGTTGTGGAACAGCCCAAGGAAATTGTTACTGCCATAATAAAGGTTTTTGTTATTTTATTCATAATCAAGTTCTTCCTTAGAACCGTTTTTTATCTTTTGAGCTAACATTCTTCTGTTATTTAGCGAAGTTAAAAGAAAATTTTGATAATGTTCATTTTCCTTGTAAGGATTATTTACAAGATAATATGGATATTTTGTATAAATATATTCATATATGTGAGCGAGTCTTTTTGATGTAAGATTTTTTGTTGAAAATCTGTCAAATCTTTTTTGTGGGCAGCTTTTTTGAATAAAAGTAATGAGTCCGACAGGGTTATAGCCGGCATGTGCCATAAAATCAACAGCTCTTTTGTCGGCAACTAATTCAAATTTTTTAGGTGCTGCTTTTACTTGAAAAGAGCCAAGATAACCGTCAAATGCTCCGTGATAAGATTTTATTGCGTATAAAATTCCACGTGCAAGATATGCCGCCAATTCATCATCATTTTCTATATAAGTGAGGCTGCCTTCATAAAGAACAACCTGTCGCTTTGTGATAGCGGGGTCTATTTTTAATAGGGATTTCTTTTCTTCTTTGTTGTATGCAAAAACTATTCTTTTATCAATTTTGTTTGCATTGAGCAATTTCGCTCCAATGTCATCAATTTTTGTTTGAATATTCCATTCCTTTTGAAGTTGATTTTCATCAAAAGCAAATGTCGGCATAGCTATAAGAAAAATAAAAATTATTAAAAAATATTTAAACATAATCACCTTCTGTATATATAATAATACAAAATCAGAATGCATTAATCATAGAACCGTATAATCTGGAATAAAAATTAACGGCAATGTAACCTACAAGGCAGCCAACCAGTACAATCATAAACGGGCCTATTAATCTTGAAAAATAATTAATGGACTCTTGGAGATTACGTTCATAATTGAGTGCAATTTTTTGAAAAGATTCTCCAAGTTTTCCTGCTTTTTCTCCAATTGATATCTGAGACATCGCAAAATCGGAAAACAGACATGCTGAAGCAAATGCAATTGTAATGGTTGCTCCTGTTTGCATAATGGAGTGAATTTTATAAGCACCTATTATTGATTTTTTTGTTTTAAGTGTCGAAGTAGCTAACTTTACAGCATTAATCACAGGAATACCTGCTTCGTATGCTGAAGAAAGTACAGAAAAAAAGTTGTAGTAATGATAGTTGTTTATAAGTTTTGCCAACGGTGTTTTTTCTGCTACTGTGTTTAAAAATCTTTGATATGTTTTTTTGTTGACGAATAATAAGAAGATTAGTACAAAAATCAACAAATATATAAGAATTATTTTAATGATAGCTGATAAAAACAGTTGTCCAATTGCATTTGTACACATACCCTCTGTGTACATAACATCAAAGATTTTAAAGAAGAAGAACTGGCAGAAAAAGAATACTCCGATTGCAGCAAATACAAGACATACAGGGTAGGCAAGTGCAGAAATTAACGTACTTTTTAGATTTTCTATTCTGGTGATGTCTTTTAATATGTTAGAAAGTGAAACTTCTAACTTCCCCGTCATATCGCCTGTTTTTAAAAGCATACAATATACTTCGCCAAGTTCTTCCGCGAATGCAGAAATTGCATCAGAAAAGGATATGCCGTTTTCTATCTTTTTTCTCACTTGAAAAGCTATTTGTCTAACTAACTGACTGCGAGAAGATGTTTCGATAGATTTTAGCGACTCTGTATAGGAGAATCCTGCTGTGTACAGATACAACAATGAATTGTAAAATTCTTTTTTCTCTGAAAGATTTAATTGTTTCATAAAATTAATTATACAGAATTTTTCGGAATCTCAAAATTTTTCTGTAGTATGATGGAAGTAAAAGAAAGGGAGTGTAATATGTTTCATGTATACACACAAAAAAAGGGTGCGGATCTTACAAAAACTTTGGTAAAAGATTTTAAAGATTTGGAAGAAGCGTTTGATTGTGCGCAAAAGTCTATTGAAGGTAAACCTGATTTAAAATATATAATTGAAGAAACGACAGGTCATTTTAACAGTTACGGAGAACTTTTGGCTGATGTTGTTGCAGAAAGTGATTAGATTCAGCATTTAAAAGATTTAGTTTAAAACAGAGAATGTATAAGGTATAGAGTAAATAAAAGGAGAAGTTTATTATGTTGACAAAAAATTCTGATATCACAACAAACTTTTCTGGTGTGGATTTTTCAAAATACTCATCAAAAGTTTCTGATTTTGTGAATGAATTCGCTAAAAGAGCAAACAAACAGGGGCAGTTTTTGAATTGGGTTAATCTGCCATCCGAACAATTAAAAAGAGTTGATGAAATATATGAGCTCGCTGCTAAATTAAAAGAACAGACAGGTTCAAATAAATTGAGTGTTATGGGTATAGGCGGCTCAAAACATACTGTAGAACACATGCTTTCAATCAATGGTTTGAATGTAAAAGGTGATTCTATCGAGTTTTACTCTGATGTTGATTCAGCAAGTTTAGAAAGATTTTTATACAGACTTGGCGATGTTACAAAATCTAATTTTATGATTGCTTCAAAATCAGGTTCTACATTTGAAACAAAAGACGGTTTCTTAAGAGTTCTTGATCTGTTAAAAGATGCGTACAAAGCTCAAGGCAAGACAGAAGATGAAGCTGCTAAATTAGCAAATAAACACTTTATTGCCGTTACTGATGCTAATGCTGAGAAAAGTGAACTCAGAAGAACTTCAAACGAAAATAAATGGCTTGGCGATTTGTATATTCATGATGATGTAGGCGGCAGATTCTCTGCATTTGATGACCATGCTCTGTTTACTTTGGCTTTTGCAGGCATGAAAAAAGAAGACATGAAAGCAATGTTACAATCTGCTCAAGAAATGTCAGAACTTTCTTTATCTGCTGATTTAGATGTTAATGATGCTTTGAAAGAAGGTATTTTCTGGGCTGATGCAAAATTGAACGGTACAGAGCCTTCTGTTCATCAATATATGGGTTCAATTTTTGAAAACACTGTTTATTGGCATGCTCAAATGCAAAACGAGTCTGTTAAAGATACTCTAAAACAGGTGGCAAAAGTTCCTGATGCTATGCATCACAGTGCAGAAGCTCATTTCAATCCTGCAAACAAACTTGTTTTTGCTCTTACAGTTCCTGTTGATAATGGTGTTTGTAGAGAAAATGCAGAAGCATATATCGGTGCTTTAACAAAATCTTATGAAGTAACAGGTGCGACATTTGTTGAAAGAGTTCAAACTCTTGGAATGGGACTTACTCCAAAAGCAGCCGGTGCTATGACTCAATTAAGAGCGTTTGCTACAGTTTATCAGGAAATTGTTGAGAAAATTACAAAAAATATTGAATTCCCTGAAGTTTTGGATAGTGTATTGCAACCTCACGTTGAGTTTTACAAGAAAAACTTAAAAGGTGGCGTTGTTGTCCCAGGAAGAATTTCTAAGTAAGTTACAATAATTTGCTACAAAAAATGTCGACTGTAACAACAGTCGGCATTTTTTTTGTTAAGACTTTTTACCATATTGTTGTTTATAAGTGTTCAAAATTATAATGTTTATACTAGAATATTTAAAAGACTAACTGGGGTATGATGAAAAAAACAATCTCTGCAAAAGAAGCAATAAGTATGATTAAAGATGGCTCAACCATAATGGTTGGGGGATTCTTGGAATGTGGTGCTCCTGATGTACTTGTTGATGAGCTTGTAAGACAAAACAAAAAGAATCTTACAATGATATCAAACGATACGACCTACCCTGATGCAGACAAAGGAAAGTTGATTGTAAACAAGCAGGTAAAAAAACTCATCACTTCTCATATCGGTACAAATCCTGAGACAGGAAGACAGATGCACTCGGGTGAGCTTGATGTGGAGTTAGTTCCCATGGGAACTTTAATAGAAAAAATAAGAGCAAAAGGCACAGGCTTGGGAGGTGTGTTAACTCCAACAGGAGTTGGTACTCTTATTGAAGAAAATAAGAAAACTATGGATATAGACGGAAAGAAGTTTATATTTGAAAAACCTCTGGGAGCTGATTTTGCTTTGATATACGGTTCAAAGGTAGATAAATTCGGTAATGTTTCATATTTTGGTACAACCAGAAATCTCAATACAATAATGGCTACGGCGGCAGAGACTGTTATAATTCAGGCTGATGAGTATGTTGATTGTCTTGACCCTAACGAAGTCGTTATTCCGGGACTTTTTATAGATTACATTGTCGTAAAAGAGGACAAATAAATGGAACTTGCTGTTGAAAACAAAATATCAGAAAAAGTTAATCAATCAAATGTTACAAATCCCATTTCTCAAGACAAGGGTTTGAGCAAAGAAAAGATAAGAGAAATTATTGCCAAACGTGCTGCAAAGGAATTTAAAGAGGGTGATGTTGTTACTCTCGGTATAGGGCTACCTACGGCAGTTGCAAATTATGTTCCTGAGAATATGCATGTTATATTTCAGTCTGAAAACGGATTGTTAGGTGTTGGTAAAAATCAGTCAGGTGAAAAAATTGACAAAAGAGTTATAAATGCAGGTGGCGGATTTGTAGAAGCTAAGTATGGTGCAAGTTTTTACGATTCACAAATGGCTTTTACGATGATGAGAGGCGGGCATATTGATGCAACAGTTCTTGGTGCTTTGCAGGTTGACGAAGAGGGAAGCCTTGCAAGTTGGATGATACCCGGAAAAATGGTCCCAGGTATGGGTGGATCTATGGACCTTGTTGTTGGGGCGCAAAAAGTTATCATCGCAATGGAACACACTTCTAAAGGGCAAATAAAAATAGTTAAAAAGTGTGATTTGCCTTTGACCGCTTACAAAGAAGTAAACATGATAATTACGGAAAGATGTGTTTTTAATGTTACTGATGACGGATTGGTGTTGTCTGAAATCAATCCGATGTTTTCAATTGATGATATTAAAGCGTCTACATCTGCAGATTTTGTAGTGAGCAAAAATTTGAAGTATATGGAAGTTTAGCTTTTCGTATTAAACAAGTTTTGATAATTCTTTAAACATAGCTTGGGCTATTTTTTCGTGTTCAGCTTCTTCGTAGTGTAATCCGTCTTTTGTTGATACGGTTGCGATTTCGTTTAAATCAACAAAAATGCAGTTTTTTTGTGTTGCAATTACCTTGTAAATTTGTGTGAGTTTTTTTGATTTTTCGATTGATGATTTGTCAAACATAATTTTAAAATCCCCATCTGTAATGTGCTCTGTTATGTTAGACGGAGATGCTATGATGATTTTTGTTTTTGGATTTTCTGCTTTTATAATTTCAATCAGGTTGCTTAATCCGTTTTCTACATCTTTATCATTTACGGAATAAAATTTTTGTAAATCATTGATACCGATAGCAAGTATTATGCAAAAAAGTTCTTTGTGCTTTTTTAATAAAGAACTAAGTGCTTTGTAGCCTGTGTATTCATCGCCGGCAGGATTTTTAACGAAGCCTGTTCTATTGTTACAGCCTGCTTCTATAATTTCGAAAGACCCGTTTGTAAGATTTTGTATGATGCTTGTCCATCTTTTATCTTTGCTGTATCTTGAGCCGTTTTGTGGAATATAACCAAATGTATTACTGTCTCCAAAACATAGAACTTTTTTCATAAAAATCCTTTCTGTGATTATTTGTACAATAAAAGAACTTGCTTTTTAATGCAAGTTCCTTTATTTTTTATTTTTATTTTGTATCTATGCCATTACATCAAGTTTTTTGTTGTTTTTTAAGTCTTCTGCCATAGATTTTATACTAAGTGCTTCGGCTGCAACTTTGTAGTCTTGAGCGGACGGATCACTCGGGGCAAGTGCTGCTTTTATGACAGTATTAGCGTGTTCTATTGTTTTTTGAGGATTTAGCTTATCTAAGACAGGCATTTTTATTGGTACGTGGCCTGCAATTGGGATTCCGTCAGAATTTTTTTCTATACTTATCGCTCCAGCAAAAGAACCGCCGGCAATCTTGTGTGCAAGCTCGTGAGCGTATATATGATTGTAATTTTTTTGAATTAAATCATCCTTTTGTTTTTGTCTTTCTCTGATTGGAGTAGAGAAAGAACTTGAAATACCACCTATTAACACACCTTACCTCTTTAAAGTTTACTTTCCCTACTTATATTATACTATATGTGTAGCAGATTGTGAACCCTATAAAGATATGTAATGGTTAAATAATATTGTGGTCGCTTTTATTCTCCCATAACTTTTACGATTACTCGTTTTCTTCTTTGTCCGTCAAATTCTGCGTAATAGATTTGTTGCCAAGGACCAAAATCAAGTTTTCCGTTTGTGACAGGTACAATAACTTCGTGCCCGATTAAAAGGCTTTTGAGGTGGCTGTCTCCGTTTGTTTCTCCTGTGCGGTGATGGTTATAATTGATGTCAAAAGGTGCAATTTCTTCCAGCCATTTGTCTATATCGGAAATTAGTCCGTTTTCTGCATCATTAACGTATATTCCCGCTGTGATGTGCATTGCGGAAACTAATACCATACCTTCTCGTATTCCGCTTTTTACGACTATTTCTTCTACTTCATCCGTTATGTTTATATATTCTCTGTGATTTTGTGTATTAAACCATAAATATTCAGTTGCAAATTTCATATTTCTCCTTATTTAAAAATTTTTCCGAATATAAACATTTTTCCTCCTTTATTATATTTGTTTTATTAAAATTTGTACAAGAATTACGTTTTCAAGTCTTGTCGGGTTAGTTCGGGTAGTTTTGTTTTTTAGACATAACGGTGATAAAAATTTTTTTATAGAAAAAATAATATAATTTTATGAAAAATTTTAGGATTATATTGTTAATATTTGTCTTTGTATTTAATTTTTGTACATGTTTTGCTAATACAATTGATATAAATTCCTTTAATGAATTAATGAACACGACCTTAAATAATGGCGATGTATTTAATTTCACGAACAATTTGAATTCGGATGAGAGTATTGGAAATCTTTTTTATAACTATAATATAAACTTTCAAGGGAATCATTATTATATAGATGGAAACAATTCTTATGGAGGTTTTATATTAAGTAAGGATAATAATTTTTCTGCAGTAGATATAAAGAATTGCAAGGGGCAGCTGTATCAAGGTTCTAATTTTGCTGGTGCAATTTTTAACAGCGGTGGAAATACAAGCATAGATGATTCCGGTTTTAGTGGAAATTTTGTTGATTCAGGTACTCAAAATTATGGTATAGCAGGTGCAGTATATAATTTATATGGTGGGACTATATCTATAGATAGTACAACTTTTCAGGATAATTATACAAACGGTGCAGGTTCATATGGTGGAGCAGTTTCAAACGGCTACAACGATGATGGTTCTGCACAAATGACAATTGATAATTCTACATTCGCCGGAAATTTTTCTTCGGCAGATGTTTTTGCAAGAGGTGGTGCTCTTTTTAACAATGGAGTTGCCTCTGTTCAAAATAGCTTGTTTGAAAATAACTATGTAAAAGGTAATGATGGCCCGAGAAATCAGCCGTTTGTTTACGGAGGTGCTATTGATAATAATCAGGAAATGACTATTGACAATACAACTTTTCTTAATAATTCTGCAGATGGAACATCTACGGGGGTTGCTTTTGGTGGTGCAATTGCAAATACTAAGAATTTAGTTATTTCAAACTCTGTTTTTAAAGCTAACACTGTTGACTCGGACGGATATGGCTATGGAGGGGCAATATACAATAATACAGGTGCCAATTTAACAATATCCGATTCATTATTGGAAGATAATAAGTTATCTTCTTCTGTTGTTGATGGTGAGGGCGGTGCTATATACAACGAGGGAACATTGACACTTGATGGCGTTACTCTTAAAGATAATTATGATAGTGATGGACAGTTAAATGACATCTATAATGCATCATCAGGCATTGTAAACTTTGCAGGGAATGGGACAAATAATGTTCAAAGCGGTATTAGCGGTTTGGGGGTGATAAACAAAGATGGCAGCGGTATTTTGAATTTAGGAGGTAATAATTCTTCTTTTACAGGAACATTTAATCTAAATGACGGTACTGTTCATCTTTTGAGTGGAGCAAATTATTTTAATGCTTCTAACACAACTCTAAATAATAATACTAATTTTAATATGATAAACAATGATATTGATTCTGTAGATTTTGGTAGTTTGAGCCTGAATGGTAATACAAATATTTATGCGGATATGAATCTTTCAACAGACAGAATGGACAGTATTTCTGCAAATTCTTTAACAGGCAATGGTGAATTGCTTGTTAAAGGTTTAAATATCAGTGGTGTACCTACTGCACAGAATATATCTATACCGTTTGCTAATAGTACACTTAAGGACTATGTTCAATACTCAACATCAACTGTTGCTACACCTATATATGATTATAGTGTCAGCTATAATAAGTCGGATGGAAATTTTGAATTATACAGAAATGGGTTCAATCCTTCAATATTAGCAGGAAGCGTCGCCTCCCAATTGGCAGGTTATTTGGCCCAAATTGATACTTATAAAAATGTTTTTTCAAATTTGGATATGCTTATGATAATGCCGCCGGATGCAAAAACGCAATTTTCTCGTATTAATAAAGTTGCTTCCGCAGATAAGAATTTTGCTTATTCCCCATTTGTTTTTCCTGAAGAAAGGAATGGTTTGTGGTTTAAACCTTATACAACGTTCGAATCTGTCTCTTTGAAAAACGGGCCTAAAGTATCGAACGTCTCTTATGGCAGCATGATAGGTGTTGAAAGCGGACTTTCAAAAATTTCTAACGGATGGTATATGATTAAAGGATTGTATCTTTCTTATAACGGTTCTAATCAGGCTTACCAAGGGAATAAAATTAACAATAACGGTGGTATTTTGGGGGTAGACACAGTATTTTATAAAGGAGATTTCTTTTCTGCTTGGACAGCCAGTGTAGGTGCAAACTATTCCGATGCAAATAATAGTTACGGTTCTGAAAATTTTGCCTTGTTAAATACAGGCATTGCTCAAATGAGCGGATATAATTTTAGAGCTTTTGATTCTAAATTCATTATTCAGCCAAGTATGACGACCTCGTATTCTTTTGTAAACACTTTTGACTACAAAACTGCTTCTAATATACAAATAAATACTCGTCCTCTTAATGCTTTACAAATTGAACCCAAAATTAAATTGATTGCTAATTTTAAACAATTTGTACAGCCGTATTTAGCTGTTTCTTTTGTATGGAATATCATTGACAGTGCTAAGTTTAAAGCTAATGATGTATATTTGCCGAATTTGTCCGTTAAACCTTTTGTTTGCTATGGTGCAGGAGTTCAGAAAAGATATGGAGACAGAATAACTGGCTTTTTTGAAACTATGCTTAGAAATGGTGGAAGAAATGGTGTAAGTTTACAATTTGGCTTGCGTATAAGTATTTAGTTTCGTTTTTGTCTGCTGTTGGGGTATACTATAGTCTGTTATGAGTAATTTTGACAATAAATTAATAATTGATTTTGAAAATGTATATGTAAATTATGGTTTGACAACCGTACTTGAAAATGTGAATTTGAAAGTAAAAAACGGTGAAAATTGGGCAATACTGGGTGCTAATGGAAGCGGTAAGTCTACACTGTTAAAACTTTTCTCAAATGATTTATATCCAAATACAAAGTATGAGTTTAAAAAGGAGCTTTTTGGACAAGACAGATGGGATATTTTCGAGTTGAAAAAATATCTGGGGATAGTTTCTGGTGATTTGCAGAATAAATTCTTCGGCTATTCTTCTCAATCTACGGTAATGAGCGTTGTCTTAAGCGGATATTACAGCTCTTTAGGTGTGTTTTCTCATCACGATATTGACGATAAACAGTACGACTCTGCTCTATCTGTTATGGATTTTCTTGGAATTTTGGGGTTAAAGGATAAAAAGTTTGGGCATTTGAGTACCGGACAACAAAGGTTGTGTATAATAGCACGTTCTCTGATTCATAATCCAGTTGCTTTTGTTCTTGATGAGCCTACTACAGGGCTTGATATTAAGGCAAAACGCAGTTTTTTACAAACTGTTCAAAAATTAGCTGCTGATAAAAATATAATACTGGTTACTCACGATGTAGAAGAAATTATTCCGGAAATTACACATGTTGCATTGATGTATAACAAAACAATATACAAATCAGGTTTGAAAGATGAAATAATGACTTCTGAAAATTTATCGCAAATTTTTGAAACAAATATTAATTTGCAAAAGAATAATAGCTGTTTTTTTGTTGGTATATAGGTTTATAGAGAGAAGACTTTTATGTGTGATTATAAAAAATATTTGGATGAGGGTATTTATTGTATCAATAAGGGCGAAATAAAAAAAGCCATTGACTTGATAACTCAATCAATAGATTTGAAAAATGATTGGGAGATTTCTTATTTCTACAGGGCAGTAGCATATCACTCAATAGAAAAATACGATGAAGCAATACTTGACTATACAAAAGCAATAGAATTGAACGAGAAAATGACAGACGCTTATTATAATCGTGCAAAAATAATACTCTCAAGAAAAGATATAAAAAATCCCGATATAACAAGAGCTGTAAATGATTTGGAAAAAGCATTGGAACTTGATGAGAAATTTCTGGATGCGCTTTATGCTATGGCTGCAGCTCACAAAAAACTTGGAAACTATCAGAAAGCTATTGAGTATCTGGATAAACTTATTAAACTGGAGCCTGATGCCGTTAATGCAAGAGCACTAAAAAAATTGATTAATCAAAAGTATTTGTAATAAATTGCACTCATTTGAAACAATAAGTATAATTATCCGTAGGGGATTTATTATGTATTTAAAACAGGTTTGCAGATTTATAACATTCATTTTTGTTTCTTGTTTGATTTTGTTGCAGTGCGGGTGTGCCGCATTGAATTTCAGGCATGAATATGACAAAGGAATGCGTGCATACAATGAAAAAAAATATGATGAAGCTATTGTGAATTTTAATAATGCGTTGAATTACAAACCTGATTCTTACAGTGCATTGTGTCTTTTGGGTACAAGTTATGCTTATAACAAAGATGATAAAATGGCAGAAAAAACCTTTCAGGATGCAATAAATCTTTATCCGGATAATTGGAATGCTTATATTTTCCTTGCTGATTTAAAAAGGAGTCAGCATGATTATCAATTGGCGAGGGAATACTATGAGACAGCAGTTAGCCTCGAGTCTATGGGGGGGAAAGAAAAAACTTATTACAAAAAACTTCTTAAAGAAATGCAAATAGAAGAAAACGCATATTCAATGAAAAACTCATCTCTGATTTCTTCAACTCAGTTTGCTCAATCAAAAGAAATAGTAAATACATACTCTGAAAAAAAAGATGAAATTGTTGCCAATGATGCTAGCCAAACAGGAGATGTCGTTCTTTCCATAGATTTGAACAAATGGGAAAAAACACTTGATCAAAAAGATGAAAAATCAAAAATAGTAACTTATGGTCTAAAAGGTGAGGATGTTAAAAACTATAATTGGACACAGCTCATAACTATTCAATATTTCCTTTTAACCGATAATTTTAACGTCTCTATGGACTCCTATTTTAATAACCATATAGGGGCGATTGATGCGATTGCAAAAAATTCTAATAAGTCGTTTGAGAAAAAAGTAATTAATCAAAAGAAAAATGAAATTATATACGAATGGAAATTTGATAACGCAAAAGAGTCTGAAATTGCTCGTGTAATATATACCCCAAAGGGAATATACCATATTCATTTTGCTAAAAAAGGTGCTTTTTCTGAAGAAGAAAGAACAAGATATATAAATCTTTTAAAAACAGCAATTTTGAAATAAAAAAAAGCCGTCCTTTGAGGCCGGCTACTAGACTTGGGGAGGAGGTTTGTTTGACCTTTCGGTCTAACAATTTGTATATCGGTTTATAGTTTTTAAATCTTTAGAAATATCATCTAAATGGTTTACATAAGTTAACAAATATTCCAAATAATTAATTCTAATAACATTGTAAATGCTGTATTTGAGCTTGATTTTTTGCAATTAGCTGATTTTTTGTGAAGCAAAATATTTTATTTTTCCACTCCGATTCACTGACGTGTCATAGTCGTTTTAAAACAAAATATTTTGCTCTAAAAAAGAATGTCAATATGTGTAAGAGATTTTAAATTTAAAGAGACTGCGGAGGAGTCGGCAAAGGGTGGTGAGATAAGCTAAGATTTGTAACCCGACGGGGGAGTCGTAACGGCAAAGTTAAAATCTCTAAGTCCGGAGTTTTTTATACTAAAATTTTTTTAATTTTTAGAAGTTATTCACAATGTTTAAAGCAAAATATTTTATTTTCCCATTCAGATTCATTGCGTGTCATAGTCGTTTTAAAACAAAATATTTTACAGATAAGAATGTGTAATTAAAGTTGAAATCTTGAATTTACTAAATATCGCCTATTGGAGTCTCTAATTTACAAGTATTAAAACATATATTAAGTAATGTAACGAAATAAATTAAAACTGAAATTGTATACTTTTTAAATACTTTATATATATGTAAGTGATAGATAACCAGCGAGGGTAGCAAAAATGGCTTTATGTCCTAACAACGCAATAGATAAAAAACTTGCTAAACTTTATGCAGAAAAAGTTACTGTAAACCTCGAAAACAAGTCTGCACTTGATCCGGAAGATTTCTGGAAGACAATGCAAATGATAGCTGTAACAAATAGAGTTATGATGCATTTAAACTAAGTTTAATCAACAAAAATGCCTTTGGGCGTTGATATTGGAGATTTATGGAGTTTTCCCTATTAGTCTAGTTTTGCCTGAGATTGCCTCAGGTTTTTTTTTGCTTGTTATTTAGTTAGTCTTGACAAACAGTTTTGCTTTTTATAAAGTTAGTCATGACTAACAATAAATAAAGGCTCAAAAATAATGAATATTACTGCTATTGCTCGATGTGTAGATCAACCTGTTTTGTTGAATAAATTGCAAAAAAAAATGCCATCTCTTCTCGTGGGAATTGCTGCTGCTTACGGTATTGCCGATACATATAAGTCTTCAAAAGCTAAAAATGGTGATTATAAAAAGAAAAAAGCTCTAAAAAACAGTGTTGTTATAAGTGCAACAGTATTGTCATCTTTAGTTGCCGCAAATGGTTTTAAAATTGCTAATAAACAGATAATTCCAAGATTAATAGAGCGAACTCCTCTCATTGAAATTTTAAATAAACAAAACAGTGCAGTTGATACTTTTTTAGCAAAACAAAAAATCTTTGATAAAAGTCTTATTTCTGCTCTAAATAAAGTAAGAAATGATTATTTGTCAGTTAAAGAAGTTGATTTGTTGCTGAGTAGATTGCCTAAGGGGAAAGATAGCGAGTGTCTTTTAGAGGTGATTTTGCCCAAGCCCGAAAATCTTAATGCTAAAGGAATATTTAGTGAAATAGGCCGTTTATCTCTGTTGGGTGCAATTCCTGTTATTGGTGGGGTGAGCGGTGGAATCGCTTCTGATTATATAGTTGGAGATCTTTCTAAAAAATCAACTGCAAATAAGATTAAAGAAGGATTTTATCAATATTTTGCTAACATTTTTTTGTGCAACGTTGGTGCTTGTGCTGCTTTATTCATTGCAGAGGGATTACAAAAATCAAAGGTTATAAAACCCTTGTCGCCATTAAAAAAAATGGTTGTAATTCTTTCAGGAATTGTTTCAACAGGTATTATTGGAGGTAGCTGGATTGCCAATAAATTAAGTCAAAAAATTATTGATCCTCTTTTTAATAAAAATAAAAAATTGTCATGTAAAGGTGTGTATGATGAACGGAAACCTGAATTTGCCGATGTCGTCTTGCATGCTGATGACATTGCAACAGCAGGTGTTTTGTCCGGTTTTAAGTGGATTGAGCCTGCTCTACCTATTATGTATTTTGTGTCCGGATATAGAGCTGGTATCGGATATAGGAACTCACATAGCAGAAATGCTTCTTAACTGCTTTGGGTTCATTTTATTTTGATTGTTCGTATTTTCGAATTTCGGAAATAAAATGTGCCCGTATTCATTGTTTTTTTATTATTAAATTAAGCCAAAACGTTGAGATATATTAATGTTTGATAACTTTTTATTTGACAAAATCCTAAAAAATTTACTATTATAGCTATAGTAAATTTTTTACGAGGATTATTATTTTAAATGGAGATTGCTAATGGTCACTAAAACGTACACAGATGATGAATTTGAATCTTTGATTTCTCAATATGATTATAAGTTTCAAAAAGGGGATTTAGTAAAAGGTATCGTCTGTGGTTATGATTCAGAAGGAGTTATTGTTGATATAGGAGCAAAAACGTCTGCTATTGTTCCTGAGAGAGAAGCAAGAGCTGATTTGTCAAAGTCTGTTAGTGAAACTTTGGAAAAAGGTTCTGTTTATGAGTTTTTAATTATAAGAGAAGAAGACGAAGACGGTCGCTTCATTCTCTCTTACAAAAAGGTTGCCATGGCTTATGCTTGGAAAGAACTTGAAGATCTTAAGGCAGAAGATGCAACTGTTGAAGGTACGGTTGTTTCTGTTGTCAAGGGTGGTGTGCTTGCTGAGGTTAAGGGCGTAAGAGGGTTTATTCCGTCAAGTCATCTTAGAGCCAAGGATACTGATAACATTGTTGGTGAAAAAATTGAACTTAAAATATTATCACTTGATCCGGCTCAAAATAATTTTATTCTTTCTAATAAAAAAGTTTATTCTGATGCTCAGGATGAAAATAGAGAAAATATGTTCTCCAGTCTTGAAGTCGGTCAGGTTGTTAAGGGCGAAGTTGTTCGTATAACCGATTTTGGTGCTTTTGTTGATATCGGCGGTATGGACGGACTTTTGCCACTTTCTCAAATGTCTTGGAGATGGGTTGATCATCCGTCTGATGTTTTAAAGATTTCCGATGAGATTAATGTTGAAATTATCGGTATTGACCAAGATAAACAAAGAGTAAGTTTGAGCCTTAAAAACCTTGAAAAAGATCCTTGGATTGAAGCTAAAAACCAAATTAAAGAAGGTGATAAGGTCGAGGGAACTATTACAAGAATCAAACACTTTGGTGCCTTTGTAGAAGTATTTGCAGGTGTTGAGGCTTTGCTTCCTAATAATGAGGTTGTTGAATATCAAAATAAGAATAATTGTATACTAAATGTTGGAGACAAAATTAAGACTACTGTTATCAAGTTTAATCCTGATGACAGAAGGATTAGTTTGAGTTTGGATTCTGCTGACTAATGGTTATAAATAGAAAATTGCTCTTTAATTAAAATTATTAAAGGGCAATTTTTTTTGTGCTATTGTTTTTATATAAACTATAAGGTTAGTTTATCAAAGATTAAAGATTTTTTATGAATTTTGCTATAAATCCTATTTCAAATACAGAAAATTCGATATCTTCTGTTACAAAAAATACTCAAACGTTGTTGTCAAAATATAAACAATCTCAAAGTGTGGCAAGAGTTGCATCTGTTGTTGTTTATCAATCTTTGGCTTATTTGACGGATTCTTACGGTAATGGAATATCGTTAAGTTCTTTAGAAAATCTTAGACAGACAATGTCGAATGAAAATCTTGAAAGCACCAGTGCTTATGAGCTTGTTGGTAGCATGATTGATGATTTTGATGATTTTTCATCTGACGGTGAAGTTATAACGGAAACTGATTTTATGAGCATAGTTACTTTTGCTGATGCTCAAGATGTGATTGCTTCTTCATCGTATGAGGATTTGAATAGTGTTTTAAAAGAAATAGGCTCAAGTATTTCGTCATCAATTGCTGCTCAGTATGGTAAGAATACCGCATTGACATTGGCTTTTATGAATTTTATGAACAGCCTTTCTGAAGAAAATTTGAATAGCTTATTGAACTCAACTTCATCAACCACTTCTTCAAATTTGGTAGAGGCTGATTATAATACTAACGAGTCGGATAAGTTATCAACAAATTCAACGTATAAAACAAGTCAAAATGCATACAAATCAACTGCTTATGCAACAAATCCTATTCAAGACTATAGAACGGTAACACCGGAACAGTTGAAGTCTCCAATTAATATTTCTGTTTAGTCTTTTGCATGTTCAAGGTCTTTGTAGTTTAGCAGTAGTGCTTTGGGGCTAATTGTTCCTGTATAAAAAAGCATTTGTGCTTGTGCTTTGTTATATTTGATGATAGATGAAATAAGTTGCTGTCTTGCTCTTGTTTTCTCTGTTTGAGAAGTTAGCACGTCGATGAAAGTATTTTGCCCCACATCAAACCCTATCAGGGAGAATTTTAGTCCTTCATCGGCAGATTCTACTTGTTTTTTGTTTGCTTCAATTTTTTCGAGAGCTGTTCTAGAGCTGTAATAAGATGAGACTATATTTTCTTTTATTTGTCTTTCAAGCGTTGTCAATTCGTATCTTGCTTTTTTTATCTTTGCTACATCTGCATTTTTTTGCATTATTGTTGCTGCCCCCATTTTTTCGCCGAGAGGTATGGTTACATTGAGACCGAATGTGTGATTTGGACTTAGTGATTGTGAACCAAGTACACCGACTCTTGCGTATTTATATGTCATTTCTATGTAGGGGGCAAAATCTGCATAATTTTTATTTTTTTGATTTATCAAAGAGCGAATTTCTGCTCTTTTTGCCATTATATCTTCTCTTGCTTGTAAGGCCACGTTGTAGAGTGATTCAATGCTATTCTTTTTTTGAACAAGTTCCCTAGGGTATGCTCCGTGTTCATACGGATAAAGCGTGAGCGTAACTTCCACTCCTATTATATTTGCCAGCCTTGCTTGTTTTAGTCTTAGGTCATTTAGGGCGCCTATTAACTCTTGTTTTGCATCTGCATATTGTGCATCGGCTCTTAGAATATCGTATTTTGTTCCAATTCCGATTTGATATCTGGCTTGCATGAGTTTTAGTTGTTCTGCTCTGTCTCTGAGGTTAGAGATAAGTACTTCTATGTTGAGTTTTGATTCAAGCAGGTCATAATAATAGAGAGTAGTGTTTAGTAACAGTTCATTTTTGCTAAATTTATAGCTGTGTTTTTTTGCTTTGTACTGATTGTTGCCGCTAGCCATGTCAAAAAACATATCTCCATTACCTATTGGGTAATTTATTATTATTCCGCTGTAGACGGGGTTTCTGTTTATAACTTGTGGTAAGACGTCTCCGACGAGAAATTCTCCGTATAGTGCTTGAACTTGGTATCTGTAGTAAAAATCAGGTATCAGTCCTGTGTATGTTTTTCTGTACAGCCATTTGTACTCTTCTTTTTCCATTTCTGATATTTTAATGTCGTAATTGTTTTGTAATGCAGTAGTTAAACATCTTGCTAAATCAATCGGTATAAGGTTAATGGCAAGACCTTCTTTAATTTGCTTATCTAAGTCTTTTTGTGTATTTTTATCATAAATTCCGCGACCGTCTTTTAGTGATTCCAAAAATCTGTCGCTGTGATAATCCCAAATCATCCCGTTTTCATCGTAATAGTTTGAATCTGCAAGAGCTGTATTGCTTAAAAATATAAATAAATAAAAGAATATTATTATGATTCTTTTCATAATATTACCTTAATTTTGCCTACAGATTTGAAATTCTATAAGAAATACTATTTGAAATTTTTAAAATTTCTTATACCCTACCGGCTAAAAAGTAGGCTGATAAAATGCTTGAGAAATTTTGCAGTGATATACTTGACAAAAAGTTAGTTAAGCCTTACAATTATCTTGTTAGTTAAAACTAACTCCAGGCTAATTGTATTGCTGCAGAAAGGGGACAATCTGTAAAGAGCAAAATCTGCAGTATTTAGACCAATACCATAATTCACTTTTGGTGAGGCTGACGTTTTTCTCCGGCAGCCTTTTTATTATTTTCCAAGCAAATAACCTGCAAATGTTGCCAAAAGACCTATAACGAAACTGGCTATGACATATAGTGCGCAGTGCATAAATTTTCCGTCTTTAAGAAAGCAAAATGCTTCACAACTGAATGTACTGAAAGTTGTTAATCCGCCTAAAAATCCGACAGTAAGGGCTAACTTTAGAACAGGCGGTATGATCTCTGTTTTTTGTAGTGTAAAACCAAAAATGTAGCCTATAATAAAACATCCCAAAATATTTGCGCTAAATGTTCCAACTTGGCTGAGTCCGCAGCACTTTGTTGCAAATTTTGTGATTATGTATCTTAAGGAAGCTCCTGTTCCTCCTCCAATAAAAACGGCTAGTAAATTTAGTATATTTGTATTCATATTCAACCTCTTTTCTCAAAAAGAGTAGCACAAATAATTAAGTTTTGTATAAATGTTTTGCCTTGATAGCAAAAAAATATATTATGAAACTTGTTTTATCATAGGAATTTTATTATTAGAAAAGAGAGTAAATTAATGAATGTAGATAGAATAAGTCAGAGTAGTTACAAAAAATCAGATTCTTATCATAAGATGTCTTTGTGTAACAAAAAACAATATGTTGCACCCTTTGTTCAACAACAATTTTCTCTGTCTGAGAGCTTGTTTGCTCTTGGAAAAATGAACTATGTGAGCTTTAAAGCTGCTCAAAATTTGAATAACAAAAAATATGAAATTAATTTGTCATCAGAAGAATTGAAACAAAGGTGTGAAAACCTTTCTGATTACAGAATGCTTGGTGTTGATTGTACGCAGTATGATAATCTTTCTGATGGGGATAAAAAGGCTTTAAAACATCTTGTTAAGGCAGGAAAGATTCTTGATGAAGTATATTTGAGACAAGATAGTATACACAATATACCGTTTAGAACATGTATGCAAAAACAAGCTGCATTGGGTAATAAAGACGCCAAAATGGCTTTGAAACTTTTTAATGCACAAAAAGGTATAAATGCAAAAGACTTGAATGCAAAAATTATTAACCTTGCTAAAGGATATGGAGAAGTACCTGGTAAGGGTTTTTATCCTGAGGATTTGTCGAAAGAAGAATTTCACAACATTCTTATAAATATGCTCAATGACGGTGAAAAAGAAGAAGTAAAGAGAATACTTAATCAACGTTCTATAGTTGAAAGAGATGGGGATAAGTTAAAAGCTGTTGATTATACTGATTATTTCAAAGATGAATTTGCTGCAGCGGCAGGTGAACTTGTTCAAGCAGCACAAACTTCGACGAATGATGATTTTAACAAATTTTTGTTGCTTCAGGCGGATGCATTGCTTACAAATAACCCGAAAGTAGATGCGGCAGCCGATAAAATTTGGGCCAAGTTACAAGATACACCTTTGGAATTTACGATTACGAGAGAGTCTTATGACGATAGAATGACTCCTTCTGTTACTGAAAATCCTGTTTTGAAAAAAATGTTAGATGAAGAGGGTATTATACCTTATGCAAAGGACAATATTGGTGTAAGAGTAGGTATTGTTAACAAAAAAGGTACTGACTATATTTTAAAAATAAAAGAGTTTATGCCCTTGTTGGCTGCAAATATGCCTTTCAATGACTTGTATGAGCAGTCAATTTCTGCTGCTGATAATAAACAGACGATGGTAGATGTTGATATTGTTGATATGATAGGACAAACTGGTGCATATAGAGGTGCAATCTCTTTGGCATCAAATTTGCCGAACAATGATAAGTTGGCTGTTCAAACAGGTGGCGGTAAGAGAAATGTTTATCACGTGCAGACAAGAAATGCAAAGTACTCAAATAATTTGCAACCACGATTGGATGCGTTGTTAAATCCTGCACAGCAGAAATATTTTGATGTAAGTGCTTTGCATGATTTTACGATTTTGCATGAGAATGTTCATTCTTTGGGGCCAAAATCAGGCTTGGAAAACCTTGGAGTATACAAAAACATTATAGAAGAGAATAAGGCTGATATGGGTGCTATATCTATGCTTGATGTTTTGACCAAAAAGGGTTTTTACACTCCTCTTCGTCAAAAGCAAATATTGACATCTTACATTGTTGGTTACGTTTTAAAGGGACCTGATTTTGAAAATGCGCACAAAAAAAGAAATATTATGCAGCATAATTATTTTATACAAAATGGGGGCATAACAGTTAGTGAAGATGGTGTAATGACAATTGATTATGATAAAGTTACTGAGTTGTCAAAAAAAATGCTCGAAAAAATTATTAAGATACAGATGAAAGCAGATCCTACTGCCGCTAAGAATTATATAGATGAAAATGCTGTATGGACAGAGGATTTGGACAAAATGGCACAAAAACTCAGAGCTGTAGATAATACAATAAATTCCAGAGTTGTTGCTCCTTTAGCTGATGCGTTAGTCTCTGAGTAATTGCAAAAACTTTATATTATCTTTATAAAATTGTCTTAAAAATCACTGTGTTTTGAGTTATACTTAGCCTGTTGATTTTTTTGAAGAGGTAGTGAATATGCTTTTAGGTGTAAATATTGATCATATAGCAACATTAAGAAATGCGAGAGGCGGGCTTGAGCCTAACCTTATACAAGCTGCTCTGATTTGTGAAAAAGCTGGTGCTGACGGTATTACCGTTCATCTTAGAGAAGACCGCCGTCATACAAGAGATAACGATGTATTTGAGTTGAAAAAAATCCTGAAAACAAGACTAAATCTTGAGATGGCACTTACGGAAGAGATGCAGAAAATTGCGTTAGATGTTAAACCTGAGTGTTGTTGTCTTGTTCCTGAAAAGAGACAGGAAGTTACAACGGAAGGTGGTTTGGATGTTGCTTCCAGAGTTGAATTGGTTAGTGATTTTGTTAAACCGTTAGTTGATGCAGGTATTGTTGTTAGTTTATTTATTGACCCTGATGAAGAACAGGTTAGAGCTGCAGCTAAAACAGGTGCTCAGTTTATTGAACTCCATACAGGCAGATATTCTGAAAGTTATGGTACAGTTAATGAAAAATCAGAATTAAATGCATTGAAAGAGGCGGCAAAGTTGGCTGAATCTTTGGGATTAAAGGTAAATGCCGGCCACGGTCTGACTTATGAGAATGTTCATGCAATGCGTGAAATTCCTCAATTGATTGAGCTTAACATAGGGCATAATATTATTGCTAAAGCTGTTTTTGATGGTTTAGAAAGTTCTGTTAAGGAAATGAAAGAGCTTATAAAGTAATATTTCGTTAAATTTTTCAATCAGTACTTGATATTAGAATGTGTTTAAAGTAGTGTAATAAAAGGAAGTATCACCGAAAGGAATAGAAAAATGGCAAAACAATGCGCAATATGCGGTAAAACAAAGTTGAAAGCAGCTAAAATTTCTTTTTCACATAAACAACATGTACACAGACAAGAAGTTAATTTGCAATCTGTTAAGGTTAACCAAAACGGTACTGTGAAAAGAATTGATGTTTGTACTTCTTGCATTAGAGCAGGTAAAGTTCAAAGAGCTGTATAGTTTTTATTTTATTTTATTAAAAGAAGTCGCCTCCTTTGGCGGCTTCTTTTTGTTGTATTTTTAAATTTCAACTGTTTACCCGATTGGCATATACTTTTTTGTAATATGATGAATTTATAGAGTTTGCGCAATTTTGCCAAAAGTGCTATATTACAGATAACAATAAAACTGAGAGGATAGAAACTGTGTCAGAAGGTCATTGGATTGCTCATTTAGGTCAATTTAGTTTTAATGTTGATACAATAATCACAATGTGGATTACAATGGCTATTTTGATTGTGTTTGCTTTTTTTGCAACACGTAAGATGTCTATTATACCCGGTAAATTGCAGGCAATTGCAGAAGGTATATTGGGCGTTTTTGTTAATCTTACAGATTCTATGATTGGTAAAAACGGACGCAAGCATGTTCCTTTGTTGGCTTCGTTGTTTTTGTTTATTTTGACTGCTAATTTACTTGGTCAGTTGCCATGGCGATTGTATCATTTAAAAACAGGTGAGTTGGCTTCTCCTACAAATGACATAAACATGACCGCAGCAATGGCTATTATGGTTCTTGTGTACTACATTTATCAAGGTGTAAAAGTCAAAGGTCCAAAATACTTTTTACATGAATTTAGCTTTGTCGGAATAATTATGGCATTGGTCGAGCTGTTAGAAATGGTTGTTAGACCTTTCTCTCTCGCTCTTCGTCTTTTTGCCAATATTTTGGCAGGTGAGCTTTTAATTGTTACTTTTGTCGGTTTGTGTGCATATTTATTGCCTCTTCCTTTCATGTTGTTTGAGGTATTTGTTGCATTCATTCAGGCTTTGGTATTTATGCTTCTTTCTACAGCGTATATAGCGATAGCAGTGCAGGAAGAAGAACATTAGTTATAATTTAGTATAGAATTAGTATTAAAAAAGGAGAAAATTATGGCAGTAGAACAAGTAGCAGTAGAAGTTGCATCAATGGCTAAACTTGGTGCAGGTATTGCAATCGGTTTTGGTGCAATTGGTGCCGGAATTGGTTTGGGTATTGCAACAAAAGGTCTTTTGGATGCAGTATCAAGACAACCTGAAATCGCAGGTAAGGCTTTGATTTATTTCATCATCGGTGCCGGCCTTGCAGAAGCTTGTGCTATCTATGCTTTGTTTATCGCATTACAATTACTCGGATAATAGAATCTGACAGGACTTAAGTTTATCTATGGAAATTAACGCTACTATATTAATATCAACAATAAGTTTTATATGTTTCATTTTTATCATGAATGCAATTCTCTACAAGCCGGTTATGGAAATAATGGCCAAAAGACAGAGTTATATTGACGGTAATAAAAATGATGCAACTGAGCATAGGAATAAAGCGCAGGCTTTGATTGCTGATAAAAATAATAAGGTGGCAGATGCTCAAAGAAAGTCCAGAGATATTGTTGCATCAAAGGCTGATGCTGTTAAAGAAGAAAAAAATAAAGTACTAAATGATGCAAAGTTGAGTGCTGCAAGTTATTTTAATGAACAAAAGCAAAACCTTGCTTCTCAAAAAGAGGAACTTTCTCACCAGATGAAAGGTGATGTTGCTGATTTGGCAAACAGACTTACAACAAAACTTATGGGTGAGGGTGTTGCTTTTGAGCCGCTTAACAATGAGGCACTCGACTCTGTATTAGACGAGGTAATGAGAAAAAATGCTTGATTTTAGCTGGTCGAACATCTTACATTCAAATATAATCAATTTTATTATAATGTTGGCATTATTTGCTTTCATTATTGCAAAACTTAAGGTTGGGCAGAAAATTGAAGATATGAGAGCTTCTATACAGCGTAAAGTAGAAGAGTCTGAAGCTGTTAAGAATGAGGCAGAGAAAGATTTTGAAAATGTTAAAGAATCTCTCGCTAATATTGACGATGAGCTAAATTCAATTATCAAAAAGGCTGAAGATGCAGCTAAGGCTTTTGAAGAAAAGTCAAAAGAGGATTTGAATAGGGCTGTTGATTCTATCAAGCAGAATATTGAAAAACAAATACACTCTGAAGAAAATCACATTCAGGCTTCTTTGATGAGAAATGTTTCGGAGTCTTCTGTTGAAATTGCACAAAGACAGATAAAATCAGCGCTTGATAGAGATAAACAGTTGCATCGTAAGTATATTGAAGATTTTATTAACAGTATTGATAAAATTGATGTTTAATACGGAAGAGACAAATGACTGCAAAAAATATTGATAACAAATTAATACCACTCGCAAAGAGATATTCTGATGCTCTATCAGAGGTTGCTGCATCAAAAAATGAAGTTGATGAAGTTTATTCTGATTTAGTTAATGTTTCTGATTCATTGAATCAGGTTAAAGAACTAAAGGATTTTTTGTCTCATCCTGTGATTCCTATTATAGAGAAAAAAGACACAGTAAGAGCTGTTTTTGAAAATAAAATTTCTATTGATACATTGAATCTTTTGTATATTTTGTTGGAGAAAAACAAAATTAATCTTATAGATGCAATACTTTCTTGTTATGAAGAATCTGTTAATGAAGCGAAAAATATAATTAAGATTAATGTTGTTTCTGCTGTCGAAATTGATGAAGATTTGAAGCTGAAATTAAAAGAGAGACTAGAATCAAAACTCCAAAAAAGTGTTAATTTAGAATATGAAATAAACCCTGATATTATCGCAGGACTAGTTTTGAAAATCAAAGATAAAACCATAGATGGTTCTATGGCCGCAAAGTTAGAAGGGTTTAAAAAAGCAGTAAGGTAATAACTAACAAATAAAGGATAGGTAAGATGGCAACAATCAGACCGGATGAAATTACATCTATTATTAAAGCCAAAATTGAAAACTACAGCTCCGAAATGGAAGTATCCAATATAGGTTCTGTTTTAGAAGTAGGTGATGGTATTGCTCGTGTGTACGGTTTGCGTAATGCAATGTCTAATGAGCTTGTTGAGTTTGAAGACGGAAAAGGTACATTGGGTATTACTTTAAACCTTGAAGAAGATAATGTTGGTGTTGTAATTCTTGGTGAATATCAGCACATAAAAGAAGGTATGACAGTTAAAACTACAGGACGAATTGCTTCTGTTCCTGTAGGAGATGGCTTAATCGGCAGAATTGTTAGTCCTACCGGCAGACCTGTTGATGGTAAAGGTGATATTCATTACGAAAAAACGAGACCTGTTGAACGTGTCGCTCCGGGTATTGTTTGTAGAAAATCTGTTCACCAACCTTTGCAAACAGGTTTGACTGCAATTGATGCTCTTACTCCTATAGGACGTGGTCAACGTGAGTTGATTATTGGAGACCGTCAAACGGGTAAAACTGCTATTGCAATCGATACTATAATTAACCAAAAAGGTCAAAACGTTATATGTGTTTACGTTGCTATTGGTCAAAAAACTTCTACTGTTGCTCAGTTGGCAAAGAAATTAGAAGATTTTGGCGCTATGGATTACACAATAATTGTTTCCGCAACAGCTGATGAGTCTGCTCCGTTGCAATTTATTGCTCCGTTTGCAGGTGTTGCTATTGCAGAAGAATTTATGGAGCAAGGCAAAGACGTTTTGATTGTTTATGATGACCTTACAAAACACGCTCAGGCTTATCGTGCAATGAGTTTGCTTTTAAGAAGACCACCGGGACGTGAAGCATACCCTGGTGATGTTTTCTACTTGCATTCAAGACTTTTGGAACGTGCTTGTAAATTGAATGATAAATTAGGAGGCGGTTCTATTACTGCTTTACCTATCATCGAAACGCAAGCAGGAGACGTTTCTGCTTATATTCCAACAAACGTAATTTCAATTACTGACGGTCAAATATTCTTGGAAACAGGTCTGTTTAACTCCGGTATAAGACCCGCTATCAACGCAGGTATTTCTGTATCTCGTGTTGGTGGTGCTGCTCAGACAAAAGCTACAAAACAAGTTGGTGGTAAATTAAGACTTGATTTGGCTCAATTTAGAGAATTGGAAGCATTTGCTCAATTTGCTTCTGACTTGGATAAAGCTACTCAAGACCAATTGCTAAGAGGTCAAAAACTTACTGAAGTATTGAAACAACCTCAATATTCTCCTTTGAGCGTTGCAAAACAAGTTAGTATCTTGTTTGCTGCAAATGAGGGATTATTGGATGATGTTGACAATACAAAAATTCAGCAGTTTAAAAAAGAGTGGTTTGAATATTTTGATGCAAATCTTTCTGAACTTGCTCAACGTCTGAACGAAGGTTCTGCTTTAAGTGATGATGACAAAAAGTTGCTTAAAGAAAATCTTGAAACATTCAAATCATCATTATTCTCTTAATACTAAAGAGGAAAGAAAGACATAGAAAAATGCCAAATTTATTAGATATTAAAGCTCGAATTTCAAGTATTCAAAATACTAAAAAAATTACAAAAGCAATGAAGATGGTTGCTGCGGCTAAGGTAAAGAGATCGCAGGTTAAGGTACTTGCTGCACGACCGTTTTCAAAGGCATTGGCTGAGGCTTTTGCTAAAGTATTATCTTGTAATGAATCTTTTACTCCATCAGGATTGAAGATTGAAAGAGCTATTGATAATTATCCTGTATTAATGCAAAAAAGAGAACAAAAATCCGCTGGTATTCTTGTTGTTACTTCTAACAGAGGTCTTGCCGGTGCCTACAATGCGAATGTGCTCAGATTTGTAATGAAAAAAATACAGGAATATAAGAATAATGGCATTGATTCTAAACTGTTTATAGTCGGAACAAAAGGGACAGCGTTCTTAAAAAGAAGAGCTGAGCAGTACGGTTTTGAAATTGTTAACACTTATACAAAGATTTCACAAGAGCCAAATTCTTCAAATGCTTTGGTAATTGCTGAGGATATGGCTAAGGCTTTTGTTGATGGTTCTATAGATAGCATAGAAATTGTTACGACTAGATTTCGTAACATGATGTCTTACAAAGTTGAAGATTGGAAAATTTTACCGGTTGATGATGTAAAAAAAGCTCTTGGTGATGAATCAAATGAGCAACATTCTGTCGATCCTTTGATGGAGTTTGAGCCGGATGCTGATCATATCTTGCAAAAAATTGTTCCCATGTTTATTACTAACATTATTTATCAGGCGTTGTTAGAAGCTGTTGCAAGTGAGTTAGCTGCAAGAATGACAGCTATGTCTTCTGCAACGAATAATGCTGATGAGATGATTAGGATATTGACTATTGACTACAACAAAGCAAGACAAGCTGCTATCACTCAGGAAATTTCTGAGGTAGTTTCAGGTGCTGATGCTTTGAAACAATAGTGGATTTTGTGCTAAAATTTGTATTGTCGGTAATATACATATGAGATTTTTATTATGGGTTATAAAATATTAAGTAAGAAAGAGTTGTGTGCAAATCAGTATGAGTTGACTATTCATGCTCCATATATTACAAAGAATGCACAAGCAGGTCAGTTTATTATCTTAAGAGTAACAGAGGATGGTGAAAGAGTTCCTTTGACCATTGCTGATTACAATCGTGAGACAGGTGAATTGACTATTGTGTTTATGGCTGTTGGCTTTACTACAAAACAGCTTGCAACTTTGGAAGTAGGGGATGAGTTGGTTGATATAGTCGGTCCATTGGGACAGCCTACTCATATTCAGAATTATGGTACAGTTGTTTGTCTTGCGGGCGGTTATGGTGCTGCTCCTTGCTACCTCATTGCAAAAGCGTTTAAAGAAGCTGGTAATAAGGTATATATGATTATGGGTGCCAGAACTAAAGAATTGATATTCTGGCAAGATAAAATGAAAGATGCATGTACTGAGCTTTTTATAACAACAGATGATGGTTCATTGGGCACTAAGGGCTTTGTTACAGGTATTCTTGAAAATCTTATGTCTAAGGAAAAGATTGATTATGCAATTGCAGTTGGTCCAATGCCTATGATGCGTGCAGTTGCTGATTTGACTAGAGATAAGGGAATAAAAACTGAAGCAAGTATGAACCCTATTATGGTTGATGGTACAGGAATGTGTGGTGCATGCAGAGTTACTGTTGGCGGACAGGTTAAGTTTGCTTGTGTTGATGGCCCTGATTTTGATGCTCATCAAATTGATTTTGATGAGGTTATTAATAGAACTAAGATTTATAAAGACTATGAGAAAAAACGCAGTGAGTCTTGTAACCTTTATAAACAAGCTGATGCAATGAAAATTAAGTAGTAGGAGATAAGATTATGCCTTTTATACCGATTTGTCCTTTAATGAGTGCAGGTAATAGTGTGGAAATAGTTTGTGCACAAGAAAAATGTGCTTGGTATTTAAAAAATTACAAAACCTGCTCAGTTTATTTGCTGGCACATAATGCAGCGTTGGACATAAAACAAAAACAATCTCAGATTGTAAAAAAATAACTAAAAACAGCTCTTTAATGAGCTGTTTTTATTATTGTTCTATTTTTTCGGATTCTTTGTATATTTTTTTCAAGTTTGTTATGTCTGCTTCTGTCAGTTGAGTTTTTGCGAGTATTGATTTTACTGAATTGTATTGTTCTTTAGTGAATACTTTGAACTTGTTGTCGCTGCCTTCTTCATCAAGTTTTTCGTATTTTGAAAGTTTATCATTCAATAATTTTGCAAATTTAGGTGAAAGTTTAGTTTTGTCTGTCGCATCTTCACCAATGTGTTTAACAGGAATCATTGGTGTTTGTCTTATTTGTTTTACTTTTTTAATTTCTTCTGCTGTATATTCTCTTTCGCCATCGAGATCTTCAAGTGTATTTAAGTATTCTTTATTAGTTTTTTCACAAACTGCTCCATCCGCATTTGCATCTTCTATTGTTTTTGTTACAAGAGCTGTGTTTTGTTGTTTTTCTTTTTCAATTTTTTGTTCCTCTGCTTGCTCTTGCATTTTTTGTGAGTATTCTTCCCACTCTTGCATCTTTTGTTGATCATATTGTTGTTGAGCTTGTATTGCTTGTTGGAACATATTTCCGTAGTTATTAGTATTCATGGCAGGTGTGTATGAATATGTGTTATTTTTTTGTGCAAACATTCCTATCATTGAACCGAGTGCACTAAGTCCGAAAAGACCACCGGTAATGCCGCCAAACCATTTCAGAGCTCTATCATTGCCGCAACCATTGTAAGCCCAAGAGCCTACTCCTGCTGATAGTAATACTCCTCCGACTAATGTTAATGGAGCAAGTGCCATTGTACAAATCTGTCCTATTTTTGCCCATTTGCTGGCTTTGCTCGACTGGCCATATTGACCGTATTGACCGCTTGAGTATTGTGTTGCTCTTTGTTGTTGTTCTATTCTTTCTTGTAATTCTTTTTTCTTTTTAAGTTGTTCTTGTACTCTGTTGTATTCATCGATTTCAGCACCGGTCATGTTTTCTTTTTTCAAAGACAGACCCATTGCTTCTTCTTTTTCTTGAGTTGTGGGCGGTTCTTGACCGTTTAGTGCTGTCCAAATATCTCCACTGTCTATTTTTCCGTTGCCGTTTGTATCTTTTACATTATAGGCTCCGTTGTCTGTGGAAACTGTCCAGCTATTCTCTTTTTTAATAACTTGAATATCGCCCATTTTATCCTCAGCATTTCTCTCTGTATCTATATAAAGTATATACTTTTTAAATAATTGCTAAAATGAGTGATAATTATTAAGAAATATTACAAACAATTGTGAGATTTAAAGAGGGGTCTTTTTAGCTTGTCCCTGTTTTCTTGGGTATATTGTGGGTGTTTCTTTCTCTTTTCTGATTATTATCAGTTCTCTTGTGTAATTTTCGTCAAGTGGTAGAGTGTAACTTATTTTTTCTACTAATTTTGAGTTTAATATTTTGAGTGCATTTTGAGAAGATTCTATTTCTATATCTGCAGTTTTGGATTTGTATGCAACAAAGTAACCGCCTGTTTTTAAGTAAGGAATGGAGTATTCCAATAATGTATTAAGCGGTGCAACTGCTCTGGATGTTACTATGTCAAAAGAGCTTTTATATTTGTTTTCTAAATCTTCTACTCTTTTACAAATAGGATATATGTTTTCTAGTCTTAATTCCTTTTGAACAAGCTCAATAAAACCAATTTTTTTTGCTATTGAGTCTATCGGATAAATTTGTAGTTCAGGAAATGCAATGGCGATGGGTAAGGATGGAAAACCTCCGCCTGTACCTATATCTAGGATTTTTGAATTTGAGTTTATTGCGTATTTTTGTATAAAAATATTTATGCATAATGAGTCGTATATGTGTTTTGCGAACAAGTTTGCTGCATCATTTTTGCTTATAAGATTGGTGTGAGCATTATAGATATCGAACAATTTTATAAAATTACTGAATTGTTCTTGTTGTCCCTTGTTTAATGATATTTCCAGATTGCTTTTTAATAATTCTATATCCATTATTACTCCGTTTTATTTTGGTCTGCCAGTATATAAGCCTTTTGTGCTTTAACCCTGTCATCTATATTGTTGTAGTAGTTGCCTATTTCTTTGTAGGCTTGTGATATATATAATTTTTCTCCTGTTCTTTTAGCTGCTGATAGTGATTTTAGAAGCCAATTCAGAACTTGTGTATTGTCGATTTGTTCGTATGTGGTTGCAATTTTCTTACATATATAGTAAACGCCTTCATAATTAGATTGTGCTAAATCTGTTTTTAGTGCTTGTTTATAGTATTCGATTGCTTTGGCGTTGTTACCACCTTCTTTTAATATTTCACCTATATTAGTAAAGGCAGATGAAAGATAGACACTGGGTTGAGTTGCGTTTTGGGTACATTTTTGATAAAAATCTAACGCAGACTGTGTTTGTCCCATATCATCCAATATTAACGCGTACTTGAAATCAGCTATACTCAAAATATTTTTTAGTTTTTCGTCTTTTTCTATTTCATAAGACAAATTGAATGCTTTTTTGTAGTACTCAAGTGCTTTTTCTGTATTTTCCAAATCTTCTTCTATTTCTGCAAGTTCCACGTAGGAGCAAAATACTATTTTGTCGGAGGCTTGATTTTTTTGTTTAATAAAGTTTTCGTATATAACACGTGCGTGATTTATTTTGTATGTTTCTTTATATATTCTTGCTATTTCCAGTTTTATTTCATTAATTTTTTCATTTTCGTTTTTTGTTGCATACAGTTCTATCAAATTATTGTAAAAATCAATTGCTTCTGTTGTTTTATTCATTTTCCTGCAGCAAAAAGCGAGTCTTTCCAAAATTTGTGAGTGGAAAGTTTCATAGTCAGGGGAATGTTTTTGTGCCAGTGCTTTTAAGTATACTGTAGCAGCTGTTTCAAAGTTGTGTACTTCTTCAAGATTTTGTGCTAATTCAAAGATTTCTTGTAAACTTTTTTCTTCTTTTTTCTTCTCTTCTTCTTTTTGTTCTATCGTTCTATATACTTTTTCTTTAGCAAGAGATTCTTGCTTTTTGCGCATATCAATAGGCACGCTCAAAAGAGCTATTTCATCTTTAGTAAGTTCATATTTTTCAAATCCGGCTCGTTTGTTTAATTTGCTTTCCAAACTCTTAGGAGGTTTAGGTCTTCTTTTGGTTGAACTTTTGTGAGTATCTTCGTCATTATCTTCTTCATCATCTTTTGCATTTGTATTTTTTATGTTCCATGCTGTCAAGTTACTGTTAAGGTAACTCATTAGAGACATATTTTGTGATTCTGTTTCTTTTTGCGGTTGTTCAACAATGAAAGATGAGTGATATTCAATTTGTGCTCTCATTGTATTTCTTGATATGAGAATAACTCTCTCATTTGGTTTTGCTGGCAGTTGAGATATGAAGAAATCTCTCCATAGTTTGTGTATTCTTATTTTTTCGTAGTTTGTGATACTTCTTTTAAGATGTTTTTTTATAAAACTTTTTACATAAATATATCCGTATTCCTCTGTAAGCAAACCTTTTTCCGTAATATATGCAATTTGTTCCTTCGTGAAAAAGTTTTCTTTTATAAGATAGTCTTCCGGTAGACCTCCATTAAAAAGGGCAAGTTCGTTAATTGATTTTTTTGCATTCTCCGGAATGAATGTTATTAGTTTTTGGATTAAATATTCTTCAAATGAGATATTCTTCTTTTCAAATTCATCAATGATGTTTTGTACGGATGTCTTTAGCGTTGTTAATATATTCAGCGTTAGATATGTGTATGTCGGATTTCCGTTGGATATTTTGTAAAAGTTTTCTAATATTTCTTGTTGCAGTTCTATCTTTTCTGATAAAAAACATTTTGCTGTTTGCTCTTTTGTGAAATGTTCAAGTTTGATATTTTGTATTTTTCTTTCTTGAGAAATATCTTTCATCAGGTCTGAGGGAAAAGAGGAAGAAACAAGTATAAGTTTGAATTTATTCATCGAACTTATGTGAGAAATGAATCTAACTATTTCTTCTTTTTCTTTGATATTTTTTTTATCAAAAACATTTTGCAATGAATCGATGATAATTATTGCAGGAGTTGTTATGTAGTGTAGGTATTGGTTGATTCTTTGTGCAAAAGAATTTGTCTCAATTTTTGTGAATGAAACACGTTTTTGTTGTGAATACTTTTTTAAATCTTCAAAAATAGAGAGAAATATATCATCAAGAGTTGTGTATTCAAAACATTTGATTTTGAATACGAGAAAATCTTTGTCAAAATTTTTGATAGTTGTATTTATTAGGGGAGTTTTAAAAAATCCTGTTTTTCCCTCAACAAGGCACACTTTTAAATCGGTATTTGTTAAAAAGTCCGATAATTCTTTTATTTTGTCATTTTCCAGAAAGCCTTGTTCCATATTATTTATATTATCATATTTCAGATATAATTATATGGACAATATAAATGATTAAACATATTTGATATGTTTTTTATAAATTTTGAAAGGAGAGCATTATGATAAGAGTTGGTGTCGTTGGAGCTATGGGTAAAATGGGACAAGAAGTAGTACGTGCTGTTTGCAATGATGAACAGTTGGAACTTGTCTGTGCTGTTGATATCAACCAGATAGACTTGCAGGTATGCCCTCCAAAGGAAGTCAGAATTATGGGAGATTTAAAATCTGCAATTGTTGCTCATAAGCCTGATGTAATGGTTGATTTTACGCAACCTAAAAATGTTTTTGAAAATGCAATAATATGTTTGGAAAACGGAGTAAGGCCGGTTATTGGTACTACCGGACTTACTGATTCTCAGATAGAAGAACTTAAAGAGATTTCTAAGGCAAAAGGCTTGGGTTGTTTGATTGCACCAAACTTTTCGACAGGTGCAGTTTTGATGATGATGTTTGCAAAACAGGCTGCAAAGTATTTTGATAATGCAGAAATTATTGAACTTCACCACAACCAAAAGAAAGATGCTCCATCGGGTACGGCAATAAAAACTGCATTAATGATGTCAGAAACAGGTAAAATGACATTTGCTCAAGGTAACTGCGAAGAAACAGAAACAATTGACGGCTCAAGAGGGGGAACTTCTTACTCTGATATACACATTCACTCTGTAAGAATGCCGGGATATATTGCTTCACAAGAAGTTTTATTCGGTGCTTCAGGTCAATTGTTTAAAATAAGACACGATTCAATGGACAGAAAATGCTATATGGATGGTGTCAAATTGGCAGTAAAATACGTAGCAGATCACAACGAATTTGTTTATGGCTTAGAAAACATTATGTAATTATTTTCTGGTCATTGGCACTGCACCAAAGTCCTTTGCTGAGCGAAAATATGTTTTTTCGTGGACTCTGTCTATGCTTTCTAATACACCGTATTTGTAGATAGGTGCGTACAAATTGTATACATCTACTTTCACAACCGGTTCTGAGTTGTTTTCAGGAGAATATGCTTCCACAAAAACATCTTTTTCATAGTTAGAACGAGGGTCTTTGGCCAGTGAACTGATTTTTTGTTTTGCTTTTGGAGAACACAAAACTTCTGCACTTTTTGTGTAGTATACTCCTTTAAAATTTATCGGTGATATCGCATTTATTGGCATAGTGTAATCCTTTTAAGTGTTATTAATTCGTTTGTTGATTCGGAATTCTATTAAATCATAAAGGGGATTATTTTTGTAGTTTAGACTGTTTTTGATTTATATAATGTGATATTTTTCAAAACTTTGTATAAAAAAAACAGGCAATAAGCCTGTTTTTTGGCTCCGGGACATGGATTCGAACCACGATTAGATGATCCAGAGTCACCTGTCCTGCCGTTAGACGATCCCGGAATTTGACTACACAATTATTTTAGCACTATAAACATAGTGGTCAATAATTTTTAAAATGGCTCCTCGGGTGAAGGACTCCGTTGGCGAGTAGCAAAACGATTAAGTATCGTTTTGCGTGTCATTAAAACAGGAATAATTGGAATAGTTAAGAGCCAATGGAGGGAAGAACCGTGAGGATTTTAGGATAAAATCCGAATCGTGAGAGTCCCAGTAAACAAAAAGCACAAAAAAAGATGACCTAAGTCATCTCTTTTTTAAAATGGCTCCTCGGGTGGGACTTCTACGGCTTCGCCTTCGCATACAGGCTCACACGTCCTCACTTTGTTGCGACGGTTTGCTTTGTATCGAACCGGTAGGTTCTCGTCCTCACCCTCTTAGCAACACAAAAAAAAGATGACCTAAGTCATCTCTTTTTTAAAATGGCTCCTCGGGTGAAGGACTCCGTTGGCGAAGCAGCAAAACGATTGAGTATCGTTTTGCGTGTTATTAAAACAGGAATAATTGGAATAGTTAAGAGCCAATGGAGGGAAGAACCGTGAGGATTTTAGGATAAAATCCGAATCGTGAGAGTCCCAGTAAA
>CALVEK010000001.1 GCA_944326555.1 Candidatus Gastranaerophilales bacterium | reverse complement strand
GATTACAACAGGGGCATACTGCCCCCGTACCCCCAGTTACTTTTAGAAGAAATTTCCTTGGGGTTCGGGGCGAAACCCTGATGGCGTAGCATGGGTTAGAGATTTTTAACGAAGAAATGAAAATTTACAGCCTGAATTGGCTGAAATTTTTGTTTCTGAGTGTTAAAAGCTCTTTTGATATGCGTATTTCTTTCTTTTGAGATACTTTTCTTTCTTTACTCGCACAAAAAGAAAGAAAAGTATCAGGAAGAAACAATTCCATTTTAATTTTTTATATCTTCATTTCTTTTCTTTTGAATTGCGTAGGCAAAAGAAAAGAAACGAAGCAAAGAAAAGAAAACCGACGCAGGTTACAACAAGGGCTTATAGCCCTTGTATTTTTTAAGATTATTTTTAAAACCGTTCTTTACGCTAAAGAATGGGTGGAATATATTTTGCTTATTATTTTTTCTTTCGCAAAAAAGAAAGAAAAGTATCAAAGAAAAAGCAAGATTATTTTATTTTTTGTAAAAGCAGCTACTCCGTTTGGAGGATATTACAACTAAAGTTGTAAAGATAGAAAAAATTTTTTCGATAAAACTGGTGTAGAGGATTAAGAGAAAATGATTAATAAGACCACTGTACTATTAATACAAAATGATATAAGAAAGCTGTCTGAACTTTCAGAAAAGTGCTTGGAAGCAGGAATCTGCGAGAAGAATATTTTCTCTGTTTCAGAAATTGATTCTGCGGAAAGATATCTTGAAATAGCAGGAATATCTTACGTAATAATTGATGCAGACCTGTACAACTATGTAATCGCAGATACAATTAGCAAATTCTCCGAATATTTTCCCATTCAAACCGTTATTACAAACGCAAAAGATGAGCAAAAAACACTAAGAATGCTCAATGACAAATCTTTGACATTTATAAACAGCAGTGAAGAACTTTCAGAAGTTCTTTTAGGCAGACACATAAAGCATGTTTATAATTACAACGAATTGTAGATTTATATTTTATCATCCCTGTTTAGACTGTGCTGTTGAACCCCTAATTCAACAGCTTTTTTTTATATTTCCTATTCAAACGGATCACCTAAAGAGCGGCAATCTGTGATACTTGCATCGTGCATCCAAGGCATTTTACCTTTTTTCAAAGCATAATTAGTACAAGCCCAATATCCATTGCCATAGTGCATATTAGCACCCATTGGATAAACCCCGTCTTTGTTAACAACAAAACAATGCACATCAACACCAACTACATTTGGTCTTTCAGGACCATTTGTATCTACATATATAAGACTATATTTCAGACCGCCTTCTTCCCAAGTACTTGCATTATATAATATCCCATCAGCTGTTTTTATCCAGCCATTAACAGTACTCCACTTATCATTACCCAATGTCTTTACATCATAAGCAGCGCCATTATAAATAGTCGCATTCATTACAGAAAGATATTTTTGGTTTACTGTAGCTGCAGCAGAATTCCAACCCCATAAAGTTGAATCACCATACTTAACTTCTGCCGCTGCTGTGGCTGTTTGTATTGAAGAATAGGCTTTTTTTAATAAAGCAACAAACTTCGCTTCTTCAGAATAATCCTTTATTGTCGGAATCGTCATAGCAGCAACTACACCGACTATAGAAAGGGCTAAAAGAGCCTCTGCAAGTGTAAAGCCTATCTTTTTTATCATATCTGTATACTCCTTATTTTTTGATTATTTTAAAACAATTTCCTTACCAAGTTCAAGTAATTTTTCGATTGTATCATTGTAAGAGGTTTTTTCATCTACTTTTTGTTGCAAAAATTCATTAATTTTTGGCATAAATTTTATAGCCTGATCGGTAACAATATCAGCACCATCAACGTAAGCACCAATATTAATTAAATCTTCATTTTTTTTGTAAGCAGCCAAAAGAGTCCTAACTTTACCAGCAGCAGCGAATTGCTCGGAACTGGAAACTTCTTTCATAACACGGCTTACACTTTGTAAAACATCAACAGCAGGATAATGATTTTTATGAGCAAGTTCACGAGACAGCATAATGTGCCCGTCCAATATACTTCTTGCCGTATCAGAAATCGGTTCGTTAAAGTCATCACCCTCAACAAGTACGGTATACAAGCCTGTTATTGTACCATACTCATTACTACCGGCTCTTTCCAACAATTTTGGCATCAAAGCAAAAACAGAAGGAGTATAACCTCTGGTAGCAGGGGGTTCTCCTACAGCAAGTCCGACTTCCCTTTGAGCCATGGCGATACGGGTAACACTATCAAGCATAAACAAAACATCTTTACCTTGGTCTCTAAAGTATTCCGCAATTGCCGTAGCAACAAAGCCGGCTTTTATTTTAACAAGCGATGGTTGTTCGGAAGTTGCAACTACGACAACAGAGCGTTTCATACCCTCAGGACCTAACGTTGTCTCAATAAATTCCCTAACCTCACGTCCACGCTCTCCAATTAACGCAATAACGTTCAAATCAGCACTGGTGTTTTTAGCCATCATTGCGAGTGTTGTTGATTTACCAACACCTGAACCGGCAAATACACCGAGTCTTTGACCTTTACCTGCCGTAATAAAGCCATCAATTGCCCTTATTCCCAAAGACAAAGGCGTCCTGATAAGCTGTCTGTTTAAAGGGTTAATTATATCGGCTTGCGTAGAATACAAAGATTGAGAATTGATTTCACCCAAATTATCAATCGGACGTCCTAAACCATCTAAAACTCTCCCCAAAAGCTGAGGGCCTACTTTAATTTGCATAGAAGAACCTGTGTTTATAACAACGGCACCGGGCATCAGCCCTTCCATTGAACCAAGGGGCATCAATAAAATTTTTGATGTTTTAAAGCCAACTACTTCAGCCCATATAGGTTCTGCATCCAATTTGTTGTATATGTAGCACAAATCACCAATACTGGCCTTAGGTCCGTCAGCTTCTATAATAAGACCAATAATCTGAACAACTTTACCCACTTCTTGTGTGGGTTTCGTCCTATTTATTACATTTTTATATCTGTTCAGGTTTATCATCTACGTCATCCAACTCTCTGGAAAGTTCAATTTCTGGCGTCGCATTCAGCTCGTTAAAGAGTTTTTGAGTAAAAATCTCAATTTGCGCACTAACTCTGGCATCTATCCTCGAACCGACTGATTCAACTATTGTCCCGTCAGGAGATACCGAGCTGTCTTCTATTATTTTTATATTTTCAAGATTATGTATTCTTTCCTTAAGTTCATCAGAAATATCGTAAATTTTTTGTGCCATTTCAGGATTTACAATAATAGTTACACTCTCTTTTTCTTTAAGTTGAGCTATTGCATTCTCTACGAGATTCAACAAAGATTTGCGATTTTGAGTGATTTGTTCCTTGCAAATTGATTGAGATATATCTAAAACCAAATCCAAGATATCTATGTGCAAAGATTTTATTATCCTGTTTTTCATATCAAATTTGCATTTTGCAAAATTGTTTACGTTATAAACAAGGTTTTCCATCTCGGCTGTTATTTTTTCTTTGCCGTCCTCATATCCTTCTTCATACCCTTGTCTTCTTGATTCAGCAAGGACATTTTCTTTAGAATTTTCTGCATCTTCAATAGCTTGATTTACAATTTGGGCAGCTTCATTTTGCGCCTGAGCAACAATTTGCTGAGCCTTTTTCTTTGCCTCAGCTATTATAGAATCGGCAATCATTTGTGCATCTACAATTTCTTTATTCAGAATCTTTTTGCCATCAGCGTTAAGCACAAAAGAACTTCCGAGATTTATCTTACTTGCATCAATTTTACTCAATGTATTCGTCCTCAGCTGTATCTCTTGTGATAATAATTTCACCTGCAGATTCTAATGCACGGATAATACCAACAATTTTTGTCTGTTTTTCTTGAACTTCTTTGGCTCTTACAGGGCCCATGTATTCTAGTTCTTCTTTTAACATAGCCTGAGCACGCTCTGACATGTTGGAGTATATCTTTTCCTTAATTTCTTCACGAACACCTTTTAAAGAAATAGCAAGGTCTTTTGTTTCAACTTCTCTAATAATACGCTGTATGGCGTTGTCTTTAAGGTTGATGATATCTTCAAATACAAACATCAACTCTCTAACACCCTCAGCCAACTCAAGATTTTTGATTTCCAAATACTCAAGAACATTTTTCTCGGTAGCACGGTCAGAGCGGTTAAGTATACTTGCCAAAGCACCGACACCACCTGCTTTTGAAAAGTCTTGAGCAACAACGGAAGAAAATTTACCCTCAACAATTTTTTCTATCTCAGAAATAATCTCAGGGTTTGTTGAACTCATATCAGCAATTTTAAAAGCAACCTGGGCCTGAACCTCAGGAGGCAAGCTATTTAATACTTTTGCAGAGCTTTCCGGCTTTAAGTATGCAAGAATCAAAGCAATCAATTGCGGGTTTTCGTTTTGAAACGATGTAGCCAACTGAGAGGGATCCGCGTCATTAAAGAACTGAAAAGGGTTTGTGGTTAAAAGATTTACCAACCTACCCAACATGTTTTGTGCCTGTTCAGCGCCATAAGCCTTTTCTAACAAGGTTCTGGCATAATTTGTACCACCTGAAGACAGATAATCACTGGCTAAAAAAAGCGAATGAAACTCCTCTAAAACCTGATTCAAAATTTCAGACGGAACTTTATTTAAACTGGCAATATCAAAAGTAATTTGTTCAAGGATGTCGTCATCTTTTATATTTTTCAAAATTTCAGAGGCAGTAGACGGGCCAAGTGCAATCAATAAAGCTGCAACTTTTTGCCTCTGTGTCATTGTTTCGTAAGTTAGTTCACCTGCCATTTTTTAATTAGTCCTTAATATATGAAATAAGTATTTTAGCTGCTTCTGACGGGTCAGCCATAATTGTATCGGTAAGATCAGTTTTCAGTTTATCAAGCTCAGGGTTCAACTTAGCTTCAATCTGAGGTAATGACTCAACTTCAAACTTGTCTATCAGATTATCAGTAATAGCTTGTTGCTGCTCTTGATACTGCTCATCCCAATCATCAGAGGTATCTGTAGTCTTGCCAAACAAAGAACGGAATACAAATAATGCAACCAAACCGAGTACAAGGATAACAAACATTGGAACAAGTTTGTTGATAACAATTGCCTGAGTTTTTTCTCTTTGAATAGCTTTTGCTTCTTCTGTAGCAGCAGCCATATTCTCATCTTTTGCAGAGAATTCAAGACTTGTAATATTGATAATATCCCCTCTGTTCAAGTCCGCACCACTTGCAGAAATTACCAATTTTTCAAGCTCTTCTTTTTCTTCAGTTGTAAGAATTTTATTAACTGCAACTGCTATAGTCATACGTTTGACAGAACCTGGTGCGTATATTATTTGTTTAACTTCTTTTGAAACACTGTATGTATTAGCAGTTTTTTGTTTTTGATAGTTGAGGTTTTTTGGCTGACCGCCTTGCGTTGTTGGTGCAGGAGGGTTGTTAGAACCTGTTAACGCACCTTGAGCATTAGGATTTGGATTATCATAATTTTCCATCTCCGTTTGAGAAGAAGTTAAAACTCCTTGTTGAGTATCGCCAACAGGAAGATAACTTTCTATCGTTGAACGAGTAGAGTTAAAATCTATATCGGCACTGACCTGAACGGATGCATTGTCAGGTCCAACTATTTTATCCAAAACTGTTTGAATTTTTTTAGCTGTTTGATTTTCATAATTTGTCTTGTAAGACTCAATATCATTTGAATTTTTTTCTATTTCATCAGACAAATTATTTCCTGACTGGTCAGTAATAAAAACTTTATCAGGAGTCAATCTTGGTATAGCATAAGCTACAAGATTTTTTATCGCTTTTACTTGAGAAGTTTTCAACTTATACCCGGGCTCAAGTATTAGCATAACAGAAGCAGTAGGAGCTTCATCCCTTTCTGAGAAAACCGACCTTTCAGGATCAGCTATTTGGACTCTGGCTTTTCTAACACCGCTCATTCTTTCAATAGAACGGGTCAGTTCACCTTGATATATTCTCTGCTTGGTCAATTTATTTTTAAAATCGGTAGAACCCAACTGCATATCGTCTAACAGTTCAAAGCCAGGAGAAGAATCTTGAATCAGATCGTTTTCAGCAACAAAAATTCTTAATTCATCTTGCAACTCCTGAGGAACCATGACAGATTTTTTATCCGCACTTAACTTATAAGGATAACCACTTTTCTTAAGACTTTCAGATACAGCAGCCGCATCTTGGGGAGACAAATCGGAATACAAAACAGACCAATTGGGCTCCATTGATTTCATAATAAAATACGAGGAAACAACAAGCGTAATAACGCTCAATACTATAATACCCAATTTTTGTCCGATTTCTAAACCGTTCCAAAGTTTTGCCATATCATCCATGAACAGTTTAAAATAATTAGTTTCCAAGATTTCCCCTTTGTCTATTTATCTGCCATCCCAAATTTCAGGCACAAATTACCTATAATAAAAATATAGACGATTTATTCACACAATTCAAATATGTTAATTTACGTTAATTTTGAGTCATTTAAAAAAACAGACAATAAAAATTTTACATTTCTTAAAACACAACAAAAACCATGAAAACATGTACCCTGACATGGTTTGCATGAGTCTGAATATCGGTAAGCATGACAGCGCTTTAATTACAGCCCCTCGAAACCCTCGAAACTATTGACTTTAAAGGAATTCGAGATTTGAAATAAAACGTAACAATTGCCCATGATTGCCTTGTAAAAAGGATTTTTGTCTATATAATAGTAAAAAGAGCCACCAAATAAGGGATACAAAGGGAATGGCTTTTAATAAAAGACCCAAAAAAATTGCAAAACAGCTTATACTTAGGGGATGGAAACAAAAGGGTCTAAGGGAAATTCGGGAGGACAAATTAAGTGCTTAGAAGCAGAGACATGGGAAGATCTATTGCCGTAAGAAGATGGACCAATACGGCTCTTGAATGTTATAAAAGAGGTTGTGTTTGTGAGGGATGTTTTTACACCGACTTTTTTAACGGTACATCTCAAAAGTGCCAGATGAAAGCATCAGTTTTAGAACTCGTAAGAGTTCTCGGAAAGCCTGATGTTGATATTCCTCAAGTTTTGTCAGACTAATAAACTGACTAAATATAACAATATTTTTATGGTATTTATACTAAAAAGTTGTATAATTTTACTATAGGTAGTTATTCTATAAGGCTTATTATGTACGATAATCCGTCTACAAAAAATTTTGTTGGTGTGCTTTTCACTTGCTGTAACGTCTATGGACGAGTATATAAAAATAAAGAAGGTACTGCCTATGTTGGCAGATGCCCAAAGTGCCTTAAATCTATCAGACTAAAAATAGGTGAGGGCGGCTGCCATTCTCGTTTCTTTTATGCAGGTTAATCCACTCATATAAAAATACTTCATAATTTATTGACCTGACTAAAAAATTACAAATTTAGAAAAATGATACTTACAGGTAATGTAAATATCATTTTTTTTTGCGAAAAATAATACAAAACTTAAATCATTATAAAAAGGAGATTAATATGAAATACCTGATTAGAAAACCTGATACTTTTATGAACACTTTAAATGAAGAAATTAATTCAATCCTAAAAAGAAGTTTTGATTCCGTTTTTCCCGAATATGTTCTTGAAAAAGAAACAAAAGGCTTAACAATACCCATAGATATAAAGGAATATGATAACGAATATTCAATAAAAGTAGAAGTTCCCGGAATAAAAAAAGAAAATATAGATATAGAATTGAATAAATCTTACATGAAAATTAACGCTAAAAAAGAGGAAGAAAAAGAAGAAAAAAACAAAAAATATCATAAAACAGAATTTGCCTACGGAAATTATTCAAGAACAATATATTTCCCGCAAGAAATTAACATAAAAGAAGCAGAAGCCAACTTAAAAGATGGCATACTAATGCTCGAATTACCAAAACTTAAAACTAAAGATGAAGAAACAAAAAAAATAGAAATAAAATAAAAGACAAAAAGCCCGTATAAAAAAGTCTACGGGCTTTTAATAATTTTTCTCAGATAATCAATTTTATAAAGGATACGCAATGACCACAATTATAGGCATCAAAGTCAATAACAGAAACGAAAGCGCCATAACAGTTCAAGAAATACTAACAAAATACGGCTGCGCAATCAAAACAAGAATAGGACTGCACGAAGAGATCAATAACCAATGCTCTCCAAAAGGTCTGATTTTACTTGAAATAAAAAATAATGATACGGCCACAGACATCACAAACGAACTTTGTGAAATAGACGAAATAGAAATTCAACAAATGAAATTCTAATCCGGCACGAATTAAAATTAAACATCTGAAACATCAAAAGTCTTCGACTAAGGATACAACTCCAAAAGAGACTATTTGTTTGAATCAGTATGTTCAACCATACTCAAAAGATTTTTGAATGTCTTTTCAGCAGAAGATTTATGGAAACTTAAAACACCTGAAGAAACTCTAAATACAGGCGAAGTTCTCATCATTTTCTTTTCAAATGTAGCTTGATCCATTTGACCTGCTTCAACTTTCTTTTGGTATTTTTTTCTTGTTGTAATAATATTCAAACGAGGCAACAAGTAGCCTAATAATGTTGCCATAAATGCAATACCGCCAAGTTTTACATAAGCCTGATTTCTCTTAGCAGCTTTAAGAAGTTTATTATCTTTAGTAAGAGACTTCATAGCTGCCTCTAAGTTTTTAAATGCTTCTGTATCATTTTGTTTAGCTTCTTTTATCGCATTCAAGATACTTTCATTATCTTTTGCACCTGTTATAGCAGCTAATTTATCTGTAAAACCTAGTTTTTTAAATACTTTTTGCAAATTACCGCCATGTTTGTTAACTGTTTCAGAGAAATTAACAAGTGCGTTATCTCCAAGTTCAGAATACCAATCAACAAGCTGTTTTTGAGAGGAGAATGAAGCACCCCAAAGATTTTTCTTTTCTCCAAGTGTAACAATCGGAATACCTGTTTTCTTTGTAACTCCGTATGCAACAGCCTGATTTATAAGAGGAGCACCTGCAACTGACAATGCAACAGCAGGAACATCACGTGTAACAACTTCTCTTTTTTCATCATTATCACGAGATTCAAAAAATCTGCCACCAAGCATGAACAATGTACCAACCGCAAAGAACATGCCTCTTGTTAATGAACCGTTTGATTGGATATTACATTTTTCACCCAACCATTCAAAAGCTCTTCTTGCATTACCGGCAGTTGAACCAAAAGAGGGATTAGAACTGTTGTTCTGTGCTTGATAATTTGATGCACGATATTGAGTGTTAGAATATGCATTAATTCTCATCTTACACAGCCTCCTTTCCGTCTTTAACTTCCGGAGACGGCGGAGTTTGTTCTCCCGTATCTAAACCAGCTTTGCCAGGGAACGTTTTATCAGTTTGATAAAGTTTTGGAATAATCATTAAAAATGCAGACAAAGCTGATACTGCAAGAATATTTGTTGCATTACGCAAATCTTTTGCTTTCTTATGGAATTTCTCAACAAATGATTCACCGGTAGTTCCTTCTTTTGCCTTTGCAGCTTTTGCTGTAAAGTCATCAAGATAGTTAGCCATATCTTTAAATAAATCGCTAACACCCATAGCTTCACGAGAGTTTACAACATTACCTGCTTTATCAACTTTTGAAACCGTAAGCTCAACAGCACCTGCATTATCAATTAATTTGCCATTTGCTTTATTCAATTTTGTAACAAGCTCAACTGCTTGTTCTCTAATCATAGCAGGTGTAACTTTTTTATCGGCTTTTTTCGCAAATATATTTGATATTTTATCTCTCAAGCTCAATTTTTCGGTTACGTTTCTATTCATCAACTCTTTGATTTGTTCAATAAGTTGTGTTTCTTTGTCATAACCTTTGAAAGCATCTTTTATAACAGATGATACAAAGTTTTTCTTTGTTTCTGCAGCATTTTTCAAATCAACTGCAGTATTTTTCATCAAACCTTTAAAATTATCCAAAACTTTAGTTTGAACCTTAGCGGATTTACCTCTAAGTAATCCCACCATAGTTAATACAGAAAGTGGAACATAGAAATAAGCCGGACCAGACAACAACTCACGTACAAGTTCTTCTCTACCTGCTTTATAGTTCAAATGTCCTAATTCTTCTCTGTTTCTTGTATAACCTTGAATAGTACGAGGCGTCATCATGCCTACTGTATCTATAGTAAGAAACTCACCTAAAAAGCCATTATTTTCAATAAAAGATGCCAAACCAACAGCCAAATTACCAAAAGATGGATTATTTTTATTTGTTCGTCGTGCATCGTTGTTATTATTATTTAGCGATGGACTAGTATAACTTATTTTACTTAACTTCATTTCTTCCCTACCAGGTCTACATGTTTTCTAAAGGCAAAGTACCATGAAAAATTGCTAATTGTGTCGTATATATTAACATAATTTTACAAATATGTGTACCCTTTACACTTATTTTTTTTGAGTTTTATTAAGTATTGTTAAGGCAAACAGAGAGTTTATTTCCAGTCCTAACTACTATTTTTGTAGTGTTTTTGACCTTTTGTGATTTATTGTTCAAATGTTAAGACAAACAAGCAATAACAAAATTTATCTTTTTTGAATTATAATTATTCTGTATAGTGAACAACAATAAGTTTAAAAAGGAATGTTTTAATGCCAACCGAAACTCAATCAGAACAAAGATATATAGGAAAAATCGGAATCCCGAGAGCAATGTCATATTACAACTATTTCCCATTTTGGTATGGTTTTTTTGAAGCTCTAAATATACAGGTTGTGATTTCCGACAAAACAACAAAACAAACTATGTCATCAGGTTCTGCTCTTGTAGTATCGGAAACATGCCTGCCAATAAAAGTTTATGTAGGTCATATACTCAATTTACTTGACAAAGGTATAGACAAAATCTTTGTACCGTCTATCCAATCTATAGACCACAAAATATACAACTGCTCAAAAATCAGAGGACTCCCCGATTTGATAAGAAACGTTGTAAAAAGAGATTTTACGATTGTAGAAGCTACGCTTGACAAATCAGAAAAAAATCAGGGACTTTATACTTTCTTAAAAGAAGCTGTAGCACCTTTTGGCATTAAAGACGAAAAAATAATAAGACAGGCTTCAAAAGAAGGCTGGAAAGTAATGAATAACTTTAAAATTATGTTAAATTCCGGCATATCTTTTGAAAAAGCTCTAAATTATGCAAAAAAGGGTCAAGTAGTAATAGTAAACAATCAAAAGTCATATCCTATAAGCGTAGCTGTCTTAGCTCACAGTTACAACTTGTTTGATGATCGTATATCGATGAAAATTTTTGATAAGCTCGAAAAACTTGATGTAAAAGCATACACAGCAGAACAGCTTTCGATTGAACAGTTGCAAGAGGGCATATCTTCTCTGGGTTCCAAAATATATTGGGCGAATGAGTATGAAATGACAGGCGGAGCCGGACACTTCATCCAAAACAGTAATATCGACGGTATTATCACCATAAATGCATTTGGATGCGGACCTGACTCTATTATGGTAGAAAGAATTTCTCGCGCAGCCAGAAAGTTTAATAAACCTGTACTAAATCTTTCTATAGATGAACAAACAGGTGAAGCAGGTTTCATTACCAGAATAGAAGCATTTACGGATATGCTTTTCCGCAAAAAACGCGCAAGTATAATCAACAAAATAAATATTAATGAAAATGCAAAACAAGAATCTAGCGCACAAAAAGAATCTCAACACAGATAGTAATATTTCAAAAACAGGATATAGAGCGCTTTTTCTCTTGATAAATCTTTTAAAATCACCTTTATCAAGAGATGAGATTTTGGAAATTTTTAAAAATGATTTTATTGTACAAAATTCTCTTTCAAAAGACTCTGTAACAAACACTATAAATGCTCTTAAAAAAGCAGGATGTATTATCAGCCGACCTACACAAAGAACCAAAAACAAATATATTTTAAGATACCATCCTTTTAAAACATATTTAAACAAAAATCACGTTGAAGCATTACAAACTCTCAGAGAAAATGTAGTTACATTGGGAGACTGGGAGCTGTTGATAAAACTAAATGACCTATACACAAAATTTGCATATTTTGTTGAAGATGACGAAGTTAAAAATATTCTTCTATACAATCACCCTCTAAAAAACATTGATATCAATTTACTTAGAAGACTTATCAGCTATTGCAAATCCAAACAGTTTATTAACATAAACTATATTTCGAGTATAAACGGAGCAGAAGGTCTCGATTTTATACCCGAGTATATTACTCTTGAAAATGAAAAATTGTATCTGTGGGGTTACAACAAAAAATACAATGAATTTGCTTTTTTAAGAATTGACAAAATTAATCAGGTAAATGCCGTATTCTTTATAGATGAAAGTTCCCAATCAAAACATTATCACAAGGAGGAAACAATTGTAACATACAAATTAAAAGGGCTTTCTGCGATGATGTATCTCACGGAAATAGGAGAAAAAATTATCGAAGAATCTCCCGAAAAAGAATATCAATTAACCATAACAGCAAAAGTAAGCAATAAATTCAGTTTTTTACAAAAGATATTGTCATACGGAACAGACTGTTTGATTATATCTCCTGACTCAATAAAAAAAGAATTGCTAAAAAAATTAGAAACAATGAAATCGAGCTACAAAAATGGATAAAAGACATAAAGATAAAAAAATTGCAGAAACAAGTATGAGAGTATTGGATTTGTTAAAAAATCTTTGTAAAAATCCTCTCGATTCCGAAGAGATAATACAGGAAATTGAAGAAACATCCGAAAAAATATACAGAAAAGAAATAGTAACAAAATACCTGAATACTCTTAAATTGCTCGGTCTAAAAATCAAAAAAATAAACAATAAATACACTCTTGAAAACACTTTGGAAAAAATAGATTTTTCAAAAGAAGAACTTTCATTAATCAAATTTTTGGAAAAATACTCTAAAGAAACAAATCATGAAAGTTTACACACAAATGTCTGCGAAACACTTCAAATAATAGAAAAAAGTTTTTCAAAAAAAACAACAGACTTGCTAAAAGATGAAAAGATAAAAACGTATAAACTAAAAAACTACAACCCAATACAAGATATAAATTTGAAAGCATACGAAAAATATTGCAGAGAAGACTTGAAAATAGAAATTGTTTATAAAGATTTGTCTGACAATACAGAAAAAAAATATAAAGTAACACCCCTAAAAATCAAATACAAAAAAGATAACCCGTTGTTAGTCTGCTATGACTGCAAAGAAAATGTATACAGAGAATTTTTAATAAAAAACATAACTAAATCAGTCCAAACACCACAAAAAAATACAAAGGACTATCCAAGCTCAGTAACTTTCAAATTAAAAGGTAAACTGGCAAAAAATTATGGACTTAAAAATGAAGAAAAAATAATAGAACAAGATAAAGACTACATTATTGTCTCAAATACCAAAGAAGACAGAAATATACTTTTAAGAAGACTCATCAGATACTATGACAAATGTGAGGTTTTATATCCCAAAGAATTTAGAAACAGCATGATTCAAAAACTACAAGAAATAGAAAATTTGTATAAGGGATAAAATGAACGCTACAAAAAGACAAAAGGGCAATATCGGCGAACAAATAGCCTGCAATTATCTGCAAAAAAAAGGCTGGAAAATTCTTGAGAGAAATTTTCATTACTCAAAATATGCAGAAATAGACATAATAGCAAAAGAAAAAGATTGTATAGTATTTGTCGAAGTAAAAACAAGAACAACAACAAATTACGGACATCCATTTGAGTCAATAAACAAAACAAAATTAGCCAATATCTATAAAGCAGCTCTGGCATACTTGAAAAATACAAAAGAAAAATACAAAAACTACAGAATTGATGCAATATCGATACTTGGAGAGACTACAGATACGCAAAAAAGCAACATAGAACATCTCAAAGACATTAGCCTAAACTAATCAAGAGAAAGAAACTGACTAAAAAACACAAAAAACTATTTAGCAGAAGCCTTGCAGCTTGCAACGAGTTTGTTATATTGTTCAGCTTGAGCAACAGCTATACGGCAAGCCATTTCATATTTAGCATTGAGCTTATCATATTCTTCTTTAGAAACTGTATTTGAGCTAAAAGCAGGTGATGAAGGGTTATTTTTCTGCGTACAATCAGCTTTTCCAAAACTTCTCAAAGGTTGACAAGACATAACATTCGTGGAAAAACTAACGCGCATCAAAATCTCCTTTCAATTACCGAAGTAAAATAAACTCTCAAGCTAGTTCATTATACAACTAAGTCAATTATTTTTCAATAATCTTTACAAAACCAAAAAGCTAAAACAAAAAAAAGCAAAATCCGAATAAGGATTTTGCTAAAATAGCGTCACTAAGGAGTTTAAGATGTCCAAAGAAGAATTTTGTATGCTACCCCTAAAATACAAAATCTCCTCAGGTTTTTTGTGCAAGCCCTGACAAAATAATTACTGTAGGCTTGTTTTTATCAAAATCAAATATTGAAGTAATTTAGTCAGTTTTTAGTTTAAATATTCTTTTAAATGTTCCAATTCATTTTTCTCTTTCAATTTTTTTATCGCAATATTTTCAATTTGCCTTATTCTTTCCTTGGAAAACCCCATGACTTTTCCGATTTCTTCTAAAGTTTTCTTGTTTTTCCCATCAAGTCCAAAACGATTAATCAAAATCGTTTTTTCTCTTTGATTTAGAAAATCCAACATAGACATAACATCTTTGTACAAAAACATTGATTGCGTTTTTGAATCCGGAGAACAATAACTGTCGTCTGCAACGTAGTCTTCCAAAACTAAATCTTCAGCTATTGGAGTATCAAGACTTATCGGATCTTTAAAAATCGCATTTTTAATGTTATCCAATTTTTTGCAAGACAAACCCAGTTTTTGTGCCATTTCAAAATCAGTAGGCTCTCTGCCATAGTCCGAAACAAATTGAGCGGACATTTTTTTGTACAATCTTATTTTGTCAGCCATATGTACAGGGATTCTTATTGTTCTTGAATGGTTAGAAATTGCACGCACAATAGATTGTTTTATCCACCAAGTTGCATAGGTACTGAATTTAAAACCTCTTGTATAATCAAATTTTTCAGCAGCTTTCATAAGTCCTAACGACCCCTCCTGCACCAAATCCATAAACAAAACACCTTGCCCTATGTATTTTTTTGCAATACTCACAACCAGCCTGAGATTAGCCTGAACCAATTTCTTTTTTGCAAGTTTGGCATCTTTGGACTTTCCTTCTTTTATTATTTTCCCAAGCTCTCTTTCTTCTGTGGTTTTGAGCAGCTTTACTCTACCTATATCTTTTAGGTAATTTTGTAAAATATCATTCTTTTTAACGATAGTATTGAATGTTTCTACAGTTTCAATGCCCACCTCTTGCTCTGTTTCTGCCTGCAAAAGAAATGATTCATTTCTTTCCGGTAAAATTCCCGACTCTTCCAACGCAAGTGTTTCGACAGCAAAACCTTGTGTCAACTTGTTCATACTAATTCCTCAAATCTCTTTCTGATTTCCATGACGAAAGAACTAAAAAAAAGTTTCCTAAAATTAATATACTCTGTTACAATCTGTTTATTTTTAAGAAAAAGTATATTATCATTAGTTGTATACCTGATTTACAGACTTGAGAGGGTTTAATGTTTAATAAACAACAAATTATTGATGCTCTTAACAGTGAAGACTTTTTTATAGACAATTTCATACTGGATGCATTCATAAAAAATTGGAAAATAGAACCTATCTACGAAGATGCCAATGGTGTCGAGTTTTTTGATGACATGGCAATAGAAAAAATAAAAAACGGTATTAAACAAAAACAACCGTCTTGTGAGATAAATATTATAGACAAAAACGAAATAAAACCCGTCGATATGTCTGTAGAAATATCAGAAAATCCTGTTGGTGATGAAACTAATATTGTGGAAGAAGAAAATCAGGATTCATCAAAAAATGAAGAACAAAAAAAAGATTCCTTTGTCGAATCAGAAACCAAAGAAAACAACGATATAATAAAAGAATTGCCTGTTGCTGTTATTGAAGAAGTAAACAGAGAAGTTGAAAACGAACTAAAAAATGTTACCCTTGATATATCAAACCAAACACTTGCAATACTCGCCGAATCTATTGCAAGAAAAATAACATCGGATGTTGCGGATTTTATAAAAAAAACAGACTTTATAGAAGATGCTGTTCAACTTGGCGAATATAAAAAAGACAATCAAATCCTTTTAGAAAAAATTGATGAATTGATTTCGGATAACAAAATACTAATTAAAAGAATTGAAGAACTTGAAAAAGACAACAAGTCTTTTGTAAAACTATTCGGTAATATATATGCAAAAAGCAAATAAAAACACGCTTAATATAACCGACAAAATAAAATCACAACTTTCGCAAGATATACAAACAATACTGGATGTATGCGGCAAAGCTGCTGACTTATACGGTTTCAAAATTTTTCTCATTGGCGGAATCGTCAGAGATTTGTTTTTAGAAAAAGAAAGTTTCGACATAGATATCACCGTTGAGGGGAATGCTACAGATTTTTGCCACAAACTTGTCGATAGCAAATTATGTAAAATTTTGCAGGTTAATTCGGATTTAAAAACTGTTAAAGTTCAATTTCCCAATAATATAGAAATCGATTTTGCCTCAACAAGACAAGAATTTTACCCTCGTAGAGGCCATTTACCTGTAGTGGTACGCATTGGCTGCACACTGGAAGAAGACGTATATCGCAGAGATTTTACCATAAATTCTTTAGCAGTATCACTAAACAAAAAGACATTCGGCAATGTTATAGACTACGTAGGCGGAATAGACGACATAAAACATAAAAAATTAAAGATTCTGCATGACAACAGTTTTAACGAAGACCCGTCAAGAATCATACGAGGATTAAAATTTGCTGCCAGATTCAGTTTCCACAGAGATGAGCATACAAAAGAATTGCAGGAAAAATACCAAAATACACAACTCCACAAAGACATATCCTGGAGCCGAATAAAGTCGGAAATTAAACAATCTTTTTCTCTTGAAAATCACAAAATATTTGACATGTTTCTTGCAAATAACGTTGAAAAGTTATTGTATGCGCAAAAACCTGACGTAAAAGGATTGGAAATAAAAACGCTTATTGATAATCACAAGGCTGAAATAGATTTTCCTTGGTTAGTATATCTCGGCTGTATATTAAACGACAAAGAAATTATCGAGGCATTTTGTTTTACGAGACAAGAAAAAAAGATTTTTACGGATAAAGATATCTTGCTGTCTGCCAATTTAAGCATGATTAATTCAAATTACGACATATACAAGTTTTTTGAAAAAAGAACGCTTGAATCGGTTTTAATATATTACCTTTTAACCAAAAGAAAAGAAGCACTGATATATATAGAAAAACTTTCAAAAATAAGAGTTGAGTTAAACGGTGAAGAACTAAAAGAGATGGGATTAACAGATGGCAAACAAATAGGAGAAATGCTGGATAAGATATTACGAAAAAAACTCAACGGAAATGTTATAAATAAGGCAGATGAAATTAATTTTGTAAAAACTCAAATAAAGTAGTTGAAAAATAAAATTTGCCATGTATAATAAGAATTACCGAATGCGAGAGTAGTTCAGTGGTAGAACACTTCCTTGCCAAGGAAGGGGTCGCGAGTTCGAGCCTCGTCTCTCGCTCCATTTTTAAGATAACACCCGATAGGGTGTTTTTTAGTATATAGAGAGACAGAGGCGAGAACTCAAGTAAAGTTCGAACGCGAGCGAGCGGAGGCTGCAGTGGCGGAAACGTTGAGTTTTCGACACGTAACGCCGTTTATTGCGAGCGAGCAAGACAGCCTCGTCTCTCGCTCCATAAAAAAAGAGTCCCTGTGAGGACTCTTTTTTTATGGAAGAAAGACAAAGATACTAAAAAGTAATAATGATTTTTTTAAAGAAACATTCACACTAAAGCCTCGATGCTATGACCCTTTGCGAATGAAATGAGCATTAGGGACATAGTACCTGCTTGGCTCTCGCTCCATTTTTAAGATAACACCCGACAGGGTGTTTTTTAGTATATAGAGAGACAGAGGTGAGAACTCAAGTAAAGTTCGAGCGGATTTGCGTACGGACGGAGTAAAACGAGTCCGGTGAGCGAACAGATTGAGACGGCTTGTGCAAAGCACAAAAGGCGAAACTCGTAAGAGCATATAGTCCGGTTGAACGGCAATTTTGCGACAGCAAAATTTTAGCGAAATTAAGGACTATGCGTACCCGAATAATCCAATTTGATAAATGTTTATATTACTGTGTTTCTACCATAACAGGCAATATTTGCTGCATTTAATAAGTTTGAGCCTGTTTGTTTAATTAACTTTCCTATCGGATATGCGGACAATCCCGTATTTGCCTTGTATAATGCTGTTTTTTAGGAGTGCTTTTATTGAACTTGCGGTAGATGACAAAAGGGCAGTTTTTTATACCTGTTCTTTTAGTAAAACTAATCCTCTATGAACACATGATTGCCGTTAATAGTGACCCAGCGACCCGTACCTGATGAACCACTTGATTTACCAAACACTCTTTGAAGTCTTTTGTTTTTCATTCTAAAATATTTTTCTCTTATTTCATCATCGAGTCTTTGACTTGGGGTTCGTGTATCTCTATCTTGGTCAATATTAGTAGCATGGCCAGTTGGAGTACCGTTTTTGTTTAACAAATATTGATATTTATTTTTTAATCTTTCTTTCTCTTTTGGGTCAGAGATATTATTTATTTTTTTGAGTTCTCCCTCGTAGTCCTCATCAAAAGGTGTTTTTTCATCCGCATAAGAAGGCTTGAAATCAGGATCTTTTATTAGTTCATCTGCTCGTTTTTCAATTCTTTTAACTCTATTTATCCAACCCTGTTTAAACACCTCTTGTCTTGGGTCATCTTTGACCTCTTTAAGATGTTGTTTAAGCCTAATATCGAGCATATTGTAAAAATTACCGTTTGCTTGTTTAAACATATTTTTAGAGGTTGTAGGGTGGAAGTTTACTGCTGTATCAAACAAAATATATGCATCTCGAATATCATCTTGTTTGTCAGCTCCTGATTTTAAATAATAATCCTCATAGTAAATTTTAGCTGCTTCTTCTTTTGTAATATTTTTAACATCTTTGTGAGGTAGGTTTCTCTTTCTTGTATACTCATCCATTGCGATTTGAGAAATACCAAAATTTGTTCGTCCGCCTCTGTCATTTTTATGATTGCTAAAACCACCCTCTTCTGCAAATACATAATCTAATAATGTGTAAAATTTTTTATCGTACATTTCGTGGTCCTTTCTGTAAATACATATTTTTATTAAACAGAAAGGTTAAAATAAATCATGAAAAATCAATCTTGCTCTGAATACAGATTTACATAAGAATTCAAAAGCAATGCTCTTTCTTTCACTATATGAGCTTTATCACCGACACTTACAACATGATAAAAAGTGCCACCTTTGTCAAAAACTACCAGATTATTGGTTATAAATTCTTCTTCTTGATATTTTTCCCATTGTTTCTGTGATTTAACAATAGCTTCATATTTTTCAGAAGATAAAATCTTTTTCAAAGTAGCTAAATCTTTGTCTATTACCTTAAACCAAGCGTCCATTGCATCATAAGAACAATTTCTCATATCCGCATTAGAATATGCGTTCTTTAAACATTTCTCTTCTTCAATATCAATGGGATGTTTTGTAGATTCAGGTATTTCAGGCTCTTTTAAAACAGGGTGTTCCTTGCAATATTCTTCACAAGAAGGACACTGCTGCTGTTCTGCGACAATCTGATTTTCCTGTACTTTAGTACAGCCTGAAGAAACCAATATTAATGATAATAAAACAAGAATTTTTTTCATAAATTTATTTTAACCTATTTTTTATTTATTGCATTATTTTTTATGCAAATAAATTAATAACCATTGTGTAATAGTTTCAATTTTTAAATTATCCATTTGTCTCCGAGTCTAATAGTGAAGTATATATAATTAAAAAATACTAATTTATATTGACATATTACTTGACATTTGTTAAGTAGAGTAAGCTGCCGAAAACTCACCTTACCTCTCACAAAAAATTCACAGGATTGTTTTGCACGACAGAGTGTCATCTTACTCACTTTTAACGTCATATGAGTGAATCTTTGATTCAGTGCAAAATGTCTTCACGTAGTGAACAAGCAAGACTCAGCTAACTCCACACTCAGAGCGTTGAGCTCTGTCATGTAAAGCAAGGCTCAAACAATTTATACATTAAATCGGGCTCAGGATATATAAAAGTCCAAGAATTAAAGAAATAATCAAAAAAATTAGTCCTAAAATAAAAACTACTGAATGAATGTTTTTCAGTTTATCAGCTACTTTTATAAACTTGGGTTTTGTTTTTTTGAATTTGTAAATTAAAAACTCTATAAAAACACAAGGTAAAACAGCAAGTTCTATTAGCGTATTGATAAAAAGATACGCGGCACAAAAAGACATCAACCCGAATATTCCGTACGGTGCATCTTCACCAGACCTATTATCATAGACTGTTACATCGGGAAATAAATAAAAAATAACAATCAATGATATAACAAGAAAAATCCATCCTAAAAAGGATAAAAAATTCAGTGTAACATATTTTTCAAAGTTTTTCATAAAACGGATTTTATCATAAATTAGAAAGAAATATTTATAACAAAAGCTATCAATATATCTATGTATATGATTAAATAATATGGTGCGCAGTTATAGTAAAAGCATTCAAAACTATGATAAAAAATAATAATGAAAAAATTTTTCTTATCATAAATCTTTCATATTTTGGTGATGTCGTTCTTACAAGCTCTTTGTGCCAAAACATAAAGCAAAACTACCCCGATTCAAAAATCGTATTCCTTGTCAACAAGCCCTTTTATGAGGCAGCAAAATATCAAGAATGTGTAGATGACGTAATTACCGTTGACAAAAGGGGTAAACATAAAGGATTTTGGGGACTGGTAAAATTTGTAACCGAATGCCCATATTATAAAAAGATTTATGCAACATTCATCTTGTACGGCAATGACAGAGGAATTCTTTTGTCATATTTACTACGCTCAAAATATAGAATTTCAGGATCAGAAAATATTTCAAAATATCTTCTTACGCACAAGCACAAAGAGACTGATGGTTTTGTCCACACACAAGACATAAACGCAAATTTTATAAAATCATTAACCGGAAAAACAGCTCAAATATTGCCTATAAAATATAAAACAGATATTGAAACTGATAAATTAGCTCAAAAATTAAAAAAACAATTTCAAAACAAAGATATTATAGGTTTATGCTGCATAAGCAAGCAAAAAATAAAAGACATGCCTGTTGAAACAGCAATCAAAATTATAGAGCTCGCAAACAAAGATAACAAAACGGTTTTTTATCTGGGTGCAGGAAAAGAATGCAGAGAATTTGCAAATAACATAAAAAAAAGCGGCTGTGTTAATTTTGTGGACTTAACAGATGTTACAACAATAAAACAACTTGCTGATATTTTAAAAATATGTAAAACGGTAATAAGTGTTGATACAGGGACAATGCACCTTGCTTGTGCTGTTGGTGCTCCTGTTGCAAGCGTTTTTTACTGCCCCGAAATGATAAAAAAGTGGGCACCAAGAGATTTTATGTACCATTCTGTTGTAATATCAGATGATTTTTCAGCTGAAAATATTTATCAAAAAGCTATAAATTTATACAATTAGAATAAAACTTCTAATCAACTGCCACAGATAGATTTTTAGCGTTAAATCCGCAACTTTTAATCTTTACAAACAATGCTGAACAATATAATGCAATATCTTATTTTTGCAATTTTTATAAAAAAAATTACATATTGTTAAAAAACCTCTAGCCTAAAAGGAAAAATGAGTTATAATAAAATATATGGAAAGAAAAGCATTTACACTATCAGAAGTTTTAATTTCTCTTGGAATAATTGGTGTTGTTGCAGCAATAACAATTCCGTCACTTTCTGATGTATACAGAACCCGTTTATTAGAATCATCGTTTAAAAAAGCATATCATCTGTTGGATGAATCAACAAAAATCATCTATGCTAAAGATCCAACAATATTTAAGAAGGCTCCAATATACAATGGTACAGTATACGCAGATGCAAACACACTATACAACTATTACTATGATTTGCTACAGGTAACGAGCAATCTTAACAACGGAAACTATAAAATATATAACTATAATAAAACCGCTCACAGTCCTGTCAACGGCGGTAGATTTGCATACCCAAACAAAGTTTTGGCAAATGGAATGTTAATAGGTTTTTTTATCAATGAAGGTATGATAAACATGACCATTGATACAAACGGAGTTAAACCGCCAAATCAATTGGGTCATGATATATTTTGTTTTCATGCTACATCAACAGGTGAGCTGACTTCCATAAAAATGTATGCCGATATGACTGAGGAAGAAATTAAAGACGCAACCACCGGTAATAAGTATGAAGCTGTAGACAAGGAAGAAATCGGTGATCCTTGTTCTCTATCATCTAAACAAAAAAGCAACGGCTACGGATGCTCTTACTATGCGATTGCAAACAAAAGTCCACATGATTCCACAAAAACATATTGGGAAGATTTACCATAGTAATAGTAAAGAAATATAAAACAAAAAAGAGGCAGCTATGACTTGCCTCTTTTTTTATTTATCAAACTTATTTATTATTTTCTGTTGTAAATATCTAAAAGACAATTTTCTTCTTTATTAGCAACAGATCTTTCAAAATCATCAAGACTATTAGCTCTTGTTTTAAGAGTTATCGAATCTGCATTTTGTTTAGTGAATAAATTTTTAACTTTACCCCAAAATGATTTTGGTTCAATCTCTTTCAATACCAAAGCATATTGAGCTCTGTTAGGTACTCTGCTGCTAAAAAAACTGTCCACTGCAACAACTGCATTATATTTTTTGGAAAACTCTTTAACAGCAGGATATTCGACAACTCTGTCAAACAACTCCTTTGTCATAGAATAAGAATCTCTTTTCATATTTCCAAACGTAATATTGTTTGTTTTAGCTTCATAATTGTTGATACGCACTTTAAAAACTTCCTTTCTTCAAAAATCAATCTGATACAACGATATTAAACAAGACCTTGAATATCACCAACAATCCTGTTCAAAACAATTCTCATATATTTTGCTAGTGTTTTTATAATAAAAACTTTGTGAATGTTAAAACTTAGCTGATGGCTTAATTTTTCAACCATTACAGATTAATACAAACAATTATTCTTTTCAAACATTTGTTTCAATTTTTTTCTTAAAATAACAAGAAACACGCCTGCCAAAACCAAAATTACGCCAACAATAATCCTAAAAGTTAAATGTTCATGAAAAAATACAACACCAAAAAATATTGCAGTTAAAGGCTCAAGTGCACCCAAAATAGCAGTAGTTGTGGAACCAATTAATTTTATTGATATAGCTATAGTTTCAAGGGAAATAATTGTAGGAAACAAAGCCAAACCAAGGGTACACAGCCATAAAAACGGACTATTAATCATTTGTAGCTCTGTACAGAATTTAAGGTTGATAATATAAACCAACAAACCAAACAACATAACGTAAAAACTCAATTTGTCCGATTTGATATGCTTAACTACGCTAATATTTTTTACACCGACTATATACAACGCATAAAAAATAGCCGACAACAAAACTAAAATAACCCCGTGTAAATTAAGAGTTATACCCGCTTTTCCATTATACAAAAGCCATATTCCGGAAAAAGTTAATATAATAGAAAAAATAACTGTTTTTGTAATTTTCTCCTTAAAAAATAAAGCCATTATTACAGCCACAAAAATCGGATAAATAAATAAAATAGTACAGGCCACACCTACTTGAATATAGTTAAAAGCATCAAATAAAGTTAAAGAAGAAAAAGAGAACAATAAGCCAAGAATCAACAATACAAAAAATTCTTTGCGATTAATTTTAAATGATAACTTTTTATGGAATTTTAGCCATAACCCATAAATTAAAACCGCTATAGCATACCTGTAAAAAAGAACGGAATTAACACCAATTCCGCCTGCATACAAAGGCAGCGCAAAAAGAGGATTCGTTCCGTAACTTGCTGCAGCTATTGTTCCATTTAAAAAACCTGTAAATTGTCTTTTCATTTTTATGCTTTTTTAATTCGACTTTGTCTCACTTATCTTTTTATTAACAAGACTTAAACATACTTCGTAGCAAAAAAAATTATTCTAATCAACACCCAAAAGTCCAAATTTTCAAAATAAATTCTGCACTAATAAACAAAATAATAATAGATGTCATGTTTTAATCACAAGGCAGATTATTTTTGCGTTTTTTTTATAAAAATTTTTACTATGAAAAATCTTTACACAAAAAATAATCTCCTAAACCAATTACCTGATATAACAACAGAAAAAATTTTTGTCGAAAATGAAATAAACCCTGCTCGATGTGCTTTTGATAAATCAAAAATCACCGCTTTAGAAAATACAAAAACCATCATTTATCTGATGAACAGAAATTACAGAGTAGAAGATAATTTTGCGTTAAATTATGCTTTGGAATTATCCAAAAAATTTTCATGCCGATTAATTGTATTAATATTTTTTGAAAAAAAAGTTTTAATAAAAAAGAAAGAAATTTTTTTAAAAAAGAATTTTGAAATTTTAAAAACCAATCTAAAACTTAATAATATTGACTACATTTTTATAAAAGGAAAAATAAAAGATATAAAAATTGAACTGGAATCAAAAAATCCCACAATTGTAATATCCGATTTTAATCCGCTATTAAATACTTCACTATTTGCAAAATGCAATTTTTTAGAAATTGACTCATTCAATATAGTACCTGCGTTTTATGTCATAGAAAAACAATCGTATAATGCAGCATCTTTTAGAAGAGCCATTTATAAGAAAATAAATCCCTTTTTAACAGAATTTCCTAAAATTAAATTCAAAAAAAACAAGAGTTATTCATTACTAAAAAAATTTTTAAATCAAAAACTGGCAAATTATGCAAAATACAAAAACAATCCAAACTATGATGTATTGTCTGAGCTATCTCCATACATAAGTAACGGGTTTATATCATCGCAAAGAATAACTCTGGAAGTACTAAAAGCAAAGGGAACTAAAGAAAATAAAGAAAGTTTTTTGGAAGAACTCATAATAAGAAAAGAACTTGCAGATAACTTTTGTTACTACAATAAAAATTACAAAAATATAATCTCCTGTCCTAATTGGGCAAAAAATTCACTTCAAGAACACAAAAATGATTTCAGAATTTTATACAAAATAGAAGAACTTGAAAACGCAAAAACAAATGATAATTTGTGGAATGCTTCACAACTGCAATTAAAAAAAGAAGGAAAAATTCACGGATATTTGAGAATGTACTGGGCAAAACAAATAGCAAAATGGTCAATAAATGCACAAGAAGCAATAGAAAAAGCTATTTACCTAAATGACAAATATGCCCTAGATGCACCGTCTTGTAACGGATATACAAATATACTCTGGTCAATAGGAGGACTCCACGACAGACCATTCCTAGACAGACCCGTAACAGGAAAAATCAGAACAATGACCTATAATGGAGCAAAAAGTAAATTTAATGTAGAAGAGTATATTAAAAAATATACCTAGTTGCTCTGTCCTGCTCTATATCCACACCAAGCAAAAATAGCCGGCATAAGTTTATCCAAATGCAATGCTCCCACTAACGGTACCTTTGCAACAACAAGAGCACCTAAAGCATCATCCATGTTTACTACAGAATCTTTTAAAGTAAGTTTTCTGTCAGGCTCTTTGTCTTTTGGATCATTGATAATATTTGATAACCAAGCAGCAAGGGGCATACCTGCAATCATACCTGTAGCAATAGCAGCCACTTTTACAGCTCTTGAATCCTTGTATTTTACGTTGTCTTCAATTAACTTCATAGCCCCACCAACCAACATGGTCGGGATAGTAGCATTCATAAATTGAAATACACCCTCTTTAATTTTTCTTTTTTTATCTGATATCTTATCAAACGCAATACCAGACAAAACACCGCCAACAATACTTGCACTGCTTAATGCCAAAACTTCTTTCAGACCATAGTCTATTTTAAAAATATCAAGAATATTTTTTAAACCATGTTGTTTTTTTGCAAAATAAATCATAGGCAAAATCGTAGCGCCTACGGCACCCGCTGCCACCTTCAACTTTGTTTTAGTGTCAGTTTCAAAAACTCTGTGATTTCTCTTATAGTACAAAGACGAATACAGCCCTTTCGTATGCGCGGAGGTTTGAAAGGAGCTAAATACACTTGTATTCGGCTTGTTATTTATGGTAATGGTCATTTATTTTTTATCAATTAAACTATTACGATATCAAGATTCTAACACAACAAAACAATTAAATATAAAAATTTGCTATTATTAACATATAATATTCACATATACAAACTTTATAATCACCTATTTAGCAAAATATTCAAAGCTATAAAGTTTGTTACAAAATAGTTAATACTAATAAAAAACAGGAGCAAGCAATGATAATAGATAAAATTGAGAATGCACACCTTTACTACGGAATAGGAGAAAATTTCAAAAAGGGATTTGAGTATTTAAAAAATACAGACCTTATTAACCTTAAAAACGGCAAATATGAAATAGATGGAGAAAAAATATTCGTCTCTGTTCAGGACTATATTACAAAACCGGAATCTCAAGGTAAATACGAAGCTCACAAAAAATATGCAGACATTCAATTCATAATAAAAGGTGAAGAAAAACTCGGATGGGGAAATGTTTCTGATTTTAGTCCAAATACTTGTTATGACGAAAAAAATGACATAGTTTTCTTAGATAAAGAAAATTCATCAAATCAATTTGTACAAGCAACAAAAGATTATTTTGTAGTATTCTTCCCCCAAGATGTACATATGCCTTGTATTACTTTTGAAAAGCCTTCTTATGTAAAAAAAGCTGTAGTAAAAATTCAATTGGACTAACATCTTGATATCCAATCAAAATAAGTAAAATAACCTTTTTTACAGTATGTGAAAAACTTGTAAAAGATATTTTTTACATGTAAAATGTTATAGTCGAAGATATTGGATAAATAAGAGATATGGAATTTTTCAGAAAAAATCAAAAAATAATAGTAGGTATAATCGCTGTTTCATTTTTATTGTTTATGTTTGCACCTATGCTAATTGCATTCATATCAAGACAAGGCTAAAAAGTTCTAAAGTTTGTGAAAAATTTTCATGAAGTTTTTTGGACTAAAATAGCTGCATTTTCGGTACAAATAACAGCAAAAGCTGAAACACCGAATCAGATAGTTGTAAGTTATACTTGAAAAAGACGGGTAACCATCATAAATGTCTGCTAAAAAGACCTTAAATCATAAACAAATAAGCATATTTAACAATTTATTAAAGGCTTTTTTTATATTTATTTTAATAATCTCTTTCAGTCAAGAAGCACTATGTAGCCAAAATCACATAGAAAAAAAGAGAAGAGAAACTCATGCAAAAGTGGTTCGTCTAAAACGTCTGGAATCAATTGAGACAAACAAATTGTACAAAAACCAGCAACGTCTTGAAAATGCAACAAAGAACTTAAAAAACAGTAAAAAACAGTACCAAGATGCAGAAACGCAACTTTCACAAGCAGAAAAAAACCTAAATGCAACAATGCAAGAATACTCTGCGAGTGAAAATCAAACAAGAAACAGAATAAGACAAATTTATAAAAAGCAAAGAAAAGGTCTTTTCCAGTTATTGCTTGCCTCTACAGATATAAATACATTCTTGGACAGGATATATTTTCAAAATGTAATTACCAAAAAAGATAAAAGAAAACTTGCATACCTCAAAGAAAAATCGAGAAGAATTGCCATATTGAGAAATCAAATTGAACAGCAAAAAACAATCATAGCCTACTCGATTAAAAATATAAACGCTCAACAACAGTATATTCAAGGCGCAATAAGCCAGAATGAAAGTTCAATCCAAAAATATCGTTCGAACAGAGCATACTACGAAAAAGCAGAAAGGGAGCTTGCAAAACAGTCAGAAGCTCTGAGCCGAATGATTAACAAAAACACCCAAGGCTCGACTGTAAAAGTTGTTTCAGGATTTATGAAGCCTATTGCAGGGCCAATAACATCCCCATTTGGGTACAGAACACATCCGATATTTAAAAGAACAATATTCCACTCCGGAATAGACATCGGAGGCATTAACGGTGGTAAAATCCGTGCGGCCAACTCAGGTAAAGTTCTATATTCAGGCTGGTATGGAGGATATGGCAAAGTTGTAATTATAGACCACGGTCTTGTATACGGAAAACCAACAACTACACTTTATGCTCACATGTCAGGATACGTAGTCAGTGCAGGTCAAAGTGTACTAAAAGGACAAGTTATAGGTTACGAGGGTTCTACCGGATATAGCACAGGTCCTCACTGCCACTTTGAAGTAAGAGTCAACGGTAAACCGCAAAATCCGTTAAACTATATTTAACAAAATAAAAAGGTAACTTTGTGAATAAAAAACTAATAATATCTACATTGCTTATAATAATTCTTTCACTGGGGGTAAAAAATGTTTACGCCGCAGAAACTCTTGATGTACCACAAAACACAAGCGTAAAAGAAATTTCTGATAATGATACGAATAAAGAAAATAAAGAAGATTTAACAGACCAAAAAGACAAAAACGAATCCGTTGCAAGCAAGGATTCAGAAAACAAAGAATTAGCTAAAGAAGAAGATAAAGAAAATCAAGGTAAAACAAAAAAATTCTTCTCAAAAGCACAAAAAGGAGACAAAAAACAAGAACCTGTGCAAGAAGGCCCAACAACAGAAGTTCTTGTTGATAGTGATACAATAGAATATTTCCCCGAAAGACATGAATTTGAGGCTGTAGGAAACGCTAAAGTTACTTTCCCTAGCGAAAATTCAGTTTTGTTAGCCGACAAAATTATTTTTAACCACGACACAAATTACGTAAAAGGCTACGGAAATGTCGTACTTATAAAAGACGGTCAAAAAATTAACGGAGAATATATTCAAGTTGATCTGAATGAAAATAATGCATTAATGACAAACCCTGTCTTAAACCACATGGCAATTAAAATTAAAGCAAAGCAGGGTATTGTTTATGATGCTCAAACAGAAGCACTTGAGGGTAACGTAACATTTAACGATAAAGTTGCATACAAATTTACCTCACGACCGGTATTTGGTTTTGATAAACCAATGATGGATGAAGTTATTCCAAAAGATTTTTACTTTAAAGAAAAATATGATAACAAATGGCGACTTAAAGCAAAAACTATCATAATAGACAGCTATAAAGACAGAGATATAGCAACTCTAAAAAATGCAGACCTATACATAAAAGACACAAAAATAGGTTCATCCGGAAAAATGAAACTGTATACTGACAAAGAACAACAGTATATAGAAACTAACATGCTTGAAATGGGTTCTTTAAGAAATATAGGAGCCTTTGTCTCTCCGGGATATGTATTTCAAACCCCAAATGCGTCAACACTAAAACTTGGTCCTGCACTCACTTATGACCACGAAATTGGTGTTGGTGCAATAGGCAGATTTTTGACGGACAAAAACAGAACCGCATTTGGTTGGGGCAGTTCAAAAAGTAAATTTGTTGTTCGCGGTGAACAAGAAATTACAGATAATTTAACTTTGCAATACGGATTAAATTCGTATATGAATAACTTTTTCCTCGGATCCAGAATGCCAAAATACGGTTTTCAATTTATTCATCACAAAGATTATGATATTGAAGACCTAGGAGTGAAATTTAGCAACAGATTTGTTGGCGGTTTTTACAGAGATTGGGGAGACAGCAATTTCTCCACAACAAAATTTGCTTGGCAGACTTCAACAGGTAAGTCTTTGTTTCAATACAAAAACCTCGACAGCAAGTTCGCAATGGATTTTGGCTTAAATCTTCAAACCCATGCAGCATTGTACGGAAACGGAGATACAATGGGTCTATTAAGAGCAGGCCCGTACCTAAAAACACAATATAAATCTTGGCAACAATACATAGCATATTATCAGGGCGGACAAGCAGGCGACTCACCTTTCTATTTTGACAAAAACTTCTACGGTAAATCTAACGTAGTAATAGGTGAATCACTTAGAATCTGCAAATATTTGACATTGATGTACACAGCAACAATTGTAGTTTCTAACGATACACCTGATGATAGAATGCTTCAAGAAAACAGGTTCTACTTCGTTATAGGTCCTGACGATATCAAATTTATGATTGGATACGATGCTTATCGTCAAAATGCATCAATGGGTATATCAATGAATGTCGGTGCCGAAAACTCTGAAGTTGAATTTAAACGTCTGATTTTAAACGATCCTGAGGCTATAGGACAAAAGAAAAAATCAGACAAGGAAAGAATGGCGGCCCAAAAGAAAAAAGCTGAAGAAGAAAAGAAAAGAAAAATGGCTGATCCGATGAATCGTTCAGTTAAAGATTATGATGATTACAACCCATCATTTAACATGATGCCGGGCGGCACAATGTTAACACCATCTTTAATAAGACCGCCGGGGATGTAGTTAAATATCATTTGTAGTATAATGTGAGAAAATTAATCGTTTTGTAAATTGCGACAAGGGGAATAAGTATAAAATGACTCTAAAAGATTGGTTTGAAACCAGAAAAGAAGAACAACACGCAGCACGTCCTATAGATCCTAAAATCGATGATAATATAGGAAAACTCTGGGTAAAATGTTTCAATTGTAATGCTCAACTACCAAGAAAAGAGCTTGAACATCATATGATGGTATGTCCTCAATGCGGATACCACTTTAGAATAAATGCAAGAACAAGAATAAATCAATTATTTGATGAAGGAACATTCACTGAGTATTTTGAAAACATTTCTCCTTCCGACCCTCTTGAGTTTGTAGATACCGAACCATACACAGAAAGACAAGCAAAGGCAAAAGAAAAAACTAAGTTAAATGATGCCGTAATAACAGGGACAGGAAAAGTTCTCGGAGAAGAAATAGCCTGCGCAATCATGGATTTTGAATACATGGGCGGTTCAATGGGTAGCGTAGTAGGTGAAAAAGTAACAAGAATAATAGAACTCGCTCTCGAAAAAAGATTGCCTGTAGTAACAATCACAGCATCTGGCGGTGCCAGAATGCAAGAAAGTGCTCTATCTTTAATGCAAATGGCAAAAACAAGCTGTGCTGTTGCAAAATTGAATGACGCAAAATTACTATATATAAACATACTTACAGACCCGACTTATGGCGGTGTTACAGCAAGTTTTGGCACAATTGGTGATATCATTATCGCAGAACAAGGTGCAAGAATCGGCTTTGCAGGAAGACGTGTAATTGAACAAACAATCAGACAAAAATTGCCTGCAGACTTTCAAACTGCAGAATACCTCATGAAACACGGACAAATTGACCTGATTGCTAAACGTCAGGAGCTCAAAGAAACTTTGGCAAAAATATTAAGACTACACAGACATTAAAAAAATGTTTTAAACTTGGCAGGAATTGGAATTATGAAATTAGATTTTGAAAAACCAATAACAAAAATTGAAGAAAAAATAGAAGAATTAAAAAAAATGAGTGAAGAATCAGGAATGGACTTGTCAAAAGAGATAGAAATCTTTGAACAACAGTCCCACGAATACAAAAAAGAATTATATGAGAATCTAAAGCCTTCTCAAAAATTGCAAATTGCAAGACATCCTAATCGTCCTAACTTTTTTGACTACATAAATCTTATAACGGAAGATTTTGTTGAAATGCACGGTGATAGAGAAGGTACAGACGATAGAGCAATTGTAGGGGGTGTAGCAAGAATCAACAATCATCCCGTTATGATTGTTGGAACAGTTAAAGGTAAATCAACAAAAGAAAACCTTGTTTACAATTTTGGTATGCCTCAACCTGAAGGATACAGAAAAGCTCTAAGACTTTTTGAACATGCAAATCGTTTTGGATTACCAATAATTACATTAATAGATACCCCAGGCGCATACCCCGGCATAAAAGCAGAAGAACACGGCCAAGGTATAGCCATTGCTGTTAACTTAAAAGAAATGGCAAAACTTGATGTACCTGTTATAGCTGTAATTACAGGTGAAGGCTGTTCAGGCGGAGCTTTAGGATTAGCTGTTGCAAACAAAGTTCTTGTACTAGAACACGCATATTATACTGTTATTTCTCCTGAAGGATGCGCTTCTATCCTATGGAGAGACGCTGCAAAAGCTGCGGATGCTGCTGAAGCGTTAAAAATCACAGGTCCGGATTTGTTAAAATATAACATCATAGACGGAATTGTTAAAGAACCTTTAGGCGGAGCTCATTATGACTACGAAGCTATGGGCGAAGAACTTAAAAAAGAACTTTTGTCCGCATTAGACGAGTATAAAAACATGACGCCGCAACAATTAAAAGATGACCGTTACAACAAATTCCGCAGAATGGGTGTCTTTAATTCTTAGTTGGGAGTAGTGAATGAAAGATTATTTTGAAGTTTCTGTTAAAATCAATCCTAATGCAATAGAACTTGTAACAGAAGTATTTTTTGAAAGGTTTGAATGCGAAGGCGTGGTTCAGGCAGAAGAAAAATACAAAGATCTTGAGCTTATTGAAACAACAAATAATATAGCAAAAGGCTATATCAGATACGAAGAAGCAGATTTTAAATTATCGGAAATTCAAAAAATATTTTCAAACGCCAAAGAAGAACTCAAAGAAGAAGGCTTTACGGATGAAGAACTTGGCGAATGGACAGTAACCGCTCAAAAAGTAATAAATCAAGACTGGTCTCAAAAATGGAAAGAGCACTGGAAACCGACAAGAGCATCTGAGCATGTTGTAATTTGTCCATCTTGGGAAGAATGTTCTCACAAAAAAGATGAAGTTTTAATCACTTTAGACCCGGGGTCTGCCTTTGGAACAGGAACACACGCAACAACACAGCTTTGCATACAAGCCATTGAAAAATATCTCAAAAAAGGAGATGAAATGGCAGATATAGGTACAGGTTCAGGCATATTGGCAATTACTGCAATAAAATTTGGCGCAACACATGCTGTTGCTATTGATAATGACCCGCTTGTAATAGATGTAGCACAAGATAATGCTCAAGTTAACGGTGTCTACAACAAAATAGATTTTTCACATGCAACAGCAGACATGCTCTCTGAACAGTTTGATTTTGTATGCGCAAACATTTTACACAACGTACTTGCTGAAATAATGGGCGATTTAAAGAACATCATGAAACCTAAAGCTCACATGGTTTTAAGTGGCATTCTTGATGAAAAAAAACCTGTAGTTCTTGAGGCAATAGAAAAACACTCTCTTAACGTTACAGAAATATTGCACCAAGATCAATGGGTAGCAATAGTTGTACAAAAAGACTAAACAATACAAAAAAACAAATAAAAAAAACACGAGTCGTTCAATCAGACCCGTGTTTTTATTATTCAACTATTGTTACTTCCTAAAAAGCACACATTCTGTGAACTCTTACAAAGTTAGTTCTTCCGGAAATAAGTTTTGGAATAGAACCGATGATAATAACTCTGTCATCCTTTTTAAATTCAGTTTTTTCAAGCAATAACTTGTCAATTTTTTTGAGCAATTCATCATTTAAAACAACATCCCAATCTTTTAAGTAAGGGTGCATATCCCAGAAGAGATTTAACTTTCTGCAAGATTTTTCGCTGTCAGAAATTGCTAAAACGGGGACAGAAGGTCTCAATTTAGAAAGCAATTTAACAGTATAACCAGTATGAGTAAATGCCAAAATAGCTTTAGCACCTAGGTCATGTGCCATTTTAACAGCAGCAGAAGCAACAGCTTGAGGTGTTGGTTCATAATTAGGATTCATAGGCAAATCCAAATTGTAGCTAACAAAATCACTTTGTTCAACATCGTGAGCAATCATAGCCATCATTTTAACAGCTTCTACAGGGTGTTTGCCTGCTGCAGTTTCTCCTGACAACATAACAGCATCAGCACCATCCAAAATAGCATTTGCTACGTCAGATGCTTCTGCTCTTGTAGGAATTGGGTTTTCTATCATAGATTCGAGCATTTGTGTAGCAACGATACAAGTTTTTCTATGAGCAAAAGCTGCATCAACAATCATCTTTTGAACCATAGGAACTTTTTCGGGAGCCAATTCAATACCCAAATCGCCTCTTGCAACCATTACTGCATCTACAACATCAAGAATTGATTCGATATTTTTAACAGCTTCAGGTTTTTCGATTTTTGCAACTATAGGAATATCTGCACCAAAATGGCTCAAATATTTTTTAGCAAGCAAGATATCATCTTTGTCTCTAACAAAAGATAAAGCAAGATAATCTGCATCATTATCAACAGCAAATTTAATAAAATCAACATCACGTTCTGTAATTGCAGAAAGGCTTTTTGTTCCGCCGGGGATATTGATACCTTTTCTTGGTTTAAGTAATTCACCATCGATAACTTTTACTCTAACTTTAGAGCCTTCTTTTGCAATAACTTGAATTCTAATTTTACCGTCATCAAGAAGAATATATTCACCTTCATGAACATCTTCTGCAACGCCTCTATAATCAACAGGAACAATGTTAGGGTCTGTTTGTTCCAAACCATATTCCAAAACCAATTCTTTGCCAGGTTCTATAGGAATAGGTTCAATCAAATTACCAACTCTGATTTTTGGTCCTTGTAAATCAACCAAAACAGGAATAAATGTTTTGAGTTTCTTTTCAACACTTCTTATTTTAGCAATAGTTTTTGCATGTTCTTCAGCAGTATTGTGAGAAGTGTTTATACGGAACATAGTTGCTCCGGCGTGTACCAATTCTTCAATAATACTTTCTTCACAACTTGCAGGTCCAAGTGTGGCAACAATTTTTGTTTTGTTCTTTTTCATCATTTTCTTAATCCTTATAAATATTAATATTTCGGTTTACAACTTTATTAAATATTAAAGGGGTAACAATTAAGTTACCCCTATTAAATTAATTTTGATGTTCTTTTTGATAAGCGTATGTAGCTTCCATTTCTTCTTTAGAAGCATAAACTGCATGGCATCCGCAATCAACGTGCACAATCTCACCTGTAACACCTGATGACAAATCAGATACAAGATAAAGACCTGTTTTACCAACATCTTCTAAAGATACGTTTCTCTTCAAAGGAGCTTTTAAAATAGCAGCCTTAAGCATTCTATCAAAACCGGAAATACCTTTTGCAGCAAGAGTTTTAACGGCACCTGCAGATAGGCAGTTAACTCTAACACCTAAAGGTCCGAGGTTTTCTGCAAGATATCTTGCAGAAGATTCTAAAGCAGCTTTAGCAACACCCATTACGTTGTAATTTGCAACGACATATTCTGATCCGAGATATGTCAAAGCGAGAATTGCACCGCCTTCATTCATTAATGGTTTTGCATTTCTTGCCAAAGAAACAAGAGAATAAGCACTTACACCAAGTGCCAAATCCCATCCGTCTTTTGATGTGTCAATAAAATCACCCATCAAGTCTTCTTTGTTAGCAAAAGCTACAGCGTGAATTACAAAATCCAATTTTCCGTAAATTTTTTCATATTCGGCAAAAACTGATTTTACCTGTTCTTCGTTTGTAACATCGCATTCAACTATCATTTTTGCATTCATTTCTTCAGCCAAAGGTCTTACTCTAGACTCCATAGCTTCATTTGCATAAGTAAAAGCGATTTCCGCACCTGCTTCGTGAATTTGTTTTGCAATAGCATAAGCAATTCCTCTAGCATTTGATACGCCGAAAATAATACCTTTTTTGCCTTCCATTAATTTCATAAAAAATCTCCTTATTATACTGATTAAATAATAGTATCAACATGAGTGAATGTCTATATTTTGCATGATTTTAGATAATAAGTGTTAAGTTTTACACTTTTCCTACTACAAATGTATTGGCAAAATCAAAAAAATAGTTCATAATATATTTAGGTTGTTAATTATTTATATGTGTTTGTTTAATTTAATTTAATTCTGAGAAAAGAGGTCTTCTATCATGAACAATGTAAACGGAAAAAATTTCAGAAAAATTTTGGGGTTAGAGAACAATGAATTGAATGCTGAAAGTATCAGATTCAGAAAAAGTATTAGTCTTAGACTTTCAACACCGGCAAAAGAAGAACATCGTGTAGAAAGAATTCCGGGACACGATATTCTCTCGTTCGAATAGTTTAAGTTTTTATGAATGAAGTTTAAAAAAGACCTCTCATAATTGAGAGGTCTTTTCATAATTAAAAAACTATAATATTACTTTACCTGAAGAATAAAACCGCCATTATCCGCATTTTGGATAGCATTTTCATTCATTTTAGCTCTTAAGTTTTTAATATATTTGTAAACATAATCTCTTGGTAAATCCAAAACTTGTGCGAGTTCTTTTGCATAAACAATGCTATTTTTATTATTCAAGAAATGTTCAAAAACAGCTTGTTCTCTTGGTGTAAGATTTTTCTTAAAAGTGATTTGAACTTCTTCTCTTATAGAATTTGTTTCAATTTTTTTCGTTTCTTGTTTTTGAGGTTTTACAGTTTCCTTAACAGGTTTAACTTCTTTTTTTGCAACAGGTTTTTCAACTTGCTTTGCAGTCAGATTCTTATTGTTTATAGATTTTCTCAATTCTCTTTCTTGTTTTGCAAGAGAAATTTCTTTTTCTCTGTCAAAAGATTGCTGAGCCAAAGAGCTTATTCTTTCTGCTTTAACATTATATGTTTTTACTTCTGGTTCATTGGAAACATAACGGGTAGTATTATTTTGTTTCATCATAATATCAACTATATCGTTAGTTTCTTTTTCTTCGCTTATAACCTTGCCTAACCTTTTAGCATACTCTTCAAGCGTAATTCTTTCCAAAGAACTTCTCCACTGTCTGATTTCTTCTTTGGTCAAATAATCCGGCATCTTAATAAATCTCCTTGACTAAAATGATACGACTGTCTAATTCCTTATTTCCCCGAATGGTAATTGAAAACCACTCCTCTTAGTTTAATTCCACTATTCATTATTTAATATACGGATTTAAGGTATCTATAATCTAGCATGAAATTTGCATAAAAATCTAATAAAATTTTTCAAATATGTAGCAATTTTTACAAACTAAATTTTTGTTAATTTTTTAACAGATTCCCTTGTAATCCTGTCTATATCAAATATTTGCTCCAATGATGGAGACAAAATATTATCATGATTTTCCATCATATTTTTTGTAATCTCAAAAATCTGCCACAAAGAAATCTTTTTATCTAAAAAAGCAAAAACTGCTTCTTCATTTGCAGCATTCATTACAACAGGCAAGGTACCGCCCTTTTTACCTGCCTCAAAAGCCAATTTAAGACAAGGAAACTTTTCTAAATCTGGCGCATCAAAATCCAACCTGCCCGCTTTAATAAAATCAAAACTTCTTGTCTCAATACCTTCAAATCGATGAGGATAAGTAAGAGTATACTGAATAGGTATATGCATAGACGGAAAGCCTAATTGAGCAATAACACTACCATCAACATATTCCACAGCACTGTGTACAATACTTTGAGGATGAACAACCACTTGAATTTTTTCATAAGGCATATCAAAAAGATGATGAGCTTCTATTACTTCCAATCCTTTGTTCATCAAAGTTGCAGAATCAATAGTAATTTTCTTACCCATATTCCATCTTGGGTGATGTAGAGTTTCCTCTACTGTAGCATTTTTCATCTCATCAATTGATTTATTTCTAAAAGGTCCGCCGGACGCCGTTATAATAAGTTTTTCTACTTCATTACGATTAGAAAGACACTGATGAATTGCTCCATGTTCCGAATCAACGGGAAGAATTTTCACACCCTCTTTTTTAGCACGAGACATAACTATATCCCCTGCCATAACAAGCGTTTCTTTATTTGCCAAAGCTACATCTATATGATTATCAATTGCTGCAAGTGTCGGTTTTAAACCTGCTTTACCCGAAACAGAAACAAGGATTCTTTCATTTGTCTTGTCCGATGCAATATCAACAAGCCCCTTATCCCCAAACAATACGTTAATTTTTGGAAACTCTTTTTGGAGTTTTATTGCATCTTGTTCAGATTTGACACTTACATTCTTAGGGTTGAGTAATTTTATCTGTTCACGTAAAAGTTCAACATTGCTACCGCCGGCAATAGATACAATTTCAAAAAAATCGGGCATTTTTTGTATTACTTCTACTGCTTGTCTGCCTATGGATCCTGTTGAACCAAGTATTGATATTTTCATTTATTTACTTCCGTCTCTCATTCAATTTAATTATAAAATAAATAAACAAAAAGAAAATTTGTTAAATGTTTTTATAATATAATTGTTTCATAGAGAAAAACTAACGAGGGTGAATAATGAAAGAAACTTTGGAAAAAATTCATAAAAACGCACTTGATGCAATTTCAAATATCAATTCAACTGCCGATGTAGAAGAAGTAAGAAATACTTACTTAAGCAGAAAAAGTGAATTAAATAACATAAAAAAGAATTTAAAAGATTTGTCAAATGAAGACAAAAGAATTGTAGGTTCACTGTCAAATCAAATTACAAAAGATATTGAAGAAAAACTAAATGAAAAATATCAAACGTTTTATCAAAAAGAATTAAACGAAAAATTAGAAAAAGAAAGAATTGATATAACACTTCCGGGTTCATTTACACCTTACGGAAAAGTACATCCTCTGACACAAACCGTAGATGAAATTGTAGAAATCTTTAAAGGTATGGGGTTTTCTCTTGTACACAACGAAAATTCACCCGAAGTTGAAACAGAATACTTTAACTTTGATATGTTAAATATTCCAAAAGATCACCCTGCACGTGATATGCAGGATACTTTTTACACAAAAGTAGCGCCGAATGTAATATTAAGAAGCCAAACATCAGGCGCACAAATACATGAAATGCTCAACAGCAGACCGCCTATAAGAGTTATAGCACCTGGAAGAGTATACCGTTGCGAATCAGTTAGCGCAAGGAAAAATAATCTTTTCCATCAGATAGAAGGTCTTCTTGTTGATAAAGATATCACTTTTGCCGACTTAAAAGGTATAATGAACGAATTTTTGAGATTATACTTCGGCAGTGCAAGACCAACAAGATTCAGAAGCAGCTTTTTCCCTTTTACAGAACCGTCTGCCGAAATAGATGTTCAATGTATTATGTGTGAGGGTAAAGGATGCCGTGTATGCTCAGGTACAGGATGGTTAGAAATTCTTGGCGCAGGTATGGTTGACCCTAACGTTTTGAGAAATGTCAACATTGACCCTGAAGTTTATACGGGATTTGCTTTTGGTATGGGGGTTGAAAGACTCGCCATGTTGAAATGGGGAATCGATGATATCAGACTATTCTTCAACAACGATGCAAGATTCTTAAAACAGTTTTAATCGATTAAAACAAATCATTTTAAAGCGGATTGTTTGTTGGTGCAATAATCCGCTTTATTTGTTCAGTTTGTTAATTCCATAGCCAAACTGAAAATTAAACTATAAACTAATTGCAAAACTCAACCAGTCTTGTAAAATAATCTTATGCAGCTAATAATTTACATTTTAAAAAGATTACTACAAGCAATACCGTTATTGTTTTTGGTCTCAATAATCAGTTTTTTTCTGGTCAGATTGAGCCCTGTTGATCCTCTTGCAGAATTGAGACTAAATCCGTCTATTTCGCAAGAGACCTTAAAATCAGAGCAACAAAGACTCGGCCTTGATAAACCCAAAATCGTACAATACGGACTGTGGTTAAAAAGTTTTCTGAAAGGCGATCTTGGAGTAACGGTAACGGGAGAAAAAGTCAGTGCAAAGTTGTGGGAAAGAATCCCAAACACTTTGTTATTAACATCTGTGGTAATTCTTTTTACTTGGCTAATTGGTATACCGCTGGGTATTTATGCGGCATTGAACTGGAAAAAACCTATTGACAGGTTATTAACCGTAATAACAAGTATCGGTATGGCTATACCATCATTCTTTTTTGCATTGTTATTATTAATTTTTGCGGTAAAAACAGGATGGTTCCCTACAGGCGGACTTACGAGTTATAACTTTTCAAATTACACACCTTGGGGGAAATTTTGGGACATAGTACATCACCTTGTTTTGCCTGTTATAGTGCTTTTCACAATATCTTTGTCAGGATTGCAAAGACAAATGAGAGGCAATTTGCTTGATGTTTTGGGTTCTGATTATGTAAAATTTGCCAGAGCAAAAGGTTTGAGCGAAAACAAAGTGGTATATAAACATGCATTGAGAAACGCAATAAACCCCATGGTAACATTGCTTGGATTTGAATTTGCATCACTTTTAAGCGGTGCCGCTTTGACAGAATATGTTTTTCAATACCCCGGTTTGGGCCGTCTGATATTGGAAGCCGTTATGAAATCGGATATAAACCTTGTTATGGCATCTTTGATGATGGGAACAATTATGCTCATAGTCGGAAACCTACTTGCCGATATTTTGCTTAAAGTTGTTGACCCGAGGGTGAGTGTGAGCTAATGAAAAAATTCTGTTTTGACAAAAACTCTGTTATATCTCAGATTTTTAAAGACAAATACACAACAACTGCAGTAATTGTGCTTTTGATTTTGTACTTAGGAATTTTGTTTGCAGATTTTCTTGCTCCTTATTCCAAAGAATTTTCTGATAGGCATAGAGCCTATGTTCCACCGTCAAAGGTTTTTACCATAAATGAACAAGGGAAACTCTCATGGCCTTATACATACAACTATCAACGTTATTTTAATGCCGAGGAGCTAAAAATAAGCTACAAACTTGATAGAAGCCAAAAGTATTTTTTAAAATTCTTTTGTAAAGGCGAAAAATACAAATTTCTCGGTATTATTCCTACTGACAGACACCTTGTCGGAGTGGATAAAGGAGGAAGATTATTTTTACTTGGTACAGATATAAACGGTCGTGATATTTTCTCTAGAATACTTTTTGGCGGCAGAATTTCGCTTACAATTGGTTTTCTTGCTTTGTTTATATCTTTTCCTTTGGGAATGTTATATGGAGGGATTTCAGGATATCTTGGCGGTTTTGCAGATAATATTATGATGAGGATATCAGAAGCCATCATGTCCATTCCGAGTTTTTATCTTTTAATCATATTAGCTGCAATATTACCGACTAATATGACAAGTATTCAGCGTTTTTCTCTTATCGTTGTTATTTTGGCTTTGATAGGATGGGCAGGGTTCTCTCGTGTAGTAAGAGGTATGGTATTATCAATTAAAAAACAAGAGTTTGTGCAAGCAGCAGAATCAATAGGAGCTTCTAAACTCAGGATTGTAATCAAACATCTTTTACCTCAGACTCTCAGTTATGTAATTGTGGCAATGACCTTGAGTGTTCCCTCTTACATATTGTCAGAATCAGGTTTGAGCTTTTTGGGACTTGGTATACAACAACCTGATGCAAGCTGGGGAAATATGCTTAAAGAAGCTCAAGAATATGTAAATATTTTGTATCGTCCTTGGCTTTTAACTCCGGGTTTTTTAATTTTTATTGCGGTATTATCATTTAATCTCATAGGTGATACAATAAGGGATATTCTGGACCCAAAAAGCAAATTAAGATAACATTTTTATTGGATAAGATAAAACGTACGGAAGAGAGATATGGAAGAGTTTTTTAAAAGTATAATCATAGAAAAAAGTATGCTCTTGGATATACTTCTTGCAATATTCTTGGGATTTGCAATAGGTTTTGAAAGAGAAATTACAAACAAATGGGCAGGCCTTAGAACACACATGCTTGTATGTTTAGGTTCTTGTATTTTTACGTTACTTTCAATACACGCTTTCCCTGTATTTGCACACAGCCCTCAAGCAGACCCCGCAAGAATCGCGGCACAAATTCTTACAGGTATAGGTTTTATAGGTGGTGGTACCGTTTTAAGACACGGTTATTCGATATACGGACTGACTACAGCTGCTACATTATGGATTACAGCAAGTATAGGTATGGCCTGCGGATGCGGATACACATCTTTAGCACTTGTTTGTACTGTTCTTGCGGTTGGAACTCTAGTTTTAATAAGAATTTTTGAAAAACAATATCTGCACAAAGGAACAAAAAATCCAAGGAAATTTAAAGTCAGTTTTTATGCAAATTCTGATACCGCAGATGAAGTCTATTCTGTTATTGTAGACAAGTTTAAGTCTATTTTTGAAATAAACAAAAAAGTATCCTCATCAAAAGAAGATTTGATGAAGATAAGTTTTAAACTGGATTTGTTTGACAAAAATCCTGTGCAGGCTTTGCACAAAGAATTGAACAATATTGAAGGAATTGAATCACTTTCAATACAAGAAATTTATGACTAAAATAGAAATTTTAGAATATGTTCGTACAATTTTAATAGCATTACTTGTATCTCTGGTATTGGCAGGGATTGCTACAGGATGCTCAAAAATTATTGCGGAACACCACGCAAGAATGCTGGCCAAAATTTCTAACACAACAAAAGATAACGAAATGATTGAGTTTCTTATCTCAAAATATCAGGAAGAAGCAAAGAAAAACCCCGGTGATTACTATATAAACGTAAGACTCGGCAATTTATATGAATTACTTTTTAACTACACAGAAGCAGAAAAACAATATAACATTGCAATAGACAAATCTCCATACGGAGTATACAGTCCGTTTTTTGGACTTGCAAATTTATACATAAAAACACATAAATACAAAAAAGCTCTAATTATAGTAAAAAAACTGGAAAATAAAGATCATAAACCGCTTTTGATTGCAAAAGGCGATTTTTACATGAATCTCGGAGATGCACTGTGGCAAGAAAATAAATATGAACAAGCAGTAATGCAATATAAATTGGCATTTTTCTATTATAAAAAAGTAGATTCCCGTAAAAAAGATATTGCAGTAGAAGGCATATTGGATTGCTATAATAAAATTGCAGACAAAGATTACAAACTCCACAAAATAGACAAAGCAATAGAAAGTTTAGAAACAGCATTGCTGTACAGAGAAACACCTGTTCTTTATTACAAACTTGCTTTGTTATACAAAGATTTTAACCCTGTTGAAGCAAATAAGTATATGGAAAAAACTTATGCTTGGGATCCGGGATTAATCAACTTTGATATTTATGAAGAAATACTCATTAACTTAATGAACTATTACTACCAAAACGGTAAAGACATCGAAACTGATTTGTATAAACATAAATTAAAAGCTGTCAAAAATTTCCAAAAAAGATATGTAATAACAGAAAAAGATGTAAAAATTAATCCTACAAAAATAAAATTCAAAAGCAATATCTTGGGAACAAGGCACTATATTGACTTCAAATTTAAAATAGAAAATACATCAAAATACGATTTTAACACTTTATTTATTATCGCAAAACTGAGATATGACGGCAAAAGCAGAGAAATATACAGTCAAAAATTATATTCCAAAAAACAGCCTCTAAAATCAAGAGAAGAATCACAAGAATATCATATAAAATACAAATATAATGACAAAGATGATATCTTTATGGCAGAAAAGTTATGGCTTGATATTTATGCAGGCAAAAAAGATAACATGAGAAAAATTCCTGTATACTCGATTGAAATCAAGCGTTAATTGTTAAATTGTAAAAAAAAATATTAAAACTATTCAAAAAATTGCTTCAACAGAGTAGAATACTATAAGGAGTTGTGTAAACCATTGGAAAACTTACTTCATAAGGAGAATCAAAAATTTTATTCTGATGTCCCACCTACAAAATTAAGAAATAGGGACGAAAAATTTAGGGTTGCAAAGCCAACACCTTTTTGGCGCTGGGTTGCAGATAGATTTTTCTACAATATGTTAGAACACCGATTCTTCTCACTGAAAATTAAAAATAAAGAAAATTATGATAAGAGAAACCCTGATTTTGCAAACATAATTTATGCACCACATAACAATTGGTGGGATGGAATTGTTGGTTATAATCTTTGCCGCAGGATTTTTAAAACCGACATAAGAATGATGATTGAAGAAATGAACAGATTTCCCATTCTTGCCAGAGCCGGAGCTTTTCCCGTAAATAAAAAATCTGCTCAAGCATCTATGAGGGCTTTGCAATACTCTGTGGCTGAACTCTGTGATAAAAATAAATCGTTGTGGATTTTTCCTCAAGGAATTATAAGACCTCCAATGTATCGCCCTATAGAATTTCAAACAGGTATGGCCTATATTGCAAAAAATGTAGTAAAAAAAGCAGGAGGAATAAACTTAATCCCTGTTGCCGTTAATTATCCGTTTTTAAGAGAAGACAAACCCGAAGTCCTTTGTGAAGTCGGAGAACCATATATTTTAACAGACAAAAATATCGACAGAAGAGAACTTACTCATACTCTCGAAAAAAGATTTGAATCTTTATGCGATAAACAATTTTTTGATATTACAAAAGGTGAAATTGAAGAATACGAGTATTTGTACAAACAAAAATTAAAATGGTACAAAAAACTCGAAAAACGCCTAAAAAGGATTGAAATTAATCCAAATTCAGGAGTATAAATTTTTATTTTTCAAAATAACCTATATAAGGCAGATTACGCATATACCCCTCGTAATCTAATCCGTAGCCTACAACAAATTTGTCATCTATTTCAAAACCGTAATAATCAGGTTCGATATCGGTTTTTCGTGCCATTTTTTTATTTAAAAAAGTAATAACTTTGAGTGTTTTAGGTTGATGTGTACGGCATATAATATCCGTTAAGAATTTCATCGTACAACCTGTGTCAATTATATCTTCAACAATTATTGCATTCTTGTTCTCAAGATTCGGCAAAGTTAAATCAAGTGCTTGAACATTACCCGAAGAAGTTTTTGCATTGCCATAACTTGAGACCCTTATAAACTCCATCTCCACCGGCATTTTAAGATGTTTTGCAAGATCACAGCAAAAAATACTCGAACCTTTGAGCACACAAATAAGTACTATCTCTTCATTTGAGCCAAAATCCTTATTAATCATTTCAGCAAGTTCTTGCACCTTTTGTTCAATTTGCTCTTTTGTAAAAAGTATTTTTAAATCTTCAACTTTTCTATCCAGCATAATTCAATTTTTCTCCACTGTTATAACGTGTGTAGGAATATCTTTTGCACGCAATTTTTCGTTAAGACAAACTCCCACAGCCCACATTACCTCTTGATTTTTACACAAAAGAAGAATCTCATCTCTTTTAAATTTTTCTATACCTTTATTGATAAAAAGTTTTTTGAGTTTCATTGTCCCTTGCATACCAAAAGGTTGAATAATATCCCCATGAGCTCTTGTACGCAATGTTAAATTAAATTTATCAGGCAAAGAAACATAAACTTTATTTTCAAATTCTTGAGGAAAATCAGGAATTTGTGTACCGTTATATTTTTTTAAACTAAGTACACTTCCGTTAAACATATATTTACCGCATTGGTTAATATCAACATGCTCATCAATCTTTTCCGGCTCTATATCAACAATTGTACAAATTTTCTCTTTTGAAACAAAAAGCCACAAATCTTTTGTTAAAGAAAGGGTTTTACCTGATTTGTATTTTGCAGACTTATGGATAAAATCATAAATTTCCAAAACTTTACGAGAATCATAATCAAGGTTATTTTCTATAAGAAAATTTAAAATCATTTTGTATTGAACGTCTTTTGACAATTCGCAAAATTTTTGAGTTACAAAATAACCGTCTTTTACAATTTCCTGTTTTATTTGGTTTAAATATTCATTTACAATATTTTGTTCGGATATAGCTATCTGGGACAAATTCAAGAAAACATCATCAATCTTTGGATTAATTGTTTTTAATTCTGAAACAATCTGATGTCTTATAAAATTTCTTGCATATTTTGTATCAAAATTACTTGAATCATTGTTTGGAACAAGTTTGTTAACAGTACAATATCTGAGAATATCCTTTCTCGTAAAATTCATGAGAGGACGATAAACCTCGCAAAAATCCAAAGAAGAGTGTTCAAGTATTCCGCATAAACCTCTGACACCCGTTCCTTTGGTTAAACGATAGAGAATAGTTTCCGTATTGTCAGATTTTGTATGAGCAAGGAACAATCCGTCAGCATTGAGTTTTTTATAATACTTTTTAAAAAATTCTTGTCTTTTCTCTCTGGCTGCAGTCTCTGTTTTTGGAACATCAGGGGGCAATATTTCCGTAATAATTTGAATATTTTTTTGTTTGCAATAATTTTCGCAATTTTCTTGTTCAATTTCTGCTTCTTTGCCTCGCCAATTATGATTTAAATGAAGCGCAACCAGTTTAAATCCGACTTTTTCGCTGATTCTGTGTAATACATCAAGCATGCACATAGAATCATAACCACCGGAGAAACCTACCAAAAAAGTTTTTTCCGAAGCAAATAAACCATGCTTTTTTAAAAAATTTTTAACTCCATTTATCATACACAGATATTATACTATGCAAAAACTTTAATCAAGCGAGAAGATATCTTTCAAATCTTCATAAGTAAGTGATTTACCGATATTTCTGTCAACAGAGATTACGCTATCAACAAGGTCTCTTTTTCTTGATTTAAGTTTTTGAATTTTCTCTTCAACCGTACCTTTGGTAATCATTCTATAAACAAATACCTTTTTGGTTTGACCTATACGATAAGCCCTGTCAGTTGCTTGGTCTTCAACAGCCGGATTCCACCATGGGTCATAATGTATTACATAGTCTGCACCTGTAAGGTTCAATCCTGTACCGCCTGCTTTTAAGCTGATAAGGAAGATTGGAATTGTAGGATCTGAATTGAATCTTTCAACAACTTCCTGACGGTCTTTTGTGCTTCCCGTTAAGTATTCATGCTTGATACCTTCTTTGGTCAACCATTCTTTTATAATATCCAACATGTCAACAAATTGGCTAAACAACAATACCCTGTGTTTTTCAGAAATAATTTCTTCCAACATGGATTTCAACTGTTCAAACTTGCCTGAATCTTTAATACCCTTGATATTTTCTTTATCGTACAGTCTCGGGTGGCAGCAAATTTGTCTCAAGCGCAACAACGCTGAGAATATAGACATCCTGCTCTTTTCAATACCCTTTTCTTCAATAGATTTAAAGAGTTCTTCTCTTGTAGAATCCATAACTTCCATGTAAAAGTCTTTTTGCTCGGGCGTAAGTTCGCAATATGCAACGTTTTCAATTTTATCAGGCAAATCTTTTGCAACATCACGCTTCATACGACGCAAGATAAACGGATAAATTTGAGATTTCAAACGTTTTTCAACCGTCTTGTCTTCACGTTCCATAATAGGTGTTACATATCTGTAATTAAATTCATTTTTGTCAAACAAGAACCCCGGCATCAAGAAATCAAATATAGACCACAACTCTTCGAGTCTGTTTTCTATAGGTGTACCGGAAAGTGCAAGTTTGTGTCTGCAATTGAGTTGTTTAACACTTTGAGCGGTAATAGAATCAGCATTTTTAATATTTTGAGATTCATCCAAAATAACATACCTAAACTCATGTTTTTTAAGTTTTGCAATATCTCGTCTGACAAGAGCATAGCTTGTGATAACAACGTCATATTTAGGAATTTCTTTAAAGAGCTCTTTTCTTTCCGTACCGCTAAGTTTTAAACAACTAAGCCCTGGTGCAAATTTTTCAATTTCATTTTCCCAGTTAAAAACAACCGATGTCGGACAAATAACTAAATTTGGTGCTTTCTTGTTTTTCTCTTTTGCCTTTTGTATCAAAGCCAAAGCCTGCAACGTTTTACCAAGACCCATATCATCAGCCAAGATACCATTCAGACCATATTGATACATAAACCATAACCAGCCAAAACCTCTGGTTTGATATTCTCTAAACTCAGCCTTGATACCTTTAGGCAAAGACGGAACATCCATGGTTGAAAATGTTGAAATCTGTTTCCAAAACTTATTGAACCTGCGACTCATTTTAAGTTTAAGCCCCAAATTCTCCATTTCAGAAATTAAACCTGCTCTGTAAGTTTTTACAATGTATCTGTTTTCATCATTTTTGTAAACATCAAACGTATTGAATGCTCTCATAAGAGAGTAAATATCCATTGTAGGAACTTCTGCAAAACCAAGATTCCTTATTCTTACATATTTGCTGTTATCTATCGTAAGAGCATACACATCGTCAAAAGGAATTATCTCCTCACCAACACGACCGTACAGCTCCAACTCAAAACTATCCGTAGAATCAACGGCAAAATCAATATCAGCACACAACTCAAAAGGATCTTTTGTTAATTTGAAGAAAGACATATCATCTTTTTCTTCAAATACCCAGCCATCGCCTGCCTGCTGAATATAATAGTTGTAAAAATCAATAGCATTTTCTTTTTCAAGAGCCAAATTGTTTGTCTGCATAGGCGCAAACTTGCAAGCCAAAAGCATGTTATAAGCTGCTTCTTCGTGTGCGGGATTTCTTTTTACCCAGTACAACAAATCTTCTTTAGGCTTTTTGATAGTAACATAAGGAGTTTTTTCCGTATGTTTTGAATAAGGTACCCTCGTACCGTCATAATCAAATTCCAACTCGGCTTTTAGCGAACCGTCATAATCAAGACCCAATTTAACCACATTTATTGGCGGTTTTTGCTCTAAGAAAAGTTTTTCAATCGTTTCTGAAACAGTAACTTTCATTGCCTTTTTGAGTTTAGGCAATTCTTCATACAAAAATTTTGCGCCGTCAGCATCTTTAACATCAGTAAAACTTGCTTTAATAAGGCTTTGAGGCAATGCAGAGACAGGTGTAGTTGTGGGGAAAATTACATTCTTATAGCGACCCCATTTTAACTGTCTTGAAAAATACCTTATTTCTTCAAACGGATAAGAATCCGAACCGTCAGGTCTTTCCCAAGTCAAAGATAAAAGAACATTCCCGACCATGGAGAAATTAACGGAAAGCGCAAGCTCCCATTCTTTGTCTTCAAATCTCAACCTTTGTTTTGTCTTGCCGTCAATTACTTCTTCTGCTTTGGCAAGCAGTTGGAAAAATCCGTCAAACTTGTTAATCGGAACATCATACCAACCGGCCTTTTTATCCAACCTTGAACGTTGCAACAATAATTGGAAAATTGCTAATTCAACCTTTTCTTCATCGTTCAAAACAAAAGACGGATCATTTCTTTGAACTTCAATCAAAGCTCTTAAAATTGCTTCCAAATCACGAATTACTTTGCCTGTAGCTCTATCCATTACAAGGATTGAGAAAAAGTTTTGGCGTCTTTTGGGATTAAAATGGAAAACGTATTTTCCTGTAGGATTTTCTACAGGCTCAACATCCTCATCCGGATATTCGGGCTTAATTTTGTGAACACGCTCCAAATATTCATCATATACTTTATCTTCTATAACTTTTAAACCAACTGCTATTGCGTGTTTGCACCATTCTTCTTTAAGAGGGCAACTGCAATCAGCTTTTACACCATTTTTTGTAAAAGTCAAACTGGTCTCATAGGCATCTTTAAAGTTGCCTTTTACCTTTGCATCCACACCGGCAATTTTTTTGTCATAAGAAAGAACTATACCTTTTTGATAGCTTTCATAGCCCCTTCTCCAGCTTCCGGGTGTTGCTTTATCCTTAATGTATTTGTAGTTAAACTTGCAAACGCTCATATTTAAAGTAATTAATTAAACCTCATCAGAAAAAGAAATAAAATTCCGTTTCCGACAAACAATTTTAAACAAAAGAGAAAGTTTAAACTAAAACCGGCAACCCTCTTGCTTAATTCCACAAAGCAGTTCAAAACCTTATCTTAATTAACTGCTAATTAGATTATACAATAAATTTTGAAAATAACAATATGTTTTACATAATCCTAAAGAATTTAATTGTTAAAGAACAGAGCACATGTTATTATTATTTTATGAAAAAGCATTTTATCAATTTTTTGGTTATGACTTTTGGTGCATTGGTTGCTGCATTTGCCTTGGAATGTTTTCTAATCCCAAACAAAATTATTGACGGAGGAATCCTTGGTATAGCAATCATGACAAATTACAAAACAAATTTTGCACTTGGCTGGTGCATATTTTTGCTTAACCTGCCGTTTATATTTTTGGCTTTACAAAAAATGGGTAAATTGTTTGTTTTGTCAACATTTTATGCAGTAACCATTTTGTCTTTGGGTGTATCATTTATTCCAATTTGGTTATCGCACAAACATGTTTCAGACCCTTTTTTGGCATGTATATTTGGCGGATTAATTCTGGGAGCAGGCGTGGGACTTGTACTTAGAAGCAATTCTTCATTAGACGGCACAGAAATCCTTTCTATAAGATTGTCAAAAAAATGGGGCTTTTCTGTTGGCGAAATTATAATGTTCTTTAACCTTTTCATATTTACCGCTGCGGGTTTTGTTTACAACAATTGGCGAAGTTCCATGTATTCAATAATATCTTATTTTATTGCATACAGAGTCATTGATATCGTTATTGAAGGTTTAAACGAATCTAAAGCAGTCAGAATAATCACAGAAAAACATACTGATATCGGCAACGCTATTATGGAACATTTTGATGTAAGCGTTACTTACCTAAAAGCCAGAGGCGGTTATTCAGGTGCCGAAAAGAAAATTATATTTTGTGTAATTAACAGGCTGGAAATCGCTAAACTTAAACAACTAATCAAAAACGTGGATGAATCAGCATTTATAACAATCGAAAACGTTCACGAAGTTGATGGCGGACGTGTCAAAAGACACAATTATATTTAATTAAAAATTCTAGCAAAAAAATTTTTTACGATTTTTAAATCAGATATGCTAATAAAAAATATATCTGTGCCTATTTTTACAGGCAAACATAACCAAATTCAAAAAAATACTCACAATCAAACTCCCATAAATCAGGGTTTAACGCAGGATATTGTTACTTTTAAAGGTAGAAATAATCTCTCTGCTGAAGAAAAATATCAAAGAGCATTGGACATTGTGGATTGTTTTTCAAAAGACCAAATTCAAAACATGGATGATTTTGACCAAAAACACCTTGATGGCATTCAATACGGCTTAAAAAGTTTCGAAAATCTGAGCTTTCCTCAAATTTATTTTATTCTCTCAAACATGGGAGAAATTACCATCCCCGTTGTGAGAGATTGCTCCGGTATGTGTCCTGCGTGTTACGTAAACGGAAGACCAAAAGAACGAAATAAAGATGCTATATCACGCATGGATTTTGAAGATTTTAAAAACCTGACAAATGATATCAAAGAAATTACCCATAGATTAAATTTTAATTGTGTTGAAAAAAGTACACAAAAATCCATTCAAAATACTTACGGTACAGGTTATTATACTCTTCCAAGTTCTGCATTATTCTATGATTCTGATGGTAAAGATGTTTGGCTGCAAGATGAAAAAGGCACAATACACGAATTTCCTGAGCTAAACAAAATGCTCTACGATGCAACAGGACTCAAAGGGTTATTTGATACTGCCGGATGGTCTCCCAAAAATTCTGTCGTACAAAAAAGAATAGAAAATATTGTTAAATATTACAGTAATCCTGAGCATGAAAAAGAAATTGACCAAATAAATATCTCTGTTAACACTTACCACGGAATAATGCAAAAAGCTAACGAGTATAAAAACAAGGGAGATATAGAATCTTACAACAGAATGAAAAAAGCGTATATAAATAATATCGTAAACGCAATGTATACGTGTACTCCTTTGGTGGAAAAAGATTGCTATCAGATTTTGATTAAAGCTGTAGATGACAGACAAGGAGAAGGTTTCAAAGATTATAACAAAGATGCCATATTCAATTTAATCAAAGAAATTATCTCAACGTTACACATAAGATACATGAGTGATATAGAGAATAATAATTATAAATACGCAAAAACAGAAGAAGATGTGATTAATCTTGTCAGCAAGCATATTAAAAAGTTTTCTCCGTTAATAACAAGTCTTTCTCCATCAACAAGAGATAATATTTTTGCAACTATAGATGATGATTACGATTACATAAAAGACCAAAAAAATGTCTCTTATGATGATGTAACAAAGCAAAAACTAAGCAGCATTCTTATAGATGTAAACGGCAAAGTATATTTACAAAATGACCATGAAGTTTTTAAAACCGATATTTGTCTAAATTTTAAAAATAAAGATAAAGAAGCAAAACAGATTTATCCTTTGCCTGACAAAAGAACAATAAATACAAAAGAGAAAATCTTTAATTAAAACTTAATTGCGAATACTAATCTTCGTTTTTGTAATTTATGTTTAATAACTGCAAAATTTGTTCAAGAGGAATTTCCAAGCCTTTGGCATACTTAATAAGGGTAGAGAATTTTGTATCGACAAGACCGTTTTCCACCCTTGAGACCGTTGCTGTTGTAAGATCATTTTCGTATGCAAAAATGTTTAACGAAACACCTTTTTCTTCACGCAACAATTTGAGAGTATTTCCTAAAACTTTGATTAGCTTTTTCTCTTCCTGTTCCATATATGTAATTATATTTATTTTAAAATCGGACATATTACATATATGTAATTGCTGTTTGGGATAATAAGCGTTATACGACTATATTTACAAGAAAAATTAATCAATAGCGAGTTGTAAAAAGCGGGCACTTTCAAAACAGAAAATGCCCGCCATAAATTTTCTAAGTGATATGAAATTACATCATACCGCCCATACCACCGCCCATTGGAGGCATTGCAGGAGCAGCTTCAGGTTTTGGAATTTCCACAACAGCAGCTTCTGTTGTTAACAACATAGAAGCAACTGATACAGCGTTTTCCAATACTGAACGAGTAACTTTTGCAGGGTCAACAATACCTGCTTTAAACATATCAACATATTCGTTAGTCAAAGCGTCAAAACCTTCTGTTTCAGGAAGTTTTTTAACTTCTTCAACAACAACATCACCTTTTTCACCTGCGTTGTCTGCGATTTGTTTCAAAGGAATGTGAAGAGCATCTAACAAGATTCTGTAACCTACTTTTTCATCGTCAGAACCATAAGAATATGTATCAAGGTTTTTAGCCATTTCTTGCATAACTCTGATTAGAGCAACTCCACCACCGGGAACGATACCTTCTTCTTTAGCAGCTCTTGTTGCGTTTAGAGCATCTTCTATTCTCAATTTTCTTTCTTTAAGTTCAACTTCAGAAGCAGCACCAACTTCGATAACAGCTACACCGCCAGAAAGTTTTGCAAGTCTTTCTTGAAGTTTTTCTTTATCATATTCAGAATCAGATTGTTCAATTTGTTTTTTAATCAATCTAACTCTTTCAGCAACTTGTGCTTTTGTTTCATCACCGACAACGATTGTTGTATTGTCTTTTGTAACAGTAACACGTTTTGCTTTACCAAGCATTTGAACAGTTACATTTTCCAATTTGATACCAAGTTCTTCGGTAAACATTTGACCGCCTGTTAGAACAGCGATATCTTCCAACATAGCTTTTCTTCTGTCGCCAAATCCCGGAGCTTTAACTGCAACAGCCCTCAATACTTTTCTCATTGTGTTAACAACCAATGTTGCAAGAGCTTCACCTTCAACATCTTCTGCAACCAACAACAATGAACGACCATCACGAGCAACTTGTTCCAAAATAGGTACCAAGTCAGATATCAAGTTGATTTTTTTGTTAACGCAAAGAACATAAGCATCTTCCAAAACTGCTTCCATTCTTTCTGCATCGGTAACAAAGTAAGGTGAAATATAACCTTTATCAAATTGCATACCTTCTACAACTTTAAGGTTTGTACCGAAAGATTTTGATTCTTCAACAGTAATTACACCGTCAGTACCAACTTTTTCCATAGCGTCAGCAATTAAATCACCAATCATAGAGTTATTGCCTGCAGAAATTGTTGCAACTTGAGCCAATTTTTCTTTTGAATCAACAGGTTGAGCCATTTTTTTAATTTTTTCAACAGCCATTTCAACACCCTTGTCCATACCACGTTTGATACTGATAGGGTTAGCACCTGCTGTAAGGTTTCTTAAACCTTCTCTAACAATTGCTTGTGCCAAAACAGAAGCTGTAGTTGTACCATCACCTGCTACATCATTTGTTTTTGAAGAAACTTCTTTAAGAAGTTGTGCACCTGCATTTTCCAAACCGTCTTCCAATTCGATTTCTTTTGCAATAGTAACACCATCGTTAACTATTTGCGGAGCTCCGAATTTCTTTTCCAAAATAACGTTACGACCTTTAGGTCCGAGTGTAACTTTTACGGCATCTGCAACTGCATCTATACCTTTGAGCAAGCTCTTTCTGGCTTCCTCATTAAAAACTATTTTCTTAGCCATTTTATTTTCTCCTTAATGATTATATTTTATTTCCGAACGGGTTTATTCCAAAACGCCCAAAACATCTTTTACAGACATTATTTTAAAAGTTTCGTCGCCCATTTTTACATCAGTACCTGCGTATTTTGCAAAAAGAACAACTTCGCCTACTTTAACATCCATTTCTTCTTTTTTACCGTCTTCAAGAGTTTTTCCGGGGCCTACTGCAATTACTTCACCTTTTTGTGGTTTTTCTTTTGCAGAATCAGGAATAAAAATTCCGCCTTCTGTTTTTTCTGTATCTTCTATAACTTTGATTACCAATTTGTCTGATAATGGTCTGATTGACATAGCGTCCTCCTTTTTAATTATTCTTATACTTATATTTCTACCTACTCTACTCTACTTTTATACCATTTGATTTTTAAAAAACTTCAAAAGTTAATGAAAAATTAATAATTCTTTTTTTGCGAGATATACTGACAAAAAAGAAAAGTGCAACTGTTAAAAAGAATCTGTAAAAAGATAACTTAACAGGTTATCCTTGATACTCGTAAATGCTAAATCCCTCAAATTTTAATATCGATGGCTTACTTTCAAAAATCAATTTGTAATTTTTAGGATGTGCAATATTAAGACTATACTTGTTAAATGTCGGTATAACCGCATATATTTTTTTAGTTAAAAAGTCTTCATTTCTTTCCTGTCTCATAAATTTAACATACTCATCCCATCCTCCATCAGAGAGCATGTGATACAAATTTTCATCCCATACAATGTATGTAATATCTTTTTGATGGATAGCAGAATATATCCCCTTTTTACCTTGCAAATAATACGCAAGTGCGACACAATAAGGCTCATTATCCGTAATAAACAAGGTATCTTTACCTTGTATATTTTTTTGTATAAATTCGGCCGTCTCTTTTGCTCCCGAATAGCTGTAAAGACAATCCAATACAGAATATCTGATTCCGTTTAATATTGTCAAAAGGAATAATACAGCAATTGTTATATTAATAAATTTTTTATTATTGATTTTTGGTAAATTTTTAAACTCATTATTTTTAAGCATCACCCAAAATGCAAAAATAAGGATTATATGAGCGCAAAATATCCTGTTTGCAAAAATCCAATGATTATAACCGACAATGTATATTACAAGTTGAAAAAAAATACTCAAAAAAGTTACAAAAAATATTTTTTTATCATTAACAAACAAAATAACAAAAAACCAAATATACAAAAGAAAACTAACAAGAATTGCAAAAACACCAAACATAGGGAAAATAATTTTCCCCGTATCCGCATATTGATTGTCGTAACCGTTTATAAAAAACTGACTGACAACTTTTACCGTATTGGCAACAATATTGCTAAAATCTAAAGAAATAAAAACATTGCTCGATGTAGTTGAATGTAATTGCAATATAACGGCCAATAAACCCAAAATCCATATTGATAATGGAATAATATAATTTTTAATATTGATTTTATCCTTTATAAAAGATTCATAAAAGAATAAAAAACCAAGCAAAGATGCAAAACCAAACATAATAATATGTGTATTTGCAATCAAGATGAGTAATATCGAATACAAAACAGGCCTATCTTTAGCTTTTGGATAAAATATCGCCAATAAAAAGACCAATAAAGGCAATATCGAATAACTCCTTGCTATAACAGGGAAAAAGTACAAAAAACCCGCACTGAATGCTATTGCAAATTTTGCCAACCTGTTAAACGAAGAAAACTGAAAAATTAAAAAGACAGAAAAAACAGATGAAAACCAGCACAAAATCTGCATGGACAAAATAGCCTCTGTTCCTTTCAACAATTTTGCAAAAGGCATTATCAAAAGATAAAAAAATGACGGATGCCCCTCATTTACCAAATGTTTGAATAGTCCTGTCAATGGTAAACTCTTTGCAATCATCCATGCCTGAGCTTCATCTGCCCAAATTTCATGATGCAAAACCACAACTAACGTAATTAAGGCATAAATTGTTGTACATAATATATTTATCAACAAATTTTTTTTAGTTTGTTCCATACATCTGTTCTCTTGTTATTTTATAAATTTTAAACTTTTCCTGATTGTTGCATACCTTGTCAGTAGAAGAATATAAAGGCTTTAAATCTTCATAAACAGAACCCGCACTCAACAGCACATAAATTTCTTTTTTGTCTTTAAGATAATCCGCCAACGGTAATGGCGTAAAACTCGGATTAATAGTCTTATTCCAATGAGTAAAAGTATAATAATCCTTATATGCAGGATAATAAAATTTCCATTTACCTTTATTTTGCGGCAAATATACACTTATAGAAACCGTTGTGAGCGGATAATTTGAAACAATAAAAGCATCTTGCGGAATATTTTGCTCAATAAAATTAGCTACATTCAATCCGTCAGAAAAATCCTTCTCCCATTCTTGTTTAATCAAAAACAAAGCAGTGGGGAAGCTGGCCAAAAATGCAATAATCAATGCAAAATTCACCAAATTTTTTAGTCTTTTTGATAAATCATTAAACATTACCCAAAAACAAAAAACTATCACAAGAAAAAGAGAATAAGTCCTCTGAGGCAACTGCCCCCAAACTAACACATACAAAGCAACTTGATAAATAATACTCATTAAATACACAAAAAACATTGCTTTGTTTTTAAAAAATAAAAATAAACCTGAAAAACTTAAAAACAAACTTAAAATAACTGAAAAAACAATCTTTTGTGAGCCGTAAAAATTAAAAATCATACGCTCATAAGTATCTTTTACCCCATCCCAAAAAGGAAACTTAAAAGCGTTTCTTACAATATAATTTTCATTTTGAGAACCCCAAAGATAAATTACAATACAAATAAAGGATAAAAAAACCAAACTTGAAGCTATCAAAGCCTTTTTATCATTTCTGTTTTTGTACAAAAAAACTAAAGCCAATGCAAAACAAAAACCAAATACAATCAAATGAGTGTTCGCAAGAGCAATTATTAATAACGCATATACAAACGGGTGCTCCTTTTGTTTAGGATAAAAAATCGCCAACAAAAAAACAAACAAAGGTATAAAACAATAACTCCTTGCTATAATTGCATACCAGTACAAAAACCCTGAGCTTAACAACATTGAAATTTTTGCAAAAATATTAAAAGGAGACCTAAAAACCCAAACTCCCATAGCCAAAACAACAATAAACCAATTTACAATTTGCATTGAAAATATAGAAAAATTAGAATTCAACAACTTTGCAAAAGGGAATATAGTAAAATACCACAGCAAAGGATGCCCCTCTGTCCGAACATGAGAAATCAACCCGCTAAAATCCAAATCTCTAACAACCAACCATGCCTGAGCCTCATCCGCCCATATTTCGTGGTGCAACAATAAAATAAACGTAAACAATGCGTACAAAAGTATTGTTAAAACATTAACCCAACTCAAAATTTTACGTTTACTAATATCCATACTCTCTACTCTTTAGTTATTTTATAAATCTTAAATCGCTCTTGTTTTGTTAAAACATTTATATCAGAAACAAATAAAGGAGTTAATTCGCTCAAATAAACATCAGAACTTATAAGCAAATACACTGTATCATATTTTTTCAAAAGTTCTGAAACACTAATAGAAGCATAAGGAGGTAATATCGGTTTATTCCATAAAGTATAAGTGTAAAAATCATTATAACCGTTATACCAAAATTTATACTTATCCTTATTTTCAAACAAATAGGCGCTAACACTTGTGCTTGTTACAGGATCATTAGACAAAATAACAGAATTTTGAGGAATATTTTTTAAAATAAATTCTGCAGTCTTTTTGCCTCCGGAAAAATCTTTGACATAATCATCCTTTAACATTTTTAAACCATCTCCAAAAGTCAGCAAAAATGATAAAGCAATCATTAAACTCAAATAAAAATTCAACTTTGAATTAACTGTTTTTTCATATATTACCCAAAAACCAAATACTATCGAAAAAAGAATAATATAAACTCTTTGGGGCAAACTACCCCAAACAAACATGTATACACCAAATTGATAAATAAGATTAGCCAAATAAACAAAAAATACTCTTTTATCTTTGTTGTAAAAAACCACAGAACAAAAAATTAAAAACAACCCAAACGTCAAAAGCACAAGTAAGTTTGAAATACCGTAAATATTAAAAACAACTCTGCTGTATACTTTCAAAAAGCCAATAATACCGCTTAAATGCTGAGAATGTTTTACAATAAAATTCTCATTTTGAGAACCGTACAAATAACCTGCAACACAAAACAACGATAAAACAACAAGTGCAAAAGCAATTTTTTGTTTTTTTGTTTTGGCATACAAAGCAAATATACAAGAAAGCGCAAAACAAAAACCGAACATAATAACATGAGTATTTGCCAAAAGAATAATAATCAAAGAATAAATATAAGGATGTTTGTCTTGCTTATTAAAAAAATATGCCGCCAAAAAAATTAATATCGGAATAATACAATAACTTCTGGCAATTACAGGATACCAATACAAAAAACCGGAACTTAGCAAAATACAAATTTTACAAAAAATATTAAAAGGAGACTTAAAAATCAAAAAAACCGCTGCCAATAAAACAAAAAACCAATTTAAAAATTGCATCAAAAACACTGCGTTAAAAGAATGTACTAACTTTGCAAACGGCAAAATTAAAAAATACCACAACAAAGGATGCCCCTCTGTTCTGACATGTCCTAACATTTCTACAAAAGATGAATCTCTGACAACAACCCATGCCTGTGCCTCATCTCCCCAAACTTCATGATGCAAAATCATTATAAACGTGAATATTGCGTACAAAATAAAGATAATAAATTGTAAAAATATTTTTTTATTTTTAATCAGACTAATCATAAACTAATAAAATTTAACCACATAACAAATCAAAGTAACACCCAGCAAAAATTGACTTACTACAAAAATGCATGCAGGTATTATCTTGTTTTCTAACCTAAAATTTTTAAAACTTAAAAGCAACAATAAAAAAGGTAAAAGAGGAGTCAAATATCTCCCCTGCATCCCTCTCATAAAAGGATAATGCTGATAAACAAGATAAATAGATGTAACAATCATGCAGTATACAAAAACCAGAGATACTGTAATAATCAAATTATTTTTCCAATTTGTAAAATATTTTTTTTCTCCTAAAGGAGAATACACTCCGGACAAAATCAACAAAAACCAATACAAATTTGTCGCAAATAAAGGAATTGTTGTAAAAGTTGTACCTATACTCGAAATTGTATTTGTATAATAAAAATTCATTCTTATATACATAACTGTCGTGTATAAAATTCCATACAAATGCTCAAACGGATGTTTAATCATCTCCCAAAAAATTATAGAAGTTTTTGTATTTATACCGTAATACTCACTGCGATAAACATCTTTTGACATTACACAATACGAAAATAAAAATAAAACTAAAAGCTGTAATATTAAAACAAACAAAAAATTCTTATAATAATTTTTAGTATTCTCAAATTTTTCTTTGGGAATAATAAAGTAAAAAAGCAACAATGGTGCATAAGCAAATTTTAAAATACTTACCAATACCCCCAATATTCCCCAAATAACGATTTCTTTTTTATCAATTTTTTTTATATTTTCATCAAATGCCAATTTGAGAGTGTAAGCAAAAAATATAAAAACTATTCCAAAAAATATAGCATCAGTGTTTATAGAGGCAGACTGACTCAAAACAATAGGCAATGTCTGAACCAAAAACAGCATCCATTTTTTACAAGGAATAATCTTTAATGCAACATAACCAAGTGCTATATATGTCAACAAAAAACTTACTCTCAATAAATAAGTCATCATTAAAGGAGCAACATTTAAAAGTTTTAATACCCACAACACAAGAAATGACGGGAAATAAGACAATGGAGTATATTCAGGAGCATTATATTTAAAAAATACTTTATCCTGCCTATCCAAAGGTACTTTTGACATGTAAAAATTAACTTCAGTAGGTATTTTTTTATATGTCCAACGATATTGGTTATAAATTTTATAAATTTCCACCAAATTTTTTGGAGCATAAACACCAACCCAATTATCCTTTAGCTGATATTTTAAAGTCCCTTGAGTAAACCCCCACATTTTGAAAAAATGTTCAGGCTCATCAGGTGCCTGAAAAGGCGAAGTCAAAACAGCAAATAACAATCCCCAAAACAAACAAACAAAAACAAAAATATTTTCTATACATAACAGTTTGGATGAATTTTTTTCCATACTTAACAAAACCTTATCAACGAATCAAATAAATTTAGTAACAACAAAAATTGAGACACAAAAAATATAATAATAGGAACATATTTATTTTTTAAATTAAAATTTGTTGACGCCAAAATCAAAAACAAAATCAGCAACAAAGGAGTAAGATATCGGCCAAAAACACCTCTAATAAAAGGATAATGCTGCCAAATAATATAAACTGATGTTATTATAATCAGATATGTAAAAATTACGGAAAAAATAAGTATAAAAAAATCTTTTACTTTTAAATTAATAGTCGGTTCATCATTTTCTCTGTAAAAAACAGATAATAATAGCAAAAACCAATACGTGTTTATAACAAAAAACGGAAGTTTTGCCATTGCGATAATATCTGAATAAAATGTATTGTTCTTAAAATATATCAAAGTAGAATACCAAACCGCATTTAAAAATTCTAAAGGATTTTTTAATATATCCAAAATTATTACGGAAGTCTTTGCATTTATATTATAAAAAGCACTCCTCAAACCGACATTACTAACTGCAGAGCAAATAAAACACATAACAATGACTAAAGTTATTGTAATAATTGTCGACAAAATCTTATAATATATACCTTTGTTAGGAAATTTTTTTTCGGGAATAATAAAATATAAAAATAAAAGAGGGAGATAAGCATACTTTAACATACATAAAATAATACCTAAAATGCCCCAAAGACATATTTGCTTTTTCTCAATTTTTTCTATATTTTTATCAAACGCAAGTTTTATGGTATACGCAAAAAACAAAAATAAAATACCAAAAAATGCTCCATCCGTACTTATTATAGATGCTTGTCCCAAGACAACAGGTAAAGTCTGAAACAAAAACAGCATCCATCTTTTACAAGGAATAATCCTTAATGCAACATAACCAAGTGCTATATATGTCAACAAAAAACTTACTCTTAACAAATAAGTCATAACTAAAGGCGCTACATTTAAAAGTTTTAATACCCACAACACAAGAAATGACGGGAAATAAGACAATGGAGTATATTCAGGAGCATTGTATCTAAAAAATACTTTGTCCTGTTTATTGAGTTTTATTTTAGACATGTAAAACTTTACATCGGCAGGAATTTTTTTATACGTCCATCTGTAGTGATGACAAATACCTGCCAATTCGACCAAACTTTTAGGAGCATTGATTCCAACCCAATTATCTTTTAATTGGTATTTTAAAGTCCCTTGAGTAAACCCCCATATTTTAAAAAAATGTTCCGGCTCATCAGATCCATGCAAAGGAGGTAAAGCAAGAATTAACAATAATCCCCAAAACAAACAAACAAAAACAAAAATATTCTCTACATGTAAAAACTCTGACAATTTTTTTTGCATTATTAATAAAACCTTATTATAAAACCAAAGATATTAACAGCCAATAACAACTGTGTTACACAAAAGATAACTATTGGACAGCATTTGTTTTTTAAATTAAATTTTGTTGACATAAATAACAACAAAAATATAGGAAGCAGTGGAGAAAAATACCTGCCCTGCATTCCTCTAATAATCGGTTTTGTTTGATAAACCAAATACACCGACAAAAATGTTATTAAAAATAACACAACAATAACAAAAAACATAATCCACTTATTTTTTAAATCAATGCTCATGTCAGATTCTTCTTTAGTAGAATAAAAGGCACTTATAAAAATAATAATCCAATACAATCTTGTCGCCCAAACAGGAATAGTAAACATCAAAACCCCAATGTTTGATACCATATTTGCTAAAAAGAAAATCCAACCCAACTTAAACGTGTAAACAACCATATACAAAAATTCAAAAGGATTTGAAAGAACCTCTTTGATAACAACAAAGTTTGATCTGTTATGATTGATATAAGACCAGTATCTATATCCCTCTGCTCCCAAAATGCCTGATAAAAAGAAAGATATTATTAAAAAATTAGATAAAAGTATTATAAAAAAGTTTTTTAAGTAATTTTCAGGCAAAACTGTTTTTTCTTTTGGTAATAAAAAATATAAAAACAACAAAGGGGCGTAAGCAAATTTTAAAATACTCAACAAAACTGTCATTATACCCCATATACAAATTTGTTTTTGAGAAATTTTTTCAATATTTTTATCAAATCTCAGCCTTAAAGTATAAGCTAAGAAAATAAACAAAATCCCAAAAAACAGACCATCAGTATTAATGGCAGCTCCCTGACTAATCATCAAAGGCAATGTCTCAAGTGTAAAAAACATCCATTTTTTACAAGGAGTAATTTTTAGAGCAATATACCCCAATGCTGTGTATATGAGTAAAAAACATATCCTCATAAGATAAGTCATTAACAAAGGCGATATATTCAATAACTTTAATACCCACAAAAACAAAAATGCGGGAAAATAAGATACAGGTGTGTAAACAGGAGCATTGTATCTTAAAAATGATTTGTCATTTTTATTTAGCTCTAATTTAGAAAATTCGTTAGTTTTAGCTAAAGAGGTCTTGTCGAAAGTCCAACGATATTGACTGTAATAATCATAAATTTCTATGAAACTTTTGGGAACAACTCCGCCAACCCACTTGTCTTTGATTTGATAAGTTAAAGTTCCTTGAGTATACCCCCACATTTTAAACAAATGCTCAGGCTCATCAGGCGCCTGAAAAGGAGGAGTTACAATAGCAATCAATAACCCCCAAAACAAACAAACTATAATAAACAAATTTTGCGGTTTTAATATATTTTGCACAATTTTCATAAGAGTCTAATTCAAAAGATTAAAAATATCATTACAAGTCTTGAAAACATCCTTAGCCATGTCTATAGACAACATGTTGGGTCCATCGCAAAGAGCTTTATCGGGATTCGGATGTACTTCAAAAAACAATGCCTTAGCACCTGCAGCAACAGCAGCCTTTGCAAGAGTCGAAACATATTTTCTTTCACCTGAAGAACACTCTCCTGCACCTCCCGGCAACTGAACACTGTGCGTAGCATCAAAAACAACAGGGACCCCCATCTCTTGCATTATAGGAATACCTCTCATATCTACAACGAGATTGTTATAACCAAAACTTGTTCCTCTGTCAGTAAAAAGGACCTTGTCATTACCTGAATCAATAACTTTTTTAGCAAGCGGAGCCATTTGAGCAGGTGCAAGAAATTGACCCTTTTTAATATTTACAATTTTACCTGTTTTAGCAGCAGCAACAAGCAAATCTGTTTGTCTGCATAAAAATGCAGGAATTTGCAATATATCAGCAACCTCTGCAACAGGTGCAGCCTGATCCGGTGTATGAATATCAGTAACTATCGGTAAATCAAATTCCTTTTTCACCTCAGCTAACAATTCCAAACCTTTTTCCAGCCCCGGACCTCTAAAAGAATTTATAGAACTTCTGTTTGCTTTGTCAAAAGAAGATTTAAAAACGTAATTTATATTAAGCTCCTGTGTCAATTTTTTTAACGCCTCTGCCACAGTAAAAAGTACATCTTTACTCTCTATAGCACAAGGACCGGCAAGAATAGAAAGTTTATCAGCTCCTATTTCAAAATCTTTTAATTTAACAGGTTTAATTTGTTGCATATCCTCTCTCCGTTTGATTTTCTTTGACACAAATATTTTCAAATAGTAAAATTTAACTATATAATCGTCGGTTTTACAGCCATGTACAATTATATCATCAAATTATTATTGGAAAATAGTAGGAGCAAAAAATGCTAATAGAAGAATTGTTGGAAGCCGCTGTAGGCAAAGGCGCAAGTGATATCCATATCTCTGCAAACCTACCACCGGTATTCCGTATTGACGGTAAACTTGTAAGAACAAACCACGAAGCCCTTACCGCAGAAGATGTCGAAACACTTGTTTTCCCTATTTTAAACAACGAACAAAGAAGAAAACTGGAACAAGATTGGGAACTAGACCTTTCTTACGGTATTCACGGACTTGGCAGATTCCGTGTAAACGTTTATAAAAACAACGGTACATACGCTGCCGCATTCAGAACAATTAACACAGAAGTTCCATCTTTTGAAACCTTAGGACTTCCTCCTATTGTTAGAAAAATCACAGAAAAGCCAAGAGGATTGATTCTTGTAACAGGTCCTACCGGTTCAGGTAAATCTACAACTTTGGCATCAATGATTGACTATATCAACGATAACCGTAACGAACACATTTTGACAATCGAAGACCCTGTCGAATTTGTACACAAATCCAAAAAAAGTGTTGTTCACCAAAGAGAATTGGGTCAAGATACAAGATCTTTTGCAAACGCACTAAAATCTGCATTGCGTGAAGACCCGGATATCATTCTGGTAGGTGAGTTGCGAGACTTGGAAACAATTTCTCTTGCAATTACAGCGGCAGAAACAGGCCACTTGGTTATGGGTACACTCCATACCTCATCTGCCAGCCAAACAATAGACCGTATCATCGACGTATTCCCTCAAGGGCAACAACAACAAATCCGTATCATGCTTTCAAACTCTTTGACAGCAGTATTTTCACAGACTTTGTTGCCAAAAATTAACGAAAACGGCGAGAAAAAAGGTCGTGTTATGGCGCAAGAAATCATGGTTGTAAACGGAGCTATTGCAAACCTTATTCGTGAAGGTAAAACTTCTCAAATGTACTCAGCTATTCAAACAGGCGCAGGCATGGGTATGCAAACTCTTGAAACAGCTCTTGCAAATCTATACAAACAAAATCTCATATCTGCAGAAGATGCCTTGGCTAAAACAAGCAGACCTGATGATTTGAGAAGATTGATAAATCTTGCATAGAACATTCTAAATAAAAAAACAATATTCAAAACAAGATGATAAAAAATTAGTGTAATTTATCATCTTGTTTTTTTATTCAATCTATTATCACAATTGCTAAACTTTATGAATGAAAACATACTCAAAAAATCTTAAGAGAAATAATTTTGTCCATGTAATTTACTTTCTTCCTGAGGATCTTTCATGGTCCCTATACAAAAACATTTTTTACCGTATTTTTGTTCAATATTGTCCCAAATTTCTGCCAACTTTTTAGCTTTTTGAGTTTTTTCATCCTCAAAAAGAAACAACTGAGCGGTGGCTTTCTCACTCAACTTATCGGCAAAAATCCCCGAAGAACGATAAATTATTTGAGAGTCGTAGATTTTATCAAAAAGTCTATCGACAAATTGATTTATCAAAAATTCACTGTCAGACGGTTCCGGTAAAACCATTTTTTCTGTGATAACACGAAAATCTTTTGTTCTGAGCATCACCCAAATAACCTCTGCCTGAAGTCCCAAATTGCGTAATTTTGAACACACCTGATGAGAATGGTAATGTAATGAATCCTTTATGTAATTTTTATCACTTGTAAATTGAGAAAAAGCACTTGTTTTTTGAATAGACTTTGGCAGAACTACCTTGCTAACAACAGGATAAGCACTTTGCCCCAAAAGCTCTGCCTTTAGTTCAATTCCACGTTTACCCCAAATTTTTTTGAGCCAGAAATCATTTTGTTTAACAATCTCACTGCACTTATAAATCCCGTATTTGTGAAACAGTGCAGCAGTATTTTTACCTATACCCCAAATATTTTCTATATAGGTTTTTCTTAAAATTTCATCTATATCACTGTATCTGATTCTACATGTACCGTTTAAAAATTTATCCTTTTTAGCTTTTTCACATGCCAACTTTGCAAGAGTTTTTGAGGTTGCTAATCCTATAGAAACAGGTACTCCGATTTCTGTTTCTATTTCGTATTTTATTTTTTCGATTATCTGTTCATAAGAACAACGGTACAATTTTTTTAACCCCGTTAAATCAATAAAAGCCTCATCTATAGAATACTGCTCGATATCAGGCGTATAATTTAACAGCTTTTGCATAACTCTATTGGAGATATCGTGATACAATCCAAAGTTTCTTGAAATATAAATAACATTTTTGAACTCTTTGCGGGCCTTAAACAAAGGATACCCCATGGGGATTCCCATTTCTTTAGCTTCATTAGAACGCGCAATAATACACCCGTCATTGTTACTCAAAACGCACACCGCTTTGTTTAAAAGAGAGGGATTCATCAGTTGCTCGCAAGAGACAAAGAAATTATTACAATCAACAAGAGCAATTTCTGCCATAGTTTTTTAGCCTTTTTGTTTTATCCAATCTTGAAAAAAAATAAGCGGGACGGACATGTTGAGATCTGCAAAATTAAATTCAATTTGGTATTGTCATTTGTACTTCGATATCTCGAGTTGTCTATGACTTACCTTTGAACACCTAATCTAATTAACAAGAAGAAATTCGTCCCGCTTTCGTCATGTTTTTGATTATTAGGAAGGATATCGTTTTTTCTTTATGATGTTATTATAGACATTTGTCTATAAAATGTCAACATGTTTTTTTAATTTGTATAAACTGCCAAAAAGTGTTGAATCTACAGCAATTTTTAACACCTGTCAGCTTTTTGCCTTTTTACAAGTGCTGTTAAAAAATACCTTACTGGAGATATTTTTAATTCTTAGAATCAAAAAAATTACAACTTGCGGCTAATGCCTGTGGCTACACCAAAAATAGTTAGAACTTCTTTGGGTTCAATAATCGGGTAATCGGGATTTTCTGGCTGCAACCATACTTTACCGTTTTTATTGCGATAAGTTTTTAGCGTATACCCGTTATCTACAAATGCAAGAACAATATCACCGTCTTTAGCTTGAGGTGTTTTCTTTACTATAACTTTATCACCATCATATATGCCGGCATTCACCATGGAATCTCCCGATACGGTAAACATAAATACGGAAGGGTTATTCAAATCAAAACTTTCATCCAAAGAAACTCTTTTTTCAATAGAATCTTCCGCAACGGTAGCAAAACCTGCTCTTACTGAAGATGTAAAAAGAATAGCGCCAAAGCATTCCGGATTGATAAAAAATTTTCCGTTTTTTTCTTTTATCAAATCGGATTCTTTTAACTTTTTAAAATACTGCCAAACAGAATTTTTATGCTTAAAACCAAAGTCCTGAGCAATTTTTTCGTAACTTGGCAAAGGCTCTCTGCCGTAAGCATTTTTTAGATTTTCAAAAAAAGTTTTTTGTTTTCCACTTAACATATCAAATAAAATCCTTTATAATTATTATGGACGTTTGTCCATAAATTGTCAATAACTAACCTTAAAACATAAATACTATAAGCTGACAATTTTAAGGTCTGATTTATGATAGAATAGGGATACAATGGTAGCACAAGTAATTACATCAACAATTTCAGGTATAGACTCTTACAAAATTCTTGTAGAAGTAGACTTTGTTCAATCAATTCCGAGCGTAGTTATTGTAGGATTGCCCGATACCGCAATATCGGAAGCAAAAGAGAGAGTCAGAAGTGCAATAAAAAATTCGGGATACCATTTTCCAAATCAAAAAGTTGTAGTAAATCTTGCTCCCGCCGATTTAAAAAAAGTGGGCACAAATTATGACCTGCCGATTGCTATGGGAATATTAGCAAGAGACGGAATAATTGATGAAGAATTAATTAAAAATACCGCATTTTTGGGTGAATTATCTTTAGATGGTTCTTTAAGGGCTGTAAACGGGGTTTTACCTATAGTTTCAGGTTTAAAAGAACTTGAAATCAAGCAGGTGGTTGTACCAAAAGAAAATGCAAAAGAAGCCGCTCTTGTACCAAATATCAAAGTATTGTCCGCAGAGACTTTGCGAGATGTAGTTTGCCATTTTGGAGTGAACAGAGAAGAAAAAAAAGAGCTTGAAGTTTGTGAAGTTGATATAGAAGACTACCTCAATGAATATACGACAACAAAATATGAGTTTGATTTTAAAGATATCAAAGGACAAATAAAAGCCAAAAAAGCATTAGAAATAGCCGCAGCAGGCGGGCACAATATTCTTATGATGGGGCCTCCGGGGTCAGGAAAAACACTTCTTTCAAAAAGTTTTGCATCCATTCTTCCTCCTCTTGAAATTGAAGAAGCTATCGAATTGACAAAAATATACAGTGTATCAGGTATGCTTAGTCCGGATAGCCCTTTGATAAACAAACGCCCGTTCAGGTCAGTACACCACACAGCTTCTTCAATCGGTATAATAGGCGGAGGCTCAAACCCTAAACCCGGTGAAATTACTCTTGCACACAGAGGGGTTTTGTTTTTGGATGAAATTGTAGAATTTCCGCGTAATGTGCTTGAAGTAATGAGACAACCGCTTGAAGACGGTGAAGTTGTAATATCAAGGGCAAATACACGTGTAAAATTCCCTGCAGATTTCATTCTCCTTGGTGCAATGAATCCTTGTCCTTGCGGGTATTTGGGAGATTCAAAAAAACAGTGTACTTGTAATGATTTTCAAATACAAAGGTATCGCTCAAGATTATCAGGACCTCTGCTTGATAGAATTGATATCCAAATTGAAGTTCCAAGATTGTCTGCAGAAGAGCTTTTAAATACAAATATAAAAACAGAATCCTCTGCTCAAATTCGAGAAAGAGTAATAAAAGCAAGAAAAATACAGGTTGAAAGATACAAAGAATATCCTATATTCACAAATTCTCAACTCAATGCAGAGCTTATCAAGATTTTCTGCAAACTGGATGAAAAAAGTGAAAACCTTTTAAGAAATGCTATTTCAAAATTCAACCTGTCCGGTCGTTCTTACGACAGAATACTAAAACTTTCAAGAACAATTGCGGATTTAGAAAATTCAGAAAATATTGAGAGTTCGCATATAGCACAAGCATTGCAATACAGAAACTTTATAGAATCCTCAGTATAGCAATAGGATTACTTAAAATAAAACCTTACAGCATCCTTATTCCATTTATGACTACTTTTTCAAACACCATATTGACCACATGGTCTATACCCTAAAAAAAAATTTCAACCATCGGGTCGATGAGAAAATACTTCATATAGAGTAATTTATACATGAGGCATAATAGTTAGTCTATATGATTGATTACAAGCCTAAATGGTAAGAAAACTTGGGTAGGAAAAAAGAATAGTGGAACTCAGTGGATTAGATATAACTCTAAGACGTATGCAGGCTATTGAAAACACTTTCAACAGTCTGGCTAATTTTGGTGTTGACCCTATTGCAAACAGACCGAATCAAGATTTTCAAAAGATTTTGGATTCCAATATGTCAGCAAAAGGACAAATAAATAACACTACTCCATTTGCAAACAAAATTTTCTCAAGCGAGCTTGCCTCAAACAACGATATCGACCCTGATATCGACGAACTAATAGAACAGTATAGCGCAAAGAACGGTTTAGACAGTGCTTTTGTAAAAGCTGTCATAAAACAAGAATCAGGTTTTCAACCAAAAGTAACATCAAGCTGTGGCGCAATGGGTCTTATGCAACTCATGCCTGCGACTGCAAATTCTCTTGGTGTAAAAGATGCCTACGACCCTGAGCAAAACATAGCAGGCGGAACAAAATATTTAAAAGGACTTTTGGACAGATTCGGCGGGGACAAATCTCTTGCACTTGCGGCATACAATGCAGGGCCTAATGCAGTAAAAAAATACAACGGAATTCCACCATACAAAGAAACCCAAAATTACGTAAAAAACATTATGAGCATGTATCAAAAATACAGTAACGGAGGTCAGTCTTGATTTCAAGAGGTATAGACATAGCAGCAAAAGGTATGATGAGCCTTATAGATTTGCAAGACTCAACAGCCAACAACATAGCAAACGTAAACACGGCAGGCTACAAAAAAGAAGGTCTGTCATTCAGAAATGTTTATAACGCAATTGTTGAAGAACCTATTGAAAGAAATAACCCAAAAAATCAAGACGGAAGACTGGTTGGTGAAATTTCTATGGGTTCTGTTACACACAGACTTGTACACCAATTTTCACAAGGTACATTATCCCGTACTGATAACCCTCTTGACCTTGGTATCGAGGGTGATGGTTTCTTCAAACTTCAAGCACCTGACGGGACAATTACTTACACAAGAAACGGTTCGTTCTGCATAAATTCTGCAAACATGTTGACTGATATGCAGGGAAATCTTGTACTTGATGACCAAAACAGACCAATCAGACTTAATTTTACGGAACTCAATATCGCATCAGAAAAAAATCTGAGCATAAATGAAGACGGAACAATTGTTGCAAACAGAAACGAAAATGCTCAAGCATTACAAAGAATAGGTATTTTTGATTTTGCAAACAAAGACGACATGATGGCCGTAGGTACATCACAATACGTGCCAAAAGACATCACAACAAACCCGGAACTTAGAGCACAGAAATTTTCTGTACAACAAGGAGCAATTGAACTTTCTAACTCAAACATAATTACAGAAATGATTAATTCAATTAAGGTTTCAAGAAACTATGAAACACTAAGTAGTTTAGTAAGAGAAAAATCCAACCAATTATCACAAGCGATAAATCTTGGAAGATTGAATGCATAAAAATAAGAGGAATTAAAGGCTAAAGGCTATTAAAGGGCAGGAGAGAATAAATGTTAAGATCACTAACGACAGCAGCAACAGGTATGATAGCACAACAAAACAACTTAGACGTTGTTGCCAACAACGTTGCTAACGTTAATACAACAGGTTTTAAAAAATCAAGAGCAGAATTTCAAGACTTACTATCAACAGCCGTAAGAACACCCGGTGCAATGATTACACAAGGTACATACCAACCTGTCGGTATTGAAATCGGTCTTGGTGTAAAGACTTCTGCCACAAGAAAAGTTATGACACAAGGTGTAATGCAAAGTACAGGCAACAAATATGATATGTCTATTGAGGGAGAGGGCTTTTTCCAAATTGTAAGACCTGACGGAACATTGGCTTATACAAGAGACGGTTCTTTTGCTCCTGATGCTGTAGGACAACTTTGTACATCTGACGGATATCTCTTGCAGCCTCAAATTACAGTTCCTCAAAATACAACAGAAGTAAACATAACTCCTGACGGAAACGTATCTGTAAAAGTAGGTAACGATAATACACAAACAATTGTCGGACAAATACAGCTTGTAAGATTCCAAAACCCTGCAGGTTTACTTTCTATAGGCCATAACCTCTATGTAGAAACTCCCGCCTCAGGTACACCAATCCCTGGAACACCTGATCAAGACGGATTAGGTTCTATTCAACAAGCATTTTTGGAAGGTTCTAACGTACAAATCGTTGATGAGATGATTAACCTGATTAAAGCAGAAAGAGCTTTTGAAACAAACTCAAAAATCATAACAGCAGCATCAGATATCTTGAGAACAACAAACCAAATAGTTTCATAACAAACAAGTAGAAAATAACTAAACAGGCAATAAAGTGAATAAAAAATTAAAAACATTATTAATATCAGCAATCATAACAGCAGCAGCTGTGATTCCTTGTGCAAGTCAAGCACAAGTGCTTTCTGCTGATCAATTCAGAACTATTGTTGCCAAACAAGCTCAAAAAGATTTACAAAAATACGACATAGATGAATCAGAAGTAACAGTCGGACATTTGCCTTTACAAAGTTTTGAACTCCCTGACGGAAAGGTAACCGTAGAAATAGCCTCAGGCGTTAACGGAATTACCGCAAGAGAATTCAAAAAAATAAATATCAACGTTAACGGCAGATATGTAAGAAGCTACTATGCTCCTATTGAAACAAAAGCGTACAAATACGTTGCCGTAGCAAAACAAGTAATACAAAGAGACAAAATTATTCCTTTGCAAGCAGTCGAATTCAAAAAAATGAATGTTGTAGGAAACATTGACAATACTCTTAATCAAAACGATATTGCAAAAGAAATTGTCGCAACAAAAATGTTCTACCCCGGCGATATGATTACAAAAAGATATACGGTAGCAAAGCCTGATGTCGTAAAAAACGCCATGGTAACGGTTAATTTCAGAACAGGTTCAACTCTTAATATAGCAGTAGAAGGCATAGCTCTAATGCAAGGTAACATTGGAGATACAATCCAAGTTAAAAATAAAAGATTCAACAAAATATACACAGGTGAAGTAATAGGAATAAATCAGGTTCTTGTTCAAATATAAAAAAAGTTTTTTAGGGGAGAGATAAAATAAAAAATGGGTAAGATTAATACAAAAAATTTAATAAAAAGAACAATGATAATTCTTGCAGCAGTAATGTTTGTAATGAATACAGCAAGTTCTGTAAGCACTAAAGCCGAATCTCTGTATGCCCTAAATGCATCACAATCGTTTTATTCGGAACCAAAATCGCTATTTGGCGGCGTAAGAGCACGCTCTGTAGGAGATTTGGTTACAATAATCCTTTCAGAAACCATCACATTCAACGATTCGTTAAACTACTCTTCGGATCGTTCATCCAATACGGTTGATAATTTTACAAACTTTATAAACAAGATTCTTCCGGGAACACCGTTAAACAACCAATTCAATAATTTTGGCGGTTCAAATACGGTAGATTCTACAACAACAAACCAAAGACAATTGGGTATCAATGACTATGTAACAGTTCAAGTTGTACAGATGTTACCCAACGGAAATCTTATGGTTCAAGGTAAAAAAACTTTGGTTAACGGAAACGAAAGAGTCGATTTTCTCGTAAGCGGAGTGGTTGACCCAAGATTCATTGACCAAAAAGGACAAGTCTATTCAAGAAACGTTGCTAACTTCCAGTTTGCATTAGCAGGAAAAGGAGCAGTTTCAAGAGCAGGAAACGAAGGTATCATAAACAGAGCGGTAAAATACTTGTTCTAATAACTATATACGGCTTCTTGATTACTTTCGGTATAAAAAAACAAAAAACAAAAACAGGGAAAAAGAAATGAAAAAGTTCTTAAAAGTAATAACAATAATATTGATGATGACAGGCATGATAACCTCAGATGCCATGGCAACAATGGTTAGAATTAAAGACATCGCTCATGTAAAAGGTGTCCGTAATAACCAGCTTGTAGGTTACGGTGTGGTTGTAGGTTTGCCGGGGACAGGAGACAACTCTCGTTCAACACAAATCACAAACCAAATGTTATTACAAAACTTGGGAACAGTAATTGAACAATCAAACTACATCCAAAAAGGTTCATCAGCCGCCGTACTCGTTACTGCAACAGTACCACCGTTTGCAAAAAACGGCGACCAAATTGACCTTACGGTTTCAACAATGGCCGACGCAAAAAGCCTTGAGGGTGGTGTACTTGTTCAAACTCAATTGAGAGCACCAAACGGAGAAATCGTTGCAATTGGTCAAGGTCCTGTTTCTGTTGGCGGTATCTCAAAAGATTCTAACGGCTCAAGCACAAGAACTGCTATCACAACAACAGGTCGTATTCCAAGAGGCGGTATTGTTGAAAGAGATATCAATACAACAATAGGCGACGAAAACTCTTTGACTCTTTTGTTGGATAAATCAGATTACACAATGGCAACAAGAGTTGCAAATACTATCTGCAAAAATGTTACATCTGCAAAAGCAATGGACGGCTCAAGTATAAAAGTAGCTATCCCCGCAAAATTTAACGAAGACAGAATAGCTTTCTTGTCTATCTTAGAAAATATGATGGTAGATGCAACAAGAGATAAAGCAAGAGTTGTCGTAAACGAAAGAACAGGAACAGTTGTAATAGGTAGTGAAGTAAAACTTCTCCCTGCAGCAGTAGCTCACGGAAACATAACCGTAACGGTACAAACAACAAACCAAGTATCACAACCCGAGCCTTTTGCAGGCGGTACAACAACAGCATTTGCAAACAGTGCGGTATCGGTTAACAAAGGCGGCGGAAGTTTAGTTACCATGCCTGCCAACAGCACACTCAACGACCTTGTAAGAGCTCTTAACGCCATAGGAGTAGCACCAATTGACCTTATCTCAATAATGCAGGCATTAAGAGAAGCAGGCAGCTTACAAGCAGAAATTCAAGTAATTTAAGGAAAGAAAATGACAAGTATTTCAGCACAAACAGCAAATTTATCACCTGACTTGGTCAACTTGGACGTTCAACGCCTTGGAGATATCAAGACAATGAAATCTCCAAAAGCACAGCTTGCTAAAGTGTCTAAGGAATTTGAAGCAATCTTTATAACAAAAATGCTTAACACCATGGACAAAACAGTTGATAAAGAGGGTAGTGTTTTTGGTAACGATGACAAATATATGGATAAATTCAAATCCGTAATCTATGACGAAATAGGCAGAGACATCGCCAAAAATCCGAGAACAACAGTAGGTTTTGCAAAACAAATATACTCTCAAATGGAAAGATACCTGCCACCGGAACCGGAAACTCAAATAACAGAAGCAGCAGGACAAGTATCAGCAACTCAGGGAATAAAAAATAAAGTCGACAAGGAGATATAAAAAACAATGTTAGGGTCAGTAAATTCATCGTCAAATATAAGCGCAATCCAATTGCTAAACGCAACAAACGCTTTTAAAAATACAGCAGTAACAAAACCTATAGAATCAAATGAACCATTCACAACAGAAGGTACAAATCTAAACGATGACAACAGTATTTTAAAAGGACAAAATATAGACGAAATTAAAAAATTCGCACAAATGGTACAAGGCGCAGACGAGACAGAATTGACAGAAGACGATATAAAATACGGGCTCAGCTACGGAAGAAGTGTAATAGTAGAATATCTCGCATAAAGTTATAACCTGTAACGAGGAAAAATTATGAAACAAGAACAAATAAAATTACTGGAAAATATAATTGATAAAGAAATTGACGGCTACAAAGATATAGCTAAATTGTACGCAGATAAAAAAGAAATTCTTATCCACGCAAAAGCAACCGAGCTTTTTAACGTTGATGAAGAAATAAAAAATGTCTACAAAAGAATAAACAACCTTTCTAACGAAAGAAAAAAAATAACTGTAGCAATGCAAATGCCTACTTTTTCTTTAACCGATATCATCAACCGAATTAAAGAAGAAGACAAAGAAACAGCACAAAAGTTTGAACAAAAAAGAGAACAAGTACAAACTTTAGCCAAAAATATTTTTGAATTGGAAAAAGTTAACCTTGAGTTAATAAAACATGGCATGCATGTAACCAATAAAACACTGGAAATTATAATAAAAGGCCTAAAGCCTATTACCAACGAATACAACCAAAACGGTAAAAACATTACAAAAGAAAAGTTAGAAATGTCTTCGATAATAGAAGAAGCATAAATAAAAGGATAAATAATGGGAACAACTTTAAACGGAATAATGAATATTGCATCGCAATCTATTAACAATAACCAGATTGCCCTAAATGTTGTAAGTAACAACATAGCAAACTTAAACACCCAAAACTATACAAGACAACGTGTAGAATTTGCTGCAATACCCGGATACAGAATTTTTGACTGGTGCGCAAACAACGGAAAAGTAACCCCCGGTCAAGGTGCAGAAATTACGGGTATAACAAGCAAAAGATCCGAATGGCTCGACAACTATTACAGGGGACAAAATGCAGCCAACGGTTACTATGACCAAATTGGCGGAATGTTGGATAATATGGATAACCTGCTCAACGATGAATTGAGTGCATCAGGATTACAAAAAATGTTTTCAGACTTTTTTGCAGCTTCACAAGCCCTAAGCGGAGACCCCACTAATAACGCTTACAAAATTGCTTTTATTAACGCTGCACAAAATGTATCAGACATGCTAAACAATATGTCAAACACAGTTCAAGGATACATGAATCAAGCAATCGGAACTTTTGGAGATCCCGATAGTTTTGAAACCTCTCTTATAAAAACAAATGTTGATACACTTGATTCAAAACTTCAACAATTAGCAGATTTGAACAACAAACTTGCACAAGATCCAACTTCAAATACATTGCAAGACTCAAAAAATGCACTGCTTGATGAAATTTCTGCATTAGCTCCAATTACTACAACGACAAATGCAAATGGAACAGTTAATGTAATAATTGACGGACAAACTGTTATAAAAGGTGGAGACAAAATCCTTACAATCCAAGCTGTACAAGGTGATGATGAAAATAACCCCGTCAAAATACAACTTGTAGACAAAGACGGAAATGTTAAAAAAGATGATATTTCAGATTCACTCGGTAATTGCTCACTATCTGCAATTCTACAAGCAGGTAAAGGAGATTCTTTCGGCTACAAATCTATCTTGAATGATTTGGATAAACTAGCCGCAGCATTTGCAGAAGAAATGAACAGAATCCAAACTCAAGCAGATGCAAACGGAACACCTATGTACATAGGTCCTGACGGAACTCTTCTTGAATCAACAACACCTTTATTCGTAACAAAAGACGGAACAGGTAATTTTACGGCAGGTAATATTCAAATTAACCAAGCAGTAATAGATAATCCTACTCTTGTCGCTACAGCAAGATTAGACCCCAATGCGGCGGATTTTGATGACAGAGCTGTTGGTAATGCAAGCAATATGAAAGAATTCAACAGTCTTGCAAGTAAAAAACTTGCCGGATTAAGTCTTTCAGACCCTGCAGGAGAAGGTCTTTCTTTGATAGATTATCTCTCCAGTCTTGTATCCAAAATAGGTTCGGGCATAGACTCAATTAAAAGTGCAGGAGATGCACAAAATGCTGTTGTAGACCAAATTCAAGCACAAAGAGACCAACTCTATGGCGTTGATTTGAACGAAGAGCTGGCTGATCTTATCAAATATCAAAGAGCCTACGAAGCATCTGCAAAGATGTTTACAACATCAAACGAACTTATGCAAACAATTATACAAATGGTATAAAACTAATTAAAAGGAAAAAATAATGAGAGTAACTTCATTTTCAACTCAAAATATGGTTGCAAACATGTCAAATCAGCAAAGTAAGCTGTATGAAATATATAATAAAATCAATCTGAACCAAAAATATACTGATATTTCAGAAAATCCAATAGATGCAGCCGATATAGTAAGATTAAACAAACAACTTGCCCAAATCGGAGCCTATGCAAAAAATGTTGAAAATGCAAAAACTCAAATCAATGCTCAAGATGAGGTTTTTTCAACTATTGTAGAAAAACTGCAAAGAGTAAATGAACTCACAATACAAGCTGCCAACGGAGCAAGCGGTCCTGATGGTATAGAAGCATGTAAAACTGAAATTGCAGAACTTAAAAAAACAATAGTAAGCCTCGCAAACTCACAGTATGACGGTAAATACATCTTTGCAGGAACAAACGTAACAACCCCGCCTTTTACTTTGGAAGATGATGGAACTATTACTTACAACGGAACTCCTGCAAATGACACTGCAGGATATGAAAGATACCTTGAAATTTCAGAAGGTGAAATGATAGACCTTAACAGCTCCGGAGATACTATTTTTGGAACGTATGACCCTAATGACCCTGCAGCAAGCTCAGGTTTGTTCAAAGTTTTGGGTGATTTAGAAGCAGCACTGAACGCAGACCCGCCGGATAGCAATCTCATCAGAGAACAACTTGACCCGCTTCAAGATTCCATGCAACATATCTCAGAAATTCAATCTCAACACAGTTCTACAGTTACAAAGTTAAACATGACTTCAGAACTTTTGGATAGCAATGAAATACTTTTAGAATCTAAACTTGCAGATATATCAGAAGTTGATATGACAAGTGCAATAACAGATTTGACAAAGCAAACATACGCACTGCAAGCATCAATGCAGGCCTATACAATTATTGCAAACCAATCTTTGCTTGATTATCTGTAATTTTAAAAATCTTTTGTTTTAATTTTCAAAAACAATATAAACTATTGAGCTAAAATACAATTTTTGCTCTAAAACAAGTTAATCTTACCATTATTTATTACGGGCGTTACTAGGGATATAAATAGTTATGCCCTTTTTATTTTTTCATATAAACTGTTGACGAAAAAAATAAAAATTAAACAATACTATCTAACTTTAAAATTACGCGCAATATCTCTATCCATAGCTTTTTTGGCAATATCTTCACGTTTGTCGTGGAGCAATTTACCTTTAGCCAATGCTATTTCACACTTTGCCCAACCGTTTTCCAAAAAGACATTTAAAGGAACTATTGTATATTTTTCTTTTTTTACCTTTCCTGCCATTTTTAAGATTTCATTTTTATTCAAAAGAAGTTTTCTTTTTCGTGCGGGGTCGGGGTTAAATCTGTTTCCCTGCTCATACGGGCTAATATGCACGTTATAAAGCCATGCTTCGTTATCTTCTATCTTTGCAAAACCGTCTTTAAGATTTATGGCGCCTTTTCTTATAGATTTTATTTCAGTACCCGTCAAAACAAGTCCTGCATCATACTTTTCTACAATTGTATAATCGTGAAAGGCTTTTTTATTATTTGATATTATTTTTCTGCTCATAATTTTACCTGTTATTATTTTAACATCTAAAAGCAAAAATTGATTATTAACAGTAAAGACTATGTATTTTATTATTCCTGTTTTGCACAGATTTGTTTTTTGACTATAATTGAACTACAAATGTACATTTTAATTATAGGTGGATAACTGTGATAAAAGAACAATATTTTCCTCAGGAAATTGAAAAGCATTGGCAAAAAGATTGGGAAGAAAACAAATTCGGAAAAACATACGATGATTGTGAAAAACCCAAATATTATGCACTTTCAATGTTTCCTTACCCATCAGGCAAATTGCACATGGGACACGTCAGAAATTACACAATTACTGACGTTATAGCCAGATTCAAAAAAATGCACGGATACAACGTTTTGCATCCGATAGGATGGGACAGCTTTGGTCTTCCTGCAGAAAATGCCGCTATTCAACACGGTGAAAACCCCGAAAAATGGACTGATGAAAATATCGGATATATGAAAATGCAGCTCAAGAAACTTGGTCTAATGTATGACTGGGATAGAGAAGTTGCAACCTGCAAGCCTGATTACTACAAATGGACACAATGGCTGTTTTTACAACTATATAAAAAAGGGCTTGCATACAAAAAAGAAGCTGCGGTTAACTGGTGCGACAAATGCGCTACAGTTCTTGCTAATGAACAGGTTATTGACGGTAAATGCTGGAGATGCGACAGCGTTGTAGAGAAAAAATACCTCTCTCAATGGTTCTTAAAAATCACAGATTATGCAGAACAACTTTTGCAAGATATAGATAAACTTGAGGGTTGGCCTGACAGCGTAAAAATTATGCAAAAAAACTGGATAGGCAAATCTCAAGGTGCTATTTTAAAATTCAAAGTTAAAGAAATAGACGGTCTGGAAATTCCTGTTTATACAACAAGACCTGATACCGTTTACGGAATAACTTACCTTGTAGTTGCTCCGGAGTACAAAGATATAGAAAAACTTACAACTCCTGAACAAAAACAAGCTGTAGAAGAATATAGAGCAAACGCTCGTAAAATGACAGAAATCGAAAGACTTTCTACAGACAGAGTAAAAACAGGTGTTCCTTTAGGCACACACGCAATAAATCCGTTTACAGGAGAAGAATTCCCTCTTTGGACAGCAGATTATGCCCTTGTTGAATACGGAACAGGTGCGGTAATGGCAGTACCGACTCATGATGAGAGAGACTTTGATTTTGCTAAAAAATATAATCTGCCAATGAAAGTAGTTATCCAAAACCCTGAAAATCCATCTGATTGCAAGGATTCTGCATATACAGACCCCGGTGTGCTTGTAAATTCCGATGAATTTAGCGGTATGGATAATGAATCAGCTAAAAAAGCAATAACTCAAAAAGCAGTACAAGGCGGATACGGAGAATTTAAAACACAATACAGACTTCGTGATTGGTTGATTTCTCGCCAAAGATACTGGGGTGCTCCGATTCCTATTGTTTATTGCGAACACTGCGGCCCTCAACCGGTGCCTGAGGAGCAACTCCCCGTAAAACTACCTGAGGACGTTGACTTTAGTGTTACAGGCAAATCGCCTATCCTTACATCCAAAACTTTCTTGGAAACAACTTGCCCTGTTTGTGGAGGCAAAGCAACAAGAGAAACCGATACTATGGATACGTTCATTTGTTCAAGCTGGTATTACATGCGTTATGCGGATGCAAAAAATGCGGATGCACCTTTCTCAAAAGAGCTTGTAAACAAATGGCTACCTGTTGATCAGTATGTCGGCGGTATTGAACACGCGATTTTGCACCTTTTGTATTCAAGATTTTTCACAAAAGCGTTAAAAGATCTCGGGCTTGTAGACTTTGATGAACCGTTTAAAAATCTTCTTACACAAGGCATGGTTCTAAAAGACGGTTCAAAAATGTCAAAATCAAAAGGCAACACAGTAGACCCTGATGAAATATTCGAAAACTACGGTGCTGATACAGCAAGATTATTCATCTTGTCAGATTCACCACCGGCAAGAGATTTTGACTGGTCTGATGCCGGAGTAGAGGGTTGCTACAAATTCCTTAACAGAGTTTGGAGACTGTATTCTTCTATGCAGGAGAATATTGTATTTGACTACAAACTCCCTCAGGATGTTTCTACTTTATCTAAAGAAAACAATGACCTTGTCAGAACAACTCATATAGCAATTAAAGGTATAACTCAGGATATATCAAATGAATTCCAGTTTAACACTGTAATTTCTAAATATCGTGAATTTGTAAACGCTATTTATGACTATGTTGGTAAAAAAGCAGAATTTAATGAAGAAGATAAAAACGTATTGAGTTTTGCACTTATAACATTACTTAAACTGCTTGCACCAACTACAGTTCACCTGACAGAAGAGCTTTACCATGACATAGGCGGTAAAGGTTCTATACATGAGACAGATTGGCCTGTATATGATGAAAAATTGGCAAAAACAGCTGCCATAACTCTTGTTGTCCAAGTCAACGGTAAAGTAAAAGACAAAATAGAAGTTGACTCTGAATCTTCAAAAGAAGAGTTAGAAAAAGCTGCGATGAACAGTGAAAAAATCAAACAGGCAATTGACGGTAAGACAGTAGTCAAAACAATTGTTGTACCGGGTCGATTGGTTAACATCGTAGTTAAATAAATATTACGAAAAATTAAATAGTGAAAAACTATCACGATTTTTGTTACAATCGTGATAGTTTTGCTAAGAAGACATATATGCCCTAAAATCAACAATATTACAATCTTAGTAGTTATTGGCTTAAAAAATTTCTGTATAATTGTAAACTTTCTTCGATTTTGTGAAAAAAATCATGCTCAATTGTGTTTATATATATAGTGGAAAGTGAAGGTGTTCTTTAATGTATAGTCCAGAATTTATGAGATTTTTAGTCGGCCGAGACGCAAATGATTACATCGAAAAAGAAAAAGAAGCTGAAAAAAAAGATTCAGATAAAGATAAAATGTTTCGTTTTGCACGTTTGGCTACAGTGCCGATTAAGGTAGAAAAATAGCCTTTTTAGGTAATTATTTTAGCTATATCGAAAAATTTTAAGAACCAACCTGAATAGACAAAAAGCGGGCTTGTTTAAGCCCGCTTTAATTACAAAAAATAAACTTATCTTTGCTCAATTAAAGCATTAATTTCATCCACCATAACGTCAGGATCAACGCCATGAACTTTTGCACCTGCTTCGAGGTTTTCAAATCTTGCAGCAGCACAACCTATACAACCAAGACCGTATTTTGCAAAAACTTCTAATGCTTCAGGGTAATTTTGAACTATCTCAATTAGTCCCATGTCTTTTGTTACTTTTCCTGCCATAATTATCTTATCCTTTCATACTTCCTTATTGTATAACTTTGACTATTCATCAAAATTCATTAATAAAATTATAGCATTAAAAATCTTTTTCTGTGGGGTGTGCCGTGGCATTTTTAATAAAAGCTATAAAAAAATTACAAGATATCTTCTGTATCCCTCAAGCACCAATAGGGCTAAAATCTATGGGAATAAGAGCAAAGTATCTCAACAAAATAAACAATTTTAATTACAGCAACGCGCGATTCTGTAATCAAATTTTATCACCTGTAAAAAATCCTTATTTTTTCACAGACTAAAATACAAAATACTAACTAAGCAGACTCTTTTTCTGCTTCAATATCAGAGCTCTTTTTGTAAGGAACAGCGTATAATTCTCCATAAAACTCTTCCTGATACAAATCAACGTCAGACTCAGGCTCAGCTGTTAAAAACAACAAAGCAATATATGCGGAAATTTTATCCAAACCTAACAAAGTCAGAGTTGTAAGTTCAACTTTTTCTTCTGTTTCAAAAATCTTTTTAAGGTTTTCATGCAAAACTTCTACACTTTTTTCGATATACTCATCATGAGCAAGGTTTACAATATCATCAGGAGTGAGTCTTGCATAAGAACGAACTCTTCTTTTTGCACGTTCGTGAGCATTTTTCAGTGATTGTTTTCTGTCCAATTCTTCATAGAATTGTAGTTGTTTGATAAGGTCTTTTAAGTTAACTGTACGGCTTCTGTTGAGTCTTATACTGGTTCTTCTTTGCAAAACCTCATCAAGAGAAACAACGTTATTTGTATTAATTTCATCGTCATCCCACGAGTCATCTTGCATCTCAAATTCATCAAAATTGTCTTCTTCGATACCCTCAATTTGATTTACGTCTATTCCCTCAAGAACATTTGATTTGAGACGCAACAAAATAGCCGCAAACAAGAGAGTTCTGCCGGTAAGCCTGAGGTTTTGGGCTTTCATTTGGAAAAGATGGGCAAGATATTTGTCCGTAACATCAACAATATCAACATTCCAAGGGTCAATTTTACCGCTTTTTGCCATACCGACAAGGATTTCGATACCATCAACCTGCTCTGTAATATCAGATTGCAAGGTTGTTTCAGAAATAATATTCATATCAGCCATACTGCTGTCATTTGATGCAGCAGATTCCGGAACATAAAAATCGTGATGTAAATTTGATTCGGCTGTTTCTGTCATATCTTTTTTGTATCCTTAATCCCTTAGTCTCTAAGTTTAACACCTGTAACTCGTGTTATACCTTTTTCTTTTTGAGTAACGCCGATTGTCCTATTAGCTGATTCTATCATAGGTTTACGATGGCTAACTACTACAAATTGCGTATTTTCTGCTTGTAATTTTACCATATCCGCAAGTTTTTCTACATTGATACCGTCCAAGTTGGCATCTACCTCATCAAAAGCGTAAAATGGAGCCGGCAAGTATCTTTGAATTGCAAAAACAAATGCCAAAGCAGTGAGTGATTTTTCTCCACCGGACATCAAATTGAGCCTTGTTTTTTCTTTGTCTCTCGGTTGTGCCTCAATAGACATACCACCTTGGAAAGGTGCATCAGGATTGTCTAGGAATAATGTACCCTCACCCTCTGACAATTTGTGGAAAATTTCTTTAAAATTATCATTGATATTGTTGTAGGTATTTAAGAAAGTATCTTTTTTAAGATTTTCATAACCCTGCATTCTATCCATGATTTGATTTTTTTCGTTAGAAAGAGTTTCTATTTTTGTTTTCAATTCGTTTTGACGTTCCGAAACCTCGTCATAAGACTGGATAGCTCGCATATTAACATCACCAAGCTCATCCATGCGTTTTTGGAGTCTTTGGATTTTTGCTGTAATTTCATCCACAGAAATTTCTATTTCTTGCAAATGAGTCAAATCAACGCCATTTTCTTTAAGTTCTTCTTTGACGTTTTCAAGTTGCGGTTCAAGTTCTCTTCTTCTTGATTTAAACGCCTCTATTTGCTCGGCTATTTTTTCGATATTCAAAACGATAACATTTTTTTCTTTATCAAGTTCAAGGTATTGGTTATTAACCGCATCACGCTCTGTTTGTATTTCAATAAGTTTTTCGCCGAGTTCTTTAATCTTTATATCAAGAACATCAATTTTTTTGTTCAAGTCTTCAATTTCTGTTTTAAACTTAACTTTGTCTTGTTCAAGGTTTTCATTATCTTTATACAGACGTTCAATATCTTGCTTGTGAGTAGCAATCATATCGTTATGGAAACTTATTGCCCTGTTAAATCCGTCTATTTCGTTACGGCAAGAAGCTATTTTGGCCTCTTGTTGTTTAATCAGGTTTTCTGAGGCTTCTGTGAGCTTTTTGAGGTTAGTAAGCTCTTCAGGACTCATTTTTGCTTCTATTTCTTTAATTTCTTCTTCAAGTTTAAGGGTTTTTTCGCCCAACTCAATATGCTGCTGTTCCATTTTATCAAGCTCTGTTTCGAGTTTTTTGATTTTTGGTTCAGCTTCTGCAATAAGTGCTTTTTTCTCATTAATATTTTTTTCGTTTTCTTCTGAATTTTTAATGAGGTTTGCAAGCTCCATTTTTGCCTTGTTGTATTCTGTCATAGAGTTTGAATAAGAGAATCTGACCTTGTCCAATTTTTCTTCAAGTTCTGATTTCTTTTTCTCTAACTCAGCATAATTTTTCTCAAAAGCCTTTAATCTTTCTTTGAATTTTTCAAGTTCGTCATCTTGGGTTTGGCTAAACTTCAACCCTGAACGTTTTTGAGAACCGCCTGAAATAGAACCTGATTTTTCGAACAATTCACCTGTTAAGGTAACCATTCTATACTGTCCGATTAATTTTCTTGCAGTATTGTAATCTTCTACAACAAGAGTCTCACCCAAAGCATGGAAGAACACATTCAAATATTCGTCATCAAAATCAATAAGATTAATGGCAAAATCAACAACACCTTTGTCTTTTGGCAATCTTAAAGAGCGAGGAGCTTTATTAATCTTATTCAACGGCAAGAATGTTGCACGCCCCGCATTAGCACTTTTTAGAACTTCTATTGCAATCCTTGCTACTTCGTCATCATCAACAACAACATTTGCCATTCTGCTGCCCATAGCGACTTCCAATGCAACGGAGTATTCCTTGTCAACCTGCCCAAGCTGAGCCAGAGTTGCGTGCACACCTTTTATTTTTGCGTTTAAAACGGTATCTACCGCACGTCCAAAGTTTACCTCATCAAATGCCTGCTTTTGGGCTTCCATTTGAGATATTTTTCGATAAGCAGTTTGAACATTGTACTGAACATCATTAAGCTCGTTTTTTGTCTTATCGAGTTCATACATTGTATTTTGCTGGATAGTTTTAAAATCTTGGAGTTCTTTGCCTAATTCTTCGACTTGAACTTCTACTCTGTCTTTGTTTCCTGCAAAATTATTCTTAAACTCTTCAAACTCTTCTATGCGCTTTTTGGCTTCTTCAACTTCTTTTAAAAGATTACTTAGTTCTGATTCCATAGGTGCTTTTGCCTGAATCAGTTTTGTTTCTTCATCTTTTGCCTGCTCAAATTGTTTTCTCAGTTCATTTCTTTTTTCGAGATATTTATCAGTGGTTTCGCTAAGACCCGAAACCTCTTGTAAAATACCTAGGAGTTTTGCTTTTTCGGCATCTCTTTGCTCTTCAAGAGTTTTTATTTCGTTTTCTTTATTTTGAATTTGAACAGTTGTATCCGCATTTTTTTTGTTAAGGTTTTCTATACCGTTTTGAGCATTCTCAACAGTTCTAAGATTGTTGTGGATATTTTTTTCCGCATAATTTATAGCGGCTTCCTTACGGTCAACTTGTCCTTTAAGCTCTTCGACCTGTTTTTTAACCTCAATTTGCTCGGCTTCACCTTTTTCTCTAACAAGATCTGTGAGTTCATCCAGCTTGGCTTTAACCTGAAGTAAGCTCTGCTCTTGCTTTTTGAGCTTAACTTCTTCTTCTTTTTTCTTTTTATTTGAATCCAAAATACTTTCGTGAGTTCTTTCAAGATTTTTTTTAATCTCAAAATATTTTACTGTTGTAATTTTAGATTCCAAATCTATTTTTTCATCACGCAGTTTTTGATATTTAAGAGCGACTTCTCTTTCTGCTTTTAGTTGTTCCAGTCTTGTTTCAACCTCAGACAAAATCAAAAGAGAATTTTGAACACGAGCTTCAACCGTTCCAAGCTCATTTTGCGCTTGTTCTATACGGCGGTCAAAATCTGCAACACCTGCTATCTCGTCTATAATTTTTCTTCGTTCAACATCAGAGCAGTTAGTTATAGACATAACATCGTTTTGCATAATTACGTTGTAGCTGTTTGGTGTTATGTTATATTTTTCCAACAACGTATGAACATCTGTCAACGTAACTATTTTGTCATTAAGATAATAGATACTATTGTAACCTTGAGATGATTTTTTTATTTTACGAGCTACGGAAAACTCTTTTTCATCTCCATTTTCGGGGGAAAACGTAACCTTAACAATAGCTTCATTTCTTCTTGTGTGTGTAGAAATAAGTTGAGAAATCTTTTCTGCCCTAAGTGTCCTTGATGTAGACAGGCCAAGCGCAAACAAAATACTATCGATAATGTTACTCTTACCCGAGCCGTTTGGACCCGAAATAGTCGTAAAACCTTTTAAAAACGGTATAGTTATCTTGTTTGCAAAAGATTTGAAGTTGTCTATTTCTACTTCTTTAATGTACATTAAGCTAATCTAATCCCAAGTCTTTTGGTAATCCGACATCCGTCGATGTCTTCTTATGTCCATAAAATGACAGACATATATAATCCATTGTCTTATAAAGGCATGGTTTAGTCAAAAAGGTTACAAAGGTTTAAGCATTCAATTTTCATTTTTTGCAAGTTTTTATCTTGGAACATTATTTTAAACATAACTTTAATTTGATATTTCAAGACTTATTGATAATTTCCTCTAAAGGAATAGAACACAAAGTTTGACGATATTCATAAATTTTATTAAGCTCATTACACAATTCTTCGTACATTTCATTTTCTTTTATTTTAGAAAATTCAACTGCACGTAAAAATTTGATATTGTAATTATTATTGTTTTTGGATAAAACTTCTATCATTCCTGTTTCTTGCAAAATATCAAAACACAGTTCTATCACATCATCAGAAACAGAAAGAAAATCAGAAACATCACAAATATTAACCTCACCGCTTTTTTGAGTATCAACATACTTTAACATTCCTGAAATTTTCTTTATAAATTCTTGGGCCTCAGTATTTTTGTTGTTGTAATGCATAAAATGAAAAACTTTAGCACCTGTTTTATTTAAAATTTCCGTCATCAAAGATTCACTTGCAGGATAATCAAAAAACATTAATTGAGAACATTTTGATATTGTTTTTCTGTTTTTGACTTTATCCAAAATAGCAGGATAAATTTTTAAATTTTCGTATATAGATTTATCTTGAACAAAAATCTGAGTAGATATTTTTGTCGTCATAAGATAATCGGATATTTGATTAAAAATATTTGTTTTTTGTCTGTGATCATAGAGCTTAAAATCAGATTTTTTTTCTTTTAACATAAACTCTGATTTTATATCTTGAACATCCAGTTGTATGGTCGTAACCCCGTTAAAAGTATTCAATTTTGGATAATAAACAACATCAAACTCTTTACCCTCGGGAATATTTATCTCGGAATGATTCCAATAAACACATTCAAGAGGTTTAGATTGTTGGCTTTCGCAAAATATTTTTAAATGATTATTGTTAGCACCCATTGTCCTTGATTGATTTAGAATCAAATCTTTTGTAACAAACAAAGGATTTTTGTTTGATTCACCAAACGGCTCAAGTTTTTTTATTGTTTCCAAAAGCTCAAGGGTAATATCTTCCGCATCTATTTGCGCATCTATTTCAATGCATGGTTTAACATCTTTTCCCTCAAGCTGTGTTTTTATAGAGTTGTTTAATGCTTGTTTCACCATATCAAATTTAGATTTTTGAGGGTTAAAAACAAGACCCGCCGCTTGAGAATGTCCGCCAAAATATTCCAACAAATCCTCATTTTCTGCAATGGCGTCTCTTAAATGAACCTGTGGAATACTTCTTGCAGAACATCTTACAAAACCTGTATTTTTATCCAACGTCATCAAAAAAACAGGTTTATAAAAATGCTCAACCAACTTTGAAGCAACAATACCTATAATACCAATATGCCAGTCTGGATTGAAAAGAATAATGCTTTCCGAAAATTTTCCATTTTGAGAAAATTCCTCCTGAACCATAGACAGAGCTTCTTGATAAATGTTATCGCACAAATCCTGTCTGATTCTATTGAGATTATTCAATTCTTCAACACACATGTTAATCTCTGATTTATTGTCAGAAATCAACAACCTGACAGCATGTTCAACCGTATCCAACCTACCGGCAGCATTAATCCGTGGCGCAACACCAAAGGCTATATTTTCGGAGGTAAGGCCATTTTTAATATCACAACCGCTTATTTCTAACAACTTTGTAAGCCCGTAATGAACTCCGGAAGAAATTAATTGAAGCCCCGCCTCAACAAAAGACCTGTTTTCACACAACAGCGGAACCAAATCAGCTATTGTCCCGACAGCTACAAGAGGAAGCAACTCCTGCGCAAAGTCAAAATCTTCTTTTACTTCAAGCAAAGCGCAAGCAAGTTTAAAAGCAACTCCAACGCCTGCAAGCTGATTTAATGCTTCTATTTCCTCCAACTCAAGTTCTTTTTTTAAAGAATTTATTGCCTTAGGATTAATGATTGCAAAAGCATTGGGCAATTCATCAGGAGCCTCGTGATGGTCAGTTATTATCACATCAACCTTAAAACCGTTAGCAAAATTAACCTGTTCCACATCGCTAACACCGCAATCCACTGTTATTATCAGCTTTGCTTTGTGTTTGGCTATCAATTTAACAAGAGCTTGGGTATTAAGACCATGATTTTCTTTTTCTCGGTTTGGAATATAATATTCGACATTTGCGCCAAGGTGAGTAAGTGTTTTAAAAAGAAGAGAAGTCGACGTTACACCGTCAGCATCAAAATCGCCATATATTATAATTTTTTCCTGTTTGTCAATTGCAGAAAAAATTCTGTCTACTGACTTTTGCATATCCGAAAAACAAAAAGGAGAAGATATTTTCATTTTTGACGGATTCAAAAAGTTTTGAATTTTCTGTGGTGTATCTACTCCTCTTTGAAGCAAAAATTGAGCTAATAACTTACTACCTGCAGCAGTTTCCAGCTCGGATGAAATATTTTTTTTCTCTTTTATTTTCCAGATTTTATCCATGGTTGTTTATTCTGCTGATTCTTCTTCATCCTCATCAACATCATCAGCATCTTCTTTAATTTTATCAACAACCATTTTTGCCATTTCTTTAGCTACTGCTTTTTGTACAGGTTCAGGACTGTTTTCTAACATATTAATAGCTGTTCTTACAGTAGAATCAAGGTCATACCATCTGTTGTTGTTGCCTCTTTCAACAAGTCCGTCTTCAACAGCAGACAAAACATCTTCTACCCCTGTAAAAGTGTTTTCCGAAATATTGTGTTCTATCAAAATTTTAATAAGATTCAACGCAACTTTAATTTGTGTTTCGTCATCTGTATTTTCTAAAGTATGCATTGATTTAGACAAAAGCGGATCTTTGTCATACCATCTGCGATAATTAGAACTGTATTCTTCTTTCATACTTCTCTCCTTTTATAAGATCTTCTTTAAATTTTAACCTTTTTTAAAATGGACACCTTTACCGCTTTTTGGATAAGACCATTTTATATTTTTACAAATTAATCTACATGCCCCACATTCGAGACATTTTTCATAACTTACCGTAAGTTTTTTTTCTGCTTCATTATAATTATAAACATTAGCAGGACATATAATTGTACAGGTTTTGTCAATACATTGCAAGCATTTCGAACTTTCCGGTAAAAGATGGCATACCGTATCGGTTTTATATTTTAATTTAAACAATTTGTCTTCTATTTTTTCAGGTTGTTTGTTATCCATAATATCCCTTACATCAATTTTATTTTAATATGCCAAAAACTATTTTTATACCGGCAATAGCATCTTTAAAAAGCTCTGACAAACTTCTTTTTCGGAAAAAATCAAGTGTAAATTTGCGAAATTTTTCCTGTTTTGGTTTTCCGTCTGCACAAGTAAAGATGCTAAAAAATTCATTTAACTTTTTGGGATAATAACCCAAAAAAGAACCTGTTCTGGAAGATAAAGTTTTTATAACATCTTTGTAGGTATATAAATCTTTTAAAATAAAACTGTTTAAAAGTTTTTTCTTGTAAAGACATAAAGTATTTGAAGAAAAATCATTGCGCTCTAAAGCATCAAGAGCCGTTTCTCCCGCAAATTTTCCGCTTAACATAGCAAAATTCGTACCCTCAAAATGTACATTGTTAACAAGCATAGCAGCATCACCAACAACCATAGCTCCATCAGTATACAATTTTGGAACACAACTATATCCACCCTCTGGAATTAAATGAGCAGAGTATTCCAAAAGCTCTCCATCTTCAATAAGTGAAGATATGGCAGGATGTTTCTTTAACTTTTCCAAAAGCTCATAAGGTTTTATTTTTTTTGTTTTCAAATCTTCTAAACAGACACCAATACCGACAGAAACAGAATCTTTGTTTGTATAAATAAACCCAAGAGCCAACATACCCTCTAACGGGCCTCCAACAAGCTCTATAGCAGCACCTAAATGATTAAGACCATCGAAAGATTGAAGTCCAAATCTTTGATTTATAACTTCTTGCGGAAGTTTTATAACTTCTTTTACTCCAAGTGCAACATTTTTTGGTTTTATATCTTCTCTAAGACCGATTTGTTTTGCCAACAAAGAATTAACACCATCGGCAAGAATAACAATATCTGCAAAATAATCTTCTATATCAGTCTTTATACCTATTACTTTGCCTTTTTCAACGATTAATTCTTTTACCAGTGTATCGGGAGCATAATAAACACCCTCTTTAACGGCTTCTTCAACACACCATTTATCCCAATTTGCTCTTATTGTTATAAAAGAATTTGTTTTGTTTTCAAAATTCTTGTAACTGATTGCTGTAGAATCCTTCTCAGACATCAAAATATATCTGTGCTCTCCAACAAAGCGTTCTATCGGGGCAGATTCTTGAAAGTTTGGAAAAATCTCTTCGGCAGCATGTGAATAAATTACACCACCATACATGTTTTTTGAACCGGCAAAGGAACCTCTTTCAACAAGTACAACTTTTTTTCCGCCTCTTGCAACGGTAATTGCCGCACTCACTCCCGCAGGGCCAGCTCCTACTACTATCACATCAACTTTATTTTCAGAAAAATCTCCCGACATAACACTCCGCCAAAGTCTTGTTAACGTATTCAATTATACTATTAAACAGCACCTTACCGCAATAAACTGTTAAACAGCCAAGAGGATAGCTAAAAATTAAACAAAAACAACAGGTATTTGTTTTTACTTTACAAATACCTGCTATTTTAATCTTAAAATTTTATAAAATTTTATACAGTAGCTTCTTCCTCTTCTTTTTTAGGAGTCATATGTTCAGGAATAAATCCTGTATTGAAGTTGCCTGAAATAAATACATCATTTGTAAGAATTTTTTTATGATAAGGAATAGTTGTTTTTATACCTGTAATAACATATTCATCCAACGCACGAAGCATTCTTTTTCTAGCATCTTCTCTATCGACACCCCAACAAATAAGTTTGCCTATCATTGAATCGTAATAAGGAGGAATTTTATAACCTGTATAAGAGTGAGAATCAACTCTTACACCAAAACCGCCTGGGGCAATGTAACCTTTGATTTCACCGGGGCAAGGCATAAAGTCTTTGTCCGCATCTTCTGCATTGATACGGCATTCTATAGCGTGGCCTCTCAGTTGAATATCATCTTGAGTAAATGACAATTTTTCACCCGCAGCAACTCTGATCTGCTCTTTCAATAAATCAACGCTGGAAATCATTTCAGAAACACAATGCTCTACTTGAATACGAGTGTTCATCTCCATAAAATACCAACTGCCGTCGTGATCAAGCAAGAATTCTATTGTACCCGCACCCTCATAATTGATAGATTTTGCAGCCGTAACAGCAGCAGCACCCATTGCTTTTCTTGTTTCTTCATCTATAGCGGGAGATGGTGCTTCTTCCAAAAGTTTTTGGTGTCTTCTTTGTACAGAACAATCTCTTTCACCAAGGTGAACAACATTACCATAGCTGTCGGCAATAATTTGAACCTCAATATGACGAGGATTGATGATGTATTTTTCTATATAAACGCCTGCGTTACCAAAAGCATTTTGAGCTTCTGTTTGACACAAAGTAATAGCTTCTTCCAATTCATCAGGAGAATTAGCGATTCTCATGCCCTTTCCGCCGCCGCCTGCTGTTGCTTTAACAATAACAGGATATTTTGCTTTTGCGGCAAACGCTTTTGCAGCTTCCATGTCATCTACCAAATCAGTACCTGGAGTAACAGGAACACCGTTTGCTGTCATAGTTTTACGTGCAGTAGCTTTGTCGCCCATTTTTCTCATAGCTTCTGCTGTAGGACCAATAAATTTGATTCCATGGTCTGTACAAATATCAACAAAATCTGCACGTTCTGACATAAAACCGTATCCGGGGTGAATTGCATCAGCTCCGCTTGTTAAAGCAACTGAAATTATTGCAGGAATATTCAAGTAGCTTTTTGCACTCTGAGCAGGTCCTATACAATAGGCCTCATCAGCCAAACTGACGTGTAAAGAATCTGCATCAGCTTGCGAATACACAGCAACCGTTTTTATTCCAAGTTCTCTGCAAGCTCTTATAATTCTTACCGCAATTTCACCTCTATTAGCGATTAAAACTTTTTTTATCATATAAAATAAATTCCCTAAGTCTGATAGCTAGTATAATTTTATATCAAAAATAAAAAGAGGGTCAAAATTTAACCCTCTCTTTGTAAATATTTATAAGTTTAGTAACTTATTATTCAACGTACATCAAAACTTGACCGTATTCAACAGCTTCGCCGTCTTTTACGCAAATTTGTGTAACTTTACCTGAAACTTCAGATTCAATTTCGTTCATCAGCTTCATTGCTTCAATAATACAAACAACTTGGCCTACAGAAACGCTTTGACCAACTTCAACAAAAGGTTTTGCCCCCGGAGAAGATGCCATATAGAAAGTACCTACCATAGGAGAAGTAATTGGTTTTCCCTTAGGAGCTTCTTCTTTCTTTTCTTCTGCTACAGGTGCAGCTTGTGCTTGAGCAACAGGTGCAGCTGCAACAGCTTGTGGCATTATGGTTTGTGCTTGTACTACTGTTTTTTCTTTTCTTACAACAATTGCATTTTCACCCTCTTCGAGAGTAAGTTCGGACAATTCACTATCCGATACCATTTTTACCAATTGTTCAATGTATTCTAAATCAAAATTCATAATTTATACCCTATCTAAGTATTCGTTTGTTCTTGTGTCAACTCTGATTCTGTCTCCGTTTGAAATAAAGAAAGGAACGTTAACAACAGCACCTGTTTCTAAAGTAGCAGGTTTTGTTCCGCCTTGAGCAGTATTGCCCTTTTCTGCAGGAGGAGTATCGGTTACTTCCAATTCAACGTGGTTTGGCATATCCAAGCCAATGATTTTTCCATCATGCAGCAAGATATTTACATTCATGTTTTCTTTTAAATATTTAACACCATCACCAATGTGATCTTCTGTAACAGCAAGTTGTTCATAAGATTCTGTATCCATCATGATGTAATCAGAACCTTCTTTATATAAATATTGCATTTCTCTTTTATCAAGAGTAGCTTTTGCAACTTTTTCACCTGCTCTAAAAGTTTTTTCAACAACGTTTCCTGTTTCAACGTTTTTAAGTTTTGTTCTTACAAAAGCAGCGCCTTTACCCGGCTTTACGTGTAAGAATTCAACTACAGACCAAAGTCCGTTGTCCAATTCAAGGGTTAATCCTGTTTTTAAATCGTTTACTGAAATCATTAGGTTTTCCTCAATTATACTGATATATCTTTTTAGCTTAAAACTAATGTGAAACTTTTTATGTATAAAAAGCTCGACTCAAAAAGAATTTTAACATAAAAAACCAAATCTTGCGAAATTACAGTCCTTATTTTTTAACATTTAGAAAGAATAAATTGTAAAAATATAAAAAAACGGATAAAATCTAGCTATGGCAATTGTTTATTTATGTTTGGGTTCAAACTCGGGTGATAGACTTAAACTTATCGAGCAAGCGGTAAGTTTAATGAACCTTGCAGAAAATATGAAAATAATAAGAACATCTGCACTATATGAAACAGAACCTTGGGGTGTAAAAAATCAAAACTGGTTTTTAAATATAGCAGTGGAGCTAAAAACCAATATTCCTCCTCAAGATTTACTTGTAAAACTTCAAAATATAGAAAAAACACTTGGCAGAAACAGAGTTAAAGAAACAAGATGGGGTGAAAGACCTATTGATATAGACATTATTTTCTACGGAGAAGAAATACTCGATACGGATTTTCTTACAATTCCGCATAAATTAATGCACAAAAGAGCCTTTGTATTGATTCCCTTGTTGGAACTTATTCCTGATTTTGTTCATCCGATATTTAAAAAATCTTTATCTCAAATTTATGATGAACTTGAAGAAGTAGAAGATGTTTTTCTTTATGGAACGAGGAGAAATGACTGATATAGCAATTATTGGCGGCGGCCCTGCAGGGGTTATGTGTGCATTAACTGCATCTGAAAATAAGAGTAATAACATTTATATTTTTGATAAAAATATAATACTAAAAACCATACTACCAACAGGTGGAGGCAGGTGTAATCTGGCTTATGCTGAATACAACTTTAAAGAACTGTCAAAATTTTATCCTCGTGGTGAAAAATTTTTATATAGTATCTTTTCCAAATTCTCTACAAAAGATACCTTAAACTTTTTTGAAAAAATCGGTGTAAAAACCTATACTCAAAAAGATAACAGAATCTTCCCCGTTTCCGATTCTTCAAAAGAAGTAAAGGACGCTCTAATAAAAGAAGTAGATAAAAACAAAAATATAAAAAAAGTTTTTGAAAATGTTATCGAACTAAAAAAAGAAAAAGATAAATTTAAAATAAAAACAAACAAAAATTTGTATACCTTTGACAAAGTTGTTATATCAACAGGCGGAAAAGGAAACGGCCAAGAATTAGCAAAGAAACTCGGACACAATATAGTCGATTTAAAACCTGCTTTGTGTTCATTAAAAACCAAAGAAAATAATTATTATTCACTTGCAGGTGTTAGTGTAAAAAATATCACTGCAACAGTTTTTGTTAACAACAAAAAACAAAAACAATTGAGCGGAGATTTGCTTTTTACGCATTTTGGTATTTCAGGGCCTGTTGTATACAAAATATCTTCTTACTTTGCATATTCAAATTTTGATGAGAAAAATCCTCTTAAAATATCATTTAATTTGGTAAATAAAAATTTTGAAGAATTTGATGACATTTTTTCTAAAACATTAAAAAATAACGCTCAAAAAGATATTGTAAACGTTTTATCGGATTTTATACCCAAAAACCTTGCATATTGCATATTAGAAAAAGAAAACATAAAAAAAGACATAAAAGCAGGTCAGTTAACAAAAAAAAACAGACAAAAGATTTCAAAAATTTTGACTGAATTTATCCTAAATGCTCAAAAAACAACATTAGGAGAAGAAATTGTTACAGCAGGAGGAGTAGATTTAAAAGAAATAGATTCAAAAACAATGGAATCAAAATTGATAAAAAATCTTTTTTTCTGTGGAGAAGTTGTAGACATAGACGGATTAACAGGAGGTTTTAACCTGCAAAACTGTTGGTCCTGCGGTTTTGTTGCAGGAAAAGCACTTGTTTAATATTTAAAAGCCCGCTTGCGCGGGCTCAGAAAGAAGTATATGTATTGTAAAAATTTTATTATTATCCTTGTACAAGTTGAATTGCAATTTGTGGCAATGCGTTTGCTTGTACCATAAGAGCTGCTGATGTCTGTTGAAGAATTTGTGATCTTGTATATTCAGCAGATTCTTCGGCAATATCAGCATCCATGATTGTTGATTTTGCTGCTGTAGCATTTTCAATTGTTGTTGTTAATGATTCTGTAGCAGATTCCAATCTGTTCATAACAGCACCGATTGTTGCTTTGTTTGTTGAAATTTGGTCAATAGCGTTATCAACAATAGCGATATAACTTGCAGCGGCAGTTGCTGCCAAGAATGCATGTTGAGCACCTTCTGTTATTGTCATACCATCTGTAACTTGTGAACCCGCATTAGCATGGTTATTACCTGTTGCACCAAGCGTTGTAGCATCAATTTGGTCAAACAATGCTCCATCAATCATAATACTGTTACCTGAAATATCCGCATTGGCTCCAACTTGAAGTCTTAAGCCGTCTGTAGCCAATCTTGATTGACCGTCTAACAGTGTTAAACCGTTGAAGTTTGATGCTTTGGATATTCTGTTTATTTCCTCAAGACGCGCTTCTACCTCATCATACATTGCATCCATCTCATCATCGCCATAGATACTGTTTGCTGCTTGTGTTGCAAGATCTCTGATACGATTCAAGTTGGTCAATATATTATCCAAATCGCCTTCAACGGTTTGTAACACGTTAGTCCCTGTAGCTATGTTATCTTGAGCTACTTTTGAACCCCTAATTTGTGTTTCTAAACCTGTTGCTACGTATAAACCTGCTGCATCATCTTTTGCAGAGTTAATTTTATAACCTGTTGACATTCTTTCCAATGCTTGGTTCAAAGAATTTGTTGCACTGGTAAGGTTTTTTTGCGTTTTTAACGCAGATAAGTTTGTGTTTACAATAATAGCCATAGTGATAGCTCCTTTCTGAGAGAGTTTTTTATACTTCCTTGTAACTCTAATAGGGCATAATAAGCTCACTGATTGCATTGCAACATAATCAGAGGCTTAAAAGCCTTATACTTTCTGAGTTTTGGGGAGATGGCGTTCCCCTTACACACATATACTACGGCTTTTCGTTTTGTTTCTATATACAAAAAAAGTTAGAAAAAAGAGAAACTAAAGTATGATATTTTTTCTAAATGACAATAAAGCATGTTTTGGTATAAAATATTTTTTAAGACTTGGACAAAATTTTCACTGTTTTGGAGACCTTTTTTTGCAAAATACTATAGTACTCATCACCAATAACGAAAAATTCGCTCAAAAAGTACAAAAGAAAATCTTTTTGTTGAGAAATACTGATGAATTTAAAATAATCGGTACGCCTCACAGTATAGAAATGGTCAAAAAAATCGAACCTGTTTTAATTTTTTATCATCTGCCAAAAGAAGATTCAAATTCGGAAGAATTTTTGAATTTTGTTCAAAAAATAAAACAAACAAACGGACTCAAAACAGTATCCATAATACTTGTTTATGAAGAAATTGATGAAGATTTCTTGTGCTCTGCTTTTGAACGAGGAATAACAGACTTTATGCCTGCTGATGCAACAGACTCCGAGTATACAATCCGCACTATTTGGTGTTTGCAAAAAAGAGAGCAATCTTTCGAAAATGAAAGCAGTAAAGACATTCTTTCTCAACTAAAAATAATAGACAAAACAAATCATGTCTATACAGAAAATTACACCTACACTATTTTAAAAGAAGAAAGTAAAAAAAATTGGGGTTCCTTTGTTGTAGTAGCTCCTGACATAAATATAAGAAGTAAAATATCACCACAAACTCTTATGAATACCATAAAAAAGACTGTCAGAGCATGTGATATTTTGGGTTACGCAACTGATTTTAAAATTTACCTATGGTTTAGACAAACAAGTAAAGAAGATGTTATTAAAATATTAGAAAAAATAAAAGTAACCCTAACATCAGGCTTTAGTATTTCTGCAGGATTTATAGAAACAAAAAATCTGGCTTTTGACGAGGCAGAAGAACTTGCCAATAAAGCCTTATCAAAAGCACTGTTAAAAGGAAACACCTTTCTTTATGCGAAAGAACCAAAGAAAAAAGAAGTGAACATTGAAGCCAATGTAAAAAACTTTAAACTCCACAAAGAAAATTTTGTAAAAAAATTGGAAGCTATACTATCTCCTCTTTTTTATCAAACACAAAAAAGAAATGAAGAAAAACTGTTTGAAACAAAAATCACACAGTCTGTTAATGAAGAAAAAAGCTGGTTCAAACTGGAAAACGAAAACGGTAAAAGTTCTTTTGAAATAAGTTGCCCGGGCTTCACTAAAATAAATATACAAGTAATACACGACATAAAAGATTCTGAAATGAAAGCAGAAAAGCTATACATCGAAAGAGACGAATTAACGGAAGAAAAAATTGATTATCTGTTAAATTCTTTTATAAAAGACTTTCAAAATTACACAAACAGCTAAAAGGAGAAAAAAATGAGTATAAATATAATCCCTGAAAATTCAGTATTTTTATTTATAGATGTACAAGAAAAACTTGTCGGAATGCTGACAAAAAACAAATGTGCAAAAAAAGCTGAAATATTAGCACGTACTGCAAAAATTTTGGGAATAAAAACAGTTTTAACGGAACAATATCCAAAAGGACTCGGTTCTACTATTCCAGAGGTAAAATACAGTCTTCCGGACAGTGCAAAAACTTTTGAAAAAACATCTTTCAATGCGCTTTTAACAGAGGGTTTAAGTGATGAATTAAACGGCTATAAAAATATATTCATCTTTGGAATAGAAACACACATCTGTGTATATCAAACAGCTATTTCTTTACTGGAAAAAGGCTTTAACGTCTTTGTTGTAAAAGATGCTTGTGCATCAAGAGAAACTGATGAATTTAAAGCAGGTATTAACTTGATGGAAAAAGAAGGTGCAAAAATCCTCACTACAGAAATGGTTGTTTTTGAAATGTTAAAATCATCAAAACATCCAAATTTCAAAGAAGTACAAGCATTAATAAAGTAAAAAAATGATTTTACAGGAATTTTCAGAATTTTTAAAACAAAACAAAGAGAAACCATCCGTTTCTCTTTTGTTTGTGTGGTTAAAAATAAAAATAGAATCTCCTGCAAAGAGTAATGTAGACAGAATAATACAAAAAGAAATTTATATAGCAAAAAACAAAGTTGGTTCAACATTTTTTATAGGAAAATCACCAAGCGGAAGAAATCTTATTCAAAGTTTATACAATTTTGCGCTGAGTTTTGAACAACAAAAAATGGCAAGATGGATTCACGAACAAAAAGCAAATAATTTTAAAAATTGTAAAGATATTGATATTTAAAGGTTTAGGGCATGGTTCCATGCCAATTTTTTGTAATAACATGTATCTTTTTGATTGTTCAAAACCTGTTCAAAACTATAAAATGGTTGTTCAAATTTTGTATAATTTTATACAGTTTTCTACAGGATTTAGTATTTTAAACAAAATCTTAAAAAGTTATTGAAAATTATGAACAGGTTTTCTACAAAAAATTAACATTGTTTTGAACAAGTTGTTTCCTTTTGCCTGTTTGGTTTATAATAGTTTTAAACAGATTTTTTAGTCTTTATTACTATTATTATTTATATTATATATTTATATATATTAATTAATAAATAATATAAAGCTGTCAGGAGAAATGAGTTAAATGTCAAATATGGAATTTACTATAGAAAAAGAATCACTGCTTACAAATTTAAAAATTGTAGAAAAAACTACAGTTGCAAGAGGTATTCAACCTGTACTTTCCAATATATTGATAGATGCAACTCCTGATAATTTTATAACTTTTTCTGCAACTGATTTGGATATAAATATTACTTCAAAAACAGTTGCTTCTGTTCAAACTCCCGGAAAAATTACACTTCCTGCAAAAAAATTGTCGGAAATTGTTTCTAAATTGAGTAATAAACCTGTTGTTTTTTCACTTAATTCTGAAACTAATATCGTGAATATAATTTGCGGAAACTCAAAATTTGAATTGATTGGTATTTCTGCTGATGAATTTCCTCAAACAATAAACGAAGAAGAATTAAAAGAAAAAGAGTGTGTGGAAATTGACTTGAATCCTTTCATAAAATCAATAAAATATACAGCTTTTTCTGCAGCAAATTACGAAAACAGAAATATAATAAGCGGTGTATTTTGTTCAATTTCTAAAGAAAATATAGAAATGGCAGCAACAGACGGAAACCGCTTAACAAGAATCGTAGAAAAAATTACAAATGAGAAAGACGCAAGTATAAGTTGCGTTATTCCGTCAAAAACTTTACAAGAATTTTTGAGAATAGCATCATTTATTAATGATGAAAAAATATGTTTAATCATAGAAAAAACAAGAATAATCTTTAAAACAGCATCAATGATAATGTCATCAAGATTGTTGGAAGGTGAATATCCTCCATACAAGCAACTTATTCCTCAGTCTTGCGAAAAGAATGCGGTATTATCCAGAGAAGATATGATATCTGCTTTAGAGAGAGTTGCTGTAATGGTAAACGAAAGAACAAATATCGTTAAGTTTATATTCGGAGAAAATACTCTCTTCTTGAAAGCTGATACGCCTGATGCCGGATTGGGAGAAGATTCTATATCTGCTGAATATACAGATGATGAGTTGACAATAGCTTTTAACTACAGATATGTTTTAGATTCCTTAAAAATAATGGAATCGGAAAAAGTTAAGATAGGTTTGGGTGGTAGTTTATCAGCTACATTGTTTAGACCTGATAGTGAAGATGATTACCTTTGTCTTATCATGCCTATACAAATAAGATAAGGTTTTTACGGAAAGAGATTATGAAAGTTAGTGTAAAAGTACCTGCTACAACAGCAAATTTAGGACCGGGATTTGATTCTTTAGGTTTGGCTTTGCCAATTTACAATACTATTACTGTTGAAGAAACGATAATGCCGGGAACAGGAATAGAGATAAATATAATTGATGAAACAAATGAGCAGGATATTATATCAATACCGACAGACGAGAATAATATAGTTTATAAAGCTATTGAACTTTTATACAACTCAATAGGACAAACTCCGAGTGAATTAAAGATAACAATAAGAACACAGATACCGATAGCACGAGGTCTTGGTAGTTCTGCTGCTGTAATAGTTGGCGGGTTGCTTGCTGCTAACGAATTGTTGGGAAGACCTGCCGATGAAGCTGCTTTGTTATCTATAGCAACAGAAATTGAAAATCATCCTGATAACATTACTCCTGCTTTGGTTGGTGGGTTTGTTGTTTCTTCTTTAGAAGATGACGGCAGTGTTGTTTATTCCAAAATGAATTGGCCAAAAGATTGGAATATTACTGTTTGTATTCCTGATTATGAATTGTCGACAAGTATTGCCCGTTCCGTTTTGCCTGCAGAAGTTCCTATGAAAGATGCTATTTTTAATTTGAAACATACAGCGATGCTTGTTCAAGCAGTAAATACTCATGATGAAAAACTTATGAAGATAGCTCTTGATGACAGATTGCATCAACAGTACAGAGAAAGACTTATACCCGGATTAAAAGAGATAAAAGAAGCTCTAAAACATGAAGAAAACGTTATGGGTGTTGTAATAAGCGGTGCAGGTCCTTCTGTTCTTGTTATTTCATACGGAAATAATTTGGACAAGATAAGAAATACAGTTTCTCATGTTTGGGATGAGTTGAATGTAAAATCCAAAATACTAACTTTAAAAGTAGAAGAAAACGGCTCTCAAATCATTGATTAAATTAATTGCATTTGCGTTTTTTTCATTATTACTTTTTAGTATTTCCTGAGCAACTACTTCTATTGTTATTGTCCTGTCATAGTCTTTTGTATGCGTAAAAACTTGTTTATCATGCACAAAATAATTCATCTTTTTGAATCATTGCAAATCTTTGTATTTGTATAATTATGATTAAAAATGTATAATAACAACATATTTAATAAAATAAAGGTGGACGAAATGACGGTATTAACAGAAAATGAGGGTTTAATTACACAAATTATCGGCCCTGTAATTGACGTTGAATTTCAGGCAGGACAGTTACCTGAAATTTATGATGCATTAGAAATTTATACTCAAGACGGAACCAAAGTTGTTGCAGAAGTACAGCAATTACTTGGTGAAAATAAAATTCGTTCTGTTGCTATGTCCTCAACTGATGGTTTACAAAGAGGAATGAAAGCTATAAATACAAAGGCACCTATTTCTATTCCTGTTGGAAAAGAATCTCTTGGTAGAATTTTAAATGTATTGGGAGAACCGGTTGATGAGATGGGTCCTATTAATACGGAAAATCGTTTACCAATTCACAGACCATCTCCAAAACTTGTTGATCAAAATACAAACATTGAAATTTTTGAAACAGGTATCAAAGCAATTGACCTTTTGCAACCATATCAAAAAGGTGGAAAAATCGGTTTGTTTGGTGGTGCCGGTGTAGGTAAAACAGTTTTGATTATGGAACTTATCCATAACATTGCACAAGAACACTCGGGTGTATCAGTATTTGGCGGTGTTGGAGAAAGAACTCGTGAAGGTAATGACCTTTGGAATGAAATGAAAGAATCAGGGGTATTGGATAAAGTAGCCTTGATTTACGGACAGATGAACGAACCACCGGGAGCAAGAATGAGAGTCGGTTTGTCTGCTTTGACTGCTGCTGAATATTTTAGAGATTTTTCAAAACAAGACGTTCTTTTGTTTATCGATAACATTTTCAGATTTGTACAAGCAGGTTCTGAGGTTTCTGCTTTGTTAGGTCGTATGCCTTCAGCTGTTGGTTACCAACCGACATTGTCTACAGAAATGGGTGAATTACAAGAACGTATTACTTCAACAAAAGACGGTTCTATTACATCTGTTCAAGCTATTTACGTTCCTGCTGATGATTTGACAGACCCTGCTCCTGCTACAACATTCTCTCACCTTGATGCTTCAACAGTATTATCAAGACAGATTGCTTCTTTGGGTATTTACCCTGCTGTTGATCCTTTGGCTTCAAGTTCAAGAGTTTTGGATCCTGTTATTATCGGTGAAGAACACTACAGTGTTGCAAGACAAGTTCTTGAAGTTCTTCAAAAATACAAAGATTTGCAAGATATTATTGCAATTCTTGGTATGGATGAGTTGTCAGAAGATGACAAATTGACTGTTAATAGAGCAAGAAAAATTCAAAGATTCCTTTCTCAACCTTTCTTTGTTGCAGAACAGTTCTCAGGTATACCCGGTAAATATGTTAAACTTGAAGATTCTATTAAAGGCTTTAAAGAAATTCTTGAAGGAAAACATGATGATATTCCTGAACAGGCTTTCTATATGGTAGGAACAATAGAGGAAGCTATCAAAAAAGCTGAAGAAATGAAAAAGGATTAGTGTTAATTAAACCCTAAAGGGGGAATAATGACGAAAAAAATAGACTTAAAAATAATAACTCATGAAAAAGAAGTGTTTAATGAAAAAGTAAATGCTATATATTCAAAGAGTATAGAAGGTGAGTTTGGTATATTACCGGACCACCAACCTTTCATGACAGCTTTGGACATAGGTGTAACAAGAGCTGAAATTGACGATAAAATGGAAAGTTTTACCACTATGGGTGGTATCTTCCAATTTAAAGACAATCAGGCACTTATTCTTACCGATTTAGCCGAAAGAGGTTCTGATATAGATGTTACAAGAGCTAAATCAGCTAAAGAAAGAGCAGAAGCAAGAATCGGTTCGCACGATGTAGAAGTTGATAACGCTCGTGCACAGATTGCTTTGGCTAAAGCTATGGCAAGATTAAAAGCAGCTATGAAAGATTAAATTTTAATTTGAACTTATAAAAAAGTAGGGTAATTTAATTATCCTGCTTTTTTTTATTTATGCTAATTCTTTTTTTCGATTTTCTCGTATATTTTTAATATGCTATAATCGGTCAATAAAGAAAATAAATAATAAAAAAAGGAATAAAAAATGGCGCAAGTAAAATTTACAAAAATGCAAGGTGCAGGTAATGATTTTATTTTGATGGAATATGATGAGTATAAAAAAATAGAAAAGAAGTTTCCTGATATTGCAAAATTTTTGTGCGACAGACATTTTGGTATAGGTGCTGACGGCATTTTTGTTCCTGTTGAAAATCCAAAAACTTATTCTGATTTGGAATGGTTATTTTATCAGGCTGACGGTTCAACTGCTCAAATGTGCGGCAATGGTATGAGATGTTTTGCTCGTTTTTGTTTTGATAAAAAAATAGTTAATAAAAGAAAATTTACTGTGCATACAGGTGCAGGAAAAATTGTTCCTGAAGTTCTTGAAGACATGAAAATAAAAGTTAATATGGGACAACCTATACTAATACCCGATAAAATTCCTTTTTCCGGAGACAAAAATTTGAATTATCCCCTAAGACTTGGCTTAAAAAAGTTTATGCTTAATGCCATTAGCATGGGTAATCCTCATTGTGTTATTTTTGCCGAAGAAGATGAAGATATAAATAAATTGGCGCTAAAATACGGAAAAGAAATAGAATATAACAATTTATTTCCTGAAAAAACAAATGTTGAATTCGTAAAAGTTAAATCAAGAAACGAGATAGATGTAGCAGTTTGGGAAAGAGGCTGCGGTATAACTTTGGCATGCGGAACAGGAGCTTGTGCTTCGGTTGTTGCTTCTATCTTGAACAATTATTGTGATAAAAAAGTTAATGTTAATCTGCCCGGAGGGGTTTTGACTATTGAATGGTCAGGCAATGTACAAGATACAAATTTTGATGTATTTATGACTGGAGAAGCTCAGTACGTTTTTGAGGGAACCATAAACGTTTAATGTCAAATATATTAGAAGTTAAAAATTTGAATATTGGTTTTAATTTGTCTGACGGTTTTTTGCAAGCTGTTTATGATGTAAGTTTTTCTTTAAAAAAAGGAGAAATACTTGCTATTGTGGGTGAATCAGGTTGTGGAAAAACATTATCAACAATGTCTGTTTTGCAATTGCTACCTGAAACTGCATCAATAAAAAGTGGAGAAATTTTTTATAAAGGAGAAAACTTACTTAAATTTTCTCAAAAACAAATGCAGCAGATAAGGGGAAAAAAAATAGCTCTTATTCCTCAAGACCCGATGACATCGTTAAACCCTCTATATACGATAGGTAATCAACTATTAGAAATTATAGAGCTTCATCAGGGATTGAAAGGAAAAGAAGCGTGGGATGTTGCTGTTAAGGCTTTAGAGCGTGTAAAAATTCCTGATGCCGAACAAAAAATGAAATCATATCCTCATGAATTTTCAGGAGGAATGAAACAACGTGTAATAATAGCAATGGCCCTTGCTTGTAATGCAGAGATAATAATAGCAGACGAGCCTACTACTGCTTTAGATGTTACTGTACAGGCTCAAATTATGGAAATATTAAGAGAGATAAAAAAACAGGACGATATTTCTATAATCCTAATAACTCACGACCTTGGTGTTGTTGCACAAAATGCTGATAGAGTTGTAGTTATGTACGCAGGGCATGTTGTCGAAAATGCTGATGTTGATGTAATTTTTAATAATCCAAAACACCCTTATACAAAAGCTCTTTTAGATGTTGTTTTGGATGTTAATACGTCAAAAATAAAAACAATCAACGGACAGCCTCCCTCTATTAATGACTCTATTTCAGGTTGCTTTTTTCATCCGAGATGTAAAAAGTGTTTTGACAAATGTATTGAAGAAAAACCAAACATAAAAGAGATTGAAAACTCTCATTTTGTTTCTTGTTGGCTTTATTAAAAAAATTTTTTATCAATAAATACATTATTTGTTTGTTTTTGCAATAAAAACGTTTGTGTATTTGCAAAAAATATGTTAGTCTAAGACTGTGTAAAATTAATGGTTTCATGTGTAAAAAATAAAAAAACACGAATATACTCAGTTTATTAAAAGGAGACAAATTATGACAGAAAAACGAGTATGGTTATTTGAAGAAGGTAGCGCAGATATGCGAAATCTTCTGGGAGGCAAAGGTGCAAACCTTGCTGAAATGACTAATTTAGGATTACCAGTTCCTCCGGGTTTAACAATCACTACAGAAACTTGTATGGATTATATTAACCATGGAAATAAAATGCCTGTAGGCGTAATGGATGAAGTTAAAGAGGCTTTGAAAAAAGTTGAAGAAAAAGCGGGTAAAAAATTTGGTGATCCCGAAAATCCTCTCCTTGTATCAGTTCGTTCAGGTGCAAGACTTTCAATGCCTGGTATGATGGAAACTATCCTTAACCTTGGTATGAACGACCAAACTGTCGAAGGCATGATTAAATTAACCAATAATCCGAGATTCTGTTATGATTCATATAGACGTTTCTTAACAATGTTCGGCTCTGTTGCTTGGGACATTGAAAGAATGAAATTTGAAGAATACATTGATAAAATTAAAGAAGAAAAAGGTTACAAACAAGATATTGACCTTACGGCAGATGATTGGAAATCTTTAATTGAACCTTATAAAGCTCTTATTAAAGCAGAAACGGGTAAGGAATTCCCTCAAGATCCTTATGTTCAATTAGAAGAAGCAATTGAAGCTGTTTTCCGTTCTTGGAATATTCCTCGTGCCGTAGCTTACAGAAACCACTACAAAATTGACCACAACTACGGAACAGCCGTAAACGTTCAAACAATGGTATTTGGTAACATGGGTGATGATTGTGCTACAGGTGTATCTTTCACAAGAAACCCATCTACCGGTGAAAATAAATTCTACGGTGAATATTTGACTAACGCTCAAGGTGAAGACGTTGTTGCCGGTATCAGAACACCACATCCTATTGCAGATTTGGAAAAAGAAATGCCTGAACAATATAAACAATACGTTGATATTGCAAAAAGATTGGAAGAAGGCTACAAAGATGTTCAAGATATGGAATTTACTATTGAAAGAGGAAAACTCTATATCTTGCAAACAAGAAACGGTAAAAGAACAGCAAAAGCATCTGTTCGTATAGCTGTAGAGATGGCAGAAGAGGGCATTATTACAAAAGAAAGAGCAATCGAACTTGTTGATCCGAACCAGTTGTATCAAGTTCTCTTGCCTGACTTTGACCCTGCTGCAAAAAAAGAAGCTCACAAAATTGCACAAGGCCTTGCAGCTTCTCCTGGTGCTGCTGTAGGTAAAATTGTTTTTGATACCGAAGAAGCAGCTGAAAGAGGCAAAAGCGGTGAAAAAGTTATTCTTGTACGTTTAGAAACATGTCCTGATGACATTCACGGTATGATTGCTTCTCAAGGTGTTTTGACTCTTAGAGGCGGTATGACTTCACACGCTGCTGTAGTTGCAAAAGGTATGGGTAAACCTTGTGTTGCAGGTTGTGAAGATTTAAAAATTGACCTCAAAAACGGTACATTAACTGATGGTAGCGGAAAAGTTTACCACAAAGATGATATCATCTCTCTTGACGGTGGTACGGGTGAAGTATTTGAAGGTTCTGTACATCTTGTTCCTCCGACATTGGATGATAACTTCAAAAAACTGTTTGAATGGGTTAATAACGTAAAATTGTTGAGTGTTCGCGCAAATGCGGATACACCTGCTGACGTTGCAAAAGCGTTAGAAATGGGAGCTGAAGGTGTTGGTTTGTGTAGAACTGAACACATGTTTATGGATCCTGCAAGATTGCCTTGGGTTCAAAAGATGATTATTGCTGAAAATACAGAACAAAGAAAAGAAGCTCTAAGTCATCTGTTGCCAATGCAATATCAAGATTTTTATGACATGTTTAAAGCTCTTGGTGATAAACCAATGACAATCAGATTGTTAGATCCGCCGCTTCATGAATTCTTGCCGTCTAAGGAAGAACTCATTGCGACTGTTGCTACTAAAAAAGCATTGAATCAAGATTACAAAAAAGATGAAGAAATGCTTCATTTGGTAGAAAATATGTCTGAATCTAACCCGATGATGGGTCTTAGAGGATGCCGTTTGGGTCTTACTTATCCTGAAATCAATGAAATGCAAGTTAGAGCAATTTTCCTTGCTGCTTGTGATTTGAAAAAAGAGGGCTTGAATGTAAAACCTGAAGTTATGATTCCTCTGGTTGGTCATGTTAATGAGTTGAAAGAAGCAAAAGCTGTTGCAGAACGTGTAGCTAAAGAAGTAATGGATGAAAAAGGAGTATCAGTTGAATACATGATTGGTACCATGATAGAAATTCCTCGTGCTGCGCTTACTGCTGACCAAATTGCAGAATATGCAGAATTCTTCTCATTTGGTACAAATGACCTTACACAAATGACTTTCGGATATTCCAGAGACGATGCGGAAGGTAAGTTCTTGCAAAAATATGTAGATAACAAGATACTTCCATCTAACCCATTCTCAACTCTTGATCAAGAGGGTGTTGGTCAGTTAATGAAAATTGCTTTGGATAAGGCATTAGCTGTTAAACCTCACTTGAAAAGAGGTATTTGTGGTGAACACGGTGGAGACCCTGCTTCAGTTAAATTCTGCCACAGAATCGGTTTGAACTATGTTTCTTGTTCACCATTCAGAGTTCCGCAAGCAAGACTTGCTGCAGCTCAGGCAGTTATCGAGTTTAAACATTCTAAAGAAGAAATTGGTACACTCGGTTGTAAATAACGAATATATTATATTTTCGTTTATAAAAAGACCTCGCTTTTTAAGCGGGGTCTTTTGCTTCAGTTTTTTTGAAGCTAATAAAACCGTTGATTTTAAAATAATTTCATTTACAAAAATAAATATTTTGTGTTTTTTAGAAACAATTTGTTCAAAATACTGTCAAAAAGTATAAGTATGAGAATTTGTAAGGTTAGCTTTTTATCCGATATAAAAAAAGAGCAGCTTTATGTTATTATATTGTTAACCTTTATTGGATAGGGAAAAAAGAGGTATAGTTTTGAAAATAAATATAAAAAAATACGGTTTAATTGCTTTTGTTCTTTTTGCAATCTTTATTACAAGCTCTATATCAGGCTCAAACAATGTATTTGCGTCCACGCCACAGCAATTGTATGATCAGGTGTGGAAGTTAATTAACTCAAAATATGTTGACCATACAAACAATCAGCAAGATTGGAAAAGATGGAGAAATAAATACGACAATGTAATTAAAACGGATGAAGATTCTTACGTTGCAATCCAAACAATGCTGGCAAGTTTGAATGACCCTTATACAAAGTTTTTGGATCCTAAAGAATTTGAAGATGAAACAAGCTCAATCAAAGGTTCTTTAAAAGGTATTGGTGTTCAAATAGGTCTTAGAGAGGGAAAACTCCTTATCATTGCACCTATCGAAGATACTCCGGGAGAAAAAGCAGGGCTGCTTGCCGAAGATGAAATTTTAGAAATTGACGGTAAATCAACAAAAGGTATAACCATTGATAAAGCAGCTGACCAAATCAGAGGCGAAGAGGGTACTTATGTAACTCTTTTAATTAAAAGAAAAAATCAAGAAAATAAATTATACAAAATTAAACGTGCAGAAATAGAAATAAAATCTGTTTCGACAAAAGTACCAGAAAAAGCTCAACTGGATGACTGTGTAGGGTATATAAGACTAAGTTCGTTTATAAGCAAAAATGCCACTACAGAATTTGAGAATGCTTTAAACAGTTATAAAAATAAAAAAGGATTTATCATTGATTTGCGCTCAAACCCCGGAGGATTATTGAGCAATGCAATTTTGATATCCGATATGTTCCTTGACGGAGGTATTATTGTAAGTACCGTTGACAGAGACGGCTACAAAGAAACAACAAGAGCTACAAGAAAATATGTTACGGATAAACCTATTGTAATTCTTATAAACAAAGGTTCTGCTTCTGCAAGTGAGATTTTTTCAGGCGCAATGAAAGATAACAAAAGAGCTCTCTTGGTTGGAGAAAATACCTTTGGAAAAGGTTTGGTACAAGAGGTAAATAAACTAATGGGCGGCTCGGGCGCAAATATTACTATTCAAAAATATTTAACTCCAAACGGTACGGATATAAATAAAAAAGGTATTGCTCCGGATGTTACGGTAGAATTGACAGAAGAAAACGTGAAAGCTAAAGACGATGTTCAACTGAAAAAAGCTAACGAGCTTCTTGTACAGATGATAAAAAATCAATCAGTTTGTGCAAAGTAAAAATATAATAAAAAGTTTACCCCGTTTTAAAACGGGGTTTTTTATTTTTTTAAGTTTTTTTCGGTTGTAAATTTTTAATATTTAACTCAAAATTTGAACAATTTAATGTAAATAAATAATGTTTTGTTCAAATTTGTAATATAAAATGCAAAAAACAAGGTATAATTTGCAAAAACAAAGCAAATTTGTCAAAAACCTTGTGCGACATGCAATTACACATGTAACAATTTTTGGGTGTGTATATTACAATCGTTTGTAAAATCAGTGTTATTATATTATAATGATAAAGCTAAATACGGAAAAGTCCGTAAGTGTTAGATTTTATGGTACTGGAAATCAAGAGAGAATGGCTTTAACCTTTCAAGAATTAATTTTAAATTTATCAAAATTTTGGTCCGATTACGGATGTATAATACAACAACCTTATGATATTGAAAAAGGTGCATCAACAATGAATCCTGCAACTTTTTTGCGTTCATTGGGTCCTGAGCCTTGGAATACAGCAATGGTTGAACCTTGCAGACGTCCGACAGATGCTCGTTATGGAGAAAACCCTAACAGATTGGGACACTATTTTCAGTATCAGGTTATTTTAAAACCATCTCCTGATAATGCTCAGGAATTGTATTTGAAAAGTTTAGAGGCAATGGGAATAGATTTGTCTCAACATGATGTCAGATTTGTAGAAGATAACTGGGAATCACCAACATTGGGTGCAGCCGGTGTGGGCTGGGAAGTATGGTTGGATGGTATGGAAATTACTCAGTTTACATATTTTCAACAGGTTGGCGGTTTAGAAATCAAACCTGTGGCTCTTGAATTGACATACGGTCTTGAAAGAATTGCTATGTATCTGCAAAATGTTAATTCTGTTTATGACGTTATGTGGAATAAAGAACTTAAGTACGGTGAAATTTATCTTCAAAATGAAATAGAACAGTCAAAATATAACTTTGAAGTTTCAAGTGCTGAAAGATTGTTCAAAATGTTTGATATTTTCCAAGAAGAAGTCGAAAGCTGTGTAGAAAATAAATTGGTTTTACCTGCTTATGACTACGTTTTAAAATGTTCTCATACATTCAATCTTTTGGATGCAAGAGGCGTTATTTCTAAAGATGAGAGAATAAACTTTATCAACAGAGTAAGAAGAATGGCTGCAATGGTGGCTAAACTCTATGTTGAACAAAGAGAAGAGCTGGGTTTCCCCTTACTAAAAAAAGAAAAAGCTACAATTTAATATAAGGATATTTACATGAGCCAACAAAAAGAAGTAACCGAAGTAGGATTGGTTGAAAATTTTGTTTCTAAACTTTTAAAAACAAAAAATCCGGATGATATGCTTGCACAGTCTAAAGAGACAGGTTTGAAAAAAACCTTGAACTGGGTAGACTTGATAATTTTAGGTATAGGTGCGGTTATCGGTGCCGGTATTTTTTCAATGGTAGGTTCTGCGGTTGTTGGTACAGATGGTCATGGTGCAGGGCCTGCTCTTATTATTTCTATGATAATTGCAGGGATTGCTTGTATTTTTTCTGCTCTTTGTTATGCGGAATTTGCTTCTATGATTCCTGTATCAGGCGGTGTATACACTTACACTTTTGCAACAATGGGTGAGCTTGCCGCATGGATGGTAGGTTGGGTTTTGATGTTGCAATATACCATCGGTAACATTGCTGTTGCTTGCAGTTGGACAGGTTATTTGTTGCAGTTTTTAAGAGGTTTTGAACCTTATATGAAGGCTTTGCCTGCATTTTTGCAGCCTGTTGCTCATCATATAATGTATCCGCCTTTGTGGCTCGTTAATGATTTTGGCTCTGCCAAGGCTGCTTATTTAAAAATGGGTATGAATCCGATGGATCATATTCCTCATTTGGGTTGTATTCCTTTTTGTATAAATGTTCCTGCTATTTTGATGATACTTTTGGTTACGGCAATTCTTGTTAAGGGTATTTCCGAATCCAAAAACATGGCGGGTTTAATGGTTATCATAAAACTTGTTGTTATAGGATTATTCATTGGTGTGGGTGCTTTCTATGTAAAACCTGCAAACTGGGTTCCGTTTATGCCTAACGGAATTGGCAGTGTTTTGGTTAGTGCTTTCACAATTTTCTTTGCTTACACAGGTTTTGATGCAATATCAACCGCAGCAGAAGAAACAAAGAATCCTCAAAAAGATATTCCAATCGGTATTATAGGAACGCTTGTTCTTTGTACCATTGTTTATATTTTTGTTGCATTGGTTCTTACAGGTGTAGTTAGATGGGATACAATAAATATCCATGCACCTATTGCTTATGCAATGCAAATGACAGGACAAGGTTGGGTTGCAGGATTGATTTCCGTTGGTGCGTTAACAGGTTTGACTTCTGTACTTTTGGTTATGCAGTTAGCGGCTACAAGAATTTTGTTCTCTATGGCAAGAGATAATTTCTTCCCAGGCATATTGAAAAAAGTACACCCTGTGTACAAAACTCCTCACGTGATAACTTGGGTTGTTGGTATTGCCATGGTTATCGGATGCTTGTTCCTTGATTTGAATTTGGCAGCTCAGTTGTGTATTTTTAGTGTATTCACTTCTTTCATAATCGTTTGTGTAGGTGTTTTGATTCTTAGAAAAACTGATCCTGACAGACACAGACCTTTTAGAGTTCCTTTCTCTCCATTCTTCCCTGCTATGGGTATAATCCTTTGCGGCGGATTGATGGTTGTTGCTGTTATCAGCATGGGCAAGACTGCTCTTCTTTTCCCTCTGTGGCTGTTAATCGGTATAAGCATTTATGCAGGTTATGGTTATAAAAGAAACAGAAGAATCGAAGTTATCGAAGAAAAGAAACAACGTAATAAAGAAGCAAGAGAAAGAATTTCTTCCGAATCTTCTTTATAAAAATTGCAAATAATTTTAATTAACAGGCAATAGCTTTAAGATATTTATGGATTTAGTAAACCAAATATTTAGGTTATTGCTTGTTTTTTAGTTATTTATTTTTCTTTTTTATTATTATTTTTGACAAATAAATAGCTCAAATTAGTGATATAATATCTTTGGATAGATTTAACAATTACAGGGGTTTACCATGAAAATAATGTTTGTTTCGGCAGAAGTAGCACCTTTTTCAAAAGTCGGCGGTTTAGCTGACGTTGTGGGCAGTCTTCCGAAAGTTCTTGAGAAGATGGGACATGAAGTTGCTATTTTTACACCGCTGCATGGTTGTATTGACCAAAAAAAATACAATATTCAAGAAATTCCAAATTCAAAACTAACTATCGATTACAGTTATGGTCAATATTATTTTAATCTCAAAATGGCCAAACTTCCTGATACCAATATCAATGTATTTTTCTTGGATAACAGCAAGTATTTTGCTCCTTTTAACGAGGTTTACCCAAGATATATCGATACAAGATATGAACATGAAAGATTCATTGCTTTTTCTCATGCAGCGATTGAGTACGCAAGATTATTGAATTTTAAACCTGATATAATTCACTCTAATGATTGGCATACGGCGATGATTCCTGTATATATGAAAGTGAATTATAAAGATGATCCGTTCTTTAATAAGGCAAAGAATTTCTTTTCTATTCACAATATAGCTTATCAGGGACAGTGGTTTGATGACTTGCTGTACTTTGCTCAGTTGGATCACAAAGATGTTTGGAATTGCTGGGGGCTTGAACACTTTGGTATGTTAAATTGGATGAAAGGTGCTATAAACTACAGCGACAAGGTTATAGTAGTATCTCCAAAATATGCGGAAGAAATAAAAACATTCGAGGGTGGTCATGGTCTTGATTGGACGTTGAACCACAATTCACATAAGCTGTTGGGTATTTTAAACGGTGTTGATTACAGCGTGTATAATCCTGCAACCGATAAAACAATTATAAAAAATTATGATGTTAAACACATTGCAAACAAAGAAGAATGCAAAAAAGATATTCTCAAGGAGTTTGGTCTCCCATATCACAAAGACAAACCGCTTATTGCAATTGTTTCGAGAATGGTTGAGCAAAAAGGTTTTGATTTGTTAGGTCCTGTTTGTGAAGAACTAAAAGGTCTTGATGCTCAATTTATAGTTCTTGGAACGGGAGCACAGCATTATGAGGATATGTTTAGATATCTTGATGCAACAAGTGATAATATTAGAGCGAAAATAGAGTTTTCCGCAGGGTTGAGCAACAAGATGTATGCAGGTGCGGATATGTTCTTGATGCCGTCGGCATTTGAACCTTGCGGTTTGAGTCAATTAATAGCTTTAAAATACGGAACTATCCCTATAGTCAGAGCTACGGGTGGGCTTGACGATACTATTGTCGGTTATCCGATGGAGAACGGAGACGGATTTAAGTTCTGGAATTACAGTCCTTATTCTATGATGGATTGTATTCGTTATGCTTTGGATATTTTTAAAGACAAAAAAGATTGGCCTGTTATAGTTAAAAATGCAATGAATGCTGATTTTAGCTGGGATAAAAGTGCTGAAAAATATGTTCAGGCTTACAAAGAATCTTTAGGCTCCAAATAATTTTTTACATTGGTTTTTTAATATAACAAAAAAGACAAATTAACCTTATTAGTGTGGTTTATTTGTCTTTTTTATTCTTCATCGTCAAATTTTTCTTAATATAATCTTGTACATCAGATGAAATCTGTATATTTTGTAACCCGAGGTTATATTTTTTCAGTTCTGCTATTTTATCTTGTTCATTCATCAAATCTTTTTGAGGAATTTTAATACTGTTTTTAACTTCTTCAAAAGCACTATTATGTTTATCAGAGAGTGATGCTTTTAAAATAATATCATCTATGTTGGAGGAATTAACTCCATATCTTTGTGCCATCTCACTTACAGAAATACCATAAGGCAATTTGTACAACCATTGCAAAGAAGCTGCATCTCTTTTTGAAACACTTACAACACCGTATTTGTGTGGTGTATACATAATATCCGATTGATATGGACTGTGTCCCAAGCCAAGTGCATGACCTATTTCGTGTAATATGGTATGGTAAACCTCATTTTCATCCTGATACTGTTGGTGTAAAATTCCGTCAGACAAGCCGATTTGAACTTCGGCACTGTAGAGTCTGCTGTTATTATCAAAATGAAAATAGCAGTGCCCGAGAGCTTTTCTGTCTACTCTTTTCCAATCCAGATTAATTTGAGATTCGTTTAATGTGTTTACTACCTTAAATCTGACTTTACCTGCACTGACTTTTTCCCAAGCATCCAATGCTCTTTTTACAAGGGCTTGGTAAATATAAGTGTCATTGCCGCTCCTTGCGTACCATCTGAATGGAGCTATATAAAATTTTAAAGGAAAACAACTTTCAGGCCATCTTACAAGGCGATTGTCTTTTAAGTTGTCTTGTAGATAAGTTAAATATTCCATGTTTTGATTTTATATTTTTTTGGTAATTAAAGCAAAAATATCGTTAAATACTATTAACAACATCAATATTATCAAAAGTAAAAAGAAGAAATTACTAATCTTAGCAACGACTTCCTCATCAAGAGGCTTACCTTTGATTTTTTCTATTATTAAAAATAAAAGATGCCCGCCATCCAAAGCAGGAATAGGCAAAAGGTTCATAATAGCAAGGTTTATACTGATAATTGCTGTCAGCAGTAATCCGTTGAATATACCTGTATTTTGAATCATATCACCGCCAACTTTGGTAATTGCAACAATACCATGTAATTCTTTAACAGGTATTTGACCTGTGAACAATTTTTCTAAACCTAAAATAGTGTAATCAGTGATTCTCCAAGTATAAGCAAACGAAGCCTTTAATATTTCTACAGGCGTTTTTGCAGGTAAAAGAACTTCTTCAAGATTTTGTTGAATACCGATTATTCCTTTGTTGTCTGAATATATCGGCTTTAATTCTATTTCTTTACCGTCTCTTATAACTGTAAAATACATAGGTTTTTTTGTATCGGCCAAGGATTTTGCTATATCTGACAAAGAGTATTTTCCATCCGAAATATAATATTCCTTGCCTTGTATTTTGTCTCTTAATGTAATTTGTTCTTTGGTCAGCTTAATAGGGTCTGATTTTACTTTTTCCATACCCATTAAAGCTGCTTTTGAAAGGTGCAATTCTTTTTCATCTTTTAGCGGAACAAGTACGATTTTTTTACCATTTTCAACAGCTTTGTAAATATCAGTAATTTGAGAATTCTTTTCTTTTAAAGCATTTAATCTGTCGTTGTAAATTTCCTGAGTAATTAAGCCGTCATGCAATTTACTTTCTGTAGCGTATTTGTTGATTTGAAAAGGTTGGAATATTTCAGAACCGTTAATTTTATAAATTTTATCACCTTTTTTTAAGCCCGAATAATGTACTGATGCACTTTTGGGGGCAGTGATTTTATCAACAGTAATGTTGTATTTGCCTGCAGGCAGTTTGTGCCAAACAGATGCCGTAAAAATTACAAGAAGAATTGCACATATAACATTGGCAATTACCCCTGCTGATACGACGATTGCCCTTTTCCATATCGGTTTATTTTTGAACAAATCTTCTGGATTTTTTTCTTCTTTTGATTCCGTATCATCATCGGGGAAAGCGACATATCCGCCTAATAAAAGGGCATGTACAAGAATTTCCGTATCACCGATTTTACCTTTAAATAATGTTGGTCCAAAAGGTAAGCCAAAACCGAATTTGTCTACTTTGATACCAAGAAATCTTGCCGACATAAAATGTCCCAATTCGTGAACAAGTATCAAAAAACTTATCAGCAAAAGCATTATAATAATATTCATGTATTTTTCTCTCTCAAAAAGCTACGTGTAAGACTATTTTATCATATTATAATTATTATATGATTAATTTTTTAAAACAATTACTCGACTTAATATACAAAAAGAGATGTTATTTTTGTTTAAAATCAAAAGAAAATACCATCATGTGTTCTAAGTGTTATAAAAAAATAAACTTTTTACAGCCTAAAAAGTTTCAAACCTTAGACAATGTACCTGTTTATTGTGCAAGTTTGTACGCTGATGAAGTGAAAAAAATGATAAGGGGAATTAAATATCATAATCAAAAAGAACTTGCTTTTTTTCAGGCAAAATTAATGTACGATTATTGGAAAAAACTAACAGTTTCGCAAGAAAATTTTGTAATTGTCCCCGTTCCTCTTTTTAAAGAAAGGGAAGTTAAAAGAAAATATAACCACATGCAGCTAGTTGCGGAGGAGTTTGCTAAACTGACGGGTTACAGTGTAAATTCTGATTTGATTTTTCGAATAAAAGATACAAAACCACAATATAAATTGACAAAAAAACAAAGAGAAAAAAATCTTAAGGACGCATTTAAATGTCAAAAAGAAAACTATCACGATGAAAAATTGTTGTTGATAGATGACATTTTAACTACAGGAAGTACAATGTCTGAAATGATAAAAACTTTTAGAAAAAGCAAAATAGAAGATTTAACAATCTTTGTAACAAGCTGTAGTGAATACAATCTCCATTAATTTTTAAAATTATATCAAGAATTTTCTTCAGTATTGTTTGAATTTTCTTCTATCAATTTTTCTTGTTCTTTAACATCCACAAAAGGAGTTTCTCTATACATTTTTATTCTTGAAATTCTTCTTCCGTCAATTTCGAGTATTGTATAAGTAATATTTTTATCTTCTATTACGTCATTAAGCTCAGGTTCTCTGCCCAAAAGACCGAAAACATAACCGCCAATTGTTTGAAAATCTTCATTTGGTATATCAAGGTCATATTTTTCGTTAATATCTTCAATGTCCATTTTGCAAGAAACATTCAGTGTATTGTCATCTATTCTCACAATTTCAGGGGTTTCAACTTTATCAAATTCGTCATAAATTTCGCCGACAATTTCTTCAATGATGTCTTCGATTGTAACAATACCTGCAACTCCGCCGTGTTCATCAACTACGGCTGCAATTTGATTTTTTGAAGAGGTAAAATCACTGAGCAAATCTGAGATGAATTTGTTTTCCGGAACAATTAACAGTTCTCTTGCCAGTGTTTCTATTGAGAAATTTTCGTCAATATTGTTATTTTTAATTACTTTTAATACGTCTTTTGCGTTTATCACGCCTATAACATTATCAACGTTATCTCTATATACAGGGATTCTTGTATGACCTGAACTTATGATTAAATCAGCAAGAGCATTAATATTCTCTTGAGCATTGACCATAAAAATTTCAGTTCTTGGAACCATAATTTCTTTTACAACGGTATTTGCAAAACCAAAGAAATTTTGCAGCATTGTAGCCTCGTGGCTATCTATGGTTTCTATTTTTTCGCCTTCTTTAATTAATTTATAAAATTTTTCTTCCCAGTTATCTTCTGCATCGTGTGCTTGCAGCTCAATTGTAATGTGAGTAATATTTCTTATCTCTTTTTTAATTTTCCTTTCGAGCATATCTGCAATATCATCAGCATCTTTCATTTGAGTTTCGGGGTCAACTTCTATTGTCATATTGATGATTAATCCTGAAGAACCTAAGTCTATTGTCTTAAGTTCAATTACGCCCGTAATACCGTGAATTGTAGAAGCAACTTCTCTTATTTTTTCTTCTACATCAGGCTCTGCAGATTGTACCGTAAGGCTGTTAACGTTGTTTTTTAGCAAATAAATAGCTAAGAAAAACAAGATTATACCGATTATGATAGATGCAATAGCATCGGGAATATATGCAAGTTTTTCAGGCATAACAAATTTTGCCATGGTAAGAGAAACAAAAGCTATAACTACACCGCTAAAGGCTGCAGTGTCTTCGTACCAAACAAATTTTGTTGTTGGGCTTTTTATGTGTCCAATGTATTTTATGGATCTAAAAAATTCTTTTACGGGATTTTTTTCTTCAATGCCTACTTCGTGCAATACAGCTTTTGATGCGCTGACAACTGCCCACGCTTCAAAGCATATACTGCATAACAATGCTATTGCTATTGCGTTGTAGTGTACAAGCAAATCACTTACATTTTCTGCGTGGATAAGTTTTTCAAAACCGTGATATATAGCTACAAAAGTACCACCCAGCATAAGTATGGAAGCAAACATTGCCCAAATGTTGGCTTCTAAACCATATCCGAAAGGATGAGCCGTATCTGCGGGTTTTGAGCCTCTTTTAATACCTATTAAAAGGCAAATACTGTTGAAAGAATCAACACCGGAGTGAATTGCTTCTGCTAACATAGCAGAACTTGAAGAGAAGAAAAAGCAAATTAATTTAACAAGTGCAATTCCTAAATTAGCGATTAAAGCCTTTATTACGGCCATAAATTTTGAATTATCTGCTTTTTCCTGAAAAGATTCTTCTGTATTAACAGTGTTATCTTCGTTGATATTATTTTCTGTATTTTCTTCGTTTTTAATAGTTTCTAATTTATTACTGTCAGATGACATCTTAAATCCTTATATGATTTATTATTTATTTTAACTACCAGTTAATATAATAACCGTAAACAGCTTTGTGTGCAATGTTTTTTGTGTTTATTGTCGACGATTTTTATTCTGTCCAAAGAGTCAAACCGGTTTCTTTATCAGGTTGTCTGTTCAGGTCTTCTCCAAGCAATTCTTGAATACAAACTTCTCCCGCAAAAACAGATGTACCTTGAACAAGGTGTCCGCCTATGCATTTTCCTTTTTTATCTGCTGCGATTAAGTGTATGTGGCAGAACGGTTTACCGTCTTTTAGAGAAATATTCCCTGTACAAGAAACGATTTCCATAGGCTCGTCGTATGCGTATGTTGTGTATATATATTGCTTTGTAACCTGATCATAAAAACCCAATTTTAGGCTTGAAATTGCTCCTATCAGGTTTATTGTTCCCGCTGTTATATTTTCATCTATACAAATTTTGTTCAGTTCTTCAAGCAAATCAGAATTTTGATTCAGCTTTGCCATAAAAGTTCTGCCTTGTTCAAATTGTTTTATAAGCATTGTTTTTACCCGTGTGTTTTTATTTTGTCCAAAAATTGAGTTAAATCGTGTATTTCCATTATGCGGAAAATAATATATAATATCCACGTTAAAATAAATTTGAACTTTTGTAAAGTTTAATTCAAAAAATATAAAGTTTTGACTGGAATTAGTCGAAGAAAAAAGAGTAATATGGTGTATGTATGGAAAATTTTGCTTTATTAAAAGAAGATTCTTTTGAGGAGAGCCTTGGCGAAATACTTCAAGTGAATCCGAAAAACGAAAAACATACAATTCTGCTCGTGGATGATGAGGTGAATAATCTTCAACTGCTTCGCAGAACTTTGCGCCATGATTACAACATAATTACTGCATCAAACGGAAAAGAGGCTCTTGAAATTGTCGAAGGTAAGGGTAATGAGATTGCTCTTATTGTTTCTGACCAAAAAATGCCGGAGATGGAGGGTACGGAGTTTTTAAAGAGGGTTGCAGGAGAATATCCGGATATAGTTAAAATTCTCTTAACAGGACATTTGGATGTCGATGCAATTGTTGATTCTATCAACGATTGTCATTTGTATCAGTATATTGTTAAACCTTTTGACCCTGAAGAATTAAAGCTAACGATAGAAACAGGTATACAAAAATTTGACCTTGTAAATAACAAAACAGTTATCTTAAAAGATTTGAGAGAGCTTTTTTATAAAACCATAAAGTTAATAGCTTCTGCATTGGATGCAAAAGACCCTTATACACATGGTCATTCGTTGCGTGTTACTATGTATTCTTTGATTTTGGCAAAGGCTTTAAATCTTGATGATACAACACTCGAAGAAATTGAAACAGCAGGTTTGTTGCATGATATAGGCAAGATAGGGATTCCTCAAAGTATATTGTGTAAACCGGGTAAACTCACTGATGAAGAATATGAGGTAATGAAATCACACCCTGCTCAGGCAGAAAAGATGCTTATGGGTATAAAAAAACTTACTGTTGTTTCAAATTGGCTCAGAGCACACCATGAAAGATGGGACGGACTTGGCTATCCTATGGGGCTTAAAGGCGAAGAGATTCCTATTTCGGGTCGTATAATTGCTTTGGCTGATACTTATGATGCGATGACGTCTACCCGCTCTTATCGTAAAGCACTTTCTCATGAGACAGCTATAGAAGAAATTAAAAGATGCTCGGGAACTCAGTTTGACCCTGTTTTGGCAGAACTTTTTATAAAATGCTCTGACGAAATTAAAGCAGCAAAAGAAGACCCTGAAACTTATTATCCTAAATACAGTTACCTGTTAAAAGAAATTAACAGAACCGTTTAGATATTTTGTTTTTTATAAAAAACTCAAAATACACAGGCAAGTAAATATTGCTATGTATTTTTGTACAGTATTCATTATTTTTAAAAATTCTTTTTCGTCTTTTATTTCTTTATCTACATAGTGTTGCAAATTCGAGGCTGTTTTTAGTGCAGGGAATATTGAGATAAAAATTATCAAATATTTTAGAGAAAATACGTGAGCATGGATTCCTAAAAAAATATTTGAATATATCAAAAAAATTAAAAACAAATAAAAGTAATAAGCATTTTGCTTGTTTCCGCAAATAACTGGAATGGTTTTTTTCCCTGAAATCTTATCTGTGTTGTAGTCAAGGAAAAAGTCTGTGTACAAAAGAGTAACTGTTACGATAGCAAAAGAGATGGAAAGCCATTCGAGTTTTGTAGAAATATTTGAGGTCATAACATAATAAACCCCTGTAAAAAGTAAAGGTGAGTATATCAAACCTACGATAATTTCGCTAAGTCCAAAATAGCCTGATTTTGGGTACAAAAGACAAAGTATTCCCGTAATTGCCATTAGGATAATAATGGGGAGTTTGTATATTGTTATAAAAAATGCTCCGATTAATATTGCAATTAAGAACAAGAAACCGCAAATCAAAAGAGCTTTTTTAATACTTATGCTTCCGTCTACAAAATATTTACACTTACCTTTTTTCAGGTTAATTTTTCCGTTTTTTCCCGTATCTTTTAGATATTTTTTGTAGTCTATCACATCGTCAAAGAGGTTTGCTCCTAAATGGACACAACAAATACCCAAAAGAGCAACAAGACCGTATAGGATGTTTCCTTTATTTAAAACACCCATAGAAAAAGGTATTAACCATGCCATAACAGACATAGGGAGTGCGTAGGCTCTTGTACATTGTAGGAAAAACATTAACTTTTTCATTACTTTAGGATACCACAAACTTTGTTTGAGCCGTGCTTCACATGACAGAGGTCAATGACCGAGTGTGGCGTTAGGCGAGTCTCTATTGTTCACTACGTGAAGACATTTTGCACATAATCAAAGATTCGCTCATATGACGTCAAAAGTGAGTAAGATGACACTCTGCCGAGCAAAACAATCCTGCGAATTGTTTTGTGAGAGGTAAGGTGAGTTTTCGGTAGCTTACGATTCTAGATTAGATATTTTGCTATTAAAATTTTAGTTTCAAAAACTCGTCTTAATATTTGTTAACATGCTATGACAAAAGTAGCAAAAAATTTTTTATTAAGATTTCATGCTCATGTAAACTCCTCTATAAACTCCGTAATACTAATTCTATCCATCTCGGCTTGTTTCTTATGAATAAAGCCGATTTTTTTTCTTGTTTATTATAAAATTTGTTTGAGGGAGATTTATGCATAAAAATTTTATTAAAATAATTATTTTTTTATTGTTTTTTACGGTATTAATTGTACAAAATTCTGTGCAAGCCGTTCCTGCGCAAAACGGTAAAATGGTGAAAGTCGGAATCAGTAATGCAAATTTCAAAGAATATTACTTTAATAATATTACCGTAAGTGCGACTGACAGTTTTCGTTTGAATGATAAAAATACAAATACCGTTATTTCGGATTTTGGTGCAGGTGAGAATATAAAAATAGTTATCAAAGATAATTTATTCTCAATTTATCAAGACAGTACAGAGATTGCATCAAAAATCAAAGGCCCTGTCGTAGTTGAGTCTGATAACGGTTTTGTTACTGTTGCAAACTTAAAAAGAGCAGGCAAGCCGGCTTATTACAGAGGAACTTTTGAAATTACCAAAGTTCCATCCAAAAACAATCAGTTCAATGTTATTAATGTATTGGATTTAGAGTCTTATCTTAGAGGTGTTGTTCCCAATGAAATGCCTGTAAGGTTTGGAGAAGAAGCTCTAAAAGCTCAGGCAATACTTGCCAGAAATTATGTTTTGAAACCTCGCGAAAGAAATTACCACAACTTTGATGTATGTGATTCTGTAGCTTGTCAGGTTTATTACGGTGCAAATACAGAAAAACCTCAGTCTGACAAAGCTGTATATGAGACAGAAAACCTTGTTGCAATGAGCGAGGGTGAATTGATTCTGGCATTGTACAGTTCAACTGCCGGCGGTTATACAGAGAATTATGAAAATGCTTTTTCTACCGATTTTGGTAACGGCACAAGGCTTTTTCCAGGGGTGCCAAAGTCTTATTTAAAAGGTGTTCCTGATAACTCTAAAATTCCGGAATTAAAAACCGAAAATGATGTCAAAAAGTTTTATACCACAACACCAAAAACTTTTGATAATGCTTCTCCATATTTTAGATGGACAAAAGAATGGACATTGTCAGAGCTTGAAGACGTACTTAAAAAAACACTAAAAACACAATCTTCTACAGGATTTGTTAAGCCAAAGCTCAATAAGCCCGAGGATTTTGGTCATTTAAAAGATATAAAGGTCTTAAAACGCGGTGTTTCGGGTAAAGCGATGTCTGTTAACATAATTACAGACAAAGGTGTTTTTAATGTCCAAAAGGAATTGCAGATAAGACGAGTTTTCCAAAAAAATAATATTGGTTTACCCTCTGCAAATGTTATTTTTGAAATAAAAGAAGTAAAAAGTGAGGACCCTAAAGAAAAAACCGTAAAAAAAGTTATTGCTACAGGAGGAGGTTTTGGCCACGGTGTTGGAATGAGCCAATGGGGAGCAGGTGCTATGTGCTCTGAGGGGTATACTTATGCGGAAATTATTCAGCATTACTTTAAAAATACATCAATAACCACATATCCTGTAGAACTTTCTTATCAAAACGGAAAAGAAACAGCTGTACAAACTTTTTATTCAAAATATAAAACAGCTTCTTTGGTTATAGAAAATAAATTTCAATTTACGCAATTGACAATAGTTATAAACGGACAGGAACTCAAGTTGGAATTGGCTCCCTCTCTGTTTAGAACTGAAAAGGTTGATTTGACACCTTATCTTAAAGATGGCGAAAATAGAATAACTTATGTACTTCCGTATTCCGATTTACACAAAAAACCTGTAAGATTGTATGTGGAAGTTAAAGGGGTTAATAATGTCGAATAGTGATAATATTGAATCTTTAAATCAAAATGGCGCTTCTAAGACACAGAGTCTTTTAAAAGCAGCTTGGATTATAGCATTTGTTACTATCATAAGTAAATTGATAGGCTTTTTAAGAGATGTTGTAATTGCTAATTTCTACGGAGCAGGCATGGTCTCCGATGCATATTTTTATGCATATCAGATTCCCGCTATATCAATAATCCTCTTGGGTGGAATCGGCGGTCCTTTCCATAGTGCTGTTGTTTCGGTATTTTCAAAAATGATACCCGACCTTAATGCAAAAGCTCCCGAAAACGTTAATAAGCTGTTCAATACCTTTTTAACAAGCTCGTTTTTGGTATTTCTGGTTTTAGGGGTTCTGGTATTTGCATTTTCCGATATTATAATGAAAGTTATAATCGCAAACGGTTCTCCTCAACTTATACATCTTGCGAGTTTACACTTAAAAATAATGGCTCCCGTACTTGTAGTCGGTGGAGTTGTCGGTATTTATTACGGTATTTTGATTACATACAAAGAGTTTTTGATACCGAATATTTCTCCTATTCTGATGAGTGTTGCCATTATTGCAATAATATCACTTGTTCATCATGATAATACGGGTATAATTTTGGCTTTGGCAACTACAGTCGGTGCAATGTGCCAGTTTGTTTACCAATTGCCAAAACTCAAGCAACTGGGCTTTAAGTTTAAACCTAATCTTGATGTGTTTAATAATCCTCAGTACAACAATATTCTTGAGTTGTTGTTCCCTGCGATTTTAAGTTCTACGGTCGGTCAGGTTTATATTTATGTTGATATGTTTTTTGCCTCACAGTTGCAAGAGGGGGCTTGGTCTGCGATTGGTTATGCAAACAGGCTGTTCCAGTTTCCTGTTGGTGTTTTGGTAACAGCTTTTCTCGTTCCTTTGTTTCCTATTTTTTCCAAACTTGTGGGCGAGAAAGATTATGACAACATAAGATATTATTTTAACAAGGGTGTTGGGCTTCTCAACTTTGTTGCGTTTCCAATTTTGGTTTTGATAATTTTACTTTCAACAAACGCAATACAGCTGATTTTTCAAAGAGGTGCATTTAACGAAGTTGCTACTATGATGGTGTCAGAGGCTCTTTGTTATTTATCGATTTCTATAATCTTTTATGTTTTCAGAGATTCTATAACAAGAGTTTTTTATGCGTTTAATGATTCAAAAACTCCTTTTTTAGTAGCATTGTCTTCTATTATTATAAAATTTATCCTGAACTTCTTGTTTGTTAAACAGTTGGGTATTGGGGGTATCACGCTTTCTACCTCTTTTGTAACTTTGATAAACGGTTTTTGGCTTGGTCTTTTGATTAAGGAAAAAATGAGCATGGATTATGGTATTTATTTTAAAAACCTTATAAAAATGGCAATAATCTCTGTATTTACTTATTATGTATGCCTTGGTGCTTACAAATTATGGGATAAGTATTTTGAACCTACTCAACTTTTATTGATTATCAAAATTATTTTGATAACCTTGATTTGTGCGGTAGTTTACAGTTTATTTGCTGCACTGTTTAAAATACCTTACGTATTTGAGCTTTATGGCAGAGTAAAAGGTAAATTGACTAAATTTAAAAGATAAACAAATTAAAAGGATTTTGTGAATTTATGGATATTTTTGATGATTTGTCTTTTGTAAAAAAACTAAACGACCGATTGGCTAAGGGCGGTGTTGTCTCTTTTGTTACGGATACCGTTTGGGGTGTAGGATGTTTGCCGCAAAGTGAAGACGGGGTTGAAAATATCTATGCACTTAAGAATAGAGACCGCTCTAAACCTTTGATATTGATGTCTGACAGTGTAGAGCATCTTTTGCCTTATGTAAAAGAAATTTCGCCTCGTGCAAATGAACTTGTAAAAAAATATTTTCCGGGGGCATTGACTTTGATTTTTGAAAAATCCGATTTGACGCCTGATTATATGACTTCTTTTAAAAACACAGTTGGAATAAGAGTTCCGAATAACCCTGTTTTTAAGAGGTTATGCGAGGTAATAGACGGTCATGTGCTTGCAACAACAAGTGCCAATCTCTCCGGTCAGGAGGCTGCTTCAAATTATCAGGAAGCATTGAAAAATGTCGGGGAACATATGGAATTTGTTTTTGAGGATTACGGTTATCACTGTCAAGGTTTGGCTTCTACAGTTGCATTGGCGGTTGGGGATGAAATAAAAGTGCTGCGTCAGGGTGAGGTTGTAATAGATTAGAATATGGTTTGAGTATTACAAACAAGCTGTTTTGTTCGTAATTCGTTTAATAACAGAATAAAGTTTGTCGAAAAGTTGTAATGATTAAGCTATGTAAACCTCTTGTATACTTTGTTTGACCCTGTTATTCCTTTGATTTACTATGTTTGTAATCCCGAAGAGTCATTCGGGTGTAATTATGAAAGGGAAAATAACAAAATGACATCAAAAAGATTTCTTTTTACGTCAGAATCAGTTACAGAAGGGCATCCTGATAAGGTATGCGACCAAATTTCTGACGCAATTCTGGATGAATTCCTTACAAAAGACAAAAGTTCTCGTGTAGCTGCAGAAACTACGGTAACTACAGGTATGGCTCTTGTATGTGGAGAAATTACATCCGACTGCTACGTGGATATTCCCGCAGTAGTAAGAAATACAATAAAAAATATCGGCTATGTCGGTAAAGAAGGCGGCGGTTTTGATTACAAAACTTGTGCTGTACTTACAACAATTGATGAGCAATCTACAGATATTGCCGGTGGTGTAAACAAAGCTCTTGAATCAAGAAGTGATAATTCTGATACAGCTTCAACAGAAACAGAAAATGTTGGTGCAGGTGATCAGGGCATCATGTTCGGTTTTGCTTGTGATGAAACACCTGAGCTTATGCCATTGCCTATAAGCCTTGCTCACAGATTGGCTTACAGACTTGCTCAAGTCAGAAAAAACGGTTCTTTAGGCTATTTAAGACCTGACGGTAAATCTCAGGTTACTGTTGAATATGTTGATGGAAGACCGTCAAGAATTGACACAATCGTACTTTCTACTCAACACGACCCTGAAATCAACGGTGTTTCTGACAACAAAGAAGTTCAAGAAATTATCAGACAAGACTTGATAGAAAAAGTTATAAATCCTGTATTCGAAAACGATGCAATCAAGCCTGATGAAAATACAAAATATTTAATCAACCCGTCAGGAAGATTTGTAATCGGCGGACCTCAAGGGGATGCAGGCTTAACAGGAAGAAAAATCATTGTAGACACTTATGGCGGATATTCTCGTCATGGTGGTGGAGCTTTTTCAGGAAAAGATCCTACAAAGGTTGACCGTTCTGCTGCTTATGCAACTCGTTATGTTGCAAAAAATATTGTTAAAGCAGGACTTGCTCAAAAATGTGAGGTAGAGCTCGGTTATGCAATCGGTGTTGCTGAACCTGTTTCTATCATGGTTGATACTTTTGGCACAGGTGTTATTTCTGATGATGAAATTTCAGCTTTGGTTAAAAAGAACTTTGACCTAAGACCTGCTGCTATTATCAAGCAATTTGACTTGAGAGGATTACCTGCTAAAAATGGCGGTAAGTTCTACCAGTTGCTTGCTGCATACGGTCATATGGGACGTACTGACATTGACGTTCCTTGGGAAGCTACTGACAAGGCAGCAGCTTTAAAAGAACAAGCAGGACTTAATTGCTGCGGTTGTAAATAATTAAATTTATGAATTTAATACCAAAAATCGGACTATTTTATAATAGTCCGATTTTTTATAGTTCTTTAGAAAAGTTAAATATCAATAATCAAAGTTAACTATAAAAATTTTGGAAAAAATCGTAAAAAATGTTAGAATATTTTAAATATATACAGTTATCCGGAGTAAATATATTAATGACAACAACTGATACAGAAAAAAGTACAAATAAATTAACAGGTGCTCAGATATTTTTGGAATGTTTGAAAAAAGAGGGTGTAGACAAAATTTTTGGCTACCCCGGAGGAGTAATTTTAACTATATACGAGGCACTTTATAACTGTGATTTTATAAAACATTATCTTGTTCGACATGAGCAAGCCGCAATCCATGCAGCTGAGGGTTATGCAAGAGTAACCGGAAAAGCAGGAGTTGCTCTTGTAACTTCAGGCCCGGGTGCAACAAATGCCATTACAGGTATTGCAAATGCTTATTATGACGGATATCCGCTGGTTGTTTTTACGGGTCAGGTTGGTGTTAATCAAATAGGTAATGATGCTTTTCAAGAGGCTGATATCATTGGTATTACACGTTCTTGCTGCAAACATAATTATCTTGTAAAAGATGTAAAAGACTTGCCTCGTGTAATAAAAGAGGCTTTTCATATTGCTACGACAGGGAAACCAGGACCTGTTGTTGTTGATATGCCAAAAGATATTTTGAGTGCTAAGGCAGAATTTGTTTGGCCTGAGGAAGTTAAGCTGCCTGGGTATAATCCAAACTATTTTGGGCATCCGAAACAAATTTCAAAAGCATTAGAATTGCTTTGCGATGCAGAGCGTCCTGTTATTATTGCAGGCGGCGGTATTGTTGCATCGGAAGCTATGGAAGAATTAAAACAGCTTGCAGACAGATTGCATGTTCCTGTTACAAATACACTTATGGCAAAGGGAGTTTTCCCTGAGTCTGATGCCAAATCTCTTGGTATGCTTGGTATGCATGGTAATTTCTGGGCAAACCACGCCGTATCAAATTGTGATGTGTTGTTTGCAATCGGTACTCGTTTTAATGACCGTATTACAGGTTGTCTAAAACGTTTTGCAAGAGATGCACAAATTATACATGTAGATATTGATCCTTGTTCTATCAATAAAAATGTAAAAGTCGATATTCCTATTATTGGTGATGCAAAGAATGTTTTGGTTTCCATGTTAGAAGATTTTGACAAAAATAAATATGAAATTAACTACGAAGTAAAACAGTCTTGGTTAGAGCAAATTAATGAGTGGAAAAAGAAAGTTCCTGCCTTAGAACAGCCGACAGATAAACTAAGTGCCGTAACGGTTATTCAAAAATTTTATGAATATACAAAAGACATGGATGCTATTGTAGCAACAGAAGTAGGTCAGCATCAAATGTGGGCTGCTCAGATGTACAAATTTAATAAACCCCGCAGATTTATAACCTCAGGTGGTTTAGGAACGATGGGTTTTGGCTTCCCTGCTGCGATGGGTGCTTCTATTGCAATGCCTGACAAACCTGTATTTAATGTTGCGGGAGATGGCAGTTTACAGATGAATATACAAGAATTGGCAACTTGTGTTGAATATAATATTCCTGTAATCAATATCATTATCAATAACGGTTATCTCGGTATGGTTCGTCAATGGCAAGAAAAGCTGTATCACAAACATTATTCGGAGACTAAAATTTCGGGGCCCGATTTTGTAAAAGTGGCAGAAGCCTACGGCGCAAGAGGTTTTAGAGTTACAAAAGAAGAAGAAATTATTCCGGTATTACAACAGGCAGTTGAATGTAAACAACCGGTGTTTATTGACTTTGTTGTCGAAGAATGTGAAATGGTTTATCCTTGGGTTCTTGCTGGTAATCCGATAAACAAAGTTTTACTCTCTAATGATTGTCCTATAAATTAAACAGGTAAAAAAAATGCAAAATAATAAAAATCATGTAATATCAGTATTGGTAAAAGACGAGGCAGGGATTGTATCTCGTGTAAGCGGTTTGTTTTCTGGCAGAGGATACAGTATTGAAAGTATCACCGCCGCACAAACAAGTGAAAAAGGTTATGCAAGAATCACCATAGAAACATCGGGTGGCGATGCCAATGTAATTGAGCAAATTACAAAACAACTTAACAGATTAATTCCTGTTTTAAAAGTTATTGACCTTGGCGATGTTGAATCGATTGAAAGAGAACTTATTCTTTGTAAGGTTATTGCAAAAGATGAAGACCGCTCTGAAATATTGAGAATAGCAGAAATATTCGGTGCAAAGATTATTGATGTTACGCCAAGAACTTATACTCTGCAAGCTATCGGAGATGAAAGACAAATTCGCTCTCTTATTGAATTGTTAAGACCCATAGGAATCAGAGAATTGGTACGTTCCGGTAAAGTTGGTATTACAAGAGCCAATCAATTTACTACCAACAATGCTAACGGTAATGGTAATTCTGTTGTAAAGGCTGAATAAAAATGAGTTCTTGTCCAAAGGTAAAAATAGCTTTTATTCCAATCGATAACAGACCCGTATGTTATGACTTAGCTGTTCAGATAGCTCAAATTAACAAGGATATAGAACTTTTTATTCCTCCGATAAAATATTTGGGCGATTTGAAAAAAAATGCCAACATTGAAGCGATTTTTGATTGGTTAAACAACTTAAAAGAAATTGATGATGTTGTCGTTGCTTTAGATACCATAGCTTATGGAGGCTTAATTCCCTCCAGACGTTCTAAGGACACTTTTGAACAAATAAAATCAAGAATAGACAAGTTTGTAGATATATTGCTTGCAAAAAAAGCCAAGGTTTACGCTTTTTCAAGTATCATGCGAATATCTAACAACAATATTAACGAAGAAGAAAAAGAATATTGGAACTTATATGGAGAAAAAATTTTCAAATATTCTTACGAAATGCACAAAAATGCCCCTCAATCTTCTGTTGAAACGGATGTTCCTGCCGAAATTATTCAAGATTATTTGTTAACAAGAAAAAGAAATTTTGAGATAAACCAATATTATTTGGAACTTGCAAGAGGATTGAATTCAAAACATAGAATTTTTGATACTCTGGTTTTTTCAAAAGATGATTGTTCAAAATACGGGTTTAATGTTGCAGAGGCACAAGCTCTGGAGATGATGATAAAAGAAATGGGAGTTTGTGCGCTTGTTAAAACAGGCGCAGACGAAATTCCTTTGAGCCTTTTGAGTAGAGTTGTTGTAAAACATTTTGCCAAAGATAATGTTATAAAAATTTCACCTGTGTTTACGGAACCCGATTTTATGGACAAAATATCGAAATACGAGGATGTAAGTGTTTTTGAGTCAGTAAAAGGACAGATTGAATTGGCAGGATGCTGTATTTCTGATTTGAATAGTTCGGATATTGTTCTTGTAGTGAATAATTTTAAAGAAGAACAAGGTGAGCTTGTTATGGGTGTTGATGTGGAAGACTGCAAAGTTGGAAAAGAAATATTGTCTTGTGTTGGAGAAAAACCTTATTTTGTAGTTGATATAAGAAACGCCAACGGAGCAGATAACAGTTTTGTTCAGAGTCTTTTTGAATACGGTTTGGATAAAGACAATTTTTTGGGCTATGCAGGTTGGAACACAACAGGTAATTCATTAGGAAGTGCTATTTGTTGTGCATTAGTTAAGTATGTTTCAAAAAATATTAACTTAAATGAATTTAAAAAAGTTCAATTAATTAGATTTTTGGATGACTGGGCTTATCAAGCTAATGTAAGAAAAAAATTGAAGTCGTATTTAGACAATATTTCTGTTGAAGAACTAAAAAAAGAAATGTCTCCTTTTCAAAAACAGCTTTTTTCTACACTAAATTTTGAGCCTAATTCTATAGATTACAGTTACCCTTGGGAACGTTTTTTTGAAATTAGGGTATCTGTAAATTATAAAAACTAAAGTTAGATGTAAAAAAATGTTAAGTTGCAGTGTTTTTTTGACAAATTTAAGCATTGATGATTATTAGTAATCATGAAAATATTACTAACTTGGAGAATAAATTTATGACATTAGGCGCAGTAAGTTTAAGAAGTAACAACGAGTGTTGCAAGCCACAAGCACAAAAAGCTCAAAATTTTGGCAAAAAAGAACAAGATGGAGCACCAAAAAGTCATAAAGCTGCATATATAACAGGCGGTTTGGTTGCATTTGCTGCATTGGCTACCGCAGCTTATGTTTTTAGAGGCAAACTCGCAAAATTACCTTTTGTTGATACTATTATGAAAAAAGGCAGTGAGTATGCCAAAAATATCAAAGATTTTGGTAGAGATACCGCATCAAAAGCTGCAGAGAAAGCCGGAGAAGTTAAGGAATCTTTATCAGAGTCTTTAACAGTACTTGCTCAAAAAGCAAATGAATTAAAAGATAAAGCTATTGAGCTTCTTAAAAAAGTTAAACCTGAATAAATAAAATACTACATACATACACTTAAAGACAGCGAATCGTTTGATTGTTATCAAAGGTTCGCTGTTTGTTGTATGATGAACTTATGAAAAATATCATTGATAAATCAGAGCTTTTTAGACTTTACAATACAGATTTGGATGAACTGTTAAAGATGTCATCTTTGTACGTAAAAAAAGATGTTGAATTGTGCTCTATTGTTAATGCTCGTAACGGTAAGTGTTCGCAAAATTGTAAATATTGCGCACAAAGTTCGCATTACAACACAGAAATAGAATCATTTCCTTTAGTAGATATAGAAACCGTAAAAAATGCGGCAATTGATGCTAAAAAAAATCATGCTTCAAGATTTGCTATCGTAACATCAGGAAAAACACCTGATGAAAGTGATTTTGATAAAATGCTTGAGATGATAGATGAGCTAAATAAAATTGACGGCATAAAAAGTTGTGCTTCTATTGGCATATTAAATGAAGAACAGGCAAAAAGACTTGCTAATGCCGGTTTAAAAAGGTTTCATCATAACATAAATACAGCACCGTCATATTACCCTGATGTTTGTACAACACATACAATTGAGGACAGAATAAACACGTGCAAACTCGTAAAAAAATACGGCATGGAGCTGTGCTGTGGTGTGATTTTGGGTATGGGAGAATCTGTTGAGCAAAGAGTTGAGATGGCTCATACTCTTTCTGAGATTGAACCCGAGTCTATTCCTATAAATATACTCATGCCTGTAGCTAATACGCCGTTTGAAAATTATATAGATAAAATTGATGAAGAAAATATTCTTCGCACTCTTGCGATTTTTAAAATTGCAAATCCTCATTCTGTGCTTAGATTTTGCGGCGGCAGGATGAGATTGAGTATCGAAAATCAAAAAAAAGCGTTAAAAACTTGTGTAGACGGTATTATGGTCGGTAATTATCTGACAAAAACAGGGCGTAATCCGCATGATGATTTGGACATGATTAAAGATTTGGGCAAAGGAATATTATGCTAGATTATATTAAAGGTAAATTGGTTTCTAAACAGTCTGTATCAGCAAAAGGAGCTACTTTGGTTGTAGAAAACAACGGTCTTGGATATTTGATTCACACAACTTCAAGAAATGTTGCCCTTGTTGAGAAAGAAGATGAGGAAATTAAAGTTTATACAACTTTGATACATAGAGAAGATGCTATGATGTTGTGCGGATTTTTGAACAAAGAAGACAGAGATATTTTTAATATTCTCTTGAGTGTATCAGGCGTTGGTATGAAAGTTGCTATTGTTTTGTTAGACGAGTTTTCGGGCTGTGATTTGATATCTGCAGTTGTGAGGGGCGATTTTAAAGAACTTTCAAAAGCAAAGGGTGTGGGCCCAAAACTTGCTCAAAAAATCATACTGGAATTGAAAGACAAACTCATAAATTGGCAAAAAACTGCCACGATTGATATATCTGATATAAATGCACAAAAAGATGTTTCAGAAGTTGTATTGCAAGAAGCACAGGCTGTACTTTTATCTTTGGGATATTCTGAAGAAGAAACTAAAGCAGGTTTAACTTATGCTTGCAAAACCGTCAGCAAAAAAGATTCTTCGGAAGAAATCCTTAAAGAAGCTCTGGGTTATCTTGCACAGGGCTAGTATACTTCATTTTAAAGCTCAAGAACTATTGTATTTCTGATTTTTGGCTCATATAAGCTAGTTTTTGAAATATGGAAGTTCTTCGTTTTTATCCAGCAATTTAGCATCTTTTTTGAAAATTTTGGATTTGTAAATTCCGGATTTTGCTAAAGCATAAAGAATGCTTACTTTTAATACTCCAAAACCGTATTTACAGCTTCTTAAAAAGTTTATTGAAGATGCGTCAGGGAAATACTTTGTAGGACAGCTTATTTGTCCTATTGTATAACCTTTGTAGAAAATTAGCGCAAGCATTTCATTATCAAAAATAAAGTCGTCATTGCAATCTTTAAGCGGCAAGTTTTCAAGGACTTCTTTTGAAAAAGCTCTAAATCCTGTATGATATTCCGTTAAACGTTCACCCATCAAAAGGTTTTGAAACAGGGTAAGGAATTTGTTTGCTACAAATTTGTACAAAGGCATACCACCTTCTAAAGCTCCTTTGCCTATGAATCTTGAAGCAATACAAGCATCATACTCATCAAAAGCAATCATTGTTGCCATGGCAGGGACCAGTTTTGGGGTGTATTGATAATCGGGATGAACCATAATGACAATGTCTGCATCGGTTTTTAGAGCGGCTGTATAACATGTTTTTTGGTTACCGCCGTAACCTTTGTTTTTATCATGTACAATTGTTGTTATTCCGAGTCTGTTAGCTACTTCTTTTGTTTTGTCGGAAGAATTGTCATCTACAAGTATAATTTCATCAACTATATCTTTATACAATTCATTATATGTTTGTTCAAGTGTTTTTTCAGCGTTATATGCAGGCATTATTACCGCAACTTTTTTGTTATTTATCATACTTAATCCTACTCTAAACCCCTTTTTGTGCTTTTGGTTTTGAATCGCTTTATAAAACGTTATTTTGCCTTCGTCTATTAGAACGATTCGGTCATATTCATAGTATAATCAAAATCGGAGGAGAACTCAATTTTTATGGAAAAGTTTATAGAATTTGCAAAGAAATATAATCTTGCGCAGTTATTGTTAATTTTTACGGTTTGTCTTGTTTTGTTTGTCTTGTATTTTGGCAAACAAGGTGCATACATGGTAGATGTCGGCAGAGAAGCCTATATACCTTGGCAAATGTTGCAGGGCAAATTGCTTTATAAAGATATTTATAATGTTTACGGGCCTCTTGGTTATCAAATAAACACAGTAGCTTATGCTCTTTTTGGCGTTCACCTTAATACACTATATTTTATGGGATTTTTAAATTCTTTGATAATTTTGTTTTCCACTTTTTATATTTCAAAGTTATTTACCGATAAAAAAACAGCGCTATGTATAGTGGGGTTAACAACGTTTGTTTGTGTTTATGCAAAAGGTTTTTTCAACTTTATTTTTGTTTATTCATATTCCGCTGTATACGCACTTTCAGGTTATTTGCTTTCTCTTTTGGCAATGCTATTTTATATTAAAGACAAAAAAATCAAATATCTCATGTTGTCATTTGTTATGGCAGGATTTTCTTTTGCAAACAAAATTGAGTATTTGCCGTATTTTTGTTTGTTGTTTTTTGTTTTACCATTGTTCAAGTTAAATTGGAAGCAGTATCTTGCTGCATTTGCTTCTTTTATGCTTTTTCCCATTTTGTCGTTTGGAATTCTTTTAATACAAGGTGTTAGTGTACAGGATTTGATTAATGCTTTTGATTATATTCAAAAATTAGTCAAAACCCCTGCTGTTGAATATTTTTACAATGCATACGGACTTTACTTCAATCCTTTGCATATAAAACTCGCTTTGAATTATTTATTTGTAAAATATATTCCGGTTGTGGTTATTTGTTCAGTTATTTTGTATGCTCTTAATTATATTTCCTTTATATATAGTAATGACAGATATATCAAAAAAATTGTTGGTCTGGCAATTTTTGTATTCATGATTTTTGTTAACATAAAATTGTTTGACAAGTTTCAAATTCATGCACAAAATCCGTTTCTTTGGATGGGAATAGCAAGTGTTTTTATAGTTCTGTGTTTTTGCTTGAATTATGCTTTTAAGTTTTTTAAGGAAAAGCAGTTTTTGGCAAATATTTCTTCTTCGGACAAGATGTTCTTATTTTTGTTCTTTTCTGCTTTAAGCGTTTCTGTAAAAGGAATTTGTGATATTACTTTGGAATGTTACGGAACTTTTTCTTTGGCAGCTTTATTTATTCCGTTTGTTATATTTTTTGTCAATTATATCCCTCGTATTTTTCCGTTTATCAACAAACCCGTGTTTGCAAATACTATTTGTAATTTGTGTGTAATGATTATAATTGCTTATTTGTTTTTAAATGTTCACAGGATAGGCACACAGCCTTTGTTTCCCGTAAAAACAGATAGAGGAATGATATTTGTTGATGTGTGGTTAAAATCTCAAAACAAACTATTACACTATATTCAAAAAAATATTCCAAAAGATGCAACGGTTGTTAATATTCCTGAGGGCGCATTGATTAACTTTTTGACATCTAAAAAATCAAGTGATTATTATTACTATTTGATTCCTGTCAATGTTCAGGTTTTTGGAGAAGATAAAATTTTGGCTGATTTTGAAAAAAATTCGCCTGACTATTTTATACTGAATAATATTAAATATACTCCCTTTAGAACCGGAGCTTTTTGTGATTATTCTCCTAAAATATGCAATTTTTTAGTTGAAAATTACAAGCCTGTATATGTTCTGGATGATCAAATCAGTTTTGTTGTTTACAAGAAAAAATAACTTTTTATAGCTTATTGCAGTATTTTAGTATCTGTTATACACTAGGTATCAAACTGAAACTAATGTGGTAATTGAGGTATGAAAAAGAAAAATTCGGGTAAAAAAAATATTTCTGTTAGTAAAAAAACTTCTGAGGCTTGTCCTATAGAGACTCTTTTAAATTTGGTCGGACATAAATGGAAAATGCTTATTATAAGAGACTTGCTGGATGGTCAAAAAAGATTTGGTGAATTAAAAAATTTAACGGGAGCTTCACAAAAATCTTTGACAATTCATCTTAGGGAAATGGAAGATAATGAGCTTGTAAAAAGAACAGTATATCCTGAGATGCCGCCAAGAGTTGAATATTGCCTTACGGATTTAGGTTATTCTCTTGCACCTGTTTTAGATTCCATTGCTCAATGGGGTGAGGATTACAAAGAGTATTGCAAATTGAAAGAAAAATTAAAATCATCTTCCGCTAAATAAATTTGAGTAACAAAACATCAGTTTTGAGTTGTATAATAAAAATTGCATGGCAATTTCTTTAGAAAACATGTTTTTATATAAATAAGGTTAGGTTTTAAAGGGTACTTTAATGGCGAGTTTTAACACAATAAAAAGTATAAGAAATTTGCCTTTGTTAAGGAATGTTTGGCATACTCCGCCAAAATCGATTGTCCCTAAAACTTCCGAATTTAAGTATTTACCTGAATTGTCAGGTGATGTTTTTCAACTTAGCAGTAAAGTTGAGTCGGGTTTAGAATTATCAAAAAACAGTCTTGTTTTTGATGATGTATTACTAAGTTACAATACGGGTAAAATGGCATCTGCTATGAAACATGGCAGAACTTCTTCTATTCTTGCAAATTGGCATCCGGAGTACGGTATTGCAAATAGAAACGGTGTTTTTGAAAATGCTATAAACAAATTAAAACAAGACGGCGGAGCTATAGATGACTATCTCGCCACAGCTTTCCCTAAGTTGAATGATAAAACAAGAGAAGAAGCAAAAAAAGTTTTGACAGAATATCTTGAAAACAATCTTGATATTTATTCTTACCCAAGAATGAAAAGCATTCTTTCTGATTTTGCAAAACAAATTAAAAAAGAAACTCCAAATGCTGTTATTTATGTACCTGATGCAAGCAAAAGTTATGGTATAGTCGGCAGTTTGTTTAAAGAAGTTAGTCCCGAATCAAAATTCATTGTCGGTTGGAAGAACTTGCAAAAATATACTGAAAAAGCTAAAGATGTAAGAGTTGTTGTTCTTGATGATTGTCTTGTTAGCGGTAGTTCTGCAGTAGATTTGTATAAATCAATTACAGACGGTTGTAAAAATATAAAGAGTGTTGATATGTACGTTTGTGCAGCATACAAAAAAGGTATTGCTGCTGTATCTAAGGATGCTCCGAATTTGAATATTCATTATAGTCGAGATGTAAAAAATACTCTTGAAGAGACAGATTTTTTCAAAAATCTTGTTATAATGATGAATGGTAAACCAAAAAGCGTAAAACAAGACTTCTTAAAAACCTTGTTAAGATGCCAAGATACTTCTCAAGGCTACGCTGCAGGTACTGCCATAATGTTTCCTTATATGGCACCAAATAACAACAGTTTGTTTTCTGCAAATATGATTCAACATTTGTTCACAGGTCCGCAATTTGCGATAAAAAATGTTGAAAAGAGTATAGTATCAAAAGAAGGGAAACTTGTATTCCCGCCAAAATGGTTAACTGAAAGATTAATTTAATATCTGCATCAATTTCGAAAGGTCGTCTATATGTCTGAAGTAAAAAGAACAAATATTCAATATGTACAATACAGGCCCACATTCAAGGCACATGAGAATGTTTTTGACTACAATAAAAATTGCAGTCTGCCTAATCACCTTGATGATCTTTTGTCAAATATTGAAAAGACAAAAAACTATAAAGAGTTTTGGACGGTAATTGAAAAATACCAAAACAAAAGACCTGGGGTTATAAAAGTAGGCCCTAATATGCTAAAAGACGGTGAATATCTTATTAAAACAGGTATAGAAGCAGATACGGAATATGACAAAACAATCCTCAAAGCTCTTGCCGATAAGGGTATAAAGATGGCTCCTCAATTTGTTAAATCAGCTAATACCAAGGAAGGTTTTTCTGTTTCCGTTTTACGAATTGATGGTGCTAAATCAGGTGAATTGTTGGATTATAATAAATCATATCGTTTGTTGTCTGATGATGCAAAAAAAGCAGCGTATAATGAGCTAAAAAATCTTACAAAATTGGGAATTGTTAATCTTGATATAATAAATAAAAATGGTTTAAAAATAACTCCAGACAATCCAAATCGCATTGTATGCGACAATTGGACAAATTTGTGTCCTGTTGAGTCATATTATTGTGAAAACTCAAAAACAGGGGCAAGAATGAATGTAATGAACAAAATATATAAAATTTTGTTTCAAAATAACAACGAAAATATTTAGTATTGAAAACAGGAAACGCAATTTTTTTTATTCAGAAACTTTAAAACTATAAAAACAGAAAAATTATGATTACAGTACAACCTCAAATATATCCAAATACAACAAATATCGTTCTGTACAACAGAAAATACCCGATGCCGTACAGAAAAAATTCGATTGATATAGTCGATATAAAGGCACGAGGTGCTTTTCCTGCAAATGTTTTGAGTAATTTTTCAAAAACAGATTTTCAATTGGATGGCGTTCAAATAAATTCTATCGAAGGCTTTTTACAATCATTAAAAGTAAAAGATATAGATGAGCAAAAAAGAATATGCTCTCTAAACGGTTTTGATGCAAAAAAAGCCTCTAAATCAATAAAAAGAGCAAAAGAAGATATTCTTTTATTTTGGAAAGGCAAATCTTTTAGAAGAGATTCAGATGATTTCAAAAATTTGTTATCGAATGTCATAAACAGAAAAGAAAAAACGCCGTCGGCAACAAACTTTAGATACTCAGGTAATGATATTGCTTCTGTTAATTCATTTTTGCTTGCATTGAAAGTAAAAGACCCGATGGAACAGAAAAAAGTATTTTCTGTCTCTCAAGAAAATTTGAAAGAAGTTGCAAAAACGATTAAACCTGTTTATGACACAAGAACACTTTATTGGATGGGTAAAAGTTTTAGCAGAGATTCTCAAGAATACAAGGATTTGCTAACAAGAGTTTATACTGCCAGATACAATCAAGATGCTCAATTTAGAAGAGCTTTGAGAATGACAAAAAACTCCATTTTGCGTCATAGCATAGGTAAAGCCGATATTGCCGACACAATTTTAACGGAAAAAGAATTTATTGCTATTTTAAAAGATTTACAAAAGCACGATTCTTTCGTACTAAAATCAAAAGATTTTATTTTTGCAAATGTTGATAAATTTTCACCGATTATAAAAAAATTAATACATAAATAATCCGGTTTAGTAGTGAAGTTATCATTTTGAGCTTGTTTGGGAATACTGATGTTATGGCAAAGCGTGGTTTGCTTCTGCGCATTGGCAAAGCCCTGTCAGATACATAAATGTTTTTGAATTGAAATCTTTTGTGATAGTATAAAATCAGTTTTAATAATGGAGTAAATAATGCATTCTATTCAAAAGATTCAGGGAGACAGGTCTCTTGTTTTTGGCAGTGTAAATTATATAGCCCCAAAAACAGACTCGATAAATCAAAATAATAATATTTCCGGTCAGAAAAACAATAAAACCAAATATATAACAACAACTCTTGGGTGTATGGCTGTTGCCGGTATTGCTGTGCTTGCAATAAGAGCAAAAAGTAAACCTTCTTTTAAACAGTTTAATGATGAATTGTTTAATTTATCTGCTTTTTTCAACCAAGCAGATAAAGCTAACATAAAAAGTCCTGAAGGATTTATTTCAAATTGTATAGAAAGCAATATTATCGGTTCAGGGCAAAATTCTGTAGTTTACAAATTCAGCAATCCTTTGATGGAAAATTGGGTTATAAAAATTTCAAAATCAGCAGGTGATAATTTTAAAGACTATTTTTATTTGCCATTAAGACAAATTCAAGATGATTTTGCCGGATATAATATGGGGCAGCCAATAGCTGGCTTTGGTGAAAATGTAAAAATTCTAAAAAGAATAAAAGGAAAACCCCATTCTATAGAAAATTGGGCAGAGCATAGACGTGCTCAAATAGAAATTACTCCGCAACAGGCAAGTGATTTCATTTCTGATTTAAAACAAATTGCAAAATTCCCTCAAGAATCTTTTGATGATTTTGCCAAAAAATTAAAACTAATTGATGAAAATAAAGGTAAAGCAGATAGTTTCAACCCTAACAACTTTTTAATTAATTTTAAAGAAAAAAGACTCAATATAATTGACTGGTATTACTACAATGTAGATGAACATATAAATACAAAATACGATTTAATATGCCCGTTGGTAGATTATCCTAATTTTGGTAAGTATTACAAGACTATGAATACCGCACAAAAGGCTGATTATATTAAACTAACGGAAATTATCGCCAAAAAGTGTACAATGGCTGCTGAGAAAGTAGGGTTAAAAACATCTGAAGATGTATTTAGAGATTTTATTGGCAGAGTAGATGCAAGAGAAAACAACGGACAGCTTTATACAAAGAGCTTTGATGCAATGAAAAATATATGTAAGGACATTGTTCTGTAGTAGATTTTTATAAGTTTTTGAGTAAAAGCTGACTAAATGTCAGGTTTTACATAGAGGTAGGCAAAGAGAGATACGGAGTATCTCCGTGCCGTATA